>JBGAST010000069.1:0-12669 GCA_044229575.1 Holophagaceae bacterium | reverse complement strand
ATCGTCGCCGCCGCCGACGGCGTAGTCGAGGAGACCGAGGACGGCCACTACGACCGCTGCCACGCCACCACCTCGGGCATCGACTGCGACGGCTACGAGATGGCGGCGAATTACGTCATCCTGCGCCACGCCACCGGCGACGCCACCCCGAACACCCCCTTCGACGCCATCGCGATAGGCCTGAGGAGTCGGGGCCTCCGGCGCATCCTCGGCGTCCCGCGCGTCCTGGAATTCCTCCTCGGCGCGGTCCGCGGCGGCTTCCACCGCGTCCAGGGCCTTCTCCGCGGCCTCCGCCTGCATGGTGGCCATCTCCCGGCTCAGCTTCTCGGCCTCGGCCTCCAGGCGCCGGGCGTCGGCCTCCATGCGGACCGCCTGCTCGGCCATGCGCGCCGCCTCCTTGGCCCGGCGCTCCGCGTCGGGACGGGCGGCTTCGGCTTTCCGCGACAGGGCGTCGGAGCGCATCGCCAGGGCGCGCGCCTGCAGTTCCAGGGCCCGGGCCTGGCGCTCCGCCTGCTCGGCCTGGCGCTCGGCCTGCTCCGCGTGGGCTTCCGCCTCCCGGGCCTGGGCTTCGGCGCGGGCGGCCTGTTCGCGGCTGCGGGCCAGCCATCGCCGGCCCTCATCGTCGAGGGGCCGCTCCACGCCGTTCACCATGTAGCGCTCGTGGACCGCGCCTTGGGCGTCCTTCCAGGTCTTGTAGCTGCGGCGGACGCGGCCATCGTCATCGTTCACGACGTATGTGTCCCCTGAAAGGCGCGCCGGGCCGCCGGGCTGGGCGGCGGGGCGCGGAGGGGAAGAGGCCTTCGGGGCAGCGCCCTGGCTCGGGACCGAGAGGGCGCGGGCCGCGGGCAGGGCCGCGGCGCAGCCGGCCACCAGCAGGGCGGCGAGGCCCGCGCGGGGGGTCAGGAAGCCCGAAGGTCCGGAGGGATCGGGAAGGAGCAATCGTCGGATGCGGTTCATGAGGGAACCTCCGTGGGCGCCCAGCTCCAGGGACGGGATGAGGCCCGGAGCGCGGCGCGGGGTTGGGGGACGCAGGCCCTCGAGTGCGGCGAGGGCCTCGGCAACGGCGATGGCGTCCCCGCACAGGGCCACCGCGAGATCGTCGCAGGCGTGTTCGCGCTCCTGGCGGATCCGCCGGGAGAGCCACCACACCGCGGGATGGTAGAAGAGCAGGGCTTCGATGGCGCTCTGGACCCCGTTGAAGAGCCAGTCCCGGCGGGCCACGTGGGCCAGCTCGTGGGCCAGCAAGGCATCCACCTGCAGGGGATCCAGGGAAGCGAAGAGGGCCGCCGGCATCCACACCACGGGCCGGAGGAAGCGCGCCGCCATGGGCAGGCTGATGGCCTTCGACACGCGCACCTCCACGGCGCTCCGCAGCCCGAGGCGGGTGGCGTGGCGGCGCAGGCGCCACAGCCAGAACCCGTCCAGGGGCTCCCAGGGGGCCCGCAGGTACCCGCGCACCTTCCAGAAGCCGCCGGCCATGCGGGCGAGGCCGAGGAGCACGCCAAAGCTCCAGACCGTCACCACCGAGGGCAGGAAGGGCCGCAGGGACTCCCGGAGGGGGGCGGCCTGCAGCAGGGCCGCCGCCGGACTTCCCGCGGGGGCGCCGGCGCCCAGCCAGGCGGGCAGCTCCGGCCGCAGCACCAGGGCGAGGGTGATCCCCGGCGCCGCGGCCATGGCCAGCAGGAAGGCGTAGGCCGTCCAGTAGCGGGCCCGGGCGGAGGTCCGCCCCAGGGCCGCGAGGGCGCCCGCCGCCAGCAGCCCCAGCAGGGCCCCCTGCCACAGGAAGTGCAGGAGGGCCCGGGCGAGGGCTTCGGTCCAGGCCGCCTGGGACAGTCCGCTCATGGCTTCCTCCGCGGGCCGCGCTTCGCCTGGGCGATGAGTTCGGCGATGGCGTCCAGCTCCCCGGGATCCGCGGCCCGGGTGTCGAGGGCCCGCTGCACCAGCTGGAGGGCGGAGCCATCGAAGGCCCGGTCCAGCAGGTCCTTGAGCAGGGAGCCCTGGATGCGGGCTTCGGCGTGGACGGCGGCGTAGCGGTGGCTGCGCTCGGTTTCGTCCCGGCTCACGAGGCCCTTCTCCGACATGATGGTGAGCATCTTCAGGACGGTGGTGTAGGCGGTGTCCTTGGCTTCCCGCAGCACGTCGTGGACCTCCCGCACCGTGCTGGGCCCGCGGTGCCAGAGCACCCTCAGGATCGCCAGTTCTCCGTCGGTGGGACGCGGTTCGCTCACGGGGTCTCCAGAACTACTAAGACATTAGTACTACCCAATTAGGAGTTGTCAAGGGAGGGGGGCGACATTTCCGGATACGGGCCGCGGGCCGGCCGGTTCAGGGCCGGAAGCGTCCATGGGACGGGGGCCCGGAGAGGACTACACTGCGGGAACCCACCCCGAGGAGACAGCCCATGCAACTGCCCCAGGTCAACTACCTTGCCGTGCTCACCAGCGGGATCGTGATCTTCCTGCTCGGCGGGCTCTGGTACTCCCCGGCCCTCTTCGCCAAGAAGTGGATGGCCCTCCAGGGCAAGAGCGAGGAGGAGCTGAAGGCGGCGGTCACGATGCCGGTGCCGGCCATGTACGTCCTGGCCTTCCTGTGCGGCCTCGCGAGCGCCTGGACCCTCGCCGTGGTCCTGAACCACTTCATCGATCCCACGCCCCTGCGGGTCAGCCTGGTGGGCGGCCTCTGCTGGTTCGGCTTCACCGCCGCCACCAGCTTCGCCACCGGCCTCTTCTCCTCGAAGCCCCTCCAGCTCTGGCTCATCGATTCGGGCTACAACCTGGTGTCCTTCATCCTCGCGGCCAACATCCTGGCCACCTGGAAGTAGCGCGGAGCCCGGGGCCCTCAGGGCTTGGGGCGGAGGAACGCCTCGAAGGGCGCGTACCCCTTCAGGCCTTCGAAGGCGACATCGAGGTGCCGCAGGTAGCCGGTGGGCTGCCCTTCTTCCGTGGCCTCCCGGAGGAGGGTGAAGGCCTGCTCCTTGTCGCCGAGGCGGGCCGCGATGCGGGCCCGAAGCAGGGAAACCAGGCCAAGCTGGTCCTTGCGGGGCCGCCTCGCCAGCCGTTCCATGACGCCCCGGGCCTCGCCGGCTTGGCCCAGGTCCGCGTGGACGATGCCCAGCCGACCCAGGGCGGCCAGGCTGGCCGGGTTCCGGCGCAGGATCTCCTTTCCCGCCGCCAGGGTTTCCGCCGCCCGCCCCGCGAGGTAGAGGCTTTCCATGCGCAGCACCTCCAGGGCTTCGGAGCCCTGCCCGGCGGCGAGCTTGCGCTCCAGGGACTGCTGGATCTCCCGGGCGAGGCGCGCGGAAGCCTCCCGGTGCCCGTGGACCCTGAGATCCAGGGCCACCCGCAGGGCGGAATCGGGATCGCCGGTGAGGAGCTCCCGCCCCAGGCTTTCGCCTTCGTCCGCCCGGCCCAAGCCGATGGCCGCCCAGGCCCGGTGGGCCTTGAGCTTGCCGTGCTCGGGATAGACCGCCAGGAAGCGGCGGCTGGCCTCCAGCTCCTGGTCGTACTGTCCCTGGAGGTGGTAGGCCCAGGCCAGGATGGCGCCCATGTCGGAACCGATGGGGACCCGGGCGTTGACCAGCTTGTCCCAGCGGATGGGCCGGGTGGCCGCGGCCACCGCCTCCGCGCAGTGGTTCGACAGCAGGGCCGTGTAGGCGTGCTGGTGGTTCACCAGGGGGCTCCCGGGGGCCAGGCGGCTGCCCTCCCGGACGGGGCCCAGGGCGGCTTCGTTGCGGCCCTCCATCAGGGCCCGGACGTTCTCGACCATGCAGCGGTCGAGGGGGTTCATCCGGTTCAGGGACTGGTCCAGCCGGGCGAACTGGGCCCGCACCCCGTCGAAATCGCCCTGCCCCTGGAGGATGAACGCGATGGGAAGCCGCGCCACCGCCAGCTCCGGATCGAGCTGGATGGCCCTCTCGAAGTGTTCCTCCGCCCCGGGGCGGGAGTTCCAGTACAGCTCCCAGCCCAGGAGCCATTCCCGGTAGGCCGGATAGGCCGGCGGGAGGGCCACCCGCTCCGGATCCAGGTAGGGGTCCAGGATGCGGCCGGCGACGCCGCTGGCGAGGCGCTGGGCCACGGCGTCCAGCACCTGGTCCGCCTGGGCCCGGGGGGCGCGCTCGGGCTTCACCAGGGCCACCACCTTGCCCAGGTTCACGTCGTAGAGGCTGGCCTGGACCTGCAGGTCCTCCCCGACGAGCTGGTAGGCGCCGGTGATGACGAGCCCCGCCCCCGAACGCTCCGCGAGGGAGCGCAGGGCCCGGGAACCGGCGGCGGATTCCGGATCGCCCAGGGGCAGGGCCGCGGGCTGGGGCGCGGCCTCCGCCGCGCCGGTCTGGGCGATGGCCTCGGCGGTCCGTTCGGCGGCGAGGCGGCCGAGGAGGGCCTGGGAGGGATCCCCGGTGCGGTCCTCGAAGGCGGCGATGGCCACCCGCGATTCTGACAGCGCCAGCGGCTTGCGGCTCCGGAACTGGAGGAAGGCGCCGGCCCCGAGCAGGAGCGCCCCGCCGGCCAACGCCGCGGGCCAGCGCCACCGCCGGGAGGAGGGACCGGAAAGGGCGAGGGTCGCGGACTGGGCGCGCCGGGACGCCACCTGCAGCGTGGCGGAGGGATCGTCGTCCAGGTCCAGGAGGTCCTGGCGGAAGCGCTCCGCGCTGGGGTAGCGGAGCCGGGGATCCTTCTGCAGGGCCCGTTCGACGATGAAGTCCAGGGCCGGCGGCAGGCCCGGCGCCAGGCTCGAGGGCGCCGGCGCCTCGCCGTGCAGGATGGCGGCCAGGGTGGCCTCGATGCCCTCGCCCTGGAAGGCGGGCCGCCCGGTGAGCGCTTCGAAGAGCACCATGCCCACGGCCCAGAGATCGCTGCGGGGATCCACGGGCTTGCCGCCCACCTGCTCGGGACTCAGGTACTGGGCCGTGCCCATCACGACGCCGGTGCGGGTGATGCCTTCGGTGCCGGCGGCCTTGGCCAGGCCGAAGTCCACCACCTTCACCTCGTCCCGGGGGCTGACCATGATGTTGGCGGGCTTGATGTCGCGGTGCACGAGGCCCCGGGCGTGGGCGTGGGCGAGGGCCGTCAGGACCTGGGCCGTGAGGCCCGCCGCCCGCTCCCAGGGCAGCGGCCCGGCCTGCAGGAGCGTCCGGAGGCTGCTCCCTTCGCACAGCGCCATGACGATGAAGAGCCCGCCCTCCACCGTCTCCTCGATGGCGTGCACATGGCAGATGTTGGGGTGATCCAGGCTCGAGGCGTGGCGGGCCTCCTGCAGGAAGCGGCTGCGGGCCTCCTCCGCCCGGGTGGTCTGCTGGGGCAGCACCTTCAGCGCCACCCGGCGTCCCAGTTTCAGGTCCTCGGCCAGGTACACCACGCCCATGCCGCCCTCGCCGAGCTTCTCGAGGATCCGGTAGTGCGAGAGGGTCTGGCCGATCATGGGAGGTGGCCTATGGAATAGGCCTCCGGAGGAGCCGGGTCAAGCCCGATGTTCCGGGGCCGCCCGTTCCCGGCCTGCTAGAGGCGGCGCAGCCGTTCGGCGGCGGCTTCCAGGGTGGCGTCGCTCTTGGCGAAGCAGAAGCGCACCCGCCGGGCCCCGGTCGCCGCCTCGCAGAAGGGCGAAAGGGGGATCGCGGCCACGCCGGCCTCCGCGCAGAGCCGGGCGCAGAAGGCGCGGTCGTCCTCAGCACTGAGGGCGGAGTAGTCCGCCAGCTGGAAGTAGGCGCCGGCCACCGGCAGCAGGCGGAAGCGGGACCCCTCCAGGAGGCCGCGGAAGCGGTCGCGGCGGCCCTGGTAGAAGGCGGGTAGGCCCTCATGGTGCTCCGGATGGAATTCCAGCATGTCGGCGAAGGCCGCCTGGGCGGCGTGGAAAGTGGCGAAGATGAGGAACTGGTGCACCTTCCGGAACTCGGCGGAGAGGGCCCTGGGGGCGATGGCGCTGCCCACCTTCCAGCCGGTGCAGTGGTAGGTCTTGCCGAAGGAGCCCACCACGAGGGCGCGCGCCCGCAGTTCCGGGTGGCCCAGCACGCTGCCGGGGGGGCGGCCGTCGAAGACGATGTGCTCGTAGACCTCGTCGGAGAGCACCAGGACCTCCGTATCACGCAGCAGGGCCGCCAGGGCGTCGAGGTCCGCCTGCGCCAGGACCGTGCCGGCGGGATTGTGGGGCGTATTCACCACCAGCATGCGGGTGCGCGGCGTGAGGGCGGCCTGCACCGCGTCCCAGTCCACGGAGAAATCCTCGGAACGAAGGGGCACGTGCACCGGCACGCCGCCCTGGAGCCGCACCGCCGGATCGTAGCTGTCGTAGCAGGGATCCAGGAGGAGCACCTCGTCCCCGGCCTGGACGAAGGCGGCGATCGCGGCGAAGAGGGCCTCCGTTCCTCCCGACGTGATGGTGACCTCAGAATCCGGGTCCACCGCCGCGCCGTGGCGCGCGAGGGCGAGGCGCGCCACCTGCTCCCGCAGCCGCAACAGGCCCGGCATGGGGGCGTACTGGTTGAGGCCGTCCGCCACGGCCTTCGCCAGGGCTTCCTGGAGCTCCCGGGGCGGATCGTAGTCCGGAAAGCCCTGCCCCAGGTTCACGGCCCCGTGCCGCAGGGCGAGCTGGGTCATCTCCGTGAAGATGGTGGTGCCGACGCGGGGCAGCTTGCCGGGGCCGGGGAGCATCAGCACTCCGGCAGGTTCACGCCGATGCCGGTCCCGCCCAGGAGGCCCGCCGGGGCCTCCAGCACGTTCACGGCGAGACCGCCCCGGGCGGTCTCCTTGTACTTGGCCTTCATGTCGGCACCGGTGTCCCGCATGGTCTTGATGACGTTGTCGAGGCTCACGAAGTGGGTGCCGTTGCCCCGCAGGGCCATACGGGCGGCGTTGATGGCCTTGATGGCGGCCATGGCGTTGCGCTCGATGCAGGGCACCTGCACCAGGCCGCCGATGGGATCGCAGGTGAGGCCGAGGTTGTGCTCCATGCCGATCTCCGCGGCGTTCTCCACCTGCTCCGGGGTGCCGCCCATGACTTCGGCCAGGGCCCCGGCGGCCATGGAGCAGGCGCTGCCGACCTCGCCCTGGCAGCCCACTTCGGCGCCGCTGATGGAGGCGTTCTCCTTGTAGAGCACGCCGATGGCCCCGGCGGTCAGGAGGAAGCGCACCACCCCTTCGTCGGTGGCCCCGGGGACGAAGCGCCGGTAGTAGTGCAGCACCGCGGGGATGATGCCCGCGGCGCCGTTGGTGGGCGCCGTCACCACGCGCCCGCCGGCGGCGTTCTCCTCGTTGACGGCCAGGGCGTAGAGGTCCACCCAGTCCATGGCGGTGAGGGGATCGCTGAGGCCCGCCTCGGGCTTGTCCAGGAGCTGGCGGAAGATGTCCGGGGCGCGGCGGGGCACCTTCAGCCCGCCGGGCAGGATGCCCTCGGTGGCGCAGCCCCGCTTCACGCAGGCCTGCATCACCGCCCAGATCTCGAGCAGGCCCGCGGCGACGTCCGGCGCCCGGTGCATGGCCGCCTCGTTGGCCCCCATGAGGGCGCTGATGCTGAGGTTCTCGCGCTTGCACAGGGCCAGCAGCTCGGCGCCACTGGCGAAGGGGAAGGGCAGCTGCCGGCCCTTCATCGGGGCTTCCAGGCCGGTGTCCAGGGGGCCCTGGCCCGGATCGGGCACCACGAAGCCGCCCCCCACGGAGAAGTAGGTCTTGGAGGATAGTTCGACGCCGTCCCCGTCCCAGGCGGTGAAGCGCAGGCCGTTGGGATGGAAGGGCAGCGACTTGCGCTCGAACTTGAGGTTCTCCGCCTCCCTGAAGGCGATGGGATGCTCGCCCATGAGGTTCAGCTGCCCGGACGCGCGGATGGCCGCCAGCAGGGCCTCCACCGCTTCGATGGGCACCCCCTCCGGCGTCTCCCCCTGCAGCCCCAGCAGCACCGCCTTGTCCGACCCGTGCCCCCGCCCCGTGGCGCCGAGGGAACCGTAGAGCTCGGCCTTCAGCGTGTGGACCCGGGTCAGGGTGCCCGCGGTCTGCAGCCCCCGGGCGAACATCCGGGCCGCCTTCATGGGGCCGACGGTGTGGGAGGACGAAGGTCCGATGCCGATCTTGAAGAGGTCGAAGACGCTGATGGCCATGCGGTGTGTCCCGGTTCCTGGATCCGTGGGGTGGGCCTGCCAGCTACAGCCTACCGCCCGGGGTCGAGAATCAGCACTGCAGCGAGAACCACGCGATGAGCCAGGTGTCCAGGGCCCCCCGGAAGTGGGACTTGCCGCAGGGGTGGTAGATGGCCTGGATGGGGATGTGGGCCCAGTGGAGCTTCCAGTCGGAGGCCTTCATGGAAATCTCCATCTCGATGGCGAAGCCCGTAGCCTTCAGATCCAGGCGGTCCAGCACCTTCTTGCGGATGAGGCGGAAGCCCGACTGGCTGTCCTCCCATTTCACGTCCGCGATGCGGCCGAGGGTCCAGCTGCCCAGGGCGTTGGTGCGCCAGCGGGCCTTGGGGATGATGGCGCGGTTCTGGAAGCGGCTGCCGATGAGGAAGTCCGCGTCGGGATGGAGCTCGAGGTAGTCGAGGAAGCCCTGGAAGTCCGCCGGGTCGTGCTGGCCGTCGCCATCGATGAAGAGGATGAAATCCACGTCCGCGTCCCGCAGGGCCGCGAGGCCCGCCCGCAGGGCCTGGCCCTTGCCGCCGCCCTGGGGGCGGCGCAGGGAGAGCACGCCGGCGCCGGCCGCCTTGGCAACTTCGGCGGTGGCGTCCTCGGAGTTGTCGTCCACCACCAGGACGCGGGCGAGGCCGTAGGGCGCCAGGCCCACGATGACCCCGCCCACGTGGGCCGCCTCGTCGTGGGCGGCGATGAGGGCGGCGATGCGCGGGCGGGGGGTGGCCGGGTGCGGATCCACGGGACCTACTTCGGCCCGCGGGCGGAGGGTCCGTGGTCGCCCTCCGGGACGGGCCGGTCGGCGGCCGGCCGGGGCCGCGGCGCGGGGGATGGGCTGGCCGGGAAGGGATGGGCCGTCCAGGCGCGGAAGGCCTCCTTCTGGGCCTCCGTGGCGGCGGGATCGGGCACGATGCGGACGGTGCGGGTGGGGTTCTCCACCACCTCCAGCTTCGCCGTGCGCACCCGGCCGCGCTCCTGCAGGAGCACCTCCGCACTGCGGCCGAAGGCGTCCGCCAGGCGACGCTGCGCTTCGGTGGCGGTGGGGGTGCGCCAGCCGTCCACGGCGAGGAGCTCGGCGCCGTAGCTGAGGCCCGCCCGGAAGGCCGGCGACTCCGGGAGCACGTTCTGCACCACCGGCGCGTCGGCGCCGTTGCCCCGGGGGGCGAAGACGAGGCCGGTCCAGGCCCTGGCCCGCCGCACGGCGTCGGGATCCTTCTGGTCCTCGGGGGAGAGCAGCTCCCAGGGGGCCTTGGCCTCGAACTTCAGGCCCGCGACCTGCTGGACCACCGTGGCATCGAGCTCCGCGCGGCCGTCCACGAAGGCGTCCCAGAAGGGCGCCGGGTCCTGGCCCGAAAGCTCCCGGTAGGCGTCGCGGATGAACGCGTCCGTGAGGGGACCGTCGCCGACCCGCCGCCAGAGGCGCGCGAAGAGCTCCGGCAGGCCGGCCTTCCCGCCGCTGCCGGCGCGGATCTTCGCGTCCATCATGAGGGCCACCAGGGAGCCCTTGTCGTAGTAGCCCACGGTGCTGTTGGTGCCGAACTCGCTGGGCTTGTAGTGGCGGATCCAGGCGTCGAAGCTGGCCTCGCTGACGCTCTGCTCCCGGCGGCCGGGGCGCTGGAGGTTCTCCGTCCAGCGCTGGGCCCATTCCTTGGCGACGAAAGCCCAGGGCATCACCCCCGCCCGCATCGCCAGCAGGTTGTCCATGTAGTCCGTGAAGCCTTCGTAGAACCAGAGCAGGCGGCTGTGGCTCTCCTTCCCGTAGTCGAAGGGGCCGAGGACCGGATCCCGCATGCGCTTGACGTTCCAGACGTGGAAGAACTCGTGGGAGATGAGGCCGAAGAGACGGTGGTAGCCGTCGGCCTTGTCGAACATGAAGGGGTCCGCCAGGAGGGCGGTGCTGGCGCGGTGCTCCAGGCCGCCGCCGGCCTTGGGGCTGAAGGTGAGGAGGAAGACGTAGCGCTCGAAGGGGAAGCCCCCGAAGAGGCGGCCCGCCTCCTCCACGATCTTCCGCGCGCCCTCGGCGATGCGGGCCTCGTCGCCGTTGTGGGCGCCCTGGAAGGCGAACTCGAACTTCGCCCCGAGGGATTCCCAGCGCCGGAGGCGCAGCTCGCCGAGCTCGAAGGGGCTGTCCACCAGGGTGTCAAAGTCCGCCGCGCGGTAGGCGCCCTGGACCTGGGGCAGGCCCGTGGCCACGGTCCAGGCCTTGGGGAAGCCCTCGAAGCGCACGTCGTAGGGCCGCTGAGCCTGGCCTTCCAGAACAGGAAAGGCCGCCGCGCCGGTGAGGAAGGCGTGGGCGCCGTCCGCGTGGTTCGTCCGCACGCTCAGTTCGTTGGCGAAGAGCCGGTAGCGCAGGGCCACCGGGGTCTTCGAGGGCGCGAGGCGCCACCGCTGCTTGTCCAGCTTCTCCGGCGCGTAGGGGGCGCCGCCTTCGGCCTGCGCCTCCACCCGGTCCACGAAGCGGGCGTAGTCGCGGATGAGGTAGGAGCCCGGCGTCCACGCCGCCATGGCCGCCACGGCGCCGGCCTTCACCGCCTCCGCGGGGAGGGTGAGTTCCACCTGCAGCTCGTGCTGGGCCAGGTCCAGGGGCCGGACCACCACGGCGATGGGGGCGGCGCCGGACGCGGCCTTCTGCTTGGCGGATTCAGCGGCCATGGCCCCGCCCAGGAGCGCCAGCACCGCAACCACCAGGGATCGTGACGCCCCCACGCCTGCCTCCCCGCTCCAATGCCATCGTCAGGTCCCCTGGATGCCCCGCAGCCAGCGGTCCACCGCCCAGGCGATCTCGCCGCCGTCGATGGCGTAGTCCGGCCGCCGCAGGTGCTCCTCCAGCAGGGCGCCGAAGATGGCGGTGTAGACCATGACCTCCCGGCGGGCCTGCTCGAAATCGAGGCCGAAGACGTGGTGCACGTAGAGCCCCAGGGGGCTCAGGGCCCGCTCCACGAGCGGCATCAGGTCCCGGAAGGTGGAATCCGGGCCCGGCACCGCGATGGCCCGGAGGATGAAGCCCGTGAACTGGGGCAGCTCCATGAGGAGGTCCACGTAGGAGGCCGACAGCCCCAGGGCCGAGGCCCGCACGGCGGCGGCGTCGGCGGGCTTCAAAGCGAGGTGGGGCGCCACCATGTCCCGCAGGCGCTGCTCCGTCACCGCCAGGGCCACCAGGCAGAGCTGGCGGAAGAGGCCCTCCTTGCTGCCGAAGTGGTAGTAGAGGGTGGGCTTCGAAACGCCCGCCTCTTCCGCCACCTCCTTCACCTGCACGCCGTCGAAGCCCCGGGCGGCGAAATGGTCCAGGGCCGCCAGCAGCAGCTTGGCCTTCAGCTCGCCCTCCGCCGCGATGCGCTCCAGGGCGCCCCGGAAGCGGGCGTCGGTGCCCTCGGTGAGGCCGAGGCGTTCCGGGCTGAAGACGGGGATCAGGGTGTCGTTCCCCGGCGCGATGTTCTGGGACATGCCTCTAGCCTAGCCCAAACCGGCCCGGGGCTCAGTGCACCACGCTGCGGTGGGGCAGCCCCCGGATCACCTCGGCCTCCCAATCCAGCCAGGCGTCCAGGCGCTCCGGGACCGCCGCGCCGAAGCGCTCCTCGGCGATGCGCAGGTAGGTGAGGGCATGGCCCGCCTCGCAGCGTTCCAGCTCGAAGAGGAATGAGAGCCATTCGGGATCTGCCAGGCCCTGCCCGCGCGCCGCCTGCTCCAGCAGGTGCAGGCGCTCGCAGCTCCGGGCCTCGATGAGGGTCGATACCAGGAGCCGGTCCAGGAGGGGATCAAAGCCCCCCTCCCCCACGCGGGCCAGGAGGCCCTTGGCGTAGGCGCTGCCGCCGTCCCGGCGCAGGGTCCAGCCGAAGCCGGCGAGAGCCTCCAGGACCCGGCGGAAGTGGTTCAGCTCCTCCTCCGCGAGGCGGGCCAGCAGCAGGGGGATGCGCGGATGGCCCGCGAAGGCGTGCACCAGGGAGAGGGCGGTGAGGGCCGCCTTCTTCTCATTGTGGGCGTGGTCCGAAAGCAGGCCCTCCGGATCCCCCCAGGCGACCTCGGCCCAGGCTTGCGGAGTGGCGGACCGCAGGGGGATCGGGGGCTTGAAGTCAGACATCGGCGCGGCCCAGCTTCAGGAAGAGCTCCCGCCAGGGCTCCGGCAGGGCGGCCGCGTCCCGTTCGATGGTGGCCTCGTCGCCCCGGGCGAAGGGGCCCGTACGGCCGTCCCGGCCCTGCCGCGCGACGTTGCGCTGGGTCGCCTCCGCCAGGGCCATGAGCCCCCGTCCCGGCAGGCGGACGCCCCGGTCCGCCAGCAGTTTCGCGGCGCCGAGCCAGAGGGTGGCCGCGTGGCCCGAGGTCAGCACGGCGCAGGCGTGGTAAAGGGGCTTGAGCTCAGCCGGGAGCTCGAAGGGCTCGAAACCCAGATCGGCGAAGGCCTGCACCAGGACCGTGGGCACCGCGCCGGTGAGGGCCAGGGGCGTGCCCTTCCAGTCGGCCGCCCGGCCCCCGAAGCTGGTGAGGGGATGGGCCGAGGGCACCCCCGGGAGGTCGAGGCTGCCGCTCAGGTGCACGCAGCGCCCGGGGAAGCGCGCCGCCGCCTC
>JBGAST010000068.1:0-12894 GCA_044229575.1 Holophagaceae bacterium | reverse complement strand
GCTACCTCGGGTGGCAGGAGTCGCTCACGCTGCTCGCCCAGCTCGTCGAGGCCGACGGCCACCAGCACCAGCAGGGCACCCCTCGCGACCCGCAGCAGCAGGTCCAGCCAGCCGGAGGGCCCTTCCCCGGCGCCGGCGGAAGGTTCGCCGGCGCCGGCCTGGCCGATATCGCGCACCGCCCCCGCCAGGTAGCGCACGGGACGCACCACCGCTTCGAGGAGGAGGCGGCCGAAACCCTTGAGGAAGGCCAGGAGGCCCGACCGGTCCACGGCCGCGGCGAAAAGGAGCAGCAGCGCCACGACGGCGGCGGCCATCCACCAGAAGTCGTCGTCCCGCAGGAATCTCGCGATATTGGGCATCATGGCGGCCTCCGCGTCCGGGTAGGGATTGCGGAGTCCAATATCGGCCCCCCGGCCGCCCTGTCGAGGCGAATCGAGGCCCGGGCTCCGATAGACTGGGGCTTCGAGGTTCTTCATGCCCGGCCTGTCCCGCCCGCTCCAGTCCTACATCCACGATGCACGCCTGCGCCCCATCGCGGACAAGGTGGCGAAGGGCGAGCGCCTCAGCTTCGAGGACGGCCTCCTCCTCTACGAAACCCCCGACCTCACCGGCATCGGCGCCCTGGCCCACCACGTGCGCCTCCAGAAGCACGGGTTGAAGACCTACTTCGTCCAGAACCGCCGCCTGAGCTACACCAACATCTGCTACACCCACTGCCAGTTCTGCGCCTTCCAGGCCAAGCCCGGGGATCCGCGGGCCTACGTGCTCTCCGCCGAGGACATCATCGGCGAGCTGGCGAAGCCGGAGAACGCGGGCGTCAAGGAACTGCATATGGTGGCGGGGCACTACCCGAAGCTGAAGATCGACTACTTCGAGGATCTCTTCCGCCGCGTGAAGGAACGCTTCCCGGGGCTGCACCTGAAGGTGTTCACCATGGTGGAGATGGACTACTACGCCCGGGTGAGCGGCATTCCCATGGAGGAGTTCCTGGACCGCTGCGTGGCGGCGGGCCTGGAGAGCTGCCCGGGGGGCGGCGCGGAGATCTTCGATGCGGAGATCCGGGAGGCGATCTGCATCGGCAAGAAGGACGCGAACGTCTGGCTGCGCAACGCGGAGCTCTGCCACGCGAAGGGCATCCCCACGAACTGCACCATGCTCTACGGCCACATCGAGGCGCCGAAGCACAAGGTGGACCACCTCCTGCGCCTGCGGGACCTCCAGGACCGCAGCCTGGCCGGCGGCAGGGCCCACTTCCTCGCCTACATCCCCCTGGCCTACCAGAACGAGCACAACGAGCTGAGCCGCACCCACGTCATCCACGAGACCACGGGCATGGCGGACCTCCGGGAGATCACCGTGGCCCGCTTGCTCCTGGACAACATCCCGCACATCAAGGCCTACTGGGTGATGATCGGCGAGGGCTTGGCCCAGGTGGGCCTCAACTACGGCGCCAACGACCTGGACGGCACCATCATCGAGGAGGAGATCGCCCACGACGCCGGCGCCCTCACCCCTCAGATGCTCAGCAGGGCCCAGCTCGTGCGCCTCATCCGGGAGGCCGGTTTCGAGGCCCTTGAGCGGGACAATCTGTACCAGACCTACGACCTCGACGCCCAGCCGGCCTGAGGCCGGACCTCACGGCCCGGGCTTTGCGAAGGCCGCGTCAAAGAAGGGCCCCGCCAGTTTCAGGCAGGCCTCGGAAAGCTCCGCCGGATCGACCTCCAGTCCCACGCCCCTGCGCTTCGTCTCCTCCCCGGGCAGGTTGTCGAGACCGCCGAAGATCAGGGTCCGGGCGGCGCCCTTCGCCTTCTGGGGCCTGCCGGACCACTCCGCGACCTTCTCCGGATTCCGGTGCACGGGCCGGGGCCAGGCGGCATCCGCCGCCGGGGCGGCGCGGAGGGGCTCCCCGCTGCGCCCTTCCGAGACCGGCACCACGAGCACCGACGTGCGCTCCGCCAGCAACGCCAGTTCGGGGGTGGCCGAGATCTCGTTGTTGGGCTGGTTATCCAGCCAAGTCCAGCTCTTCTGCTTGACCTTGCCTTTCACGAAGCGGAAGGCCAACGTCACCGACACCAGCGCGCAGTCCTCCCTGTCCACCCGGGCCACCGGCCCCGCGAGGACCCGCTTCGCCGCGTCGTCCGGGCCTTCCGGAAGGGGGGCCGCGAAGAGCGGGTCCTCCGGCTCCCAGCCCCGGGTGAAGGGAGCCGGCGAGAGGACCTTGAAGGTGTAGGGGAGGCTCCGGGCCCGGGCTTCCTCTTGCCCGGCCTCCGCCGGAGCCATGGGGCCGAGGTCCCGCACCTCCCTGCCAGAGGCCCTGAGCCGTTCGAGGAGGAGGGTGTGCAGCTGCTCCGTCAGGGCCTGCAGGGACTCGGGCCCGACTTTGGTCGAGGCGACGAGGATGTTGTGAAACGTCACATTGCTGTAGCCGTCCCCGTTGCCCCGCTTGAAGGACTGCTTTGTGGACGCCTTGATCTCCTGTTCCACCGTGAAGGCCACCCGGAAGCCCACCACGGCGATCCGTGGCGCCTTGGCGAGGAGGGGCGCGCCCGGCCCCAGCAGCCTAGGCGCCGCCTGGGCTTGCGCGGGGGCCTGGGCGGGCTGCAGCAGGGCGGGTGGCATCGGTGGCAGCATCAGGATCTCCCGGCGGCCCCGCGGGCCGCCATCATCATGGTACGGGTGATTCTTGCGCCCACGAGGTTCCGCGCCGGAAGCGCCCGACACATGGAAGGGGAACCACCACCCATGGAAACCAAATCCGACCTGCGCAGGCGCCTCTGGACCTTGCGGGACGCGCTTCCCGCGGAGACCCGGACCGCGACCTCGGTGGCCCTCTGCGCCAGGATCGAGGCCTTCTGCGTGAGCCGCCGCATCCGAAAAGTGGGCGCCTTCTGGCCCCTCGGCTCCGAGGTGGACCTGCGGCCCCTGATCCAGGGCCATCCGGACTGGATGTTCTGGTTCCCGCGGGTCGTGAGCACCGCGCCCCCGCGCCTGGCCTGGGGAACAGAACCCCTTCAACCCGGGCTTTGGGGCCTGATGGAGCCCACGATCACCCAGCAGTTCACGCCCCCGGTGGAGCTGCTCCTGGTGCCGGGCCTGGCCTTCGACGACCGGGGCTTCCGGGTGGGGTATGGCAAGGGCTACTACGACGCGGTGCTGGAGCGCCTCGGCGACTCGATCATCACCATGGGCGCCTGCTTCCAGGCCCAGGTGGTGGACCACGTCCCCGAAGCGATGCACGACCAGCCCGTGGGCTGGCTGGCCACGGAGACGCGGATCCGGGACCTGCGCTGAGGGGCGCCGCCCCCTCCACGAGGGCGTGGCCGTGGACCGGCGCTGTCCTCCTAGGCCCTGGGGCTGGCCCCCGGGCAGAATGGGAGCGCCATGCGCCCTGCGGAATTCCACCTGCCCATCCCCGAGGAGGGAGCGGAACCGTACTACCTGAAGGTGGCCATCGCCCTCGCCCTGGCCATCCGCAAGGGCGTTCTCGCGCCCGGGACGGCCCTGCCGGGCTCCCGCCAACTGGCCAAGCAGCTCGGCGCGAACCGCAAGACCATCATGGCGGCCTTCGAGGAGCTGGAATTGGAGGGCTGGGTCGAATCCAAGGCCACCAGCGGCACCTTCGTCCCCACGCGCGTCCCGGCGGATTGGCCCCGGCACTGGGTCCGGCCCGGCGAGCTCCCGGCCGTGGAGCCTGAATTCATCACCCAACTGACCCCCTTGAGCCAGAGTTCAGACCCGATCCTGGATTTGCGGAGGGGCGTTCCGGATCCCAGGCTGCTCCCCCTGGAAGCCATCTCCCAGGCCTACCACCGGGCCTTGAAGCGGAAAGCGGGCAGCCTCCTGTCGGGCGGGGAACCCTATGGGGAATCAGGCTACCGCCGCGCCATCGGCGCCTGGCTTGCCGAGCGGAGGGGCGTGATGGCGGGGCCGAAGGGGGTGTTGGCCGTCCGGGGCGCGCGGGAAGGCCTGGAGCTGATCGCCCGCGCCTTCGCCGGCCCGGAGGGGTGGGTGGCCATGGAGGATCCGGGCGACCCCGTGATGCGGAATGCCGTGCTCCGGGCGGGTTCGAAGATCTTCCCGGTCCCGGTCGATGCCGACGGGATCCGCATGGACGCGCTCGAGGCTGGATCGAATCGGGTCCCGATCCGGTTGGTCTACCTCACGCCCCACCATCAGGTCCCGACCGGGGTCACCCTGGCCGCGGCGCGGCGTGAGCACCTGCTGGCGTGGGCGCGGCGGTGCCGGATCCCCCTCGTGGAAGACGAAGGCGACTGCGAGTTCCACGCGGGCGAGCGTCCACCCCTCCCCCTCGCCGCGCAGGACCCGACGGGGCTGATCCTCACCCTCGGGTCCTTCAGCCGGTGGATGGCGCCGGCGATCCGGGTCGGCTTCATCGTGACGCGGCCCGAAATCGTGGAAGCCCTGGCCCGCCTCAAGGCCCGCCAGGACCCCTACGGCGACCGGATCCTCGAACGGGCCCTCGGGGACCTGATGCGCAGCGGGGATTTCCACAAGTTCCTCCGCCGGGCGCGCCAGGAATACCAGGCCCGCCGCCGGCTGGTGCACGAGCGCCTCGCCACGTGGCGGGGATTCCGGGTGCGCCTCCAGGGCGGCCTGGGGTTCTGGGTCGAACAGGACAGCGAACGCGATCTCACGCCCTGGATCGAGGCGTGCGACCACCGCTCCATCCGGATCGCTCCCGGCGCCTCCTTCTTCGCCGGCCCGGTCCAGTCTCGCGGCTTCTACCTCGGCTTCAGCCAGATGGATCCCCTGGAAGCCGGCCGGGCGCTCCAGGCGATGGAAGCCGAGCTGGCCTCAGCCTGGTGAATCCCGCGCCGCGGAGGACCCCGCGCCGGCGTCACTGGAGGAAGGAAATCGATATAGGCCGAGGGCCGTCCGGATCCGTTCTTCGGCCTGGCGCGCACGGGGCCCGAAGGCGGTGCGATCCCGTCCGCCCCAGGCCGGAATCGCCGCGTCCAGGGGCCTCCCCTCGCGCCGGGCGGCCTCTGCCAGGTCCGCCATCGCCTCGAGATCCTCCGCGGGATCGAGGCCCTCGCGGAAACGCCCCTGGGCCCGCCGGGCATGCCACGCGAAGCGGAGCGCCTCCAGGTGGCGGTCAAGGGCCCGGCCGCCTTCGATCCGGACGGAGACAGGGCGGTCCAGGTACCAGCGCGCCTTGGCCAGGTGCGGTTCCGGATTCCGTCCCAGGGCCCGCGCCCGGTCGCACCTGGCCAGTTCCAGCCGCACCGCGGCCTGCAGCGTCCAGGATTCCCAGGTGCCATCCGCCCCCGCCTGTCCTTCCAACAGGCGATCAGCTTCCCCCCATGCGGGTTCCGGATCCTGTCCCCGGTGCAGCCTCGCCACGCCGAGCCGGCGGAGGGCCTCGATCCGGAGCCTCGGCCCGTCCGCGCCAGGGTGGATGCGGTCGAGGGTCTCGAAAGCCTCCAGCGCCTCGATCAGGTGCGGCATCTCGGGCCGCTTCTCGAGGGATTCCAGGAAGGCGCGGCCGAAACAGAGGAACCCCTTGGCCCGGTAAAGGCCGGGGTCGCTGCGGGCGATGGAAAAGGCCCTCTGGAGCGTGACGTCGAACAGCTCCAGGCATCGCCGCGCCCGCGGCCAGTCGGAGGTCGCCATGGCAGCCTGCATCTGGCCGTCCCAGATCTCCCCCAGGGCCTTGAACGTCCCGTGGTTCCAGGGAGTGCCAGGACGCTTCAGGGCCACCCTCCCGAGCCGGAACGCGTCCTCCTGGCGGCCTTCCAGCAGGGCGACCATGACCTTCGAGGGGAGATCGTCCGGGTGCTGGTCCACCACCCTCCGGAGCGCCGCCAGGGCTGGACGCCGCATCCTGCGCTCCCGCTCATCGTCCGGCGTGTCCGAGACTCGGAAGAATTCCTGGGCCCTGAGCTTGCCCAGGGTCTCGTCCAGCTGGAGATCCTGCGCTCCCGCGGCCTCGGCCTCCAGGAGGGCTGCGCGGGCCGCGGCGCTCTCGTCCAGCAGCAGGTGGGCCTTGCCCAAGGCCAGGTAGCCGGGTCCCCGAGCCCGGGGTCCGAGGCGCGCGATGAGCCCTTCGAGCTCCCGCATCCGGTTCCGGATCCTGGACAGCTCGGGGCGCCGGTCGTGGAGGGGAGCCAGCTGCGAGAGGTTCACGTCCGTCACCACCTCCTCCAGCATCCTCCCGAAGAGGGCGGCCTCGTCGGCGCGGCGGCGTTCCACCTGCAGTTGGTACCCGCCCCAGCTACCGAGGGCCAGTGCCCCGGCCGCCGCCGCGCCCAGGAGCGGGCGCCGCCGGAGGGCGAGTGCCGACAGGTAGAGCGGGGATTTCCTGCGGAAGGAAAGGGGCCGATGCTCGAGCAGGCTCCGGAGGTCCTCCGCGAGGGCGCCGGCGTCCGGGTAGCGCGCTTCACGGGCGCCGGCCATGGCCTTCTGCGCGATGGCCGCGAGTTCCCTTCCCTGGGAGCTGGACGGGCCTTCGGGTTCAGCGGCATCGAGGCCGCGGTAGAGCATGACCCCGAGGCTGTAGACATCGCTCCGGGGGTCCAGGCCGGGTTCAAGGCGGCATTGTTCGGGGCTTGCATAGGGCGGGGTTCCCATGCCCCGGGGCGGCGAGGGATCGCCGATCCTCCGCCCCAATCCGAAATCGGAAACGAAGGCCGCCCATCCGCCGGCATGGTTCCGTTCCAGCAGCACATTGCCGGGCTTCAGGTCCAGGTGAAGGAGGCCATCCCGATGCAGGGCGGCCACGGCTTCGGCCACATCCGCCAGGAGGCGGACCTGCTCCTCCAGGGAGAGGGAAGGTTGGATCCGGTGCAGGGAACCCCCTTCGATCCACCGCATCACCAGGTAGGGCCTCCCGTCCTGAAGGCCCGCGTCGTAGATGGGCCGGATCCCAGGATGCTGGACTGCAGCGAAGGCCTTGGCCTCCTCCAGCAGCCGTTCAGGATCCGCGTGTTCCCACCGGGGGAACTTCAGGGCCACCCATCGCTGGAGGAGGCTGTCGAAGGCCCGGTAGAGATGCCCTTCCCCGCCCGTGGCGACCAGGTCGATGGATTGGAACCGCTCCCACACGCCGGCCGGATCCGGCCCGGGAGGCTCCAGGCCGTCGATCGCCAGCGGCGGGGCAGGCGCATCGCCCTCGGGATTACCGAGGACGTCCCGCATCAGGGCATGGAGGACCTGCTCGTCGAGTGCGCCCGTCTCCAGCAAGTGCTGGATCCGCGGGCCCCACGCCAGGGAGGCCTCTCCGGATGCGGCCGGAAGCGCTTTCGGAGCCTCAGGGATCAGGCCCTGCTGGAGGGCCCGTTCGAGGAGGCGAGCTTCAAGAATCCGCGGATCCATGGCGAGGGGGACCGGGCCAGCATAGCTCCGGCCCCCTCGCGGGGTAAGGCGTGGTCGCGTCCGCGGAAGGTGGACCTACTTCATCGGGCAAGGATTGGCGGTCGGAACGCACACCCGCTGCTGGGTGGCTTGCCCGGTGTCGCATCCCCATCCGTCCAGGCTGAAGCACTCCCCCAGCTTGGTCTTGATGTTGACCGCGGCGCTTCCCAGGCGATCGAGGCCGGACTCCGGTCCGAGCACTTTCAGGGTTTCGGCATTCAAGACGAGACGTCGCATCCTGGGCTCCTTTCAGCAAACGGTGAAGGTGATCCCGCACAAGCGGGTGCGGCGGGTGGCCTCGCAGCCATAGCCCGCGACGCTGAGGCAGCCTTGGCCCTGGGCCGTGACGGCGACGGTGCCTCCCGCGACGGCGGCCAGTCCGGACGCGGCACTGAGGTTCTTGAGGGTTTCCAGGTTCAACGTGAGCCGTGGCATGCATGCCTCCTTTGAGGGAATGCGGGAAGGATGGGGCGGGAATCCTGGTTGCCGATGGTCCAGTTCCCGGGATACCCGCCGGGACCAGTCGCCCTGAAACTGGACCAGGGGGACATCTCCGGATCTGGCCCAGGAACCGCGCTCCGTCCTCCCTATCCTCACCGCTGGAACCCAGGGGGAGGGCGATGGGCCGAGGGCGGTGGTTGGCGCTGATGTCTGCGGCGGAATTGGCCGTTCTGGCCATGACGGCATGTGGAGGTGGACGTCCCGGCGCCGGGGCCGCGGCGCCTCCGGACCTGACGCCTCCCGCCCTCTTCGCCTCGGCTCCCGCCGACGGCGCGAAGGGCGTAGCCCTGCTGACAGACGTTCGCCTGACCATCAGCGAAGCCCTCGATCCCGCGTCCGTGTCCGCCGGGACCGTGCAGCTCCGCTTCACCAATCCGGGCGGCCGGGACGAGGTGCCCGCGGCGCTCGGGTGGGAAGGCCAGACCCGGACGCTGGTCATCCGTCCCCTGCACCTGCTGCGCCGCGCCACCCAGTACCGGGTGGTGCTCGCCGGCCTGCGCGACCCGGCAGGGAACGCCATGGCCAGGGTGGATCTCGGTTTCCAGACCCTGCTGAATCCGGCGCTCCGGGAGGTGGTGTACGCCTCGGGTTCCGTGGCCCGCTACACGACGTTCGCCTACGACCTCCAGGGGGAGGCCTCGGGCGCCACGGTCTACGGCGATCCCGGGCCGGACGGGGCCTGGTTCACGCCGGACGACCGGATTTCCGCCCGGGGGAGCTCCGCCTGGGACGCGGGGCGGACGAAGGTGACGAGCTTCCAGTTCAAGGATCCCGGAACCGACGGCATCTGGAATACCGCCGACGATTCCATCGGATCGGTGCGCGTGACGAACTTCGATCCGGCGGGCAAGCAGCAGGCGGTCTGGTCCTATGCGGGCCCCGGCCCGGATGGCCGGTGGCTCACCGCGGACGATGAGGTCGGTTCGGTCCAGACCCTGCGCTATTCCTCCGCTGGCGACCGCGCGGGGACCACGTGGTACTCGGGGCCCGGCCCCGACGGCGCCTGGTCCACCGCCGACGATCGCGTGAGCCAGCGCAGCCAAAGCACCTTCGATGCCTCGGGGAACCTGGTCCACGAGCGGCACTACAACCACCCGGGGCCGGACGGCGTGTGGGACACCGCCGATGACGCCGTCTTCAGGGAGTTCCGGAACGCCGGATATTCCCTGGGCTTTCCCGGGAGCCTGGAAGCCTTCCTCTCCCCGGGGTCCGACGGGCTCTGGTCCACGGCGGACGATGTCCGCGAGTGGTACGGAACGGCCGCCTTCGACGCCCGGGGCCTTCCCGCCTCCCTTTCCTATTGCAGCCAACCCGGTCCGGATGGGATCTGGTTCACGCCCGACGACCGGATGGGGAGCTTCGAGTTCTACGCATTCGAGGCCTCCGGAGCCAGCCTCCGCACCGGCCTGGGAAGCAGCCCGGGTCCCGATGGCCGGATCGGCACCGCCGATGACCTCCTGTTCCAGGAGACCGTGTATGACGCGTCCCGGTGACGCTGATGAAGGACCGGCAGCGGCCCGAACCCGCCCGTTCCCGCAGGGACCCAGGCCTCCTCGCGCGGTTCCGGCCGGACGAATCGCTACCCACTGAAGTCCGCGTGGCAGCTTCCGCGCGGCGTATTGCCCTGAGCCCCAGCGGCTCCCACCCCTTTGGAGGACCTGCCATGAAATCCCTGCTCGCGCTGCCCGCCTTGCTCCTTTCCTTCCAGGCCGCTCCGGCCCTGGCCCAGGCCAGCCACCTCGGAGTGGAGCCCTCGCGGCTGGTGCAGGTCCAGTTCAGGAAGGAGCCCACGTTGACGGAAGTGTGGGTGGTCCACACCGTCACCCGGACCGATGGGACCCTCGCCGGGTTCGGCGTACCGGCCGGGAAGGTCCTCGTGCTGCTCGACCTGCACATGGACTTCACGCTGGGCCCCCGGCCCGCCGCCACCACCTTCTCCTTCCAACTCGTCCGGCTCGCCACAGGCCCCTTGTCGTGCCCGGGGCTGAGCCGGTCCACCATCCACCACGCCGAGGCCTCGCCCATCAACACCCGGGAAACGTTCACGATGACCTTCCCGGGTGGGCTCGGATTCTACGAGAAGTGCCCGCCTGCGGTCCTGTACAACGGCACGATCGGACTGGTCCTGGGAGCAGGTTCCTTGAGCGCCACCGGCTACCTCATGGACCTGCCCCTCTGACCCGGCCCCGGGGCGGAGATTCAGGACCTGCGTTGAGGCCGGGCTCCGTGCGACATTGGTTGTTCCCGTGTCCAGGAGCAGCATGCGCGCGATTCCGACCCAGACCGACGTCCTCATCATCGGCGCGGGGCCCGCGGGCGCCGTGGCCGGGGCGACCCTGGCCCGGGAGGGCTACGGGGTTCTCGCCGTGGAGAAGCTGTGGTTCCCCCGCCACGTCATCGGCGAGAGCCTGCTGCCCCGCTGCAACGAGCTGCTGGCCCGGGCGGGGCTCCTGGAGGCGGTGCAGGCGCGGAACTACATGCCCAAGCACGCCGCCAAGTTCTACCTCGGCGAGAAGACCCACCGCTTCTGCTTCCGCGACTCCCTGCCCGGGGACTGGATCTCCAGCTTCCAGGTGCCCAGGGACGACTTCGACCAGACCCTGGTGACCGCGGCCCGGGCCCAGGGCGTGGACGTGCGCTTCGGCCTGGAGGTCCGCGACGTGGCCTTCCACGAGGGTGGCGCGGCCGTGGCCCTGGCGGATCTCGAGACCGGCGAGACTTCAGCGGTGAAGGCCCGCTTCGTCCTGGACTGCAGCGGGCCTGCCCGGGTGCTCTCCCGCCTCCTGGGGATGGACGAGCCCGCGGATATCCTGGCGCGCTCCGCCTACTACACCCACGTGGAAGGGGACCTCCGTCCCGCAGGCGAGGAGGAGGGGGACATCTGGGTGGTGCTCCACCCCAATGGTTCCTGGATCTGGATCATCCCCTTCAGCAACGGGCGCACCTCCGTGGGCGTGGTGGCGGAGCAGGCCACCTTCGACGCCTACGAAGGGAGCGACCACGACCGCCTCTGGGCCATCCTCCGGGAGGAGCCCAACTGCAAGAAGCGCCTCGCCGGGGCCGAACCGGTCATGAAGACCCAGCGGCTCCACGGCTGGACGACGATCACGAAAAAACTCCACGGCCCGGGCTGGGCGGTGGCGGGCAATGCCGGCGACTTCCTGGATCCGGTCTTCTCCAGCGGCGTCATGTTCGCCCTGGAGAGCGCCACCCTCGCGGGCCAGTTGGCGGCCCGCGAATTGAGGGGTGAATCCATCGACTGGGACCTCCTCTACGACGGCCACATGCAGAAGGCCATCGAGGTCTTCCGCACCTTCGTGAAGGCCTGGTACGCCGGCGAGCTGAGCCGCATCTTCTTCTCCCCGGTGAAGCCCCAGGCCGCGGTCCGCAGCGTCTGCTCCATCCTCGGCGGCAACGTCCTCAACGCCGAGAACCCCCTCGTCCGGGACGGCTGCCGGGCGGGCCTGGACCGCATGCTGGAGGGCGTGGCGCGGCTCGAGACGGCGGCGCGGATGGCCTGAGGCCGGGGGTTCGTCTTCAGGCTTGCTTCCCTCGGCCAACCGCCCACCCAAGTCCTATGGGCCCGGCCACGGTAGTGAGCAGGATGGCGGCGACGACGGCCGCCTGGACGTGGGGGGTCAGAAGGGGTGCGCCGCCGCTCACGAGGTTGGCCCCCGTCGCCACGAAGATCAGGCCGACCTCGCCTCGGGGGACCATGCCCCAGCCCACCCAGGAGGACCGCAGCCCCCGGCCCGCCACGTAGCCGGTGACGTACTTGCCGAGAATGGCGAAGACCGTGAGGGCCAAGGCGAGCCCCAGGGTGCGGCCTTCACCCAGGGCCGAAAGGTCCACCCGGGCGCCCATGACCACGAAGAACACCGGCGCCAGCACCGTCAGGAGGGGATGCACGAGGGTCTCCAGGCTCTGGCGTTCCCGCGCCTCGAGGAACTCCAGGTGCACGGGCTCCAGGATGAGGCCGGCGGCATAGGCGCCCACGATGGGGGCGAGGCCCGCCAGGTTGCCGATCCAGGCCAGCAGGAAGGCGTAGCCCATGGCCGCGGGCAGCAGCAGCTGCTCCCCCCGGAACCGGCTGGCCAGGCTGAAGAAGTGCGGGGTCAGCCAGCGCCCCAGGGTCAGGGCCACGGCGAGGAAGCCCGTGGCCAGGGCCAGGGTCATCCCTACTCTGCCCCAGGGCACCGCCCCTCCGCCGGCGGAGGCCGTCGCGAGCCCGGTGACCACCACCAGCACCAGGAGGCCCAGCACGTCGTCGAGGACCGCGGCCCCGACGATGACCTTCCCTTCCTGGGAGGCCATGACGTTCTTCTCCCGCAGCACCTGGGCCGAGATCCCGATGGAGGTGGCGCAGAGGCAGGCCCCGATGAAGAGCTCCACCGCGAAGGGGGTGCCGGCCGGGAGCAGGAGGCGGGCGCCGAGCAGGCCTAGCGCCATGGGCGCCACGACCCCGATCACCGCCACCCGCAGGGATGCGAAGCCCACCTTGATCATTTCCGGGACGGTGGATTCCAGGCCCACCGCGAACATCAGCACCACGACCCCGAGGCTGGCCAGGAAGTCCGCGTGGGGATGGTGGGCCACGTCGGGAAGGGCCGGGAAGGACCGGTGGAGGGCCGCGAGGACCACGCCGATGACCAGCTCGCCGACCACCGCCGGGAGCCGGGCGCGCTGCGCCAGCTCACCGCCGATCTTGGCGGCGGACCAGATGAGCGCCATAAGCAGGAGGGATTGGGCGATGGGGTCGGCCGAGAGGATCGCCAGCATGGATCATCCTTGGGGTGCGCGGGGGAACGGGGCGGGTGAATCGGGGGCTGCAGGAAGCCTCGGCGTGCTACCCGGGCACGCCCCACAGCCAGGCGGCGCCCCGGCCGCCGCTGGAATCCCCATGGACGTTGGGGAGGAGCCGGGTGCGCACCTCGTCCGAGAACACGTGGGGTCGCCAGAGCCCGGGGACGGTCCGGACCAGCCGCGCCATCCGGGAGAGTCCGCCCCCCAGGACGATGA
>JBGAST010000067.1:0-13789 GCA_044229575.1 Holophagaceae bacterium | reverse complement strand
ACCCTGACCGCCACGGAATCGTCCGCCTTCCTGATCCCCCACACCCGCAACATGCTCGACTCCGCCCGCTCCCGCCTGGCCCGGGAGGACGAGAACCTGAAGCGCCTGCAGGCCGGCCGGGCGGGAGGCGCGCCTTCCCCCTACGGCGATTCGGCGGACTCCCAGATCCGCTACACGGAGCAGTCCAAGGCCTCCGCCGCGAAGGAGGTGGAGGAGCTGGAGGCCCGCCTCAAGAACCTGGAGGACAAGAGCTGGAACTGGAAGGCCGCCGCGCGGCGCACACGGGAGTTCGTCCTCGGCATCGTGCCGCTCCTCTGGCTCTGCATCTACATCCTGGAATGGACCGCCATGCTGAACGGCGTCGCCAAGGACGTGCGGGCCCTGCGCGTCCTGAAGGAACCGGGCGGAAGCTGAGCCTCGGCGCTGCCCGCCTGCCCGCCACGGAGGACCCATGACCCCGCTTCCCGTCCAACGCCTCTTCGCCGTGGCCCTGGCCGCGGCCCTCGCCCCTGGCGCGCCGTGCCAGGCCCCGGATGCCCCCTCGGGACCCTGGGAGTACCGCAGCGGCAGCTTCACCGACATCCATACGTTCCTGCCCGGAGGCAGGATGGCCGGGCAGCCCCAGGCCACCTGGGAGATCCGCGCGAACCAGCTGGTCGTGCGCTGGCCCAACGGCTGGAAGAACATCTACGCGTGGGTTCCCGGAGCCGCCCAGCTCTCGGGCTACAACGAGGACCCCAGGGGTGGGCGGCAGACCATCACCCTGACGCGGAAGGCGGGGGGACCGCCGCCCCCGCCGCCGGCCTCCGCGCAGGCCCTGGGACGCTGGCAGTACCGGAGCGGGAGCTTCACGGACGTCCATGACTTCCTGCCGGGCGGCCGGATGGGCAATGATCCCCGCGGCAGCTGGGAACTGCGCGGCGGCCAGCTGATCGTGCGCTGGCCGAACGGCTGGACCAACACGTACGCCTGGGTTCCCGGGGCCTCCGAGCTCATGGGGATGAACGAGGCGCCCAACGGGCAGAAGCAGCCCATCACCCTCACGCGGCAGGGGGAGCCCGCGGCGGCCTTGAACCTGACCGGGGCCTGGGTGCACAGCGCCGATGCTTCCACCCCGACGCCGGACAGCAAGGTGATCGTCGTCCAGGACGGCAATCGGGTCACGCTGACGGCGGCCTACAAGTCGGAGGGCACCCAGGGCCGCTGGGTGACGATGACCTGCCCGGGCACCCTGGAGAACGGCGAGGTGCGGCTCCGCTGCAACTGGGCTCCGGGCGGCAATCCCCTGGGCTTCGCCGGAGACTTCACGCTGACCATGCGGGTGTCCCCCGATGGCAACCACATGGACGGCACGCTGCGGTCCGCCGCGGGAAGGACCCAGGAGAGCCACTACAGCCGCCTCCGGTGAGCCCGCCCGGCGCGCCGGAGCGGGGAAGGGATCCCGGTCCGGCCTCCGCGCTCAGGCGCTCGCCCGCCGCATCCCCTTGATGGCGATGGCCCAGATCACGACGATGAACACCACCAGCTTCAGGGCGTGGATCCAGATCACCTCCACGCCCACGCCGCGCATGACGATGGCGCGCATGATGCGGATGAAGTGGGTGACGGGCACCAGCTCGCCGATGATGCGGAAGGCCACGGGCATGCCGTTCAGGGGGAAGATGTAGTCCGACAGGAAGACCATGGGCAGGAACATCATGAAGCTCATCTGGCTGGACTGGGCCTGGTTCGCAGCCACGGTGCTGATCCGGATGCCGATGCCCAGCATGGCCAGTATGAAGAGGAAGGCCGAGGCGTAGAGCAGGGTGATGCTGCCGGCGATGGGCACGTCGAAGAGGACCCGGGCCAGGATGAGCAGGACGGTCATCTGGGCGTAGGCCATGCCGATGACCGGGATGACCTTGCCCAGGAAGAGCTCGAAGGGCCGCACCGGCGTCACCATCACCTGGTCCAGGGTGCCCCGCTCCTTCTCCTTCACGATGCTCCCGGACGCGAACATCACGCAGGTCATGGACACGATGATGGCCACCAGGCCCGGAATGATGAAGTTGGGCGTGCGCAGGTTGGGGTTGTACCAAGGCCTTATCCGCAGCTCGATCGCGGTCTGGGGCTTCGTGGCCTGGCCGAAGCCCATGCGGTCGAACATGAGGGCCGTGCCCCGGGTCTGGCCGACGCCGAAGGCGACCGACATGGCGCTGCCCGCCACCGTGGCGTTGCTGGCGTCCACGATGACCAGGGCCTGGCCCGTGCCGCCGCTGCGGATCTTGCGGGCATAGTCCGGGGGGAACCAGATGGCCACCTGGGCCACGCCGGAATCGATGTGCGCCCGGACGTCCTTCTCGGAGGTGGCCTCGCCGTGGATGTCGAAGTACTGGGTGGCCGCCATGGCCTGCACGAAGTCCCGGCTCTCCTGGCTTCGGCTTTCGTCGAACACGATCGTCGGCAGGTGCTTCACGTCGTTGTTGAGGAAGCCGTAGATGGTGATCTGCATCAGCGGGATGAACAGGATCATCACCAGGGTCAGGCGGTCCCGGCGCAGCTGCAGGAGCTCCTTCCACACGAGGGCCTTGATGCGGTTCCACATGGCTCAAGCCTCCTGCAGGCGCGACTGCTGGACGAGATCGATGAAGAGGTCCTCCAGGCTCGGCGCTTCCGGGGCGCCGGCCTCGAAGCTCAGCCCTTGGCTCCGGAGCCCCGCCAGCACGGCCTCCGTGGGCTGCCCGGAAGCCAGGGCCAGGCGCACGCCGCGGCCCATGAGCTCGGCGGAGACGATGCCCGGCTGCCTCAGGGCCTCCTGCCGCAGCTCCCGGAACTTCTCGCTGCGCAGCTCCAGCACCTGGCGGCCCATGCCCTCCTTGAGGGCGCGGGGCTTGCCGTAGGCCATGAGCCGGCCCGACATGATGAAGGCGAGGCGGTCGCACTGGTCGGCCTCGCCGAGGTTGTGGGTGGTCACCAGGATGGTCATGCCGTCCTTGACGAGGTCGTCCATGGCTTCCCAGAAGAGGCGCCGGCGCAGGGGGTCCACGCCGCTGGTGGGCTCATCCAGGAAGAGCATCCGCGGCCGGTGGAGGGTGCTGGAGGCCAGGGCCACCCGCTGCTTCTCCCCGGTGGAAAGGCCCGCCACCAGCAGGCCCTCCAGGGGCTTGAGCTGCAGCTCCCGGACGCGCTGGGCGATCCCGTCCTTCAGCTGCGCCCCCTGCAGGCCGTAGAGCTGGCCGAAGTATTCCAGGTTCTCGCACACCGTGAGGTCGTCCAGGAGGCTGAACTTCTGGCTCATGTAGCCGATCTGGGCGCGCACCCGGTCGGCTTCCGTGAAGAGGTCGCAGCCCAGGGCCCGGGCGCTGCCGGAAGTCGGCGTCAGCACGCCGCAGAGCATCTTGATGGTGGTGCTCTTGCCCGCGCCGTTGGGGCCCAGGAAGCCGAAGACCTCCTCGGGCTCCACCTCGAAGGTGAGGTCCCGCACCGCCGTGAAGTCGCCGAAGCGCTTGGTGAGGCGCTCGACTTCCAGGATGGGCTCAGCCATGGGCGGCCCCATGACCGGCCTCGGCGGGACCGGTCTCGGCCTCCAGCAGGGCGTGGAGGAAGTAGTCCTCCAACGTCGCCTCGGAGGCCTCGGCGCGCTCCACGCCGGGCAGGGCGCGGATGCGCGCCAGGAGGGGCGCCGCCGCCTGCGATTGGAAGCGGGCCCGGATGATCTCGCCCTCCCCGAAGAGGTCCAGGGGCTTCAGCTCCCACAGGGCCGTCTGGACCTTCCGCCGGGCGGAGGTCACGACCTTCACGGTGAGGCCGGGGATCTTGGCGCGGAAGTCCCCCAGGCCCCCTTCGTCCAGGACGCGGCCCTCGTGCATGAGCAGCCCGTGGTGGGCGTACTCGGCCTCGTCCATGTAGGGCGTGGAGAAGAGGATGGCCACGCCCTCGTCGTGGATCTGGTGCAGGAGGGACCAGAACTCCCGGCGCGAGACCGGATCCACGCCGGTGGTGGGCTCGTCCAGCAGCAGCAGGCGGGGCTGGGGCAGGAGGGCCACGCAGAGGGAGAGCTTCTGCTTCATCCCGCCGGACAGGGCGCCGGCCATGCGGTCCCGGAAGGGCTCGAGCTCCACGGAGGCGAGCAGCGAAGCGATCCGGGCCTCGGGGGCCTGCATGCCGTAGAGGCCCGCCTGGAGGCGCATGTTCTCCTCCACGGTGAGGTCCGGGGCCAGGGCGAAGACCTGGGGCACGTAGGCCACCTTGTCCGGGTCCACGGCGATGTCGAGGGTGCCCGCCGTGGGCGTCTGGAGGCCCATGAGCATGCGGAAGGTGGTGGTCTTGCCGGCGCCGTCGGGGCCGATGAGGCCCACGAGGTCCCCTTCCCGCAGGGCCAGGCTGAAGTCCTTCACGGCCTGGGTGCCGTTGCGGTACGTGCAGGCCAGGCGCTCCGCCCGCAGCAGGACCCTGGGCTCCGTCACGGCTGGACCTTGAACCGCACGTCCACGGCCAGGCCGGGCACGAGGCCCTTGTCGAAGCCGTCCTTGAGGTGCACCCGGGCCGGGTAGACCAGGTTCACCCGCTCCTCCTTGGTCTCCACCATCTTCGGCGTGAACTCGGCTTCGCTGGAGATCTCGTCCAGGGTGGCGTGGAAGACGCGCTTGTCGGCGGTCTCCACGTCCACGGCCTGGCCGATGCGGGCCTTGGCCTGGAGGGCCTGGGGGAGGTAGACCCGCACCCAGAGGGTGTCCAGGCGGCCGAGGGTGAGGACGCTCTGGCCCGCGCTCAGCACGGAGCCGGCCTCCCTCAGGCGGTGCACCACGAGGCCGTCGAAGGGGGCGCGGATCTCCGTGAACTTCGCCTGCACCTGGCTCTGGGCCAGCACGGCCTTGGCCCGGCGGGCGTCGGCGTTGACGCCGAGGCGCTGCTCGGAGCGCAGCCCGGCCCGCAGTTCGGCCATGGCCTTCGAGGCCAGGTTCAGGTTCGCGAGGGCGCGGTCCCGCTCGGTCTGGGCCAGGTCCAGCTCGGCCTGGCTCTGCACGCCGTCCCGGAAGAGCCGGGAGGCCCGCTTCAGGTTCTCCTCCGCCAGGTGCAGGGCCGCTTCCGCGTCCCGCACCTTCGCCTCGCCCTGGGCGAGGTCCTCGGCGCGGGTGCCGTTGGCGGCCTCCAGTTCCCGGGCCTCCGCCATCTGCAGGGAGGCCAGGTCCCGGGCCACGGCGGCGTCCAGCTCTTCGGCGGAGACCCGGGCGAGGAGATCCCCGGCCTTCACCCGCTGGCCCTCCACGACCTTCAACTCCACCAGCCGGCCGGCGACCCGGGGGCCGAGGTCCGTGAGGTAGGCCTCCACCCGGCCGTTGAGGACAGGATCCCGGCTCCGGCCGCAGGCGGCGAGCAGGGCGAGCAGCAGGGGGGCGAGGGCGCGTTTCATGGGTGCTCCGGTTGGTCGGGCTCCGGGCTCCCGTCCCAGGGGCCCGGGGGCAGGAGAAGGGCGGAATCCGCCGCGACCCCGCGCCAGAAGAGCCGGAACCAGGCCCGCTCCGCCATGGGCAGGGCCTGGGCCGGATCCACCAGATCGACCCGCGGCCCCATGACGGGGATCAGGTCGAGGATCTCCATGTAGGTGCGGATGAAGAAGAAGGTGACCAGGGGCGGATGCAGATCCTTGCGGAGTTCGCCCCTGGCCTGCCCCTGGCGGAGGATCTCCCAGATGTTGCCCGCGGAGCGGCGGATGTGGGCGGCCATGGCGTCGCGGGTGCCTTCGGCCCCCCGGAGGATCTCGCCCCGGAGCATGGACCGGAAGCCGGCGTCGCAGCTGAAATGGGCCTTGTAGGTCTGCAGCACATCCCAGAGGCGCAGGGAGCTGGGGCGCAGGTCTGCCGCGGTGGAGAGGGCCGCCAGGTCCGCCGCCAGGGGGGCGATCTTCCGCTCCAGGAGGGCGAGGAACATCGTCTCCTTGCTGTCGAAGTGGTAGTAGATCAGCGCCGGGTCGCAGCCCGCTTCCCGGGCGATGGCGCGGATGGAACTGCCCTTCAGCCCCTCCAGGGAGAAAACGCGCCGGGCCGCCTCCAGGATCCGGTCCGTATCCACCTTCGCGGGCTTGGGGCCGCGGGGTTTCGTAGGTTTGGCGGATCCGGGCTTGGGCAAGGGGCTACCTGTTCAACGATTGTTGAATCCTAGGTCCGGCGCCAGGGCGCCGCAACCACAAAATTCATCACGCGTTGAAATAAGGCCCCGAACGCAGCGAAGGCCCCGTGTGGGGCCTTCGCGGGAGCCTGCGGGGACCTACTCGACGGAGATGGGGGCCTCGATGGTGTAGTCCAGGCTGATGACCTCGGGCTCCTCGAAGGCGATGCGGCTCTCTTCGACTTCGCGGACGGAGACCTGGGACCAGAAGCTCGCGAGCTTGGGGGCCTCCTGGGGGTGGCCCAGGCGGCTCACGGGGACGGTGACTTCCACCTTCGGGTAGGCGCCGCGCTGGAGCTGGTCGCAACGCTTGCCGCTGACGACCACGAAGCGGTACTTGTTCGCGATCTCTTCGGGAATGTGGACGATGGTGCGGGTCATGGGTACCTCGGAACCAAGGACTCTACCATGCGGAGGGCCCCGGATCCACGGATTTCCTGGGTTTCCGCCCCTCAGGGGGCCGCGCCGCCGCGCTGCCACAGCAGCTTCGTGCCGAAGCCGAGGCGGTTGTCCGTGAGCTTGAGGAGGTCCGCGTCGAGGCCCCACAGATGCAGGCGCGGCATCAGGCGCGCCACGGGAAAGCGGTCCAGGTAGGCGGCCTTGGCCTTCGCCAGGGCCGCCCCCTTCAGGGGGACGAGGGCGCCGGCGCCCTGGAGGCCGCGGATCTTCCCGACGGCCTTGGTCTCGAGGGCGATGGCCCAGGCCACCCGCGGCGCCCCGGCCTCCAGGGCCTCCCGCATGTGCCGCGTCTCCGGGTCCGAGGCGATGACGAAGCGGTTGAGCTCCTCGAGGTAGGCGTAGTAGCAGGTGGCGCACCAGGGGACGTTCCCCTTCGCCACCGCCAGGGTGAGGACGTGGTGCTCGGCGATGAAGGCCGTGATCCGGGCTTCGGGAAGGGCAGGGGCGCGCATGGCTCCAGGTTTCCACGGCCCCGGCGGATTCCGGTCACGAGAGGGGGCGGCCCTGCGGGCAAGATGGTGGGACCGAACCCCACGAGACCGGGAGCCCACATGGAACGCGGACACCTCTGGCGCAGCTGCTTCAAGGGCAGCCTGACCATGCTGGACCTCAACAGCGCGGGGCTCACGGACGAGCTGGCGGCCCGGCGGCCCGCGGAGGGCGTGGCGACGGCGGCGTGGGTCCTCGGGCACCTCGTGCACACCCGCCGCCGGATCCTGAAGCTCCTGGGCGCGCCCCTGCCCGAGGACCCGGCCTTCGACGCCTACGGCCGCCATTCAGACGGGGCTCCGGGCAGCCACGGTTACGCCGATCTCGTGGCGGCCTTCCAGGCCACGGACGCGCCCTTCAAGGCCGCCATCCAGGCGATCGACGACTGGGACCGCCCCACGCCGAACCCCGCCACCAAGACCGACCAGCCCCTGGAGCAGGTCATGGCCTTCCTGTTCTCCCACGAGAGCTACCACCTCGGGCAACTGGGGCTGATCCGGAAGCTGCTGGGGCTGAAGGGGGCGGTGTGAGGTGCGGGGCCGGGCATCCGAGGTCAAGATGAAGGCATCGGAGCTCTCCACCCCATGAACATCCTCCTCGGCATCACCGGCGGCATCGCGGCCTACAAGGCCGCCGAGGTGGCGCGCCTCCTCACGCGCCAGGGCCACACCGTCCGCTGCGTGCTCACGGAGGCGGGCGCGCGGTTCATCACGCCCCTCACGCTGGCTTCGCTGACGGGCCAGCCGGTCTTCGGCGCCAATCCGGATCTCGGCGAGTGGCGGGCCAATCCGGTGGTGGAGCACATCGACCTGGCCCGCTGGGCGGACCTCGTGGCGGTGGTGCCGGCCACGGCGAACAGCCTGGGCAAGACGGCCAATGGCCTCGCCGGCGATCTGCTCAGCACCGTGCTCCTCGCCACCCGCGCGCCGGTCCTCTGGGCCCCGGCCATGAACACGGCCATGTGGGCGCATCCGGCGGTGCAGGCCAACGTGGCGCGCCTGAAGTCCTTCGGGCATTCCCTGATCGAGCCCGTGGAGGGCCTGCTGGCCTGCGGCGAGGAGGGCGGCGGCAAGCTGGCCGAAGTCGAGGCCATCGTGGACGCCATCCACGCCCTGGGCTCACCGCGCCTTCCGGCCTTGCAAGGGAAGAAGGTTCTCGTGACCGCGGGACCGACCCGGGAGGACCTCGATCCCGTGCGCACCCTCACCAACCGCAGCACCGGCGCCATGGGCATCGAGATGGCCCGGGCCCTGCGCGATGCGGGCGCCGAGGTGCATCTCGTCCTGGGCGGCGACGGACCCGCCTTCCCCCTTTACGGCCTCGCCCTCACTCGGGTCCGCAGCGCCGCCGACATGCTGGCGGCCTGCGAGAAGCTGTGGCCCGCCATGGACGGCGTGGTGGCCGCCGCGGCGGTGGCGGACCAGCGGCCGGAGACCTGCGCTCCGGAGAAGGTGAAGAAGGGCGAGGGTCCAGAGCGGCTCACCCTGGTGCGCACGCCGGACATCCTCGCGGCCCTGTCGGAGGCCAAGCGGCCGGGCCAGTGGCTGGTGGGCTTCGCCGCGGAAAGCGAGGGGCACCTTCAGAACGCCGCCGCCAAGCTCACCCGCAAGCGCCTCGACGCGATCTTGGTGAACGACGTGGGGGGCGGGAAGGGCTTCGGCGACCTGGCCAACACCCTCACGCCGGTCACCGCCGAAGGCCCGCAGCCCGCCCTCGGACCGCGGCCGAAGGAAGAGCTGGCCCAGGCCGCGGTGGTCTGGTGGGCCCAGCGGCTGGGCGCCCTCCAGGGACGCAATTCCTGACGCCGGCGGGCAGGTATCGGGCGCCCCATTCGCCCCTGGATCCGCCGCTTCGCCCCCGGCTTCCGGTGGCGGTTCGGCCCGGGTGCTAGCCTTCCCCCATGTCGGACCGCCTGCGGACATGGACCTGGTACTGGGGCGCCTGGGTGCTCCTGGGGCTCTACATGTCCACCATGGACATGGTGATGTATCCCAAGGAAAGCTTCGGACGGCTGCTGCTCCTGAACATCCTGCAGAACCTGGTCTGGGGCGTGGCGGGCCTCGGCATCCTGGCCCTCGCGAACCGCTGGCCCCTGGAGCGCCTGGCCCCGAGCGAGTGGCGGCTGCTGCTGGTCCACCTGCTGGGGAGCGTCGTGGTCGCGGTGGCGGGGCTGGTGGTGGTCTGGCTCATCGCCGTGGGCTTCTCCGAACCCACCTACCGCGCGAAGGCGATGGAGGCCCCCTTCAAGAACTTCCGCCGCTTCTTCACCCTCTACTTCCACGTGAACCTGGTGCTCATGTGGGCGGTGCTGGGCGCCTTCCACGGCTGGCGCATCCACCGCCGCCTGCGGGAGCAGCAGCTGGAGGCCGCTCAGCTCGGGGCGCGCCTGGCGCAGGCCCAGAACCAGGCCCTGCGCATGCAGCTGCAGCCCCACTTCCTCTTCAACACCCTCAACTCCATCTCGGCCCTCATCCACAGCGATCCCGAATCCGCGGACCGCATGCTGTCGCGCCTCGCCGACCTGCTGCGCATGACCCTCGAATCCGGCGCGGCCCAGTTCGTGACCCTGCGCCAGGAGCTGGCCTTCAGCGAGGGCTACCTCGCCATCGAGCACATCCGCTTCCAGGACCGACTCCACGTGGACGTGGACGTCCCCGCGGAATGCCTGGAGGCGCGGGTGCCCTCCTTCCTGCTCCAGCCCCTGGTGGAGAACGCCATCAAGCACGGCGTGGCGGACCTGGCGCGGCCTTCCCGCATCCAGGTGCGGGCCCGCCGGGAGGGCGAGGAGCTCGTGCTGGAGGTGGAGGACGACGGCAAGGGCTTCGAACAGGGGCGGCGGGGCATCGGTACCGGCACCACCGTGGAGCGGCTGCGGCTCCTCTTCAAGGAGAAGCAGAGCTTCAGCTTGGTCTCCGAAAGCGGCAAGGGCACCCTGGCCCGGATCCGCATCCCCTGGCAGCCTGAGACCAGCCCTTTGGAGGAAGGCCCGTGACCCTGCGCGCCCTCATCGTGGACGACGAGCCCCTGGCCCGGCAGCGCATCCGCCAGATGCTGAAGGGCGAGCCCGACATCGCCGTGGCCGGGGAGGCGGGCAACGGGCTGGAGGCGGTGCAGCTCATCGAATCCACCTCCCCGGACCTGGTCTTCCTGGACGTGCAGATGCCCGAGCTGGACGGCTTCGGCGTGGTGGAGGCCATCGGCGTGGACCGCATGCCCGCCACCCTCTTCGTGACGGCCTTCGACCAGCACGCGGTGAAGGCCTTCGAAGTCCACGCCGTGGACTACCTCCTCAAGCCCTTCGACCGGGAGCGCTTCAAGAAGGCCCTGGACTGGGTGCGCGCCCAGCAGGCCGCCCGCATGGGCGGCACCCTGCAGTCCATCATCGCCAACCGCCGCAGCGAGCAGCCCCACCCGGACCGCATCCTGGTGAAGAGCGGCGAGGGCTGGGTGCTGCTGCGCACCGCCGCCATCCAGTGGATCGAGGCGGAGGACAACTACGTGCGGCTCCACGTTGAGGGCACGTCCCACCTCCTGCGCCAGACCATGAACGGCATCCTGGAGCGCCTGGACCCCGCGCGCTTCAAGCGCATCCACCGCAGCGCCATCGCCAACCTGGACTTCATCAAGGAGCTCCAGCCCTGGTCCGGGGGCGACCTGCTGGTGATCATGCGGGACGGCACCCGCCTCACCCTCAGCCGCACCTACCGGGATGTCTTCACCGAATGGCATTGAGGGCCGGGGCGTTCCGATGAAGCCCCGCCACGACGAAGCCCCACGATCCGCGGGGCTTCGTCGTGGCGGGAGGGAACGGGATCAGGGGGCGGTCAGGACGTCCACCTCGACGCCGCGGCCGGTGCGGTAGGAACGCGCGTCGCCCTGGAAGGCCGCCGTGCGGGAGGGCAGGATGACGCTCACGGTGCCCCGGAGCCGGCTGGTGACCAGCAGCTGGTGGCCGGTGCGTTCGCCGATGGCGAAGTCCGCGCCCTGCTTCACGCCGGCGGGGGAGGTCCCCACGCTGGGGATGCCCATTTGCGCCAGGCCGCGCACCAGCTGGGTGGCCTGGAATCCGCCTTCGAAGTAGAGGGGATCGCCGGAGAGCATCACGAGGTAGTCGGCCTTCCGCTTGTCCAGGACCTGCAGGGCGCTGTTGAGGGCGGAGGCGGTGCTGGCGTCCACCACGGTGATGCGGGAGCCCGGCGCCGCTGACGCCGCCAGGGCGGAAACCTCGTCCCGGGAGGCCGCGTAGCTGCACACGACGCCGATGTGCTGCTTCTCCGGCCAGGTGGCCTGGGCCACGGAGAGCAGGGGGTTGAAGTCCGGGGTGCCGGCGCCGAGGGGGGCCAGGCTCAGCAGGACGGGAAGAACGGAGCGGAACTGGGCGCGCATGTCGCCTCCTGAGGTGGCCCGGGCCGTCCCCCGCCCGGGGCGTTGAAAGATCTGCCGCGCAACTCGCTACGACGTGTCAGGGGGAACCCTGTGGGACGTGACCAAAGTCCGCTTTCAGCCCCGGGCGCGCCCTGCCCGCGGGGCGAAGCCGCAGGCCGTGGGGACGATCCGAGGAGGCCCGGGGTGGAGGGAGCTTTTCGGGCTTCGGGCGTTGTCGCGCCAGCCCATCCGTGCCTTGTGCAGCCCCCGTCTTGAAGGGATGTTGCGCCCTGGAGGCCCTCGCCAGGCCACCATCCACAACGCAGCCCGAAGCCTGAAGCCCGGCCTTCAGAGTCCGGGGTCCAGCCAGGGCAGCACCTCGCCGGCCTGGCCCACCACGTTGCCCACCCGCACCGCCACCACCACCACCCAGCCCGCCGGGCGCTGGAGGTTGGCCAGGTCGAGGACCAGCTTCCGGCCGGGGGCGGGCAGATCCGGGCGGCGCTTCTCCAGCACCACCTCGTTGCGGGCGAGCACCTCCTGGGCCAGGGGCCGCGCGGCGCCCAGGGGCATGTAGTAGACCCGCACCTGCTCGACCCCCACCAGATCGGACCCGGCGATGTCCCGGGAGGGCAGGAGGACCTCCAGCCGCCGCAGGGTGAGCCAGTGGGCCTCCGCCACCTGGGGCGAGGTGCGGGGCCGGGGCACGGGATCGCTCTTGCGCCCGCAGGCGGCGGCGAGGGCGAGGGTGATGGCCAGGGCGGCGTTTGATAGGCTGGACGTTCGCATCTCCAGTGATGATGACGGAATCGGGGAATCGCATGCCAGTGACGAAGGTGCTGATCGCAAACCGCGGGGAAATCGCCTGCCGGGTCATCCGGACCTGCCGGGAGATGGGCATCCCGACGGTGGCCGTGTATTCGGACGCGGACCGGGGGGCGCTGCACGTTCGCATGGCGGACGAGGCCTACGGCATCGGCCCGGCGGCGGCCCGGGAGAGCTACCTGTTGGTGGAGAAGATCCTGGACGTGGCCAAGCGCAGCGGCGCCGACGCCATCCACCCGGGCTACGGCTTCCTGAGCGAGAACGCCGAAGCCGCGCGGCTCTTCACGGAGCACGGCATCACCTTCATCGGCCCGAGTCCGGATTCCATCGTGCGGATGGGTTCGAAGACCGCGGCCCGGGAAGTGGCCATGGCCGCCGGGTGTCCGGTCGTCCCGGGCATCCAGAAGACCATGGAGGAGGCGGAGCTGCTGGTGGAGGCCCAGCGGATGGGTTTTCCGGTGATGCTGAAGGCGGCCATGGGGGGCGGCGGCAAGGGCATGCGCCTGGTGACGAAGCCGGAGGATTTCACGTCCTCCCTGGCCCGGGCCCGGGGCGAGGCCCTGAGCAGCTTCGGGGATGATTCGGTGTACGTGGAGAAGGCCATCCTCCAGCCGCGGCACATCGAGATCCAGGTCTTCGGCGACACCCACGGCAACCACGTCTACCTCTGGGAGCGGGAGTGCAGCGTGCAGCGCCGGCACCAGAAGGTCATCGAGGAGGCCCCGAGCCCGCACGTGACGCCGGAGATGCGCCGGGCCATGGGCGAGGCGGCGCTGAAGGTGGCTAGGGCCGTCAACTACGTGGGCGCCGGGACGGTGGAGTTCCTGGCGGACCAGGACCGCAACTTCTACTTCCTGGAGATGAACACGCGCCTGCAGGTGGAGCACCCGGTGACGGAGTGGATCACGGGCCTGGACCTGGTGAAGTGGCAACTCCTGGTGGCGCGGGGCGAGAAGCTGCCCCTCGCCCAGGACCAGATCGCGCTGAACGGCTGGGCCATGGAGTGCCGCATCTACGCCGAGGATCCCGACAAGAACTTCATGCCGAGCCCGGGGCGGATCACCTTCCTGCGCACGCCGGCGGGCCCGAACGTCCGGGACGACGGCGGGGTCTACGAGGGCAGCGAGGTGCCCATGTTCTACGACCCCATGATCTCGAAGCTGAGCACCTGGGGCCCCACGCGCCTGGAGGCCATCGACAAGATGCGCATGGCCCTCGGCGAATACCGCATCGGCGGCATCCGCCACAACGTGGAGTTCCATAAGGTGCTCATGGAGCACGAGGCATTCCGTTCCGGAGCGCTCCACACCGGCATGCTGGACAAGCCCTTCTGGAAGAAGAAGGAGGTGGGCCCGAACCTAAGGCCCGCCGTGGCGGCCGCCCTGTTGCACGAGATGGAGAGCGAGGAACGCCGCGCCGCCCAGCCGGCGGGGGCGGGGGATGGGCATCCCGATGCGTGGAAGCATTGGGGGAAGTTCAATCGGTTGTAGCCAGCCTTCGTCTT
>JBGAST010000066.1:0-14613 GCA_044229575.1 Holophagaceae bacterium | reverse complement strand
GCGGAGGCGGCCACATTCGTCACGGAGGACCACATGCCGAAGGTGGCATTGGCCCCCTGGGCGGCCACGCGGTAGGAGCTGTCCATCTCGATCTCGGTGTTGGTGGCCGGATTGATGATGGTCATCTTCAGGGGGTAGGTCATGTACATCTTCCGGAACTCGCCTGTGGCGGGATTGGGCTGCACGGAAGGATGGTCGAGGATGGTCCAGCAGAGGGGCAGGTCGTAGGTCTTGCCCCCGGAGGAGAAGCGGGCGTGGGAGGCGCTGCGGATCCAGTTGCGGACGTCACAGGCCTTCGGGGCGACGCTCTCGCCGGGGAGCGCGGGCACGCTGGCCGTGTAGTTGGTGTTGATGGCCGTATCCCCGCCGGTGGCGTATTCGAGCTTCGAGCCATCCGGGCGGATGAGGATGCCGTTGGTGAGCGTGAGCCCGGCGGTGAGGGACACGATCACGTCGAAGCGACCGGCGGCCATGATGGTCCCGTACTTGTCCTTCGAGGCGGCCGTGTTGGTCCCGTTCCCCGTCCTGAGAGTGAAGACCATGCCGGCGCCGCCGCCGCCGTCGCTGACATCCGCGTTGGTGGGGTAGGTGTAGTCCGGGTGGTACATCACCGCGGCCATGGATCCCGAGAAGTCGAAGACCGTGACCACCTCGGGCTTCTGCACCAGGCTCTGGCTGGCCTGGTAGAGGTCCAGGAAGGTGGGCCCGGGGGTCTGGAGCTTGGGATCGAGCTGGGCGTGCAGGGGGGAGGTGCCCAGGGCCAGCCCCAGCAGGAGGCCCAGAATCGCGCGCGGAGAGACTCTGAAGAAGCTGAACATTGGGTGCTCCTGGCTTATTGGACGGGGGTGCTGATCCAAGCTTCCTTGGAGTGCTGGAAGTTGGGGGACAAGAGGCCGGTGCCAACCTGCACCTGGGCGTCGGAACGCACCGCCCAGAGATCCGGCGCCTGCTTGGAGACGCCGCCCTGGGCCGGAGAGAAGGTGCCCTGGGTGGTGCCCTGGCTGATGTCGGTGATGGGCAGCTTGCCCATGCGGGTCAGGGCGATGCTGTAGGCCTGGGTCGTCATGTTGTTGGAGGCGACGGGCGGGGTCAGGACCTGGTCCGCCGGGATGGAGCTGATGGAGGGAGGACCTCCATAGGGGGCCTGGGTGATGACGTCGTAGGCCACGCCGCTCTTGGAATCGTTCTGGAGCAGGTAGTCCTTCAGGGTCTTCATGCTCACCGCCGACGCGGGGGGGGAGCCGCTGCCGGCATTGGCGATGTCGAGCCAGTAGATGGACCACTCCACCCCCGCGTCCGCCGTGTTCCGGACCATGGCGCCCTGGCGGGTGGTGCCGGAGGAGACGATCTCCCGGAAGGAATTCCGGGACATGCCGATGGCGGCGATGGTCAGCAGCACGAGGAGCATGAGGGCCACGAGGATGGTGATGCCGCCGGTCTCGGAGTGGAAACGCGGGCGCTGGACAGGGTTTGCCATGGCGGGTCTTCCTTAGTTGATGGGCAGGCCGGAATGCCGGGGCACGGTGACGATGGTCTGGACGACGTCCTGGTACTTGGTGACCCCTGGCGTGGCGGAGTACTCGCCGCGCTTGACGGCGCTGCGCGTCGAGATGTCCATGCGCACGAGGGTGGGGATGGAGCGGAACCAGTCCGGGATCCCGTTGGTGGTGGTGAAGTCCGGGCGGCCGGTGGTGAGCAGGACGGAGTTCAGGTCCGCCAGGATGCCGCCGGTCCAGCCCCCGGCCATGCCGGTGTAGGTCTTCTTGAAGCCCGCCCAGGTCTTGCCGGAATCCACGCTCAGGTAGACTTTGAAGCCCGACACGTTCTCCGTGATGATGGCGTTGGTGGCGGCCACGAAGCCCGCGGGGCGGTAGGTGCCCTGCTCGCGGATCAGGCAGGGGACGCCGGCGGGATTCTGGGGATCCAGATTGCGGATCTGGACGCTGTAGCGCACCGCCTGGCTCGGAGTGTAGAAGAGGACGCCGCTGCCGGGCAGGTGCTTGCTCTTGGAGGGCGTTCCCGTGGCGCCGAGGCCCGAGACCAGGGCCGCGGCGTTCTGGCCGACGGTGACGGTGACGGACGATCCCGATGGGGTGGCGGCGGTGATGTAGGCGCTCTCCCAGGCATCCTTGAAGACCATGGACATGCCGGTCTTCACTTGGTTGGCGTAGTTGGCGTCCCCGCAGTCCACGACGTACTGGTTGTCCGTGGCGGCCACCGCGCCGCCGGCGGCGATGATCTCCGTGGCGCTGCGGGCGCCTCCGCCGGCCCCCGGGGCGTAGGTGCCCTCAAAGGGCAGGGGCTGGTCCAGGTAGAAGAGGAGCTGGTCGGCGCTGGGGGGATCGTCGGCCCCGGCGCCGGCGATGGGCATGTTGGGCAGGACGTAGAAGGCCGGGTTGGTATTCGCCACTTCCGAAGGCGGGGTGGACAGGCTGGTGATGTACATGCTGGCGGCGTTGAGGTCGTCGTAGAGCATGTCGGTGGCGGCCCGGTTGCGCCGGAAGCTGGAAAGGGTCTCCCCGGACGTGTAGAACGTCGAAAGACTGGAGCTGAACACCTTGGCCATGCCCGCCATGAGGAGGCCAGTGAAGAGCAGCGCCACCAGCATCTCCACCAGGGAGAAGCCGCGGGCGGAGAGGCCCGGGAGATGGAATCGGCGCTTAGCCATGGAGGATCCTCCGGGTCAGCCGGACGGTGCGCGTCACCGGCAGGTTGGTGGTGGCGTCGGTCGCGTCCGAGAAGGTCACCGTCACGTTGTAGTCGTGCATGGCGCCGGTGACCGCGGCGCCCACGGCGGCGTTGACCCGCTGGGTGGTCACCGTGAAGAAGGCCGTGTTATCGACCGGATCCGTGGCCGCGGCGTCCAGGGGCTTGCCCTTGATGGTGAAGGTGTCCACCACGGCGGCGGCGGAATTCACGTACTTGGTGGTGAGGATCGCCGGCGCCGAATACTGGCTGGCGGTGATGTTGAGCCACGTCAGGCGGCCCTCCATCTCCACCTGGTCCATGACCTTGTCCGCCACCAGCACCGCGGTGCTGAGGCTGCGGCCCCCGCGGGAGGCCTTCAGGGACAGGATCTGCAGCATGGAGAGGCCCATGATCCCCACCGCCAGGATGAAGGCCGTGAGCAGCAGCTCCACCATGCTGAAACCACGCTGGCTACCCTGCCGCGCGGCGCGTCGTCGTGCGTCCATCACAGTCTCCTCCACTGTTTGTCGACACCCTTGCCGGAATTGATGAACTTGTAGACGGTGCCGGAATTGGCGGGGACCACCAGGTAGCCCACCGGGGAGCCGGGCATGGCGTTGAGGCTCCGGGTCCCCACCACCGCGATGTGGAAATCGTTGATGAAGCGCTTGTTCATGCCGCTGACCGTGACGAAATTGGTGGCGCCCTGGCAGAGCTGGTTGCCGGAGGTGAGGGCGGTCGAGAAGGTGGCGGAGAGTCCCACGGGGGTGGCGGGCAGGTCCGTGACGCCGCCGAGGGCCGTGGTCTTCCAGGCGGAGGCCCCGATGACCACCCCGGAGTACAGCTGGTCGCGCACGAGGCTCTTGGAGGTGGGATTGAAGGTGAGCTGGAAGACGCCCGCCGGGTCGTTGGTGTTGCCCTGGGGCGTCCGGGCGTTCGCGATGATCCGGGCCCGCGCCGCGGCCGGCCAGAGGCTTGGATTGGTCGGGTTGGTGGCGACGTCCGCGGGCTTGACGATGTCGTAGGCGAGGATGAAGTAGTTGGCGGCCTTGGGATCCCAGACCCCGTCGGCCACGAGGTAGACGTCCTTGCCGGTGGCGGAGGCCAGCTTCTGGGCCCCCATGATGGTGCCCTCGATCTCGTCGAGGGTGGAGCGCACCGCCGCGTTCGGCCGGCCTCCCATGGTGTAGATCCCGGCGATGGCCAGCGCCTCCACGATGGCCATCACCACGAGCAGCTCAATGAGGCTGAATCCACTTCGGGATGTGGGGTCGTGTTTCATGGCTCGCCTCATACGTGGTTTAAGGATGGGTGGGGGAAGAAGGCCTCGAGTTATTTTTTAAAGGTTACATGACCAGAACTTAAGTCTGGTGGAGAGGTCCAGCAAGGGGAATTGGAGACAGGATTGTATATTTTTTATACATACTTCTCAATTCCCGGGACCGGCCCCTCGGGAGAACCCGGGGTTCAGGACGAGAAGGAGAGCGGGTCCCTGTCCAGGGCCACGGATTCGTCCGTCGGAAGTTCGAGCCTCCGGAGGGCCGTCCCCAGGGCTCCCCGGGTGGCCGCCTTCACCAGCAGGTGGCCGTGGAAGCGGTCGCGGACCTTGGCGATGGGGGCTTCCAGGGGACCCAGGAGGCGGAGCCCCCGGACCTGGGCCAGGGCCCCCTTCAGGATTTCCAGGGGCCGCAGGGCGGCCTCGGGATCCGCCCCTTCCCCCTTGAGGAGGGCCAGGGCGGTGTAGGGCGGGTAGGCCATGCCTTTGCGGAAGGGCAGCTCGGACGCGGCGAAGGCCTCGAAATCCTGGGCCACGGCGCAGCGGATGGCGGGATGCTCGGGGCTGTAGGTCTGGATCAGCACCCGGCCGGGGCGCTCCGCGCGTCCCGCGCGGCCGGCGACCTGGGTGAGCAGCTGGAAGGTCCGTTCTCCGGCGCGGAAGTCCGGGATCTTCAGCCCCTGGTCCGCGTTGAGGACGCCCACCAGGGTGAGCTTGGGAAAGGTGTGGCCCTTGGCCAGCATCTGGGTGCCCACCAGGATGTCCACCTCCCCCTGTTCCGCCGCCAGCAGCCCGGCCTCGAGGCTGCCCCGGCGGGACGTGGTATCCCGGTCCAGCCGCAGGATCCGGGCGGAGGGGAAGAGGGCCGCCAGGTCCTCCTCGATGCGTTCGGTGCCTTCGCCGACGCCCCGCAGCCGCTCCTCCCCGCAGACCGGGCAGGCTTCCGGCGGCACGGTCTCGAAGCCGCAGAGGTGGCAGCGCAGGCGGAAGGCGCCCTTGTGGTAGGTCAGGCTCACGGAGCAGTGGGGGCATTCCAGCGTCTTCCCGCAGGCCCGGCAAAGCCACCAGTTCTCGAAGCCGCGGCGGTTCAGCAGCACCATGGACTGCTCGCCCCGCCGCAGGGTCTCCCCCAGGGCGGAGACCAGCCGGGGGGAGCAGACCACGCGCTGCCGCTCCGTCCGGTAGACCTCCCGCAGGTCCACGATCTCCACCGAGGGGAGCGTGATCCCCGCGGGGCGCTCCCGGAGCCGGTGCAGCCGGTAGCGGCCCTCCTCGCAGGCCTGCCAGCTTTCGAGGGAGGGCGTCGCACTGCCCAGCACCACGGGGCAGTCCTCGATCTGGGCCCGCTTGATGGCCAGGTCCCGGGCGTTGAAGCGGGGGTGCTCCCCGCTCTTGTAGGAGCCTTCGTGCTCCTCGTCCACGATGACGAGGCCGATGTCGCGCAGGGGCGCCAGCACCGCGTTCCGGACCCCCACGAAGACCGGCGCGCCGTCCTGCAGGAGGCGCACCACGTCCGCCTGCCGTTCCGACGCGTTCAGGCCCGCGTGCCCCACCGCCACCTTCCCCGGGAAGCGCGCCTCCAGGCGCGCCAGCAGGCGCGGGGTGAGGCCGATCTCCGGCACCAGCCACAGCACCCGCCGGCCCTGGGCGAGGGTTTGTTCGGCCAGCTCGAGGTAGATCTCCGTCTTGCCTGAGCCTGTGACGCCGTAGAGCAGGTGGACGCCGAAGGCCGTGCCCACCGCCTCCACGACGTCGCGCTGGGCCTCGTTGAGCTCGACCCGCCGGTCCAGGCCCTCCTCCCGGCGCTGGGAGAGCATGTCGATGCGCTTGCTGCGGTCGATGATCCCGCCGCGCTCCAGGGCGGCGAGGACCGGCGCCTTCACCCCGGCCGCCTCCAGCAGCGCGGCCTCCATCATGACCCCGCCCTCCTGCTCCAGGGCCAGCAGCACCCGCGCCTGGAGGGCGGTGGGCTTCGCCGGCCCGGGCAGGGCGGTGCGCCGCACTTCCGCGAGGCCCGCGCCCCGCAGGCTGCGCCGGTGAAAGAGGCGCGGCAGGACGAGCCCGCCCCGGTGCCAGCTTTCGCCGATGGCGGCCAGCTCCGCGAAGGCTGAAGCGTCCCGTAGCGAGCCCAAGCTGCGGCCGTCCGGCAGGGTGGCATGCCAGTCCGCCACCACCGCCTGGGGCAGGCAGAGCGCCATGAGATGGGCCATGCCGCTGAAGTAGTAGCCGGATGCGAAGGCCAGCAGCTCCCGCAGGCCCGGCGGCAGCAGCGGGAAGGGATCCATCACGGAACTGATGGGCAGGAGCAGGAGATCCGGCGGATCCGCGTCCGGCCCCAGCGCCACCCCCACCGCCGCGCCGAAGCGCAGCCGCACCCGCACCCGGCAGCCCGGGGCGAGGCCTTCGGGCGCCAGGTAGGTGAGGGGTGGCAGGGGCCGGGCCAGGCCGATGAGGGTGGGGACGAGGTTCATCCCTCAGCGCGCCTTCCCTGGAACCAAGCCCGCCCAGTTCGCCGCAAGGGCGGGATGGCCACACTTCTGGGCCAGGGCCGAAGCCTTGGAGGCCACATCCCCTCCAAGCGATTCCGTGACCAGGATCCGTACGATCTCATCGGCTTGCACGGTCTCGCCCATGCGCAGCAAGGCTTCCACAAGAGGTTCGCGATTGTCCCGCCACCCGCTAGCGTCAAATGGATTCGGAATTTCTTTGCCGTCCTGGACCATTGCGTAGCGCGTTGTATCTCGGGACTTCCAGAGGCGTTCACTTTCCCACTGAGGCAGCAACACGTCCTTGATGGCCGGCCAGTCCTTGCGCCGCCGGCAATCCTTCACGTACTCCTTCCGCACAGAATAAGGCGGCCAATTTTCCGGGGTCGTCAAGGGCCCAGGCGTCAGGTTGTCGAGGAGCGCGCGCAGCGGCAGGCCCCCCATGACTTCGCTGGCCTGCAGCCATACCTGCCAGTAGCTCCAACGGCTGGGCCACTGGCGAAGGGACTCCTCGACCTCCGGGTAGCACTTCCGGAAGACCTCCTTCATGCGAGGGCTGTGCCGCATGTATTCGGCCTGATAGCTGGACCATTCCCAGTCCCGCCACGCACCAGCCTGGAAAGCCTTCAGGTACTCCGCTGCAAAGGGTCCCCAGATCCGTTCATCCTCCTCTGGCTCCAGAAGCTTGACGGGCTTGGCCTCCTCCTCTTCCTTGCGTTTCCGCTCCGCCTTCTCCTCCGCATCCTTGGCGTATTTCGCTGCATCCCATCCGGTATCCGAGGCGGTGAGGGGATCCATGCGGAGATCCAAGGCGAGCTGGGTGCGCCACATGGCCTTGCGGAAGAGGACCCCAAGCAACGCGAGGTGGGCTTCCCGGTGATCCGGGTTTGGGCGAAGGAAGTCCCTCAGGATGTCCTCCCGGCTCCGCCAGACAGCCTTCTGCTTGAGATCCTTCAAGACCGGCATCATGGGCTTTTCCTTCCCCGAGCCCGCCAGCTTTCCGTTCGCAAAAACCGCCCAGAACGGCCGGGGACCCAGTCCATGGCGCTCCTGGAAGTAGGTGATCAGGTCGGCCTTGCCCCGGATACTGAGGTCAAGGTCCAGATCGATGAAATCAGCGTCCTTGCGGAGCGCCTCGATGTCCTTGGCCCATTCCGCTTTCACGCCATCGACGATCACCAGCATGGCCCCCTTCTGGTTCCGCAGCTCCCGCTCGAAGCCGGCCACCTCAAGACTCTGGGCCGCACCGGTCTCCACGACCAATACCGCACACAGGGATACCCAGGTCTTCCGCATCGACGCTCCTTCGAGATGGGCCTCCCTCATGATGCCAGCCTGCGGGTCGCGGTTCCCGCCGCGGCGGATCCACGGGAAGATGGACTTCATGCTGATCCTGGGCCTCGAATCCTCCTGTGACGACTGCTCCGCCGCGGTGATCGAGGAAACGCCGGCGGGCCCGCGGCTCCTGAGCCTGGTGCGCCGGAGCCAGGATGATCTCCATGGGCCCTTCGGCGGCGTGGTGCCGGAGCTGGCGGCGCGGGAGCACCTGCTGCAGATCCACGGCGTCATCGCGGAGGTCCTGCGGCAGGCGGGCGTCGCGGCGCCGCGGCTGGACCGCGTCGCCGCCACCCAGGGGCCGGGCCTGGTGGGCTGCCTGCTCACGGCCTTCAGCGCCGGCAAGGCCCTGGCGTGGCGCTGCGGGATCCCCTTCGTGCCGGTGCACCACCTCTACGGCCACCTGAACGCGGCGCGCTTCGAGGCGCCCGCCCTGCCCTTCCCCGCCCTCGTGCTGCTGGTGAGCGGCGGCCACACCCACCTCTACGCCTCCTCGGGCTGGACCCACCTCAGGCTCCTGCAGAAGACCCGCGACGACGCCGCCGGCGAGGCCTTCGACAAGGCCGCGCGGATGCTGGGGCTGGGCTATCCCGGCGGCCCCGTCGTGGACGCCTGCGCCCGCCGGGCCAAAGAAGCCGCGCCGCGCTTCACGCCGCCGAAGTTCCGGGACGGCGCCGCGAGCTGGAGCTTCTCGGGCCTGAAGACCGGCATGAAGCTGCGCATCGAGCGCGAGGCCGGAATCGGCGAGGCCGGACCCGAGGACCCCCGCGTGCAGGCCCTCTGCCGCAGCCTGCAGGAGGCCATCTCGGCCTGGCTGCTGGAGCCCGTCCCCGCCTGGGCGGAGCGCACCGGTGCCACGAGCCTCGTCATCAGCGGCGGCGTGGCCTGCAATTCCCGGCTGCGGGAGGAGGCCGCGGGCCTCGCCGCGAAGCTCGGCCTGGAGCTCGCCATCCCCGCGCCGAAGTTCTGCACCGACAACGGCGCCATGATCGCCGCGGCGGGGGCCCTGCTGCCAGCCTCGGACCTGCCGCTGGAGCTCAACGCGGACGCGGACCTGCCGCTGCCGGCGGGGTGAGGACCGCGGGAAGGGCGGGCTACTGTTCCTTCGGGGGCTTTCGCATTTCCGCCGCGGCGCCGGCGAGCCTTCCGATGAGGGCCAAGGCTTCCGAGGGCAGGGCGAGGTTCACCTCGATGCGGGAGCTGGTGATGTTCAGGGAGAGCCCCAGGGGCGGAACGGGCCGCTTCAGGTCCTCCTCGCTGACGGGCAGGGGCAGGAAGGTGCCGACCATCTGCAGGGTTTCCGGCAGGCTGAGGTAGAGCACGCCCTGGCCCACCTTGCCGCCGGCGCCGAGGAGGTCGCGGGTGCGCTGGAGGCGCGCCATCTGGCCCAGGCCGCCCTTGCCCAGGCTGTCGAGGCCGGCCTGGAAGGTGGCCGCGGGATCGCCGAAGCCGGCGATGATGGTGTGGTCGTCGGCCATCAGCAAGGAGGTCTTCACCTCCTTGGATCCGAAAAGCGCTTCCGGGGGCGGCATCATGGAGGGCCCTTCGTCCCCGGAAGCGCCGTCCTTCGGGGGGGGCGGAACGCGGGTGAAGGTGGTGACGGCGCGGCCCTGGAACTTTTCCGTGGCGATCCGCAGGCCGGGCTGGCCTTGCTTGCCGGGCCGTTCCGCGAGGGTCGCGGCCTGGCCCATGAAGGACCGGGCGTCCTCCACGCTCAGCGCCAAGCCGAGGCCGGAAGCCAGGGGCGCGCCCTCCTTGGCCCCCCGGAGGACCAGCCCGATCCCCCGCAGCTCGCGGAAGAGGCCCTGCATCGAGGACACGGCAACCGCGTCGGCCTTGGGGTCCTTCTTCGCTTCCTCGGCGACGGCGAGGGCCATGGTGTCCGCCCAGGCCGACGGGAACTCCATCCCGAAAGCGAGGGCGAAGGGCCCGGCGGGCAGGCCCCGAAAGGCGGGGCCTCCGCCCTTGTCCATGCCGGCGGTCAGGGCCGCCAGCTCGCCCCCGGGGGCGATGCCGAGGCGCACCGATCCGGTGAGGTCGCCGCCCTCGCTGAGGCGCAGGCCCATGACCATGGAAGCCAGTTCCCGCTCCGGGTGAGCCTTCATGGATTTGGACAGCTTGGCCAGGGGGGACCAGACCGGGGGCGCCGCGGACGCCTTCGCGGGCTCCGCCGGCGTGCGGCCCTTCAGGGCCTGGATGGAGAACAGGAAGGCCACGTCCTGGCCTTGGGCCCAGGCGGCCTCGGTCTCCGGCGGCGGCGCGAAGCGCCCCTTGTCCGCCAGCAGGGCCCGGAGGAGGGCCCCGGAATCCTTGGGGCCGAGGATGGCGATGCGGCCGCGGACCGCCGCCACCATGGGCTTGCCGCCCACGGTCACCGTGGTCACGTCCGTGGCGGCCTTGGCCATGTCCGCGGGCTTGAACCGGGCCTGGAAGGCCTCCTTCTTCTGGAAGGCGAGGATCCGGAACTCGGGGTCCTTGGGCTTGGCGGCTGGCGCCTCCCCCTTGGGCGCGGCCTTGGTCCGGCCTTCGGGGGCCGGCACGGTGAACTCCACCAGCGGTGCGTCCGGATCCAGCAGCGGCAGACCGCCGAAATCCTGGGTGAGGGCCTGGCGCACCAGGGCCAGCTCCTTGGACTTGAACCGCTCGCCCAGGGCGTCCCAGCGGGCCAGGGCCTTGGCCGGCCGGTTCAGCACGATGACCATGCCCGCGCGCCGGGGGATCCACTTCATGGGATCCGCGGGCTCCTGCGCGGCGAGAAGGGGGGCCAGCAGGCCGAGGCTGAGCGGGAGGCGGAAGGTCATGGGGCACCGGGGGAAAAGGGGGACATGGTACGCCGGATAGAATGCCCAGGCGAGGACACCATGGACGTGACGAGGGAAGACGTGCTGCGCTGCGCCAGGCTGGCGGACCTGCGCCTGGAGGAAGCGGAGGTCGAACCCATGCGCCAGGCCATGGCGCAGCTGCTGACCCACGCCCAGAGCCTGGATGCCCTGGATCTCGCCGGCGTGGAGCCCACCTTCCACGCCCTGCCCGGGCCCCTGCCCCGGCGGGAGGACGTGCCCGGCGGAAGCCTCAGCCAGGCCGAAGCCCTCGGCAACGCCCCCGATGCGGACCAGGGGCATTTCCGGGTGCCGAAGGCGAGGTGAGCGGGTCCTCCCCGCTCAGAAGCCGCACCCGACGTCAACGCCCTCGGGGCGGCCATGAGAACCAGGACCCGGGACGATGGGACTCCTACCAGTCGCCGCCGCCTCCGCCGCTATCCCCGCCGCCGCTGTCGCCGCCGCCCCAGTCGCTGCCGCCCCCGGAATCCGAGGAGCCCGAATCCGAGGAGCCCCAGTCGCTGGAACCGCCGCCGGATTCGCCCCAGTCCGTCCCTGTGGAACCGCCCCCGCCGCCGCCGCTGAAGCCGTCATCGTGGTGGTGCCCGCTGCCGCCCCCCAGCATGCTGCCGAGCATCATGCCGGTGAGCAGGTTGCCCACCCCGCCGCCGCCCATGCCGGGGGCCTGCGGGTAGCCCTGGCCCTGGAAGCCCTGGCCGGGCGGAGGGTCCAGCCCGAGGCGCTGGCGCGCGGAGGCTGGCAGCTCCTCGTCCTTGAGTTCCTGGATGCCCGCCACGGAGGTGCAGTAGCCACACTTCCAGGTGACCTTGCGCATGCCGTCCCAGTCCGGCGTCATCTTGTCCGAGGGCGCGGCGCAGTTCGGGCACTTGGGATAGGGGCACGCGAACTTCTGGTCCGACACCGGGCCGGAACCCATGGGCCGCTTGGAAGCGCCGAGCACCTGGGCCTTGTCCTTCCGTCCCTTCAGGATGAAGAACAGCACCACGCCCGCCAGCAGCAGAAACAGGAAACAGCCCATGCCCCCTCCCGAGGACGAGGACTCCTCGCGGCGGCGCGCTCGGGGCTGGTGCAGCAAGAGTGCGGTGGCGGCCATGGGTTCCCCGTGAAAGAACCCCAGTGTGCCGCTTCCGGACGGGCGGGGCCAGGGCGGGTTCCATCCGAAATTCCGAGGGCACGCCCCGGGCGGTGGCATCCTTTCCCCATGCCGCCGCCCGCGATGCTGAGCCTTCCCGCTGGACCCTGGTGCGTCCTCGGCCTCATGTCCGGGACCTCCGCGGACGGCGTGGATGCGGCCCTCATCGACGTCGATCCCGCGGCCTTCGAAGGCGGACGTCCCTTCCTCGGCCTCGTCTACCACCACCACGCGGACTATCCCCCCGGCCTTCGGGAGGAGGTCCTCGCGGCCGCCGCGGATGACCTGGGCCCGTCGAAGCTATGCATCCTGCAGCGGCGCCTCGGGGAGCACCACGCGCAGGCGGCGGCGGAGTGCGCGAGGGCGGCGGGGCGCCGGCCCCATCTGGCCGGCCTCCACGGGCAGACGGTCCAGCATCACCCCGAAGCGGGCGCGACCCTGCAACTGGCGGATCCCTACCTGCTGGCGGAGGCCCTGCAGTGCCCCGTGGTGTGGGACCTGCGGCGCCGGGACATGGCCCTCGGGGGACAGGGCGCGCCCCTGGTGCCCAGGGCGGAACAGTGGCTGCGGGGCACGGACCGCCCCTGGCTGGCCCTCAACCTGGGTGGCATCGCGAACCTCGCCGCCTGGGATGGCGCGCGGCTGCACGGCTTCGACGCCGGGCCGGGCATGAGCCTGCTGGATCTCGCCGCCCAGCGCTGGCTCGGCCGGCCCTTCGATCCCGAGGGCGCCAACGCGACGGGAGCGGTTCGGGCCGGCCAGCTGGCGGGCTGGCTGGAGCATCCTTATTTCCAGGCTCCGCCGCCGAAGTCCACGGGGCGCGAGACCTTCGGCGGCGCGTGGCTGGAGGGGCACGCGGCGGCCCTGGAAGCGCTGTCCCTGGAGGACCGCCTCGCCACCCTCGCCGCCTTCAGCGCCCGCGCCTGCGGCGAAGCCTGGCGGCGCTTCGGCGCGCCCCTTCCCGCGGGGACGGAGCTGCTGCTTTCCGGCGGCGGCGGCCGGCACCGGCGCCTGCGGGACTTCGTGGCGGAGGCCTTCCCGTCCTTCCGTGTGACCGAGGACGTGGCCCTTCCCTCCGGTTCCCGGGAAGCCGTCTCCTGGGCCCTCCTCGCCGCTGCCAGCGCCCTGGGGATTCCAGGAAACGCGCCGGAGGTGACCGGGGCCGCGCGCGCCGCGGTGCTGGGCGCCTGGGTCTTCCCATGACCCGCAGGGCCGCGGCGGGACTGGCCCTGGTGGCGCTCCTCGGCGCCTGCCGCCCCGTTCCGCGCCCCGCCACCGCCGTCATGGCCTGGGAGGCCTTCCCCCTTTCCTTCGATCCCCGCTTCGGGCCGGACCAGGCCAGCCAGCGCCTCCTGTCCCTCACCCACCAGGGCCTGTTGAAGCGGAACGCGAAGCTGGAGCTGGTGCCGGATGCCTGCTCGGCCTGGCGGTGGGAAGTCCCCTTCACCGTGCTGAGCTTCGATTTCCCCGATGCCACCGGACCGCGCTTCGACGATGGCAGGCCCCTCACCGCCGAGGACGCCCTGGACACGCTGAAGGGCCTGGCGGATCCCGCCCTCGCGAGCCCGAAGTCGGGCCCCTTCAAGGGCGAGATCGCGTCCATGGCGGTGGTGCGGCATCCCGGACTCAGCACCCTGCGCCTCACCCTCAAGGCCCCCAACCCGGGCTTCGCCTCCAACCTGGTGCGGGCGGTGATCGGCATCGCCCCGGCCGGGATGCGCGGGCCGCGGCTGCCGGGCACGGGACCCTACCGCATCCGGGAGGTCGTGCCGGAGCAGCGCATCCTCCTGGAAGCCAAGGCCGGGCACCCGGAGCTGCGCGCCCAGGGTGGGACGCCCCAGGACCTGGAGCTGCGCCTCCTGCCGGACGCCACCACCCGGCTGCTGGCCCTGCGCCACGGCGCGGCCCAGGCCGCCCTCAACAACCTCCCGCCGGACCTGCTGAAGCCCACGTCCCACATGGCCGTGCGCCACTTCCCCGGGGCCAACCTGGAATACGTCGCCTTCAAGTGCGAGCATCCCATCCTGGGCGATGCGAGGGTGCGCTTCGCCCTCTCCCTCGCCATCGACCGGGGCGCCATGGTGAAGGGGCTGCGGGGCGGCCTCGCCCGGGAAGCCTGGGGCTTCTACCCGCCGGAACTGCCCTGGGGCGTGGACGCCCGCGAGGCCCTCCACGTCTCCCCGGACATGGGGGAGAACCTGCGCCGCGCCGGGGCCCTCCTGGACGCCGCGGGCCGGCGGCGGGGCGCCGATGGAATCCGCTTCCGCCTCACCCTTTCGAGCACGCCGGAAGTCGAGGCCCGCATGAAGGCGCTGGCCCTCCAGTCCATGTGGCGCAAGGCGGGCGTGGAGGTGCGGGTCCTCACCCGGGAGTTCGGAACCCTCCTTTCGGAAGTCATCGAGGGCAAGTTCGACCTCGTCTCCCTGCGCTGGGTGGGCGTCAGCGATCCCGAGATGCTTTTCGAGACCTTCCATTCCTCGAAGGCTCCCAAGAAGGGTTTCAACCGCGGCCGCTTCCGTGACGCCGAGGTGGACCGCCTCCTCGAGGCCGCCCGCAACGCCCGCGACCTGCCCACCCGCCACGCCCTCCTCCGCCAGACCCAGCTGCGCATCGTGGAGCAGGCGCCCTACGCCTTCCTCTGGTGGCCCGACCAGATCGCGGCGATGGCGCCGGGGCTGGAGATCGACCTGAACGGGGTGGGCGATTTTTCGGGGGTTTGGCGGAAGTAGGTAGGGCCGGGCGGAACCCGCATTCAGATGATCCTGTCTGCCTTGCCCGGATCCGGCATGGCTCGCTGCGCTCGCGTTGCGGCCTTGCTTGACGTGATCCAGAAAGCGGATCACGCCAAGCAAGGTC
>JBGAST010000065.1:0-15097 GCA_044229575.1 Holophagaceae bacterium | reverse complement strand
GCTCCTGGACACGGTGCCCTCCTTCGAGCCCTGGCTGGACGCGATCCGCCGGGCCCGGGTCGTCTGCATCGGGGGCGCCTCCCGCGCCGGCAAGACCTGGGTCGCCAATGCCCTCCGCCTGGCCCTTCACCGCACGGGGACGCCGACCCGGCACCTCTCCCTGGACAGCTTCATCCTGCCCCTCGCCGAGCGGACCCCGGGCCAGGGAGTCGCGGCCCGGATCCGCTGGCCCGAGGCCGCCGCCGCCCTCGCGGAGGTGGCAGCCGGTTCCGCGGTGCTGCTGCCGGGCTACGATCCCCGGACCCGGTCCCGGAGCCCCGGCAAGGCCTTCGCCTGGAACGGCCAGGGCGTCCTCATCGCCGACGGCCTCCTCGCCACCGCCTTCGAAGGCACGGCCCTGAAGATCGCGATGCACGCCGCTCCGGAAGTCCGGGCTTCCCGGGCGGCGCGCTTCCGGGACTGGAAGCTGGCGAGCTCGGGACCCGCCTGGGACCGGGAAGCCGCCGACCTGCAGGAGGAGGAGGCCCGGGTGGCCGAGGCCGCCGCCCGGGCCGACCTCCACCTCACATTGGATTCCCGCACCCGACTGGCCGAGGCGACATGATCATCACCCGCACCCCTTTCCGCGTCAGCTTCTTCGGCGGCGGCAGCGACCTTTCCGCCTTCTACCGCCGCAGTCCCGGGGCCGTCCTCTCGACGTCCATCAACCGGTACATGTACCTCTCGGCGCACCCCTACTTCGACATGAAGAGCATCCACATCAAGTACTCCACCGCCGAGCTGGCGCCGACGGTGGCGGACATCCGCCACCCCATCGTGCGCCGGGTGCTGGAGCGCGCCGGCATCCTCGGGGGCATCGAGATCACCTCCACCGCCGACGTGCCCGCCGGCACGGGCCTCGGTTCCTCCAGCGCCTTCACCGTGGGGCTGGTGAACCTCATCTACGCCTACCAGGGCAAGGTGGTCTCCCCCGCCCGGCTGGGCCGCGAGGCGAGCCAGATCGAGATCGAGGACCTGGGCGCCCCCATCGGCAAGCAAGACCAGTACGCCAGCGCCTACGGGGGCCTGAACTTCATCCGCTTCTTCCCCGACGAGAGCGTGGACGTCTCCCCTCTCGTGATCTCCCGGGCCTCCCGGGAGGCCCTGCAGACGAGCCTGCTGATGTTCTACACCGGCGAGCAGCGCAGCGCGTCCACGGTGCTCACGGACCAGCGCAAGGCCCTCCTCACGGAGACCGAGAAGTTCAAGTCCATGCAGGCCATGGTCGAGATGGCCCACGCGGCGAAGATCCTGCTGGAGGCCGGCGACATCCCCGCCTTCGGGAGCCTCCTGCACGACGCCTGGGCCATCAAGCGCACCCTCACCAAGGGCATCAGCAGCGCGGGCATCGACGAGATGTACGACAAGGCGCGGGAAGCGGGGGCCTGGGGGGGCAAGCTCCTCGGGGCCGGCGGCGGGGGCTTCCTGCTTCTGGCCGCCCCCGTGGCCGCCCACGCAGGCATCCGCGAGGCCCTGGGCAACCGCCAGGAGCTCGCCCTGCGCCTCGACCACGGCGGCAGCAAGGTGATCTACGTCCAGGATGAGAACTGATCCGGAGGTCGCTCCGCGTGGCGCGCCTCGACCGGGCCTGCCGCCTGCGGTAGCTTTAGGAGGGCGCCCGTGCCGCGGGCGGCCGAGGACGCCGGAAGCCCGCGCCCCCGCGCGCCAGGAGAACAGCGAATGATCCATGGTCTTTCCGTGTCCGTCGTCATCCCGACGTGGAACGAGGCGGCCGGCATCGGCCACACGCTGAAGTCGATCCCCGCCTTCGTGGACGAGGTCGTCGTCGTGGACGCCCTGTCCACCGACGGCACCGGCGACATCGCCCGCGCCAATGGCGCGCGGGTCGTGCCGGAGGCCCGGCGGGGCTACGGCCGCGCCTTCAAGACGGGCTTCGACGCCGCGAAGGGCGACATCCTCGTGAGCGCCGACGGCGACGCCACCTACCCCCTGGAAGCCCTGCCGGAACTCATCGGCTACCTCGTCGAGCACGACAAGCTGTTCGTCTCCTGCACCCGCTTCCCCCTCGACACCCCCGCGAGCATGCGGGGGCGGAACAAGTTCGGGAACAAGGTCATCACCGGCGTGGCTTCCCTGCTCTGGCTGCACGGCTACAGCGACATCCTCAGCGGGATGTGGGCCATGCGGAAGGAGGCCTGGAAGAGCCTGGACATCGTCAGCGACTCCTGGAACTTCTCCGAGGAGATCAAGCTCCGCGCCCACAAGGCCTTTGGCGACCGCTTCGCGGAGTACCGCATCCACTACGCGGAGCGCCTGGGGGAGACGAAGCTGGCGCCCTGGCGGGTCGGAATCGAGAACCTGGCCTGGCTCGGCTTCATGCGCCTCGGCCTGGACCGGCGCGCCAAGGCCTGGCTGCGGCCCCATCCGGGCCTCTTCACCCACCAAACCGGACCCGTGAGCGGCGAGCACATCCTCCCCCCCAAACCCTGAAGGCCCCATGAGCGCCATCGACCCCACAGACTTCCAAGGCTTCGCCGCCCGCTATATCGAGGCCTTCGCGGGGGCCGTGCGCGCCTTCGACGTGGCCCTCCTGGAAGGCCTCGCGGAGCTCTTCCTGGACGCCCGCCGGCGCGGCGCGGAGATCCTGGTGGCGGGCAACGGCGGCAGCGCGGCCATCGCCAACCACTTCGAGTGCGACGCCACCAAGGGCACCCACGTGAGGGACGGCGCCCCCGCCCTGCGCTCCCGCTCCCTCTCCGCCAACATGTCCGTGCTGACGGCCCTGGGCAACGACCTCGGCTATGCCTCGGTCTTCGAACGCCAGGTCGAGTACTACGGGCGCCCCGGCGACCTCCTGGTGCTCGTCAGCTCCAGCGGAAATTCGCCGAACGTCGTCGAGGCCTGCCGGCGCGCGAAGGCCAAGGGCCTGACCACCCTCGCCCTCGTGGGCTTCAAGGGCGGCGCCCTGAAGGCCGAGGCGGACCACGTCTTCCACGTCCCCGTGGAGAACTATGGCATCGTCGAGGACTGCCACCAGGCGGTGATCCACCTCCTCACCCAGTACCTGCGGCGACTCGAGGAGGCCGAGCAGGGCGGGACCGGGCCCCGCTGAGGGACGGGTCCCGGACGTTCAGTTCCTTCCCTTCGGCGCCGCCGCCTCCACCTCGGCCAGGTACCGGCGTCGCAGAAAGACCGCCTCGTTGCGGGCGGCGTTGTGGTAGACAAGGGCAAAGTCCGGATCCTTCGCCAGCTGATTGAACAGGGTGAGGTCCTCCCGGGTGGCGGCGGGGCGGATGGGGAGCCAGAAGTCCCCGGCGTTGGTGACCCCGGGATGGCTCCAGCCGACGTTCCAGGCGCGGTCCGTCACCACCCACTTCGCCTCCGCCGGGATGGACACTGGCCGGCCCTCGAACACCCTCAAATAGGCCACCCGCCGGGTGAAGCCTCGGCCGTAGAGCGGGTAGACCATGCCGCCGAACCCAGAATCGAAGGCGATGACGTCCCCGGGGCCCGCGGCCCGGTCCACGCCCTTCGCGGCCCCGCCCGCCATGCGGTAGCCGGGACGGTTCATCAGCTGGGCCACCGCCTCCAGGGGCTTGGTCTGGTCATGAACGAAATAGTCCACGGCGGTGACGAGGAAGTAGGCCGAGAGGCCGATCCCGGCACAGGCGGCCCCCGCCTTCCACCCGCGACCCCGCAGCCAGGCCAGGAAGGGCAGCAGGCCCCACAGGGCCACGAGGATGGGGATGAAGAGCAGGTAGCGGGGGAAGCCGCAGAACATGCCGTCCACCCGGTAGCGCTGGGGCATGAAGAGGAAGGCGAAGGCCACCGCGAGGACCGTCACAAGGATCCGGAAGCGGCCCTCGTCCCCCGGCTGACGTCGGTGCAGGCGGATCCCGAAGGGCAGGAGGGCGAGGAGGACCGTGCAAAGCCAGCCGAAGTGGCCGTACATTGACCGGTACGCGGGCCAGAACCAGTAGCGGTGTTCCCAGAAGAGCCAGACGCCGTCAGGGTTCGACGAGAAGGGCCGGCTGAAGACGAGGATGGGGAACTTCCACCAGTTCCCGAAGCCGATGTACCGCGGGGCCGCCATGGCCTCGTAGCCCGGTGCCCCGCCGACGGTGGCGAAATCCCCCAGCAGGTGCCCGCACCACCGCAGGTTCAGCAGGGGCCAGGCCCCCCCCAGCAGGAGGGAGGCCAGCAGGATGGCCGCGGCGGCCTGGAGGGCTTTTCCGGCGCCTCCGAGGGCCTGGAGACGGAAGTGGTCCCGGTGCCGCCAGGCCAGGACCAACAGGATCGGGCCGAGGAAGAGGGCCGAGGACTTGGTCCCGAAGCAGAGGCCCACGCAGAGCACCAGCAGGATGAAGCTGCCGCGGCTGCCCCGGAGGCACCACACGGCGGTCCAGTTGAAGAAGGCGAGGAGGAAGAAGCAGAAGAGGACGTCGTTCTTGAAGGCGTCGGCGTGCATGAGGAGCACGGGGGTCGCGGCGAGGAAGAGCACGCCGAGCAGCGCCTCCACCGCCGTGGCCTCCCGCCAGGCCTGGCGGAGCAGCCCGTAGGCGTTCACGCCGAGCGCGAGGGTGCCCAGGAAGCCGATCAGGTAGGCGTGGCGGTCTCCGCCCGTCAGGATGAGCGTGTCCGCCAGCAACAGCTCGTAGTTCCAGGGGAAGTAGGGGATGCGGTAGTCACCGGCGTTGACGAAGGGGATGGTCCCGGACTTCAGGATCTCGACAGCCTTGGGGAGGTGGTAGGAGACGGCATCGAACTCGGCGACCATCGCCAGGGAGCCGCGAAGGACCAGGTAGGCCGCCCCGGCGAGGAGCACCAGCCCCGTCCAGACCGCCAGCGGATCCACCTCCGGGCGGCGCCACCGGGGCCATCCATGGCGGCGGAACAGCCAGAAGGCGAGGCCGAGGAAGAGCCCCGTGCAGGTCCAGAGGCCCGCGAAGGTGAGGGCGTGGACGAGGGCCAGGGCCCAATTGGCGCCCACCAGGATGCAGAACCCCAGGACGAGGACCGCGGAACTCCGTTCCCAGCGGTTCCAGCCCTCCGCCTCCGTGGCGAGCAGGGGCAGGCAGGCCCGGGCCAGGGCCAGCGCCGCGAAAAGAAAGCAGTAGAGCCCCACGTCCAACCCCCGAGCCAGAGTTCCGTCCTTGCGCACCCTGCCTGGTGGAGGGTCTCCCCGAGCGTAGCCGAAGCGCGCCCCCGCGGCCCGGCCGCCCAGGCACGGCGGCCTAGGAAAGACGCCGCGCGAGGAGCAGGTACTGGGCCCCGAGGGGCACGCGCCGCAGGGAAGGTTCGATCGAACTCAGGAAGGCCAGGATCCGGGGCAGGAAGAAGGCGTAGGTCAGGGATTCGACGGTGAAGCCCGCCTCGCCGAGCAGGCGCCGCGCCGCGCCCGGGCGGATGGGGATGGCGTCCCGGTCGATCTCCGCGAGCCCCATGGCGATCCGCATGGCCGGGTTGTAGGGGTTGTTCTCCCACAGGGCGAAGACGCCGCCGGGCCGGAGGCTGCGGCGGACGTGGTCCAGGGCTTCGGGCCGTTGGGCCGGGGGAATGTGGTGGAAGACGCCGTTGCAGTAGACGAGGTCCGCGTCCGCGGCCGGAGCATGCGCAGCCAGGGTCTCGAAGGCCACCCCCGGCGCGCCGAAGGCCGAGCGCGCGGCGGCGAGGTGCTCGGCGTTGATGTCCACGCCGGTGAGGCGGGCGGGTCCGAAGGCCGCCAGCAGGCTGGGCGTGACCGTCGCGGTGCCGCAGCCGAAATTGAGGATGGCCTCGAAGCGCGCGTCCGGCAGGAGCCGGCGGATCCAGGCCACCCGCCGCCGTTCGAACTCGAAGCGGTCGTAGCCCGTGAGGGAGGCCCAGGGCGAGACGAGGGATTCGTAGGCGGGGTCCGGGGCCGCCGGCGGTTCGCCGGCGCCGTCCGGCCCGGGCGGGCGGGCGGCCATCACGCCCCCGGCGTCCCCGGACCGGGGAGAGGCGTGCAGGTCAGGCCGATCACCAGATTGAGGTTCACGCTGGGCACGGCCAGGGGGAAGTAGGTGCGGTGGGTGATGGTGAAGAGCTTCTTCAGCTCAGCGATGATTTCGGCGGGTACGCTCAGGTGGTCGTAGGTGATCATCCACTCGTAGGGCACCTTGTAGCGCTTCGTGAACTTCCGCGCGGTGGTGAGGGACCGCCCGAGGCTGTAGCCGAGACCGCCCTCGCAGGGGATGACCACGTAGAACCGCCCGCCGGGCTTGAGGACGCGGTGGATCTCCTTCAGGGCCGCCGGCAGGTTGCCCAGGTGCTCCAGCACGTGGATGGCGAGGGCCCGGTCGAAGTGGCCGTCCTCGAAGTCGATGCGGGCCTCGCAGTCCCCGACGAGGACCTTGGCCCAGGGATAGGTCCTGGCCATGGCGTCCGCGAGGTCCTGGCGCATCTCCAGGGCGACGTACTCCTGGCCTTCCCCGTGGGCCTCGTAGCCGAGGTGGCCGCCGATGCCGGCGCCGATCTCCAGGGAGGCCATGCCCTTCACGCCGTCCCGGAGCGGGTACTCGTGGCCGAAGCGGTCGATCCAGCCGAACTTCGCGGGCATCTCCTTCAGCCAGTGCTGATACCAGTCCTCCATGATGCGGTGCTGCTCGTCGGTGAGCCGTGGCCGGAGCTTCGGCCATTTCCCCGGGACCGCCGCGGTCCTCTCCCTGTCCTCAGCCACCGCGCCTCCGCTCATCCTGGTCCTACCAGCTTTGGGGCAGGCCCGCGGGATGGCAAGAGGTTGCTGGTCAGCGCGCGAGGAAAGCCAGGAGGAAGCCCGCCATGCAGGCCAGGTTCACCGGGTCCGCGGCAAAGGTGAGGGCCTGCTCCCGCTGGCCTTCCGCCAGGAAGGCGCGCTGGGCCACGCGGTGCATCCCCACCAGGCAGAAGAGGGGCGGCAGCTCGGGGAAGCGCATGGTGCCCTCCACGCCGCGCTTGAGGCAGATGGCCACCAGAGCCGCGAGGGCGAGGGAGCCCGCGAGGGCCGCCCCCACCCCCATGGCGAAGCGGTGGGGACGGTGCCGGTCCTCCGCCTTGGCGCCCAGGCCCTTGAGGCAGTTCAAGTAGTAGGCGAGGCCGAGGGTGAAGAGGGCCGCCCAGGGGGTCACGGGGAGGTCCACCACCGGCGCGCCGCCGCTCTGGAGCCGCAGCCAGAAGCCCGCGGCGATGATGGCCTGCTGGACGCCCAGCACCTTCTTCAGCCCGAGGCCGTAGGCGAGGTTGAGGGCGAGGTAGACCGCGACGAGGAGCCCGAGGCGCGGCGGCTGGAGGCGCAGGAGGACCAGCAGGCCCGCCGCCAGCGCGGCCGCCAGCACGAAAGCCGCTGTCTTCGTGAGGGCGCCGCTGGCCAGGGGCCGGTGGCGGCGCTCCTCCCGGGCCGCGTCCTCCGCCGCGTCCCTCAGGTCGCTGAGGACGTAGACGAGGCTGCCGGTGACCATCCAGGTCAGGGTGAGAAGGAGCAGGGGCGCGGCCTGGGCCCGCAGGCTGCCCTGGCCGTGGAAGAGGGCCGGCAGCCAGACGATGAAGGCCTTGTACTGCTGCTGCGGGCGCAGGAGGCGCCCGAGATCCTTCAGTTTCGTCAGCACGGCGCGCTCTCGGGAATGCGACAGTATCCCGGAGAAGCCCGGGCCCCGCGAGTCCACGGTAGCCTGGAGCCATGCCCCTCCCCTTCCGCAGCGAGCGCCTTTCCGGCTGGGGCCGCCATCCGGTGGAGGAGGCCCGGGTCCTGCGCCCGGAGCGCTACCGCGACCTCGCGCGGCCTGAAGCCGCCTGCCTTCCCCGGGGCCTGGGCCGCAGCTACGGCGATGCGGCCCTGAACGCCGGGGGCGCGGTGCTCTCCACCGCGCGCCTGGACCGCCTCATCGCCTTCGATCCCGCCTCCGGCCTGCTGGAGGCCGAAGGCGGCGTGACCTTCGACCGGATCCTGCGGACCTTCCTGCCCCGGGGCTGGTTCCTGCCGGTCACCCCCGGCACCCGCTTCGTCACCCTCGGGGGCGCCCTGGCGGCGGACGTCCACGGCAAGAACCACCACGTGGACGGCGCCCTCGGGCGCCATGTCACCGCCCTGGAGCTCTTCGCACCGGACGGCGAGCGGCGCTGGTGCGGGCCCGGAGAGAACGCGGACGTTTTCCATGCCACCCTCGGGGGCATGGGCCTCACCGGCACCCTTGGCGCCGCCTCCCTGCAGTTGATCCCGGTGGAAAGCCCCGCCATGGTGGTGCGCCACGCCGGCGCGAAGGACCTGGAGGCCAGCTTCCGCCTGCTGTCGGAGCAGGCCCCGGAGGACCGCTACACCGTGGCCTGGATCGACGGCCTCGGAAAGGGCGCCAGGCTGGGCCGCGGCGTCTTCATGGCGGGGCGCCACGCCCGCAAGGGGGAGCTGGGCGCGCCGGGCCTGGAGGACGCGGCCCTCCGGGAGCCCCGCTTCGCCCTGCCCTTCGAGCTGCCCGGCTTCGCCCTGAACCGCGCCACCGCGGGCCTCTTCAACGCCCTCTACCACCACGTGCAATCCAGGAAGACGAAGCCCTTCCTCAGCGGCCTCGACGCCTTCTTCTATCCTCTGGACGCGGTCCGGGACTGGAACCGGTGCTACGGCGCGCAAGGGTTCGTGCAGTACCAGTGCGTGCTGCCGGAGGGTACGGCCTTCGAGGGTCTGAAGGCCCTGCTGGAGACCGTCGCCGCCAGGGGCCAGGCCTCCTTCCTCGCGGTGCTGAAGCGCTTCGGTCCCGGCGGGGAGGGCCCCCTCTCCTTTCCCATGGAGGGCTTCACCCTGGCCCTGGATTTGCCCTTCCGCGGCGAAGCCACCCTCTCCCTCCTCGCGAAGCTGGACGCCCGGGTGCTGCGGGACGGCGGACGGGTCTACCTGGCCAAGGACGCCCACCTCGCCCCGGAAGCCTTCCGCGCCATGTACCCGCGCTTCGGGGAGTGGTTCGCGGTGAAGCAGCGCCTCGATCCCGAGTGGCGGGTGCGGTCCAGCCTCAGCCGGCGCCTGCGCCTGGAGGCGGGTCCGTGAGCGGGACCGTGCTCGTCCTCGGCGCCTCCAGCCCCCTGGCCCGGGGCTGCGCCGAAGCCTTCGCGCGCCGCGGCGTCGACCTCATCCTCGCGGGCCGGGACGCGGAGGAACTGGAGCACCTGGCCGGGGACCTGCACCTGCGCTTCGGCGTGGAGGCCGGGGCCTGCGTCTTCGACGCCGCCGGCGCAGCGAGCCTGGACCTGGACCCCGAGGCCCTGGACGGCGTCCTTTGCGCCATCGGCGACATGGGCGAGGACGCGGCCACCCTCGAGGCGGAAGCCAGCGCGCGGCTCCTCGACGCCAACTTCACAGGACCCGTGCGGGTTCTGGCGCCCCTGGCCGCCGCTTTCGAGGCCCGCGGGCGCGGCTTCATCATCGGCGTCGCCTCCGTGGCGGGAGACCGGGGCCGCCGGAGCAACTTCGTCTACGGCGCCGCCAAGGGCGGCTTCGCCCTTTGGCTCCAGGGCCTCCGCAACCGCCTGCACGGTTCCGGCGTGCGCGTCCTCACCGTGAAGCCCGGCTTCCTGGACACCGCCATGACCTACGGCCGGCCCGGCGTCTTCCTCGCCGCGGATCCCTTCCGCACCGGCGAGCGCATCGTGCAGACCCTCGAGGACGGCCGCGACGTGGTCTACCTGCCCGGCTTCTGGCGGGGGATCATGCTGATCATCCGTTGCATCCCCGAAGGGATGTTCAAGCGGATGAGGCTGTAGAATCGACCTGCGCACCAGGGCCCCCATGGCGGAATGGCAGACGCAGCGGACTTAAAATCCGCAGCCGGCAACGGCGTCCCGGTTCGAGTCCGGGTGGGGGCACCAGGGGCTCATGTCCAGGAAGCCCTGAAACACTGGGCTTCAGCAGCATCCTCGTCCTCAAAGATCCTGAACATGCCCGCAAGTTGTTGAGCCCTGGGTATAGGTCTTCCGAGGGTGAAGGGCACAACATGGGTAAACTTATTATCCTCATAGCTTGCCAGATCTAGATCTACAGACACTCGACCCTGGGCGGAGGTTAGCGGGAATTGGCATGAGGATCGTTGAATGGAACGGGGGCGCTACACCTACCGGCCTGCTTCCCTACTTCCCGCCGGAATCAATCAATGCCCTCGAAGAGCGATGGTCCGTGTGTCTCCCGCCTAGTCTGTCGGCAGACGCCTTTCCAGATTTTGGAGGCAACATCGTTGCTGCAATGGGAACTGAAGATGAGGTGGTATTCACCCTTGACCCAAACGTCTTCATCACCGGGGATTGGGCTCGTGCTGACGCCATGGCACCAGGAGTACCGCGCCACGCTCTTCAGTCTCTCCTCGTAGCGTTTGATTAGGTCGCCAGCAGATCGCCCCCTGAGCGGCTCCCCTAGCCATCGCTCGATGTGCTCCTCAGCGTCGGCGTTGTTCGCGTTACGAACCAAGTCAATGTGTGTCGCCACCATGCAGACGAAGTCCAGCCGATGCCCCGCCAGTTTCGCCACGGATCCCCAATGGAAGTGCAATCCCTCCGGATCAACCGCAGCGATGCCCATTTGGGGATAGCAAGCGGGAACCAAGTGATCCTGAAATACGTCAGGTAGCCTATCGATCAGATCATTGGCGTTACCCCGAAAAAGATAGACAGCCGGATTTTCGGCTTCACTCAACCCACGGTCGCGCAGCTCACTGTAGAGGGAGTCGAGCTTGGCTTGATCCAGTTCATTGAAAATGAAGATATCAAAGTGACCCAGCTCCTCGATGGCTCGGAGTGGGGTGCCTTTCACTCTCTCTCCGCTCTCCCGAATCAGATTCCAACCTGGGCCGCTGAATGGTTCCAGGTAAACCAACTTGCCCGCAATGGGTTGTCCCGCCCGGGTAACCCGAGCCTTGTTGCTCTTGAACACCTGCTGGGCAGACACCGCGTAACGCATGAACGCCTCGATTTTTGTCTTGGCGTATGCTCCAGAACCCCTAATCTCGCGAGCACCCGGACCGAGGTAGTTCGGTGTATATCCAGCGCAACAGGTGATCGTCACGATGTCAGGTCCAACAAAACGGGTGGAAATTCATCGTAGGTTTGACCCTCTAGAACCCGCCCAGTCAGGCTCTTCCGAGTTCCCCCCCATTGCTTAAAGAAAAACGGGACACCCTGAGTCCGGCATTGGTCCCGGATTGAAAGGACCCATCGAGGATCCATCTGGCGGGCACTTGGTCCGCTCTCACCACCAACGATCACCCAATCGATTTCTCTGAGGTCGATTCGACCCAGATCCTCAAGGAGTGGTTCGATGGAAAGAAATCGAATTGCGGCGTGTGTATCTCGGAGAGCTTCAATCCTCGGCAGCCCGTACCGCCGATCTTCGACGCTCACACCCAACCAGATGTGCGTGTTTTCCTCGACCCAGGCGAGGTGCTTATTCACGGTCGCCTTCATGTTCTCGTGCCTCTTCGTAAGCACCTGGTAGACATGCCAGTCCGCCAGCCGCATGGTTTTGAACACCTGGCGGATGAAGCTGAGGGGGATCCCGTCCTGGAACAGGTCACTCATGGAGTTCACGAAGATTCGCCGTGGGCGCTTCCACCCCAGGGGTTCTTCCAGCTTTTCGGGCACCAAACGTAGATCGAACCCTTGTTCGTAGGGGTGTCCGGGAATGCCTCTCCAGCGCTCTGCGAACGTCTCTGCGTAGCAGTGTTTGCAGCCGGGGCTGACCTTGGAGCACCCGCGCACGGGGTTCCAGGTGGCGTCAGTCCACTCGATAGCGCTGTTATCGCTCAACTTGAGCCTCACGAAGGTGCCTAGACGGGTGATTCTTGGTTCTCAAGTGTAATCCTGTCGCAGTTTTTCGCAATTTTTTCGTCATAAAATTGCTCGTCGAACAACCCGTGTGAAAGTCTGGCCCTACTCCGACTCCGGTAGTGGCCGTTGTTGTGAATTCAGTGTGGGGAATCAAACTCACCCAAGAGACACGAAATCCCCTCACGCGCCCCCGGCGGCTTTCTTACGCTCCTCCAAACACTTGAACACCGCATCCGCATACAGGGCGAAGGAGAAGTTCTTCTCCTTGTAGGACCTTGTCGTCACGCCGCAGATCGCGCCGTGGGCTTCGAGGACGGGGCCGCCGCTGCTGCCGCTGCTGATGGTGGCGTCGGTCTGCAGGTAGTCGTCCCGCAGGGCGGAGATGATCCCGGTAGTGAAGGTGTGCTTGAGGTGGTGGGGGCTTCCGAGGACGTAGACCGCCTGTCCGACGGAGAGCTGGTCCCGGCGGCAGAGAAGGAGCGGGTGAACGTCGCTGCCGAGGTCCTTCACGTGCAGCAGGGCCAGGTCCGCGTCCTTGGAGATGAAATCGAGCCTCGCATCATACTTGGCGTCCGAGGTCAGCTGGATCTCGCAGCGCATCTCCGATCCCTTGGGGAAGGAATGGTGGACCACGTGCTTGTTGGTCAGGATGTAGGAGCCGCCCTTCGCGTCCCGCCCGATGACAGAGCCCGATCCGGTGGCGAGAGGCTGGCCATCGACGAAGACCGCGACCGTCACGAAGGCCTTCTGGGTCCGCTTGTAGAGTTCTTCGGGATCGAGACGGGGTTCCGCGCCGCGGCTGGACGGCGACCAGGCCGCCGCCTCGATCTCGAGTCCCGACGGCTGGGCGTCGGGGTAGACCACGGGCTGCGTCCGGGCGACTTTGGCGAGCACCCAGCCCCCGAGGAGGAGGCCCGAGGCCAGAGCGATGGGGAGCTTCCAGCCGAAGTGCGGGATGCCCCGATGTCCCGCCAGCTCCCGCAGCTTCTTCCGATAGGCCCAGTAGCCCAGGCCGCAAGCCCCGGCGAGGTGCCGCAGGAAGCGCTTGTCCCGCCATCCGAAGTGTTGGTCGTTGCCTAGCACGTCGATGCATTTCTCGAAGACGAACATCCGGTGGGGGAAGGGCAGCCCGCGGATCTGCTCGAACAGCAGGTCGACCGCCCAGCCCTGCAGGGCCAGACGGCGCAGCTCCTCGCGCTCTGGTTCAGTTTCCGCGAGGCTCTCGACGAGGTGGCCGAGGTGCCGATGCTCCGCAGGGCTCATCTTTCCGTCGGACCAGATGGCCGCGCAGCAGGCTTGGAAGGTGAGGGTTCGGAGGGCGGCATTCATGGCGTCGTGGCTTCGCGTCGGGAGGGCGGACGTGCATCGGAGTACCCATCATCGCACTCCCAGGCCGAAGGCCGGATCGCGAAGCCGCGCCCCCCCGCCGATGAACTCGACGGGGGCGCGGCCAGTTCCTTCGGGCTCGAACTTCGGCCCTCACTTCTTCGCGGCGGCCTCCTTGGCGGGCACCACATCCCACTTCCCGCGGACGTCCATGGAGAGCACGCAGTCCGAACCCGGAGCGCAGCGGGTCACGTGCTTCTTCATGCCCTTGAAGGAGAAGAAGGAGCCCGCCGGCAGCGTCGTGTCCTTGCCGTCCACGGTGAGGATCAGCGTCCCGGAGACCACGGTGCCGAAGTGGTCGGAGCTGTGGTGGTGGAGGGGCGCGGCGAAGCCGTCCTTGAACTTGATGAAGGTGTGGTGGGCCCCCTTGGCGGGATCGCCCTGGACCACCGCCATGGACACACCCGGGAAGCCGGGCACCTCGTTCCATTTCAGCTCCCCGGCGGGCATGAGGACGGCGGTGCCGCCCTTGGAGCCGCCCTTGGCGGGTGAGGCGGCTGCGGTGAAGGCCAAGCCCAGGGCCAGGGCCGCGGTGATGGCGGTTCTCATCGGGTCTCTCCTTGTGGTTGTGGGGGGCGCGGACCCCAATCTAGGTCAAAACCCCTTCTCCCGCGCGGGAATCTGCGGCTTTCAAGGCGGCGGAGTCGCGGCCCCGCGCCCCCCCCCCCGGCCGCTCAGTCCCGGCGCCGGGATGCCAGGAAAGCCCCCGCCCTTTCCTGGAAGGCCGCCATCCAGCCATGGCCGCCTTCGAAGACCAGGGTCTCCGGATGGATCCCGAGGCCCCCCAGCGCGGCCGCGTCCTCCGCCAGCTGCAGGGGGGTGTACCAGGGATCCAGCCGGCCGGTGCCGATGAGGAGGGCCGGGAAGTCCGCCATGCCCGAGCCCCGCACGTCCTCGGGGAGGTCGCCGGCGAGGGCGATGAGGCCGCGGGCGGGAAGGCCCGCGAAGGCCGCGGCGCGGTAGGCCATGGCGACGCCCTGGGAGAAGCCGGCGTAGACCAGGGTCGTGCCGTCCCAGCCCTCCTTCCGCAGGGCCTCCAGCACGCCCCGCACGTAGGCCACGTTGTCGGCGATGGCGAGGGCCCGGTCCTGCTTGGTCATCCAGCAGCCGACCACGGTCTCCGTCTTCCGGTCGTAGAAGCGGTGCAGGGCCTGCACGGCGCAGAGAAGCCAGGCCGCGCTGCCGGGGATGGCCCGCAGGGCCTCCAGGTTGCGCTCCGCGTTCTCGCCGTAGCCGTGGAAGCCCACGAGGAGCGGGTGGGGGCCGGGCACGTCCGGAATGGACAGCAGGTAGCGGCCGTGGATGGTCGTGGCGAGGGTGCGGGCCACGGGCCGGGGAGCCCCGCTCATCCCTCCACCAGCACCCGGTCCCGCCCCAGGTCCTTGGCGTGGAAGAGCACCCGGTCCGCCGCCTCGAAGAGGTCCCTGGGATGGGCGTGGCCGGGCTCCAGGTTGGTGACGCCGAAGGTGGCGGTGACCCGGAACAGCTCGTCGGCGCGGCCGCAGAAGTCCTTGGTCCGGAGCCGCTCCCGGATCCGCTCCAGGCTGATGGCGGCGTCCTGGGCCGGGATGAAGGGGAAGAGGAAGGCGAATTCGTCGCCGCCATAGCGGGCGGCGAGGTCCTCGGCGCGGAGCTCCTTGCGGGCGATGAAACCGAAGGCCTTCAGGATCTCGTCGGCGGCGGCGCGGCCGTGCTCCTCGTTCACGGCCTTGAAGCGGTCCAAGTCGCAGAGGCAGAAGCTGAGGGGATGGCCGTAGCGCTTGGCGGAGCGGAGGGCGGGCTCGAGGCGCTCCATGAGGTAGCGCCGGTTGTGGAGGCCCGTCAGCTCGTCCCGGGTCCCCTCCTGCTCGAGGATGGTCTCCAGGGCCTTCAGGTCCGTGATGTCCCGGGACAGGAGCACCACCTCCGCCGGGGCCCC
>JBGAST010000064.1:0-15470 GCA_044229575.1 Holophagaceae bacterium | reverse complement strand
CACGCGCAACCTCGGCGCGCCCCCCCGCCGGCGAGCCTGCGGCGGCGGCAGGCCCGCCTCTGGATGGGCCCCTGCCACGAATCGCGCGGGGGGCGACTCCCGGCCTTCACGCGCGAACCATCCGGCGCGTCTCCAATTGGATCGCGGGCCGCCTGTGCTGAAGGACACATCGCATCTGCTGCGGGAAGTTGCCGATTCATATACTCCGAATCAGGAGGGGCCCCATGACCGTGGGAATCCTTTTTGACATGACGAAGTGCATCGGATGCGGGGCCTGCGCGGAGGCGTGCAAGGAGCAGAACAAGCTCCCGGGCCCGGTGGAGGAGGTGACGACGGCCTACACCTGGACGACGGTGGAGGCCCGTGAGGGCCAGTACGTGCGCCACCTCTGCATGCACTGCCTGGTGCCCACCTGCGCCTCCGTATGCCCCGTCGCCGCGCTGCACAAGACCCCGGAAGGGCCCGTGGTCTACGACGCCGACAAGTGCATGGGCTGCCGCTACTGCATGATGGCCTGCCCCTTCGACGTGCCCAAGTACCAGTGGGACCGCGCCATCCCCATCGTTGGCAAATGCATCATGTGCACCAGCCGGGTGAAGCAGGGCGAGGCCACCGCCTGCGCCACCGCCTGCCCCGCGGAGGCCACCGTCTTCGGCAGCCGCGCCGACATGCTGAAGGAGGCCAAGGAGCGCATCCGCAAGGAACCCGGCAAGTACATCGACCACGTCTACGGCCTCAAGGAGGCCGGCGGCACCGGCGTGCTGATGATCTCGGGGGTGCCCTTCGAGAAGATGGGCTTGAAGGCGAAACTGACGGACGAACCTCCGGCCATGCGCACCTGGCAGGTGCTCTCCAACATTCCGGACTTCGTGGCCGTGTGGGGCGTCTTCCTCTACGGCGTCCACTGGATCACCGCCCGCCGGGACACGGTGGCGCAGCACGAGGCGGCCCGCAAGGGCCCGGACACGTTCGACACCACGCACACGGGGAGGCCTTCATGAACAGCACCGCCGCGCTGCCCGCCCGCCGCTTCCGCCTCGGCTTCTGGACCACGGTCTTCGCCCTGCTCACGGTCCCCTTCCTGGCCATCACCTTCCTGCGCTTCTCCAAGGGCCTCGGTGCGGTCACCAACCTCAGCGACAAGTTCCCCTGGGGGCTCTGGATCGGCTTCGACCTCCTCTGCGGCGTGGGCCTCGCCGCCGGCGCCTTCACCCTCACCGCCGTGGTCCACCTCTTCAACCTGAAGAAGTTCGAGCCCATCGTCCGGCCCACGATCCTGACGGGCTTCCTGGGCTACATCTTCGTCATCCTCGCCCTCATGTTCGACCTGGGCCAGCCCTGGCGCATCTGGCACGCCCTCATCTACTGGAACCCCCATTCCGTCATGTTCGAGGTGGCCTGGTGCGTGATGCTCTACACCACGGTGCTGGCGGTGGAGTTCGCGCCGGTGGTCCTGGAACGCTTCGGCTTCCACACGCCGGTGCGGATCATCCACGGCATCATCACGCCCCTGGTGATTGCCGGCGTGATCCTCTCCACCCTGCACCAGTCATCGCTGGGGACCCTCTACCTCATCGTGCCCTCCAAGCTGCATCCCCTCTGGTACTCCCAGCTCCTGCCGCTGTTCTTCTACATCTCGGCCATCGGCGCGGGAATCGGGATGGTGATCCTCGAGAGCTACATGAGCAAACGGGCCTTCGGCCGCCACCTGGAGATGGACCTGCTGGAGCCCCTGGCCCGGGCCATGGTGGTGGCGCTGGGGATCTACGGGCTGATGCGCCTTCAGGTGATCGTCCGGAACGGTTCCTACGCCGACATCCTGAGCCTGACCTACGAAGGGAAGATGTTCCTCCTGGAGTTCGTGCTGGGCGTCCTCCTGCCGGTGGGCCTGCTGGCCTTCCGGAAGCTCCGCACCAGCCCCACCTGGCTGGTGGTGGGCGCCTTCGCCGCGGTGCTGGGCTTCGTGGTGAACCGCCTCAACGTCAGCGTCACCGGCATGGAGCGGGCCTCGGGCATCCGCTACGTCCCATCCGTCATGGAAGTGATCGTCTCCGTCGGCCTGATCGGCATCGGCATGGCCGCCTTCGCCCTGGCGGTGCGCTACCTGAAGATCTTCCCTGAAGAGAAGGCCGTCGAGGAACCGGAGCCTGAAGGGAGTTGAACCTTGCCCACCCGCATCGGAACGCGACTGATCCTCGGCGCCGGCCTCGTGACGGCGTCGGTGATCGGCGTGATGTCGGTGGTGATCGTGAACACCCACACCGCCCAGCTCGTCTCCGAGCGCACCCGCAGCGCCAACCAGCTCAGCGAGACCATCAAGAGCAGCACCCACTTCGACATGCTGGAGAACCGGCGGGACAACCTCCACCGGCAGATCCGCGCCATCGGGGAGCTGCAGTCCGAGGGCATCCGCAAGGTGCGCCTCTTCAACAAGGAGGGGCGGATCATGTTCTCGTCCGCGAAGGACGAGATCGGGACGGCCCTGGACACCCGCGGGGAGGCCTGCTTCGCCTGCCACACGGAGGGCCGGCCCCTGGAGAAACTGGACATCACCGCCCGGGCGCGCTTCTTCCCGGCGGGGGACGGCACCCGCATGCTGGGGATCATCAACCCGATCCCGAACCAGCCCTCCTGCTATACGGCCGCCTGCCACGCCCACAGCCCGAAGCAGAGCATCCTCGGGGTCCTCGACGTGAACGTCTCCATGGCCGAGGCGGACGCGGAGATCGCCCGCAGCCGCAGCGTCATGGCCCTCCTCGCGGGCCTCGCCATCCTCCTCAGCAGCCTCATGCTCTGGTGGCTCAACCGCCGCCTGGTGGCGCGGCCCGTGGCGGCCCTGGTGGAAGGCACCCGGCGGGTGGCGGAGGGCGACCTCGGCACCACCATCGAGGTGTCCGGCCACCACGAGCTCGGGGACCTGGCCAAGGCCTTCAACGACATGACCCACCGCCTGGCGGACGTTCAGCGCCAGCTCACCCAGGCCGACAAGCTGGCCTCCGTGGGCCGCCTCGCCGCGGGCCTGGCCCACGAGATCAACAATCCCCTCACCGGCGTCCTCAGCTACGCCTCCCTCCTGAAGAAGCGCTTCGAAGCCGACCCCTCCGCCAGCGAAGACCTGGAAGTCATCATCCGGGAGACCAAGCGGTGCCGCCTCATCCTGCGGGAGCTGCTGGACTTCGCCCGTCCCACGCCCCCCGTCCGCAAGCCCACGGACCTCAACGAGGTCGTCCGCCATGCGGTGGCGGTGGTGATCAACCAGCTCAGCCTCAGCCATGTGAAGCTCGGCCTCGATCTCGCCGAGGACCTGCCCTTGGCCTCCGCGGACGCGAACCAGATCCAGCAGGTGGTGGTGAACCTGCTCCTCAACGCCGCCGACGCCATCGGCCCGGAGGGCGGCGAGATCCGCCTGCTGTCCAGGCCCGACATCGCCCGCGCCACCGCCGACCTGGTGGTGGAGGACAGCGGCCACGGCATCCCGCCGGAGCACCTGCCCCACCTCTTCGATCCCTTCTTCAGCACCAAGGGCACCCGCGGCACCGGCCTCGGCCTCGCCGTCACCTGGGGGATCGTGGAAGGCCACGGCGGCACCCTCGAAGTCGAAAGCGAGCCCTCCAAAGGCGCGCGCTTCACCGTCCACATCCCCCTCGCGGCCGCTGCCCCAGGGCCCGGGCCCGATCCTTCCCCGGAGGTGCAACCATGACCGTGCTCCTGATCCTCGTGATGTTCCTGGCCTTCGTGGGCCTGGATCTCCTCGTGCGCGAGGGCTCCCGCCGCCTGCGGGCGAAGCGCGAGCTCGAAGCCCGCAAGGCCGTCCTGGAAACCGCCATCCGGCTCGACTTCACCGACGAGGCCAAGTCCCTCAAGCGGGTCGAGGTGCCCAATCCCAAGGCCCGGATCCTGGCGGTGGACGACGAGGCCGTGATCCTCGACTCCTTCCGGCGCATCCTCGTCCTGGAGGGCTACTCCGTGGACACGGTGGAGACCGGCCAGGAGGCCCTGGGCCTGGTGCAGCGCCACGACTACGACTTCGTCTTCACGGACCTCAAGATGCCCACCATGGACGGCCTGGACGTGGTCAAGGCGGTGAAGCACCTGCGGCCCGACGTGGACGTGGTGGTCATCACGGGGTACGGCACCATCGAGACCGCCGTGGAGACCCTGCAGCAGGGGGCCTGCGAGTACGTGCAGAAGCCCTTCACCGCCGAGGAGCTGGCGGACTTCGCCCGGAAGCTGCTCATCAAGCGCCAGGCCCGCCTCGAAGCCCAGCGCGAGCCCGTGGTGCGCATCGTCACCCCCGCCCTGGCGGAAGCCATCCCCGGCAACGAGTTCTGCGTGCCCGGCGGCGCCTTCATCTCCCCGGGCCACGCCTGGGCCCGCATCGAGCCCGGCGGCCAGGTCCGCATCGGCATCGACGATTTCGCCCGCAAGGCCCTGGGCCCCATCGATGCGGTCATCGCCCCCGAGCACGGCCACACTGTCAAGCGGGGCGACGTGCTCTTCACCCTCAAGCACGGCGCAGACCAGGTCCGCTTCGCCGCGCCCATGAGCGGCCGAGTGCTGAAGAACAACGGCGAGCTCAAGGACGACACCTCCCCCCTCACCGAAAGCCCCTATGACCGCGGCTGGATCTGCACCCTGCAGGCCAGCGACCTCGCCGGGGAACTCAGCGGCCTCCGGATCGGCAAGCCCGTGGTGACCTGGTACCAGGACGAGATCAAGCGCCTGCGCAAATCCGGCGAGACCGCCTCCGGCGCCGTCGGCTGGGCCGCCCTGGAGCACGACTTCATGCAGGCCGAACCCGAGCAGGTGGGCGTCTGAGCAGCACGACCGCAACCGTCCATTCCGGATCAGGCCGCAGCGGCAGAAGTCGGAGTCGAATTCGAAGTTGAACTTGAACCCGAAGTTGAAGTTGAAGTTGAAGTTGACCTAAAAACAGGTGCTTGAGTCCGGTGCGGCGGCAGTTGGCCGCGCCGGACTCAAGCGCTCGCAAGCGATAGCGCGCGAGGCTGGGTCGATTGGACGGCTCGGGGCCTGAAAGCAAAATCAGCCTCAATCCAGCCCGTGCTTCCTAACGCCGCCCCAGCAGTCGCTCTGCACCTCGCGCGCTATCGCTTGCGAGCACCCTGCCCAAGCACGGATCGCAAACTGCCGCGATCCGCACCTGGGCAGGGTGCCGGTTTTAAAACCTTGGCGGTCCGGCGGGTTCATCGACTCGTTCTGAGCCAGGCGTCCTGAACCAGTTCCGGTCCATTCCGCCTCACACCTTCGGCAGCCCCGCGATTTCCTTCGCCACCCCCAGCGCTTCCGCCATGCGCCGCTGGTCCCCTTCGATCTTCCCCGCGAATTGGCTCAGGAGCTGCGCAGCCCCGGCCTCGTCCCCTTCGGTCACCCGCTCCAGCAGTCCCGGCATGGACTTCGCGCCGAGCCCCAGGGCCCGCAGCAGGTCCGCCAGCCGGCCTTCCAGCTGGGCTCGCTGGGCTTCGATCTGGGCGCGCAGGACGCGCTTGCCGGGTTTCTTCGGGGAGCTCAGGACCATGTCAACAGCCTACCGGGGCGCGAGCAGCACGAGGGCGAGGGCCATCAGGGCCGGCAGGCCCTGCACCAGAAAGGTCGGCAGGCCAAGGGTGACGCCCCCGGCGATCCCCGCGAGGCCCACACTGCCAAGGAAGAAGGCCTGCAGCGGAAACCTCAAGGCCGGCGGCGCGAGCAGACTCCAGGCCAGCCCCGCGGCGAAACAGGCGTTGTAGACCCCCACATTGGCCGCCAGAGGCGCGGCCTTGGCGGCCAGTTCCTCGCTCATCCGAAAGGTCGCGCGGCCCAACTCCCCCTGGAACAGGAACAGCTCCAGCACCGCGAACCAGAGGTGCTCGAGGATCAGCACGCCGATCAGGAGGTTGGCGGCCAGGCGCACGGTCAGACCGCCATGAGCTTGCGGTACGCCTCGAGGAAATCCGCCGGCTGGGGCAGGATCTCGTCCTCCAGGTGCGGGTTGTACGCCACCCAGGTGTCCTTCGCCGCGACGCGCCGAACTGGCGCGTCCAGGTGGAAGAAGAGCTCGTCGGCGATGCGGGCGGCGAGCTCGGCGCCATAGCCCCAGGCGAGGGTGTCCTCGTGGGCCACGAGGACACGGTGGGTCTTCTTCACGGTCTTCTCGATGGCGGCCCAGTCGTAGGGGTTCAGGGTGCGCAGGTCGATGATCTCGACGCTGATCCCTTCCTTCTCGGCCTCCCTTGCGGCCTGCACCGCGCGGTGGACCGTGCAGCCATAGGTGATGACCGAAAGGTCGGCGCCTTCGCGGACCGTGCGGGCCTTGCCGAAGGGGATCAGGAAGTCGGGCGTCACTTCCGGGCCCTTGTTGTGGGTCTGGCGGTAGAGGTGCTTGGGCTCGAGGAAGAGCACCGGGTCGTCGCAGCGGATGGCGGTGCGCAGCAGGCCCGCGGCGTCCAGGGCGGTGGCGGGATAGACCACCCGCAGGCCGGGGATGTGGGTGAAGGTGCTCTCCCCGCACTGGCTGTGGTAGGTGGCGCCCCCCATGAGGTAGCCGGCGATGGGCACGCGGATCACCATGGGCGCCTTGAAGGCGCCGTTGCTGCGCCAGCGGATGGTGGCCAGCTCGTCCCGGAGCTGCTGCATGGCGGGCCAGATGTAGTCGAAGAACTGGATCTCGACCACGGGCTTGAAGCCCCGGGCCGCCAGGCCGATGGCGCGCCCCACGATGGTGGCCTCGGCGAGGGGCGAGTTGTAGACGCGGTGGGAGCCGAAGGCCTTTTGCAGGCCGTGGGTGGCCTTGAAGACGCCGCCCTTGCCCTTCACCTCGCCCAGGACCTCGTCCTTGCTGGCGTCCGCCACGTCTTCCCCGAAGACCAGGATGCGGGGATCCCGGGCCATCTCCTGCTTCATGACCTGGTTCACGGCGTCGATGAGGGTCTTGGCGCCGCTGGTCTCCAGCACCGACGCCTCGGTGTCGAAAGCTGCGGAGGTGGGATCCACGTCCTCGCTGTAGAGATGCTCGTAGTAGGAGCCGCTGGCGGGCGCGGGCGCGGCTTCGGCGGCCTCCCAGGCCAGGTCGACCTCCATCTGGATCTCGGCCTTCAGCTGCTCCAGCCCCTCGGCGCTGAGGTCCCCCAGCTCGAGGAGCCTCGCGCCGAAGGTGAGCACGGGATCCCGCTTCGCCTCGGCGTCGCGCTCGGCTTTGGGCTTGTAGAGCTGCTCGTCGTCAGAAAGCGAGTGGGAGTAGGGCCGGACCACCTTGGCCCGCACCAGGGCCGGGCCCTTCCGGGACCGGGCGTGCTCGATGGCCTTCGCCAGGGCGTCATAGCTGGCGAGGGGATCGCAGCCGTCCACGTCGTCCACGATGAGGAGGCCGTGGGGCTCGTAGCCCTTCAGCAGGGCGGCCACGTTGCCGCCGGGATACTGCACTTCCGTGGGCACGCTGATGGCGTAGCCGTTGTCCTGCACCAGGAACACCACGGGGACCTTCAGGTTCACCGCGTTGCTGACGGCCTCCCAGAACTCGCCCTGGGAGCAGGTGCCGTCGCCGGTGGTGGTGAGCACCACCTCGTCGGAATGGATGTGCAGCTCCTCCTGCAGGCCGCCGGCCTCCGCCCGGAGGATGGCCTCCGCGGCGCCCACGGCCTGCAGGAACTGGGAGCCCGTGGGGCTCGACGTGGTGAAAATGTTCAGGTCCTTCTGGCCCCAGTGGCTGGGCATCTGGCGGCCGCCGCTGGCGGGGTCCTCCACGCTGCCCACGGAGCCCAGGAACATCTCCTTGGCGGTGTACCCAAGGCCATAGGCCAGGGCCCGGTCCCGGTAGTAGAAGAAGAACCAGTCGTGGCCGGGCTTCAGCAGCGCCGCCGCCGCGGCCTGCACGGCCTCGTGGCCCACGCCGTTGATCTGGAAGAAGACCTTGTTCTGCCGCTTGCCGATGATCTCCTTGTCGTCGATGCGCCGCGCCGCGTAGATGGTGCGGAACAGGGCGACGCGCTGCTCCCGGGTGAGCATGGAAGAGGCCCTTGCGGTGGCGGAGGCAGAGGCGGCTGCGGGCGTCACGGGTCCTCCGGCGGGTGGGTCCAAGGCGGGTCTGGAGCCTCAATTTACCACGGTCTCCGCGGCTTTCCGGAGGGGTAATAGCCCGGCTCCCATGGTAGTTTGGAGGATTCTTCGGTGGGCCCATGACGACCGTCCAAGACATCCGCGCCATCCACGACCTGCCCTTCCCCGAGCTGCTCTTCCGGGCGGCGTCGGTGCACCGCGCGCACTGGAACGCCGAGGAAATCCAGTTCTGCACCCTGGATTCCATCAAGACCGGCGCCTGCCCGGAGGACTGCGCCTACTGCCCCCAGAGCGCGCGCTACAACACGGGCCTGAAGGTGGAGCCCCTCAAGGACGTGGCCAAGGTGCTGGAGGGCGCCGCCGCGGCGAAGGCCGCCGGCAGCACGCGCTACTGCATGGGCGCGGCCTGGCGCGAGGTGAAGGACGACGCGAACTTCGAGGCCGTGCTGGGCATGGTCAAGGGCGTGAAGGACCTGGGCATGGAAGTCTGCGTGACCCTCGGCATGCTGGACGCCGCCCAGGCCGTGCGCCTGAAGGCCGCCGGCTGCGACGTCTACAACCACAACCTGGACACCAGCCGGGATTTCTACGAGACCATCATCAGCACCCGCAAGTTCGAGGACCGGCTGAACACCATTCAAGCCGTCCAGGGCGCGGGCCTGGCGGTGTGCAGCGGGGGCATCGTGGGCATGGGGGAGAGCGTGGACCAGCGCCTCCATTTCCTCCACGAGCTCACGGAACTGGGCGCGCCCCCCGAAAGCATCCCCATCAACCACCTCGTGCCCGTCGCCGGCACGCCCCTGGCGGACCTGCCGCCGGTGCCGCCCCTCGAGTTCATCCGCATGATCGCCACGGCGCGCATCCTCTTCCCCACGAGCCGCATCCGCCTCAGCGCGGGCCGCACCGCCATGAGCGACGAGATGCAGGCCCTCGCCTTCCTGGCGGGCGCCAACTCCCTCTTCACCGGGGACAAGCTCCTCACCACCCCCAACCCCGGCGACAGCCACGACCACCGGCTCGTGGAGGCCCTGGGCATGCGCGTCGAGGGCTCGGCCGCCGCCGTCTGAATGCTTCCACTCCGGGGCCGGAAGGCGCTCCGTCTTCCCCCCGTCCTCCGCCGGGCCCCCAAGGCTTCGCGGACTTCGATTCCCAGAGACTGACGATGCACGAAATGGACAAGGCTTTCGACTTCAAGACCGCCCAGACCCGGTGGTACGCCCGCTGGGAGGAGGCCCGCGTCTTCACCGCGGACCGGGACAGCGCCAAGACGCCCTTCTCCATGTCCCTGCCGCCCCCCAACATCACCGGCAACCTGCACATGGGCCACGCCCTGGCCTACACCCTGCCCGACGTGGTGGCGCGCCTGAAGCGGGCCCAGGGCTTCGACGTCGCCTGGGTCCCCGGCGTGGACCACGCGGGCATCGCGACCCAGGTCATCGTGGAGCGCCAGCTCAAGGAGGAGGGCACGGACCGCCACCGCCTGGGCCGGGAGAAGTTCCTGGAGCGCATCTGGGCCTGGAAAGAGCAGAACCAGGGCGACATCGAGAACCAGCTCAAGCGCCTGGGCGCCTCCGTGGACTGGAGCCGCAAGCGCTTCACCATGGACCCGGACCTGAACCGCGCCGTGCGCAAGGTCTTCGTGGAGGCCTTCCGCCAGGGCCGCATCTACCGCGGCCCCCGCATGATCCAGTGGGACCCCGCCAGCCAGACCGCCCTTTCGGATCTCGAGGTGAAGCACGTCGAGCGCAACGGCAAGCTCTGGCACCTCTGCTACCCCCTCGCCGACGGCAGCGGCGAGGTGGTGGTGGCCACCACGCGGCCCGAGACCATGCTCGGCGACACGGCGGTGGCGGTGCATCCCGACGACACCCGCTACACCCGCCTCCTGGGCAAGCTGCTGAACCATCCCCTCACGGGCCGCAAGATCCCCGTGGTGGCAGACGCGTTCGTGGACCCCGCCTTCGGCACGGGCTGCGTGAAGTTGACCCCCGCCCACGACCCCAACGACCACGCCGCGGGCCTGCGCCTGGGCCTCCCCTCCATCACGGTCATCGGCTTCGACGCCAAGATGACCGCCGCCGCCGGCCCGGACTACGAAGGCCTGGACCGCTTCGAATGCCGCAAGAAGATCATCGCCGACCTGGACGCCGGCGGCTTCCTGGTGAAGGTGCAGGACCACGCCAGCCAGGTGGCCACCAGCGACCGCACGGGCGCCGTGCTGGAACCCCTGGTGAGCGAGCAGTGGTTCATGAAGGTCGACGAGGCGGCGAAGCAGGCCCTGGAGGCCGTGCGGGACGGGCGGATCAAGTTCACCCCCGAGCACCACGTGGCGGTGTGGGAGCACTGGCTCACCAACATCCAGGACTGGTGCATCAGCCGCCAGCTGGTCTGGGGCCACCGCATCCCCGCCTGGACCTGCGCGTCCTGCCGCCACGTGCACGTGGAGCTCGAAGCCCCCTCCTCCTGCGCGAAGTGCGGCCACGAGGTCCTGGTCCAGGATCCCGACACCCTCGACACCTGGTTCAGCTCGGCCCTCTGGCCCTTCAGCATCCTGGGCTGGCCCGACGAGACCGCGGACCTGAAGCGCTACTACCCCAACGACGTGATGTGCACCAGCTACGACATCATCTTCTTCTGGGTGGCCCGCATGGTCATGAGCGGCCTCACGTGGACGGGCACGGTGCCCTTCCGCCAGGTCTACTTCAACAGCCTGGTGCGGGACGAGGGCGGCGCGAAGATGTCCAAGTCCAAGGGCAACGTCATCGATCCCCTCGAGGTCATGGAGGAGTTCGGGACCGACGCCCTGCGCTTCACGCTGATCTCCATGTCGGCCCCGGGCACGGACATCGCGCTCTCCCGCACGCGCCTGGAGGCCTCCCGCAACTTCTGCAACAAGCTCTGGAACGCCGCGCGCTTCGTGCAGATGAACCTCACGGACGACGTTACCCTCGCCCTGGAGCCCGACTTCGGGGAGGCCGAGCACTGGATGCGCGGCCGCATCCAGGACACCCTGCAGGCCGTCACCGCGGCCCTGGGCGGCTTCCGCTTCCACGAGGCCGCGGACTTGCTCTACCACCTGGTCTGGGACGACTTCTGCGCCACCTACATCGAACTGGCCAAGGTGCACCTCACCGATGGCACGCCGGCCCAGAAGGCGGCCATCCTGCACTTCCTGGACATCCTGCTGCGGGCCCTCCATCCCTTCGTGCCCTTCCTGACCGAAGAAATCCACGAGGCCGTGGTGGCCGACCGCCTGCCGGCCGGTGAGCCGAAGCTCCTGGCCCAGCGGGCCTGGCCCCTGGAGGATCCCATCCTCGCCCGCAGCGGCGGGGACGCCACCCTCATTCCCCGCTTCCAGGAGGTCCTCAGCGCCCTGCTGCGCCTCAAGGCCGAGAATGGCGTGGACCCCGCCAAGCGCGTCCCCGCCTTCTGCTCCGTCACGGAGCTGGCCCAGTTCGCCGAAGCCTTCAAGGCCATCGCGCGCCTGGAGAACATCGAGTTCGCCGCCACCGACCTGGCGGCCCCCACCCGCGCCGTGGCGGTGGTGGCCGGCGGCACGGCGGCCCTGGAGCTGGCCGGGCTGAAGGATCCCGCCGCCGAAAAGGCCAAGCTCGAAAAGGAAAAGGAAAAGCTCGAGAAGGAGCTCGCCGCCCTGCGTGGCCGCCTCGACAACCCCCGCTACCTGGAGAAGGCCCCCGCCGACGAGGTGGAGAAGGCCACGGCCCTGGCGGCGGAAAAGGCCGCGCGGCTGGAGCAGGTGGGGGCGCTGCTGGGGTGATCAGATTGGGTAGGGGTCGAATCCTTCCACCTTGACCTGACGCTCCAGAAACCAGCTCCTCGCTTCGATCGCCTTTTCACCTTCGCCTAGCTTGACCCCTGGAATCGGCATCCTCCGGTCCCTCAGGATCAGGAAGTCGCCCACCCATTCCATGTACGCCTCCGAGACCGGGACCAGTCGCGGACAGAGATCAGCATCAAGGGACCTGATGACCCATCTGGGCCATCGGGCTCCCCTAGGAATGACCCGGAGCAGCGGCCCCATGACCTCCACGAAAGCCGGGGTCTCGGCGATTGGCTTGAGATCCTTCCATGCGGCGAGTGCGGATGAGCCCCAAAGGAAGAGCAGGACTGCATAGGCGATGTTGGCCGGCGAACCCATGTCCTGACGGAGGAACCAGACCATCACGGGGGCTCCGATCAAAAAGAATCCCATGTCCATATACTTCGGCCATATGGGCCTGCTCGCAGCGATCGTCAGCATGTCATTTGCAATGGAGGTGGCCACCACGGAAGGGTAGCGGAGGGGGCCGCCTTTCGCGATCAGCCTGCGGGCACCAGTAGTCTCGGCGCGCCCTTCGTGGTGAACTAATTCCGATGCTGAACAAGACCTACTACGCCGGCCAGGACATCGACGCCCCCTGCGGGCGCTGCAAGCAGGAGACCCGGCACCGGGTGATGACCGTGACCAACGGGCTGCCGGAGAAGCTCATCTGCGCCGCCTGCAATTCCATCCACAAGTTCCGGGCGGACAAGCCCAAGGCCGAGCCGGCGCCCCGGGCCCCCCGGAGCGCCTCGGCGCCGCGGCCCGCCCCCAGCGCCTCCCGCTTCCACGAGCTCATGAACGCCGAACGCGCCGGGGCCGTGGCGAGGCCCTACAGCGTCCAGGTGAAATGGGAGGAGGGGGCCTGGATGGACCATCCCACCTTCGGCCTCGGCAAGGTCCAGAAGCGCGCCGGCCGCAAGGTGGACGTGCTCTTCAAGGACGGCCTGAAGACGCTGATCTCGGCCTGAGTTCAACGCAGAAAAGACGAAGGCGCCCCGCGGGGCGCCTTCGTCCATGCGGCCTCAGGTCTGGGCTCAGGGGGCCGTGATGGCCATGATGGCGGCCTCGCTCACCACGAGGACGTCCCCGTTGGGCCGCGCGGCGATGCCCCAGGGGCGGTAGATGGTGCCGGGCAGCGCACCGGCGCGGCAGCCGCGGAGCACCGGCGAGCCCACGAGGGTGGTGACCAGGCCGGCGGGCGTGACCTTCCGGATCGAATCGTTGTAGTAGTCCGCCACGTAGATGTTGCCCGCGGCGTCCCGGCCGAAGTGGCAGGGGCGGTTGAACCTCGCCGCGGCGCCCTGGCCGTCGGCGAAGCCGCCCAGGCCGCCCACCCAGGTGGTCACGGTGCCATCGGGGGCGACCTTCCGGATGCCCCCGCCGAAGTACTCGCCCACCAGGAGGTTGCCCTGGGCGTCGAGGATCATCCCGTAGGGGTTGGCGAAGCGGGCCGCGGCGCCCACGCCGTCCACGACGGCGCTCTGGCCGGGGCTGCCCGCCAGGGTGCTGACCGTGCCCCCGGCGCTGATCTTCCGGATGGTGCCGTTGTACTGGGCCACGTAGATGGTGCCGTCCGGGGCGGCGGCGATGCCGAAGGGATTGGTGAAGGTGGCGGCGGCCGCCGGGCCATCCGCGTCACCGGCGGCGCCCGTGCCCGCCACCACGGTGAGGGTCCCGTTGGCCGCGGAGACGCGGATGATCCGGGACTTGCCGCTTTCGGCCACCACGAGGTTGCCGTCGGGCCCAACCGTGATCGCCGTGGGATTGGAGAGCCCGGAGGCCAGGGTGCTCACCGTGCCATCGGGCAGCACCTTGCGGATCCGGCCCGTCTCCGTGACGTAGGCGATCCCGGCGGCGTCCAGGGCGATGTCCTGGGGACTCGAGAACCGCGCCACCAGGCCCGGCCCGTCGGCGGTTCCCGAGGGGCGGGACTTGCCGGCCAGGGGGCTGAGGACCCCGCCGGCGTAGCTGAACACCTTCAGCCGGGAGGCGTCCGTGATGAGGAGCCGGCCGTCCTGGGCCTCGAAGGCGCCCTGGGGGCTGCCGAGGACCGAATCCTTCAAGACCGTGGTCACGGTGCCGTCGAGCTGGACCCTGCGGATCGCGCCATTGTTCCGGTCGCCCACCAGGAGGGCCGTGCCCGCCTTGTCCCAGCTCAGGAAGGCCGGCCCGGAGAAGCGCGCCGCGGCGCCGCTGCCGTTGACGTAGCCGTTCTGGCCCGCGGTGCCCGCGAGGGTGCTGACGGTGCCGTCGGGGGCGATCTTGCGGATCGTGTGGTTGCCGGAATCGCCGACGTAGAGGTTGCCCGCCGGATCCACGACGATGCCGTAGGGGCTGTTGAAGCGGGCCGCGGCGCCGGGGCCGTCGGCGCTGCCGGTCACGTTGCTGGCGCCGGCCAGGAGGACGGGCGCCCCGCCCACGGGCACCTTCACGATGGTGCTGTCCTGCTGGACGACGAAGAGGGTGCCGTCCTGGGCCATGGCGGCCGCGTAGGGATAGGCGAGGCCGGCGGGGCCCGCCAGGGTCGTGGTCACGCCGGCGGGCGTCACCTTGCGGATCCGGTGGTTGAGGCGGTCGGCCACCAGGAGGTCGCCGGCGGGGCTGAGGGCGACGCTGAAGGTGCCGGAGAACTTGGCCGAGGCCCCGGTGCCTTCGGCGAAGCCCGCCGACCCGGATCCGGCCAGGGTCGTGACGGTGCCGTCGGGGGCCACCTTCCGGATCTGCTCCTCCAGCTGGTTGCAGAGGTAGGCATTGCCCGCCGCGTCCACGACGATGTTCTGGGGATAGGAGAAGCGGGCCTGGTCCCCCTTGCCGTCCAGGTTGCCGGTGCCGCCGTCCATGCCCGCGAGGACGTCGATGCCCCGGGCCGCCACGGTCACCGTCTTGGTGTCCGTGTTCGCGCCTCCGGACGCACTGAGGGTGTAGGTCTGGCGGTTCCGCGGGGCGACCGAGGCGCCGGCGGAGCCGAGGGCGCTCACGCCGTCCAGGGTCAGGACCGAGGGCACACCGCTGAGGGTCCAGGCCAGGTTCACGCTGCCGCCGAAGTCCACCTGGGGGGCGGAGGCGGTGAAGCTGGCGATGGCGACGGGCTGCTGCACCGTGAGCAGCACCTGCTGGCTGTCCACGGAGCCCACGGGGTTGGTGACGGTGCAGAGGAAGGTGGCGCCGGAATCCCCCGCGGCCAGGTTCGCCACGCTGTAGGACGCCGACGTGGCGCCCGCGACGGCGGCGCCGTTGCGCTTCCACTGGTAGGCCAGGCCCTGGCCCGTGGCCTGCACGGTGAAGGTGGCGGAGCCCGCCACGGGGGCGGCCTGGTTGGTGGGCTGGGCGGCGATGGCGGGGGGATGCATCACCGTCACCGTCGCGGTGGCGGTCTTCGTGGCATCCGCCTGGGAAGCGGCGATCACATGGTAGGTGCCCTCCGTGGCGGGGGCGGTGTAGAGCCCGGCGGCGCTGATCGAGCATGTCGACGAGGTTGACGCAACGCACCGTCCACGGCCTGCGCTGTTGCCCGATCACCGCGCGCAGCGCCTGCGCGGCCGCGCGGTGGCCGCCTCCGGCGTTGAAGTAGATCAGGTCGATCGTCGGCATCGTC
>JBGAST010000063.1:4260-18327 GCA_044229575.1 Holophagaceae bacterium | reverse complement strand
GAATCACCCGCCCTGGGGCATCGGATGCGGTGGGGTGGAAGCAACCGGTGTTGTCTTCAGGCTGACCAAGGAACGTCCCCGGCCACTGCAGGGTTCATGTTCCTTGCGCGCTATCGCTTGCTTCCATGCGAGCCAAACACGGCCATAAAGCCGGCCGTGCTTGGCTCGCATGGCCTTTGAACTTCAAGGTCAAGGTCAACGTCAAAATCAGCAGCAAAACCAGCAGCCGGGTCGGCCCCAGGATCCGGCGTGGAACACTACACCCTTCACCACCGCGCTGCCGGCCGCCCCTTCCACAGCCACACGATGTAGTCCGTCGTCACCGGCTCGCCCCCCAGGTCCCGCAGCCGCGAGGCCGCCTGGCCGCGGTGATACGCGCCGTGCTCGACGACCTGGTGCATGGTCTGGCGGAGGGTGGGCTTGAAGTCGGGGTCCTTGAACCAGGGGACGTGGACCGGGGCTTCGAGGCGCTCGGGGGTCAGCTCGGCGAGGAAGATGCCCGTCAGCTCGTGGACCATGCGGCCGTAGACCCGCAGGGCGGTGAGGCTGGCGTAGTCGGCGGCTTCGGTCTTCTCCAGCTTCTGGCCCTTCCAGAGCTGCAGGAAGAGGTGCTGCACCAGGTGCACGTGGTGGAGGCGCGCCCGGTTCCCCGCGTCCTCCGTCGCGGCCTTGCAACCCAGCAGCGCGCGGTAGTTCTCCGCGTCCGCCCACTCGGCGTGCTGGAAGAGTTCCTTCAGGTGTTCGATCACGGGACGCTCCTGGGCCGGGCCTGCCTCCGAGCATGATGGCCTACCGTGCAAGGCCCCGGCACCCCATCATCGAAAGCTTGGAGGACCCATGAAGGTCGTGCTGTTCGGAGCGTCGGGGATGGTGGGCCAGGGCGTCCTGCGGGAATGCCTCCTGGATCCCGGCGTCGAAGCCGTCCTCTCCATCGCCCGCAGCCCCTCCGGCACCACCCACCCCAAGTTCCGGGAGCTCCTCCACGCCGACTTCCTGGACTTCGGCCCCCTCGAAGCCGACTTCGCCGGCCTCGACGCCTGCTTCTGGTGCCTGGGCGTCACCTCCGCGGGGCTGTCGGAAGCCGAGTACCGCCGCGTCACCCAGGACTTCACCCTCGCCGCCGCCCAGGTGCTGGTGCGCGCCAGCCCCGGCCTCACCTTCGTCTTCGTCTCCGGCACCGGCGCCGATTCCACCGGCACCAGCCGCACCATGTGGGCCCGGGTGAAGGGCGCCACCGAGAATGCCCTGCGGGCCCTGCCCTTCAAGGCCGTCTATGTCTTCCGCCCCGCCTTCATCCAGCCCGTCCACGGCAGCACCTCCCGGACCACCGCCTACCGGATCTTCTACGCCGTGCTGAAGCCTTTCCTGCCCCTGCTCCTGCGCCTCCTGCCCAACCAGACCACCACCACCGAGAAGCTGGCCCGGGCCATGCTCAAGGCCGCCCGCGAAGGCGCCCCCAAGACCGTCCTCGAATCCGCCGACATCCGCCGGCTCTGAACGGGCCCCGGACTACGTCCACACCGACCCCGGTCGCCCCCCGCGCTGCCACGTCACCAGGTCCGTGCCGGGCATGTGGGCCCCCAGCTGGACCATGCGCATGGCGCTCTGCCCCCGGTGGTACTGGCTGTGCATGGGCAGGTGCAGCATCAGGTCCCCCAGGGGCTGGGTGAAGGCTTCGCCAGCGATGTTCTTGTACGCCACGGACCGGTCCAGATCCGCTGCCGCCAGCCGACCCAGATAGGTCCCCAGCGCCACGTGGCAGGCCTTGGCGAAGTGGTGCAGGTCCCCTAGCACCGGATAGTCCTCCACCTTCGGAAACGGCATCGGCACCCCCTGCCACCGCGCCAGCCACACCTGCTGCACGGCGTGGATGTGGAAGAGGCGGCCCTTCAGGTCCGCGTCCTCCTGCGCCGGCCCGTGGGCCAGCACGGCCCCCCAGTGGGCGGCGTCCGCCCAGGCCTGGTGCGCGTAGAGCTCGTGCAGGATGGGGAGCATGGGCGCCTCCGGGATGCCGGGCTCCATGCTGGCAGGGACCGGCGAAGCCTTCACCAGTAGGGGGCCTGCTGCCCCGTGCGGACCCGGTGCAGCTCGTGGAGGTAGACCTCCAGGTTGTCATAGCCGGCCACGCCAAGGCGGGAGAGGGAAAGTTGCTTGCCCCCGTGGTCGTCCACCGCCGGGTTGAGGCCGTTGGCGGCCTCCCAGGCGTCGGGCATGCCATCGCCATCCCCGTCGGCCGGGGGCGCCGGCGCCGTCGTCCAGTCGAAGGCCAGGGCGTCGCCGTAGGGATTCTGGTCCCGGGGGGCCGGGTCCAGGGTCCCCGAAAGGAGCGGACCCAGAAGGCGGCGGTCCATGGGATCCCGGGGGAAGGCCCCGGCCCGCTCCCGGGCCTGGTCCCGCACCTGGCCCGAGGCCAGGTAGGCCACCGGCGGGAAGGGATGGCGGTCCGCCAGGGCGAAGGGCGGTGGCTGGGCGGGATCGGGGTAGGGCAGCATGGCCGGGTTGGCCACCGTGTCCGGGTAGTCGTTGCAGCAGTAGATGAGCTGGTAGTCGGCCCGCCCGGCGTAGAGGCTGGTCCGGTTGTCGAGGAAGCGCGTGCGCGTGGCGCCCAGGGGCGTGTTCACCGGGAAGGAGATCATCCCGAAGGGATGGCCGGGGCGCAGGAAGGCGAAGTTGCCGATCCAGTTGAGGGCGAAGTAGACGGGCTGGCCCTCCCCGCCGCTGATGGTGGTGGGGTTCACGTCGATGTAGAAGCCCGGGTCCCAGAGGAGGTTGTTGGAGAGTTCCAGGTTGAGGACGGAGCCGGCGGCCGCCGGGCTCTCCCGGGACAGTTCCGGCAGGCGGCCCAGGAGGCGGATCCACGCGTTGCGCAGGATGCTGAGGCGGTCCAGCTCCAGGCCCGCGGCGGGCACGGAGTAGTTCACGAGCATTCCGCCCAGGTTGGCGTGCTCGCCGAGGGTCTCCGCCAGGATCGAGTCCTGCACGGTGATGTCGTGGCTGGCGGAGAGCTGGACGCACTCGTCCACGGCGTTGGCCATGGAGCAGTGGTCCACGATGGCGGTGTGGGTGCTGAGGATGCGCAGGGCATCGTCCTGGCCGCCCCCGGCGGGCCGCATCCGCAGGTGGCGCAGGATCCAGTTGCTCGCCTTCCGGGTGGACCCGGCGTTGAGGCAGTTCGGATCCCCGTCGCAGTAGGGATCCTCCGTGGTGTGGAACTGGCGGACGATGATGCCCCCGGGGCTCGTGTGCCCCGCGATGGTCACGTCGGGGCGCGTGAGCTGGATGTCGCCGTCGATGAGGCCCGAAACGCGGAAGAGGATGTAGCGGGGCCCCTCCTGGTTGCAGGCCCACTGCAGGGAACCGGGGATGGCGCCGGCCGGATCCGCCGCCAACGTCGTCACCTGGAGGACGCGCCCGCCGCGCCCACCGGTGGCGGCGGCGCCCCAGCCCTCGGCCCCCGGGAAGGCGGCAAGGCCCGAGGCGGCGGCCTGGATCGTGACCACGAGCCCCTGGGTCCGTGTCAGCGTGCCGTCCGTGGCCCGCAGGGTAAGGGACCGCGTGCCGGGGGGGGCGGCGGCTTCGGCGCTGAGGGTGAGCAGGGTCTGGGACGCCGTGGTGGTGGCCGGATTGAAGGCGGCGGCGAGCCCGTTTCCCGCCCCCTCCACCGTGAAGGCCACCGGCAGGGCGTGCCCGCCCCGCCGCTCCAGGGCCACCGTCAGGCCCAGCGAGGCCCCGACCGCGAGGGAGGCCGTGCCCGTTGAGGGCGCGAAGTCGAAGCCCGGGGCGGCCGCCGCGTTCACCGTTAGGGCGCAGGTGGCAGAGCGCGTGAGACCGCCGCCGGAAGCGGAGATCGTTAGGGTGGCCGTGCCCGGAGCCGCGGCGGCGGCGGCTTCCAGGCGCAGCGTGCCGGCCGCCGAGTTGCCGGGAATCGTTAGGGGCGCGGCGCCCAGCCCCGCGGGCAGCCCAGCCACCGCCACGTCCACGGGCGCGGAAAAGCCGTTCAGGCGCTCCACCCCGAGGGCCAGGTCCGTCCCCTGTCCGGCCGTCACCGACGCGGCGGCGGGGACCTGGAGGCGAAAATCCGCGGCGGGGCCCGGCCCCGGCGAGCCGGAACCGCCCCCCCCGCCTCCGCCGCAAGCCAGGAGGGCGGCGAGGCCGAAGGCCCAGAGCGGGTTTCGAAGGGAGGTCAGCACGGAAATTCCTGTCCCAGGGTAACTCCGGGAAAGATCTCGGGCACAGCGCAGGATATGGGATCCTTTCCCGGCTTTCCCGGAGGCTGCCATGGACCTCAACGAGCTCAGCCCCGTCGGCCTCGTCGGCTGCGGCCTCATGGGGGCGGGCATCGCCCAGGTGGCGGCCCAGGCGGGCCTCGACGTAGTTGTGAAGGAGGTGGACGCGGCGGCCCTGAAACGGGGCCTGGCGCGCATCGATGCCCAGTGGGAGAAGGCCGTGGCCAAGGGCAAGCTGGACGCGGCGGCGCGGGCCGCCTGCTCGGACCGCCTCAAGGGCACCCTGCACTGGACGGACCTCTCCGACTGCGGCCTCGTCATCGAGGCGGTGCCGGAACTCCTGGACCTGAAGCTGAAGGCCTTCACCGAGCTGGACAAGGTCATGGCCCCCTCCACCCTGCTCTGCTCCAACACCAGCAGCCTGCCCATCACCGAGCTCATGGCGGTGCTGGGGCCGGACCGGCACCCCTTCGTCGCGGGCCTGCACTTCTTCAACCCCGTGCCCGCCATGCCCCTCGTGGAGATCATCCGCACCGTGGCCACCGGCGAGGACACGCTGGCCCTGCTGAAGGCCTTCGTGGCCAGGCTCGGGAAGACGTCCATCCTGGCCCCCGACGCCCCGGGCTTCGTGGTGAACCGCCTGCTGGTGCCCTACATCCTGGACTGCATCCGCTGCCGGGAGCAGAAGCTGGCCTCCACCGAGGACATCGACGCCGGCATGCGCCTGGGTTGCGGCCACCCCATGGGTCCCCTGCACCTGGCGGACTTCATCGGCCTGGACACCATCGTGAACGTGGCCGAGGTCATGTTCGAAGCCTACGGCGATTCCCGCTACAAGGCGCCGCCCCTGGTGAAGCAGCTCGTGGCGGCGGGCCGCACGGGCCGCAAGTCGGGCCTGGGCTTCTATCGCTGGGAGGGGGAGACGCGGATGGAGGCGCAGGCCTTCTAGGGCCCGACCGCTCATCGCCCGGATCGCTACCGCTCATCGGTCCCCCGGGCCTGTCCAGGCCGCGCAAAGGCCTGCCCGGGGCGGGTTTGCCCCGGAATCCCGCCTCGGCCACGGGGCTTCCTTCCTTTACACTCATGGGATTCCTTCCTTCCCGATCCGGAGAGACCCATGGCCCCCCAGCTCCAGCTGAACCGTGAAACCCTGCGCCGCCTCGATGGGAACGACCTCGCGGCCCTCCACGCCGGCGGCGTGAACTCCCTGGGCTGCCCGCCGCCCGCGAGCCTGACCCTCTGCGACATGGGCACCTGCGGCACCCAGACCATCAAGACCTCCATCACCGGCGGCGCCCCCACCCGCACCAGCGGCGGCTGATCCCGCCCGCGCCTCCGCCCCCTCCAGCCCACCTTCCGTCCGGAGCCCTCATGTCCAGCAAGCTCGCCCTGCATCGGGAAACCCTTCGCCGCCTCGGGGAGGCGGACATCGTGACGGTCCAGGCCGGCGCCACCGTCACGGGGTGCGCCTCCTGCGCGACCTGCGCGGCGGGGACCTGCCACACCCTCACCACCATCCGCACCTCCATCACCAACGGCGGCAACACCCGCACCGACGGCGAGGTCTCGAACTAGCCGCGATGACCCTCGCGGAAGTCCGGAGGGCCCTCAGGACCCGGCTCCGCAAGCCGGCCCTCTGGGGCGTCTTCACCCTCGTCAGCGGCGCCTACGCCGTCTACCCCCTGCTCCAGTGGCTGCGGCAGTCCCCCCGGCCCGGCCTCACCCTCCTGGCCATCGAGTTCCCGGCGGCCCTGCTCTTCTACTTCGCCTTCATCTGGCTCTCCCCCGTGGCGTGGCAGTGGGACGGCAAGTCCGGAGCCGCGCCCTCCCCGGGCCCGCGCATCCTCCAGGCCCTGGTGGTGGCGGAGGCCCTGGTCACCGCCATGGTGCTGCTGGACGACCGCCTGGGCCGGTGGGCCGGCCGGGGCGCCCTGCCCCTGGACATCTACATCGCGAACCTCTGCTTCCAGGGCCCCGCCCTCTTCCTCGTGGGCAACCTCATGGCCACCCGGGAACACCTCGAGGAGGAGCGCCAGACCCTGCGGCAGAAGTCCGAGGAGGCCGTCGGCCTGCACCTGAAGGGGCAGATCCATCCCCACGTCCTCTTTAACGCCCTCAACGGCCTCGCGGAGCTGCTGGAGGACGACCGCCGGGAAGCCGAAGCCTGCGTCCAGGCCATGTCCGACTTCCTGCACCGCATCCTGGTGGCTTCGGAAAAAGCCACCTGGCCCCTGCGGGAGGAGCGGATCCTGGTGGAACAGTTCCTGGTGATGGAAGCCCTGCGCCTGGGGGACCGGCTTACCGTGCGCTGGGAGTGGGAGCCCGGGGCCGAGGCCCTGCCGATCCTTCCCATGCTGCTCCAGCCCCTCGTCGAGAACGCCCTCAAGCACGGCATCAACCCCCGCGAGGAAGGCGGGGAGCTCGTCGTCGCCAGCCGCCTGGAGGGCCACGCCCTCGTCCTGGAGGTGCGCAACACCGGGACCTCCCCGGGCCGCCCCGGCCACGGCGTGGGTCTCCAGAACCTCCGGACGCGCCTCTCCCTGGCCTACCGCCGGGGCGCCGCCTTCGAGCTGGCGCGAGAAGATTCCTGGACCGCGGCCCGGATCCGGTTGAACCTTTTTTCAATCAATGAGGCCCATGAACAGCTTGCGGATCCTGGTGGTGGATGACGAGCCCCTGGCGCGGAAGCGCCTGGGCCGGCTCCTGCGCGCCGCCGGCTGCGAGGTCCTGGACGAGCTGAGGAACGTGCCGGCCCTGCTGGCGCGCCTGGAGGAGGGCCCGCGCCCGGACGCCCTCTTCCTCGACATCGAGATGCCCGGGGGCACGGGCATGGAAGCCCTGGCGGAGCTGGATCCGCCCCTGCCCGTGGTCTTCGTGACGGCCTACCCGGAGCACGCGGCCCGGGCCTTCGAGGTGGACGCGGTGGACTACCTCCTGAAGCCGGTCTTCAAGGACCGCCTGGAGAAGTCCATCGAGAAGCTGCGGCGCCACCTGGCGGCCGCCGGCGCGCCGCCGGCGCCGACACCCGCCCCTTCTCCCGCGCCGGCGGCGCCCCAGCGCTTCCCCGCCCGGGCCGCCGGCGGCCACTTCTTCCTGGAATTCCGCAAGGTCACCCATTTCGAGTTCGACGACCAGGCGGTGTGGGCCTGGCTCGGGGGCCAGCGCTTCCGCGCCCCCTGGGAATCCCTGGGCGAGGTGGAGGAGGCCTTCCAGGGCCAGGGCCTGCTGCGCATCCAGCGCCACCTCCTGGTGCGGCCCGAAGCCATCCTGAGCCACCGCCCCCTGCTCAACGGCCGGGCCCAGATCAGCCTGGCGGACGGCACCGAGCTGGAGGTGAGCCGCAGCATGACGCCCCGGCTGCGGGAAATCCTCGGCATCGGGAAGGGCTGAGACGGCTTTCCCGCCGTTCCGCGATCGCCACCGTTCATCGTCGGGATCGGCCCCATTCAGGGCGCGCCGCGCCCCCGCCCTTGAGCCGGGCGGCGGCGGCGACCCAGCATGGAGCCACTTCCCAACCTGCCGCGGCGCGGCTCCCTTCCCAAGGAACCCCATGAAAAAGCTCTCCCTCGCCAAAGAGACCCTGAAACGTCTCGACGACCAGGACGTCCTCGGCGCCGCCGGCGCCTCCACCGGCTGTCCGACCCTCACCCTCTGCCAGCCCTCCGCCTACATCTCCTGCCGGGTCTGCCTCAGCAAGACCCTCCGCAACTGCACCGCCACCACCGCCCTCTAGGGAGCCCCCATGACCCAGAAACTCGCCCTCTCCAAGGAAACCCTCCGCGTCCTCGACGCCGACCAGCCCGCCGGCGTGCAGGGCGCGGGCTATCCCACCCGCTACGGCTCCTGCGTCACCGCCGAAGCCCGCACCCAGTGCGCCTGCCAGATCCTCACCTACCAGGTGGGCTGCAGCCTGGCGGAAAAGTAGCCTCCGCCTGACCGCGTCGAAGGCCCGGATCCACGGATCCGGGCCTTCTTCCTATAGTGGTGCATGCATCCCTTGGAGACCGCCGCCGCCCGGGGCCGCCAGGGCGGGAGGATGAAGGCGCTCTGCCGCTTCGCCCTGGGGCTCCTCGCCCTCGTGGGCACGGCCCTCCCCGGGGGCCAGGATCCCGCCTGGCGCTACGCCGTGGCCCTCCAGCCCGGGGGGAAGGAGTTGCGGATCGAAGCGGCCTTCGCGCCGGCCCTGACGGAGGCCTTCAGCGTGGATGCGGGAGCGGAACCCTACCTCCGGGAGGTGGAAGTCCAGCGGGGTGGAAGCTGGCGCCCCCTTCCGCTTTCGGGGGACGTCTGGACCCTGCCGGAGGCCCGGCGTCACGGCACCCGGGTGCGCTACCGCTTCCTCCTGGACGAGGCCGCCCGGAACCTGCGGGACCGGGACATGGTGGCGGTGCGCGGGGACCTGACCCTGGCCGCGCCCAGCACTTTCCTGCTGCGGCCCTGGACGGCCCGGCGCGGGCGCACCGCCTCCCTGCGCTTCGCCGCGCCGGAGGGCCTCGCCACCCTCTGCGGCATCGCCCGGGCGCCGGACGGCACCCACGTCATCGACGTGGAGGATTTGGAGAACGCGCCCCAGGCGGCCTTCGGGGCCTTCCGCACCCTGCGGGTGGAGGCGGCGGGAGGCTCCGTGGAGGCGGCGGTGCCCGCGCCCTTCAACGCGGCCCTGGACGAACCACTGCGGGACTGGCTCCGCGGCGCCATGGAGTCCCTCCAGGGCGTGGCGGGGCGCTTTCCCGTGGCGCGGGCGGCGGTGTTCCTGGTGCCCGCGGGCCGGGGCCACGGCGTGGTCTTCGGCTCCACCGGCGGGCGGGGGGGCGCGGCGGTGACCATCCTCGCCGCCGCGGATCTGCAGGCCTCGGACCTGCGGGAAGACTGGGTGCTCACCCACGAATTCGTCCACCTTTGCGTGCCCACCCTGGACCGGCGTCACGCCTGGTTCACCGAGGGCCTCGCCACCTACCTGGAACCCCTGGCCCGCGCCCGCCGCGGCCTCGTCACCCCCGCGGCGGGCTGGGCGACCTTCGTGAAATACCTGCCCGAGGGCCTTCCGAAGCCCGGCGACCGGGGCCTGGACCGCACCCCCACCTGGGGCCGCACCTACTGGGGCGGAGCGCTCTTCTGCCTCGTCGCGGATCTGGAGATCCGGAAGGCCACGGAAAACCGCCAGGGCCTGGAGGACGCGGTGAAGGCGCTGGTGGCCGCCGGGGCCACCAAGGCCGTGGCCATGGACCTGGAGCGCGCCCTGCGCCTCGCGGACGCGGGGCTGGAGCGGCCCCTGCTGCTGGACCTCTACCGCCGCTGGGCCACCGAGCCTGTGGTGGTGGACCTGGAAACCTTGTGGAAGCGCCTCGGTGTGGTGCGGGAGGGCAGCGGGATCCGCTTCGACGACACCGCCCCGGAGGCGGTGCATCGGCCCCTGCGCTGATCCGGCGTCCCGGGCGCCCGCAGTCCATGGGCTTCCGGACACTGTTCGTGGTGCTGATCGCCACCGCTGATGGGCCGGCAGCCGCGGGCGCCCCGGCGCTGCGTCCGCCCGGCCTAGGCTTGGAGGCACACCACCTTCCCCAGGAGACTCCCATGAAGAAGCTCACCCTCAATCGCGAAACCCTCGCCACCCTCGTCCGCGACGAGGCCAGCCAGGTCGGCGGCGCCGGCTACATCTCCATGCCCACCAACTGCAACCTGTGCGTCAGCCTCCCGGCCTGCGTCACGGGCTTCTGCCCCAATTCCGGCCACGTCCCCTGCTCCCTGCGCACGGGCTGCTGCCCCCTCTGAGCCTCGGCGGCATCGCCCTTCCACCGCGCGGAGAAGCCCCTTCTCCGCGCGGCTTTCGTTAGGGCCTGAAGGCTCGAATGGACACCGCCGCCTGGTGCAGCCGGGTGTGCTTCCCTTCCGGTTCGCCCTTCTGCCAGTCCGCGTACTGGTCCTCGCGATGTTTCGATCCCAGGTGCCCGCTCTGCCCCAGGGGCAGCACCAGCCGCGTGGCGTCCAGGTCGGCGAGGTCCACCACCATGCGCATGGACTGGCCGAAGTCGCGGCTGACCACGCGGATGGATTTCGTCGAGCCGCTGAGACGCGCGGGTTTGGGGTTGAAGATCCAGCCCAGGACGCCGCCGGAGAGTCCGAAGGGATGCTTCATGCGCACCTCGTTCACTTCGCCCCAGGGCTTGTTCCAGTTGGGGGAGGATTTGGCTTCGGCGAAGACTTTTGCCTCAAAGGCATACTTATCTCCAAGCCCAATAGCCTTCCATTGTTCCTTCGAGGCCTTCATTGTCGCGAGCATCCAGGCGTCCTCGTTATACCAGTGGTATTTCGAGGGTTCGAAACTCAGGTCCTTCAATAGGACTGTCAGGAAATGTTTTCGGTAGGATCGACGCATGAGCTCTCCGTGGGTGAAATACGAATACCGCGCGTCGGCCGTCTCCAGCTCATAGAAGTCATGTATGTGGAAGCCTGGGGAGTCGTTGAAAACCGACTCGTCCCAATCCGCTTTCAACTCGAAGAATTGGAAGTGGAAAAGTGATATGAACGAAGGCCAGGAACTCTGGACGTCGTCGATATTTCTTTGCGACCACTTCTTTGGAGTCTGCATCAGTCGACTCTTGCCTGTTATCAGTTCCGAAATCCCCCCCACCCGGCTCGTCCCCGCCCACTCCGTCGCCACCACGTGGGGAAAGCTCGTCCCGACGACGCGGTTGTTGGCGGTGGCGAGAAACCCCTGCGGCGGATCCAAGACCCGCGGCATTCCTGTCTGCGCCACGAAGCCCTGCCAATCATTGGACGGATCGCTCCCATCCAGGATGCGGCTGCCGTCGTTGCCCTTCTTCCGGATGGGGATCAGTCCCGACGCGCGCCAGCCGATGTGGCCCGCCGTATCCGCGTACACGATGTTCTGCGCGGGCCCGGTGAACTGGTCCACGGCGGCGTTGAAGGTGGCCCAGTCCTTCGCTTCCATGAAGCCGATGGTGGGCATGCGCAGCAGGGCCGGGTCGAGGGCGGTCCATTTCAGGGAGAGGCCCGGCAGGATCTGCGGGCCGTGGGGACCGAGGGCGACGCGGAAGTCCACCGTCGCGCCACCCTTCACGGCGATGCGCTCCATGCGCTCGCCGGTGGCCTTCTCCCGGTAGAGGTCCTGCACGTCCGTGCCCAGGTTGGTGAAGCCCCAGGCGAGGGCGTCGTTGTGGCCGATGACGAGGCCCGGTAGGCCTGGGAGGGACACGCCCTGGGCGAAACGCGAACCGATCTCGAAGCGCACGGTGAACCAGATGCCCGGTGCGCCGAGGCTCAGGTGGGGATCGTTGGCGAGGAGGGGCTTGCCCGACGCCGTGCGCGAACCCGCGATCACCCAGTTGTTGCTGCCCGCCCGCAGCTCCGGGTCCGGCGTCGGGATCGCCTGCATCGCCTCCAGGTTCCGCAGGGCCGCGGCTTTCTCCGAGTGTGACGCGACCTTCGCGTCCCCGCCCTGGAAGAAGGCCGCCGTATCCGGCACCGTCCCGGGCAGGTCCGGAATGAGGGGCAGATCCCCTTCGGCAATGACCGGCATCAGGAACTTCCGCGTGGCCTCCGGAAGATCCTTCAATGCCTCCGCCTGCACTTCGGCCTTCCACGAGGTGGAAAGATCCTCGTGCATCAGCAGCAGCACCTCCAGGCTGTGCACCGGCCTCCAGGGTTCGGGTTTCAGGCCCAGCATCTGGAACTCGATGCCCCAGCGCCCGGGACGCGAGGCGAGGTAGGCATTCACGCCATCCGCGTAGGCCTGCAACGCCTCGCGCTCCGGGGCCGGCAGCCGGGGCAGCGCCGCCTCCGCCACCTGCCGGAATCCGTAGGTGCGGTGCACCTTGTCCAGGGGCAGCGCGCCCGCGCCCACCAGCTCGCAGAGCCGCCCCTCCGCGCTGCGGCGCAGGAGCTCCATTTGGAACATGCGCTCCCGGGCCGTTTCGAAGCCCTGGACCCGGAAGGCGTCCAGCAGGCCGGCGGTCCGGATCGTCGGCACGCCGCGGGCGTCCAGGGCGACGGACACGTCCCCCTTCAAGCCGTGGATCGCCGCGGCGGCACTGTCCGGCAGCTGGCGCCGCACCAGGAGCCAGGCGGTGGCGGCCGCGATGACCGCCAGGGCCAGGAGGGTAGCCGAGGTCCGTTTGAGCCAGCGCATGGAGTCCTTCAGGGGATGCCTGAATGTAGCAGCGGGGCCCTACTTCTCCATCCCCTTCAGCACCGGATCCAGGTACCGCCACACCGTTTCCGCCACGCGCCGGTGGCCTTCGGGATTGGGATGGGTGCCGTCGGCCTGGTTCAGCCTGGGATCCATGGCCACGCCTTCCAGCAGGAAGGGCACCAGGGGCACGCGGAACTCCTTGGCGAGCTTGGGATAGAGGTCCGCGAAGCGGGAGCGGTGGGCGGACCCGTAGTTCTCCGGCATCTGCATGCCCACCAGGAGGATCGTGCTGCGCTCCTTCACGGCGCGCTGCAGGATGAGGCGGAGGTTCTTCTCGGTCTCGGCCGGGGGAATTCCCCGGAGCCCGTCGTTGGCGCCCAGTTCCAGGACGAGCACGTCCGCCTTCGTGCGGTAGACCCAGTCCAGCCGGGCGACGCCGCCGGCGGTGGTGTCGCCGCTGACCCCGGCGTTCACGACCCGCCAGGGCCGCTCCTCCCGCTTCAGCCGCGCTTCCAGGATGGAGGGAAAGGCCTCGGACGGATCCACCCCCAGGCCCGCGGTGAGGCTGTCGCCGAAGAAGACGATGGCGCGGGCGGTCTGGGCCTGGGTGGCCACGATGGCTTCGTGCTTCGCGGTCTCCTTCGGGGGGGTCTCGGGCCGGCGGTCGCAGGCTGCGAGAAGAAGCAGGAGGAGGATGAGGGCGGCGCGCGGCATTCACCCCAGGATCCCACGGAGGCCGTTGACGGCGGGGGGAAGCTCGGGCAAGTTTCAAGGTCTTTCCCCAGCCCATGCCCCACGTCACCTTCACCGCCAACCTGCAGCGCCACCTGGCCTGCCCTCCCATGGAGGTGCCGGGGGCCACGGTGCGGGAGGCCCTGGAGGCGGTCTTCGCGGGAAATCCGCGGCTGCGGGGCTACGTCCTGGACGAGCACGGCGCCCTGCGCCACCACATGGCCATCTTCGTGGACGGCACCCCCATCCGCGACCGCAAGGCCCAGGCGGATCCCGTGGCGGAAGGCGGGAACATCTTCGTCATGCAGGCCCTTTCCGGAGGTTGAACATGTCCGACCGTCTCCTCGTCAGCACCCGCAAGGGCCTCTTCCAGGTGGATCGCGGCGCGGACCGCTGGGGCATCGCCAAGGTGCACTTCCTCGCGGAGAACATCGCCCTCGCCATGGTGGATCCCCGGGACGGCGCCTGGTACGCCACCATCGACCACGGCCACTTCGGCACCAAGCTCCACCGCTCCGACGATGCCGGCGAGACCTGGATCGAAGTCGGCGTGCCCGAATACCCCGCCCACCCGGAGGGCACCCACGACCTGGATGACTTCGGCCGGCCCATCCCGTGGAAGCTCAACAAGATCTGGGCCATGACGCCCGGCCTCGCCTCCCAGCCCGGGCGGCTCTGGTTCGGCACCCTCCCCGGCGGCCTCTTCCGCTCCGATGACCGGGGCGCGACCTGGACCCTGGTGGAAGCCCTCTGGCACATGCCCGAGCGCAAGAAGTGGACCGGCGGCGGCGCGGACCTGCCGGGCATCCACTCGGTGCTGGTGGATCCCAGGGGCGAGGTGGAGGTGGTGGTGGCGCTCTGTTGGAAGGCCTGGCCCAGGCCGGAGCCGATGCCGGCGATGAGGGCGTTGGCCAGCACCTGGCCCTGCTTGGTGATGAGCCGGCCCATGACCCCCGC
>JBGAST010000063.1:0-4250 GCA_044229575.1 Holophagaceae bacterium | reverse complement strand
GAGTAGTGCAGTTGCACGCCCACGGGCAGCACCGCCCGCACCTCGGCGACGCGCCGTTGAATCAGGCCACGGTCATACGCGTAAAAAGGGGTCTGCCCGGCGCGCTGGGCCAGCCGCTGCAAGGGCCTGCGCGCGGACTACGCGCCCCCGGAGCTGGTGGAGGATCCCTCCTCCCAGGATCCCCACTGCGTCGTGCGCAGCCCCGCGGACCCCGACCGCCTCTACATGCAGCACCACAACGGCATCTTCGTGTCGAAGGACGCCGCGGCCACCTGGACCGAGATCACCGGCGTGCAGCCCTCGGTCTTCGGCTTCCCCGTGGCGGCCCATCCCTTCGAGGCCGACACCGCCTGGTTCGTGCCCGCGGTGAAGGACATGGAGCGCATCCCCAAGGATGCCAAGGTGGTGGTGAACCGCACGAAGGACGGCTGCGGCACCTTCCAGACCTTCTCCAAGGGCCTCCCCGCCGAGCACGCCTACGACCTCGTCTATCGCCACGCCCTGGACGTGGACGGCAGCGGCGCGCGCCTGGCCTTCGGCTCCAGCACGGGATCGCTGTGGGTGAGCGAGGACGGCGGCGAGAGCTGGGCCACCATCGGCGAGCACCTGCCGCCGGTGTATGCGGTGCGTTTCGTGAAGTAGCCCCCTGCCCGCTCCCTAACGGGACGGTCCGCCATCGGCCCGCGAATTCGCCTACGCTCAAGCCATGATCGAACTCAGCGGCGTGACGAAATCCTTCCCCTCCCCCGAGGGCGGCACCCTCACCGTCCTGGACGGCGTGAGCCTCTCCATCGCCGCCGGCGCGTCCGCGGCCATCCTCGGTCCCAGCGGCAGCGGCAAGAGCACCCTGCTGGGGCTCATGGCGGGCCTGGACAAGCCCACGGCGGGCACGATCCAGGCCGCGGGCCGGGACCTGGGTTCCCTCAGCGAAGTCCAGCTGGCGGCCTTCCGGGCGCGCAACGTGGGCTTCGTGTTCCAGTCCTTCCACCTGCTCCAGCACTTCGACGCCCTCCAGAACGTCCTCATCGCCGCGGAGCTGGCGGGCCTCGGCGACGCTGAGGCCAAGGCCATCGAGGCCCTGCGCCGGGTGGGCCTGGGGGAGCGGATGCACCACGTGCCCGCCAAGCTCAGCGGCGGCGAGTGCCAGCGGGTGGCCCTGGCCCGGGCCGTGGTGGCGCGGCCGCCCATCCTGCTCTGCGACGAGCCCACGGGCAGCCTCGACGCCCGGAACGCCGACGTGGTCTTCGCCCTGTTAAAGGAGCTGCACCAGGACCTCCACGCGACCCTGGTGCTGGTGACCCACGATCCCCACCTGGGGGCCCAGATGGGCCAGCACATCGCCCTGGAGCGGGGCCGGATCGTGGAGCCCGCCCGTGGCTGACTTCCGCTTCGAGGCCCGCACCGCCCTGCGGGAATGGCGCGGCTCCTGGGCGCGGCTGCTGCTCGTCAGCCTCTGCCTTGCGGCGGGCTTCGCGGCCTTCTTCGCCACGACGCTGTTCAGCGCGCGGGTCCTCGGGGGCGTGCGGGCGGAGAGCCGGGCCATCCTCGGGGGCGACGCGGCCCTCATCACCACGGGCCTCTTCCCCGACGCCGTGCGGGAGAAGGCCGCGCGCCTCCCGGGCGTCGAGGCCGCCGCCCTGCTCTACGACTTCGCCACGGTCACCGAGCACAACGGCCAGGCGCGCCTGGTGGAAGTGCGCGCCGTGGAACCGGCCTATCCCCTCGCGGGGCGCCTGGTGCTGGAGCCGCCAGGCCCGCCCCAGCCCGGCGGCGTCTACGTGGAGCGGGTGCTGGCGGAGGCCTGGGGCCTCGCCGTGGACGGAACCTCCGCGCTGCGCATGGGCAACACGACCCTGCCGGTGAAGGGCCTCCTGGCCCTGGACGAAAGCCGCCAGGCCAGCGCCTTCGCCCTGGGGCCCCGGGTGCTCATGGCCCGGGGCGACGCCGAACGCGCGGGTCTCCTCAGCGCGCGGTCCCGGCTCACGGGCCGCCTCATCCTCCGCTTCGCCCCCGGCGCGGACCCCAAGGCGGTGGAGAAGGAGCTCCGGGCCCTGGCCCGGGCCTCTACGCAGCGGCTGCGGGTGCAGAACCACGAGGACGCCGCGGCCTCCCTGGCGCGGCCCCTGCGCAACCTGAACCGCTTCGTGCAGCAGCTCGGCGTGATGACCCTGCTCCTCAGCACCCTGGGCGCCTGGGCCATCCTGGCGGCCTTCGTGGGCAGCCGCGCCCGGGACGCCGCGATCCTGCGCTGCCTGGGGGTGCCGCCGGGCGGCCCCTTCCGGATCTACGGGATGCTGCTGCTGCTTCTCCTGGCCCTGGCCCTCGTCCTGGGCTTCGCCGCGGGCCTCGCCACCGCCGCCCTGGTGCCGCGGCTGCTGGGGGACCTGATCCCCACGGCCCTCCGGGGCGGCGCCTTCGCGGCGCCGCCGCTCCTGGAGACCGCCCTGGCGGTGCTGCTGGTGCTGCTCCTCTGCCTGCCCTCCCTCCTGGCCCTGCGGGAGGCCGCGCCCCTGGGCCTGCTGCGGGAGGGCCTCGACGCCCGCGGTCCGGGCCTCCGCACGGTCCTGTGCCTGGGCGCCGCGGCCCTGGCGGCGGCCCTGCTGCTGGTGCGCAGCGCGCCGACGGTGCGGACGGGCCTGGGCATGGTGGCGGGGCTCGCGGCCCTCTTCTTCGTCCTCTACGGCGCCGCGCGCCTGCTGCTCTGGGCCTTCCGCCGCGTGAGCACGAAGTCGCCCCTGGCCCTGCGCCTGGGCCTGGGCCAGCTGGGCGCCCGGCCCAACCTCACGGGCCTCCTCATGGCGGTGATGGGCCTGGCGGTCTTTCTCACCCTGTCAGCCCAGCTGGTGAAGGACGACGTGGTGGGCCCCATCGCCGCCCAGGCGGCCTCCGCGGAAAAGCCCAACCTCTTCCTCCTGGACGTGCAGCCCTCGCAGCGCACCGAGGTCGTGGCCCTGCTGGAGAAGGAGAGCGGCCGCGCCGTGCTGCAGGCCCCCATCGTGCGGGCGCGGCTGGTCTCCGTGGCGGGCCGGCCCGTGGTGGACCGGCGCAACGCCGAGCGCAACCGGGACCGGGACCGGACGGACCCCGGCGAGGACCGGGGCGAGGCCTTCCGCACCCGGGAGCAGAACCTCACCTTCCGGGACCGCCTGGGCGCCTCCGAGGCCGTGATGGCCGGAAAGTTCTGGGACGGGGCCGCCGGGGCGAAGGAGGAGGTCAGCCTGGAGGAGGGCTTCGCCACCGCCATCGGCGCGAAGCTCGGCGACCGGCTGGTCTTCGACGTCCAGGGCCAGGCGCTCCAGGGCCGCGTGACCAGCCTGCGGAAGGTGCGCTGGCAGAGCTTCCAGCCCAACTTCTTCCTGGTGCTGCACCCCAGCCTGCTGCGGGACGCGCCGGCCCTGCACCTGCTGGCGGTGGAAGCCGACGGCCCGGCCCGCGCCCGCATCCAGAACGGCCTGGCCCGGCGCTTCCCCAACGTCACCCCCATCGACGTGAGCGAGATCCTCGACAAGGTGACCCGCATCCTCGATACGGTGGCCATCGTCACCCGCGCCCTGGCGGGGCTCATGATCCTCTCGGCCCTGCTGGTGCTGGCGGCGAGCCTCCTGGCGGGCCGCCTGGGCCGCGCCCGGGACCTGGCCCTCCTGCGCACCCTTGGGGCCACGGACGCGGTGCTGCTGCGCAGCCTGGGGTGGGAGTTCATCCTGCTGGGCGGCATCTCGGCCCTCCCCAGCGCCGTGCTCGCCTGGTTCCTCGCCAAGCTCTACGTGACGCGCGTTCTCGAGCTGGACAGCAGCCCCAGCCCCATTGCGGCGATGCTGTTACTGGCGCTGGCGGCATCGCTGACGGCTGCGGTGGGTCTCGCGGGCAGCATCCGGGCCTTGAGGCAGAAGCCGCTGGAAGTCCTGCGGGGAGAATAGCGCCAGGACCCCACCCCGGCCCTGGCTGCCTCCCTCGCCAGGCCCGGCTCCCCGCACGGGTCCTGGACCCGAGGGTTCCGGGGGCTCCGGAGCTTTGTAAATAAACAGCATTTAAACAATCTGTCATGGGGATTTTTATTACCAGGAATCAGTGTTTTTCGGATTCTTGCCTTGCTGCGGATGGTTTCTGCCGCGACCATGACTCTCTTCTCTCGCCCTACCCCCCGGGTATTCCCCTGGGTCCACCGAATGCCATGCCAGGAGGCCCCATGAACCGTCAGACCCTTCGTACCGCAGCCGGGATCGGCTCCATCTCGGCGCTCGCGCTGGTGA
>JBGAST010000062.1:0-18458 GCA_044229575.1 Holophagaceae bacterium | reverse complement strand
GCGCTCGGAGGGCGTGTTTTCAATAGAGCACCCGGCTGGAGCATGTGGGGCCCGCCCTGGGCCCATCATGCTCAAGCCGGGTGCCAGAGCGCGCAGCGCGAGTGGGAGCCCGTTCCGGGAAGGGAGACGGCGTGGGTCGACTGGCCTTCCCATCGATGGAAGGGGAGCTCGACCCACACCGCCGGTACGTCCCGGAGCCAGCTCCCACTCGCGCTGCGCGCTCTGGCACCACGATCCGCGAGGGGCCGAGGGCGCCCCTCGCGGATCGTGGTGCTCGTTGAAGGTCAACGGCGCGGTACGGACGCTTTTTCTTGTCCCGTCGGCTCGCCGGGTTCGCCGGCTCTCCGATTTCGGGAGGACCCTACCCCTTCACCACGAAGCTCACCAGCTTGCCGGGCACCCACACGGTCTTGACGAGCTCCTTCCCGTCCAGCCACTTGGCGACGCCTTCATCCGCTCTCGCGGCGCTCACCGCCTCCGCCTCGGCGACACCGGCGGGCAGGGTCACCTTCCCCCGCACCTTCCCGTTCACCTGCACCGCCACCGTCACCGCCTCGTCCACGCACAGGGCCGGATCGAAGGCCGGCCAGGGCACGGCCTGGAGGCTGGGGGCGTGACCCAGCTGCTCCCAGAGCTCCTCGGCAAGGTGGGGAGCGAAGGGATGGAGGAGGCGCACGTGGAGCTCGACCGCCTCCTTGGGCAGGGGATCCGCCTTGGCGAGGTCGTTGAGGAGGATCATCAGGGCGCTGATGGCGGTGTTGAAGCGCAGGGCCTCGATGTCCTCGCTGACCTTGCGGATGGTCTTGTGGAGGCTGCGCAGCAGCTCGCCGCTGGCGGCCTCGCCGATCATGGGCTTCTGCACCAGAGACCAGGTGCGCTCCAGGAAGCGCGCCACGCCCTGGATGCCGCCGGTGCTCCAGGGCTTCACCGCCTCCAGGGGGCCCAGGAACATCTCGAAGAGGCGCAGCGCGTCCGCCCCGTGGGCCTTCACCACGTCGTCGGGGTTGATGACGTTGCCCCGGGACTTGCTCATCTTGTGGGCGCGGGCGTCCACCGCGATGGAGGGATGGGCCTTCAGCACCGTGGTGGCGCCTTTCTTCTCCACGGCCTCCTCAGGGAAGCGCTGGACCTTCAGCACCACGCCGTCGGTGGCCCGCTTGAAGCCGCCGTCCCCATCGGGGCGGGCCTCGTCCTTCGCCACCGGCTGGCCGGTGGGATCCACGAAGGCGGTGTACTCCACCTCGCCGAGGATCATGCCCTGGTGGACCAGGCGGCCGAAGGGCTCGGGCACGGTGACGAGGCCGGCGTCCTGGAGCACCTTGTGCCAGAAGCGGGCGTAGAGGAGGTGCAGCACGGCGTGCTCGGCGCCGCCCACGTAGAGGTCCACGGGGAGCCAGCGCTTGGCGGCTTCCGGCGAAAAGGCCGCGTCCGGGTTCTTCGGGTCCATGAAGCGCAGGTAGTACCAGCAGGATCCCGCCCACTGGGGCATGGTGTTGGTCTCCCTCGCGAACCACTTCCCGTCCTTCTGGAAGAAGCGCCAGTCGGTCGCCCTTGCCAGCGTCCCGGCGGGATCCTCGCCGGGATTGAAGTCCTCCAGATCCGGCAGGCGCAGGGGCAGCTCGGACTCTGGGACCGGGATGGGCTGGTCGTAGCGGATGACGTGGGGCGCGCCGATGCGGGGATCGCCGTCGGTCTCCACGGGGAAATAGATGGGGATGGGCTCGCCCCAGTAGCGCTGGCGGCTGAAGACCCAGTCCCGGAGGCGGGTTTCCACGCGCTTGGTGCCGAGGCCGGTCGCCTCGAGGTGGGCGATCATCTTCGCCTTGGCTTCGGCGACGTGCAGGCCGTTGAGGAAATCGCTGTTGATGGCGGGGCCATCGCCGAGGAAGGCTTTCCCGTCAAACCCATCGCTGGGCTGCACGGTGCGCAGGATGGGGAGGCCGAAGGCTTCGGCGAACTCCCAGTCCCGCTCGTCCTGGCCGGGCACGGCCATGATGGCGCCGGTGCCGTAGCCCATGAGGACGTAGTCGGCGACCCAGACGGGGACCGGATGGCCGGTGATGGGATGGACCACGTGCCCGCCGGTGAAGACGCCGGTCTTCTCCTTGGCGGCCTTGCGGTCCAGGTCGGAGCGGTTCTTGGCCGCGGCGACGTAGGTGTCAACCGCCGCCTTCTGCTCGGCCGTCGTGAGGCGCTCCACGAAGGGTTGCTCCGGGGCGATGACCATGAAGGTCGCGCCATACAGCGTGTCGGGCCGTGTGGTGAAGATCTCCAGGGCCTCGCCGGATCCATCCTGAAGGGCGAAGCGCACTTCGGCGCCTTCGCTGCGGCCGATCCAGTCCTCCTGCATGGTCTTGGTGCTTTCGGGCCATTTCACGAGGTCGAGGTCCGCCAGCAGCCGGTCGGAATAGGCGGTGATCTTCAGCATCCACTGGCGCAGGGGCAGGCGGACGACGGGGTGGCTGCCCCGCTCGCTCTTGCCGTCGATGACTTCCTCGTTGGCGAGCACGGTGCCCAGGGCGGGGCACCAGTTCACGGGCTTCTCCTGCTGGTAGGCGAGGCCGCGCTGGTAGAGCAGGAGGAAGATCCACTGGGTCCACTTCACGTAGGCGGGATCGGTGGTGTCGATCTCCCTCGACCAGTCGTAGGAGAGGCCGAGCGATTGGATCTGGCGCTTGAAGGTGGCGATGTTGGCCTGGGTGGTGACGGCGGGGTGGGTGCCGGTCTGGATGGCGTACTGCTCGGCGGGCAGGCCGAAGGCGTCCCAGCCCATGGGGTGCAGGACGGCGTGGCCCTTGGCGCGGAGGTAGCGGCAGTAGATGTCCGTGGCGGTGTAGCCCTCGGGATGGCCCACGTGGAGGCCGGCGCCGGAGGGATAGGGGAACATGTCCAGGATGTAGGCCTTGGGCAGGGCCGGGTCGTCGGGGGTGCGGAAGGTGTCGTGCTCGGCCCAGTAGGCCTGCCACTTGGGTTCGATCTCGGAGGGCGTGTAGCGTTCGGACATGGGGCCTGATCCCGTGGAATTGATCAGTTTATCAGTAATGGCGCGGGTTTCAGGGGACGGAATTGGCCCGGCCGGAGGGTGGCGCTAGGCTTGAGCACCTCATTCCGGAACCTCCCGCAGAAGGAACCCGCCATGGCCAACACGATCCGGCTCCACCGCGTGCTCCGCGCGACCCCCGAAAGGATCTACCGGGCCTTCCTCGACGCCGACGCCATGGTCAAGTGGCTCCCGCCCCACGGCTTCACCGGCAAGGTCCACCACCTGGACTCCCGAGTCGGCGGGAGCTACAAGATGTCCTTCACCAACTTCAGCAGCGGCGGCGGCCATTCCTTCGGCGGCGAGTACCTCGAGCTCGTCCCCGGCGAGCGCATCAAGCACACCGACAAGTTCGACGACCCCAACCTCCCCGGCGAGATGCAGACCACCATCACCCTGAAGCAGGTCTCCTGCGGAACCGACGTGGACATCGTGCAGGAAGGGATTCCCGACATGATCCCGCCGGAGGCGTGCTACCTCGGGTGGCAGGAGTCGCTCACGCTGCTCGCCCAGCTCGTCGAGGCCGAGATTCCCGGGTAGGCGGAAATCCCCGCCTCCGGTTCACCCCAGGACATCCATCTCATCCGGAACGGATTATGTTTGTGTAACGGAGACCGAAACCAGCAAGTCCCGCCAATCGAATTCTTAGTTTGTCGTCGTAATCCTGTTCTGCCGACACTTATCCAAACCTGCTTGTCGCAGAATTTCTAGTTAGGCCGCACCAATGACTCTCGACTCTTTGGTCGCCGCGATCAAAGCTTCCTCTCCAGAGGAACCAGCGCAGAAGCTCGCACACCTGCTGACAGACTGGAAGAACGATGACTCGTCGGTTGAAGAGCTTGAGACGACAATCAAGAGATTCATCGGCTACACATGGTTCTCAAGTAATGCGCTCCACAATGAAATCTGCGGGATGTGGTCCGACTTTCTCAAGTCATCGATCCAAGGGATCCATGGGATGACCATGAACGAAAGGCTGTGTTCCTTCGGTCTGACAGAACGATTTGAATCCGCCACCACAGACAGTGCTCGTCAAGTTGTGTATGCAAAGCTGCTCGCGCGTGCCTAACCTCCCGTTCAACCCGGACCCGCGCAAGCGCGGGCCGGTTAACTTCATCCGTTAGGCGTCCAATGAATCGCGGGTTAGCAGCACGGATTTGGTTCTCCTTCATCTGGCGTTTCTTCGCCGGGTTCTTCATCGGTCAGATCGTCTTGGGCCTCTGCTTCTATGCACTCACTCCAGATCGCACCAACCCGCCTCAGTTCCTGATGCGGGCGATTTATTTAGGAGAGCTTGTACTGGTCGCCTTAATCTCCTTCTTTGCATTGAGAGCAGCACTGTTCACTCACTTGAAATCAGGCGACACCGTTGCCTAACCCTCCGTTCAACCCGGACCCGCGCACGCGCGGGCCGGTTAACTTCATCCGTTAGGCCACGGGAACTTTCAGAGATGCAAAAGAAACTAGATTCCTACAAGGGAATTCTCACGCCCAAGCAGATCGCTGAAGGGATGAATGCTGCTGCGTTGAATGCAAGAAGGCTTGCTGACGACGCGAAGCTCTTACACGAGGCGAACCGATTTCCTAGTGCTGTTTCTATGGGGATTCTGTCGATTGAGGAATCTGGAAAGACCTCAATCCTCCGATCACTTTCAGTCGCTCGCACAGAAAAGGAATTGGCAGAAGCATGGAAGGATTACCGGTCACACACCAAGAAAAACTTCATGTGGCCAATACAACAGTTGGTAGCGGATGGCGCCAGAAAGCTAGAAGACTTCAGACCTCTTGTTGATAAATCGGCTGATCACCCATTCCTCCTAGATCAACTGAAGCAGATTGGGTTTTATACAGATTGCCTTGGAGCCGCTCATTGGTCTGTGCCGACCCAAGTAATTGATGAAGGGCTGTCATCCTTGATTGTGACTACTGCGAATCTGATTGCTCCAGATAAGGAATTCACCGAGCTGGAGATCGAGCTATGGGTTCAATATCTCGGCCCGGTGTGGAACCAGGACATGGCTCTGATGAAGAAGGCCATCTCTGATTGGTACCTTGCAATGCAAACACACGGTCTTGCCCCCGACGGGCCAAATAAAATGGCACGGTTCGTCGATCATGATCTTTAACCACCCGCGGCCTAACCTCTCGTTCAACCCGGACCCAACTGTGCCTTGCTTCCGTCCTGCTTTAGACATTCGGCCCACGGTTAGGCCGGTTAACTTCCTCCGTTAGGACGCTCATGATCCGTACTGCCAAAGCACTCTGGTTCGCCGTTCTGTTGCTACTTGGAGCTCAGTGCTTCGCGCAGTCGAACCTGGTTCCGCAGCCCTTGAAACCCAATGAGCAGGTCAGCGGTTGCTGTACGTATTTCTGCCTCGTCCCACTGAAAGACGCAAATGACCCTCAAGCGTTTGCGCGGGATGATGCCACTGGCGACGGGTTGATGAGATTCGCTGGTCAGCTGCATCGATTGAAACTCGTGCGGGAGAAGCAGGTGCCCAAGCGGAGGTCTGAGGCGTCGGTTGGTGATGCGGTGTACCAAACATGGTCGGATGGAATGATTCAGGTTGTCGTCGAGTACCGAATCACTGGCTTCGATGAGGAGTCCCATGGTTTCAAGGGCAAGGCCACAGTGATCCGCGGTACTCGAAAACGTACATTCCCGCTGTGGGGGGCTTCCGGATGCTAGTTCGTCGCGACCTACCCTCTCGTTCAACCCGGGCCCGGCTACGCCGCACCGGTTAACTTCTTCCGATAGGGCTCAATTGTTGGCTACCGTGTTCAACACAAACTTGATTGGGCCTTTCCTGGTCACACTTTGCGCAGGGAGCCTCTCTTTCTTCATCGGCCTCTGGTCATTCCGTAATCCAGAAGCGTCACAGGATCAAGATGCCCGAATGTGGTCGATCAAATGGATTCAGGATTCTGTGCGGGTTCTTACACCTGTTTGGTATCACAAACTTTGGGGTTTCATCGTGGGATTCGTGATCGGCCCCTCCTTGTTGCTGCTTTCTCTTTGGTGTCTGCTCGGCATCTTCTTCCCTTCACTAGGCCCCAAACGATGAACCCCAAGGCCCTGACCAACATTTCAACCCGGGCCCGGCTGTGCCGGGCTGCTTAACTTCCTTCGTCAGTCCGCGGAGAAGGGAATGCTCGCTACCGCAGCAACAGCCATCACGGCCGCGTACCTCTTCGCCAGCCTGCTTGCTCTCGCGCCGCGCAAGCCCGGCTACAGCCACATCAAGCACTCCATCAGCGAACTTGGTGAGATCGGAGCGCCCGACCAGCGCTTCGTAGCCTTCGGCCTCTTCCTGTCCATCGGCCTGGTCCTGCTGCTCGTGGCCTACCTGCTTCGCCCCGCCTCGCCTCCCGCAGCAGCCCTCGCGCTCTGCATCGCGATCGGCTACCTCGGCGCAGCGGCGTTCCCCTGCGACCCGGGCTCCCCTTTGTCCGGGTCGTCGCGCCAGGCCTTTCACAACCTTGCGGGTGGAGTCGAATACGCCGGCGGCGGCTTCGCGCTCATGACCCTCGCCGAGCGCCTCGGTCAGCCTTTCAAGCTCGCCGGGTTCGTCGTGCTTGGAGCCGTCATCGCCTTGTCTGTCCTTTCGTCCAATTCCGTTCGCGGCATCATCCAGCGCGTTGCGGAGAGCTGCCTGTTCGGTGGTCTTGCATGGGCCGCTTGGCTGGCCCGTGCCGCGGCCTGACTTCTCCTTCAAGCTCGGAGCCGCCTTGCGGCAAGGCATCGTTCAGGCCTGAAGCGCCACCCATGAACCGCGGACAACCCTGACCACCTGCCCCAAGTGTTGGTTGGACTTCATTCGCGACCAGGCTCCTGACGGGCCACCTGCCTGAACCGGATCCGGCCCCGCCAAGCCGGTTAACATCCTTCGCAAGCCACTTCAGGAGCCGACCCCGTGCGCCACGTCGTCACAGCCATGCTTGTCCTGGTCGGCATCATCCACCTGTTGCCGCTGGCCGGCGTGCTCGGGGGTGAACACCTGGAAAAGCTCTACGGCCTGTCCATCAGCGACCCCAACCTCACCATCCTGCTGCGTCATCGCGCCGTGCTCTTCGGGCTCCTCGGCCTGTTCCTTGTCTTCGCCTCCTTCCGGCCGCAATTCCAAGGGGCGGCCTTCATCGCAGGCTTCATCAGCGTCGTCTCCTTCCTCCTGCTGGCCTGGTCGGTCGGGTCCTACAACGCCCAGCTGGCCCGGGTTTTCACGGCCGACCTGGTCGCCCTGGTTTGCCTCATTGTGGGTGGTGCGGCACGTGTCTACGCCCAGAGGTCGGCTCCAGCTTCCGTTCAACACGGGCCCGGCTAGGTCTTACCAATCAACCTTCCTCGTTAGGCTGCCCATGCGGATTCTGGCTTTCGCCCTCTGCCAAGTCATCGTCGCTCAATCTCCGGACGACTCGGTCCGGTTCGAGAAAATCACGTCTCTGATCAAGTGTGTGGGTTCCGGCGACCGACGACAGATTGTCCGCCTGATCACGTACCCGTTGGGCAGACCCTACCCGCTCAAGCCGATCAAGTCCCCACAGGAGTGCCTGCTGCGGTTTGACGAGGTCTTCGACGAAGCCCTGATTGCAGACATCAAGAACAGCGACCTCCACGAGGACTGGAGTCGCGTGGGGTGGCGCGGGATCATCTTCAAGCAGGGCTCGATCTGGCTGGATGACGACTACCAGATTCAAACCATCAACCATGAAACCGAGAAGACGAAGGCCCTCAGGGCCGCGGCCATCCAGAAACAGAAGCTGCGGCTTCCCCCAGCCTTGAGGGACTTCGACGAGCCCGAACTGGAATGGAAGACTTCGAAATACGTCATCCGGGTGGATCGAAAAGGAACCAACTATCGCCTGGTCATGTTCGATAGAAGGTCACCATCCAAGGTCCTTCACGTCTTCCAGAACGGCGCCTTCCAGTTCAACGGCAATATGGGCGCATTCACCATCGACTGGCAATCGGGCGGCAAGACCTATCGGGTTTCTTCCGAGGACCCTGACGCAGGGGATGGGTTCTTCATCTACGACTCCCTGGTCGAACCCACGGAATGGCCAGAGCATCCATCCCTGGAGCAGAAGAGGCTTTCCCGGTGATGAATGCAACTTGCGCGATCCTTTCCCCACTATGAACATCCGCCCCGACGACCTCACCGGCCCCGAAATCCGCGCCCTTCTCGAAGAGCACCTGCGGAACATGCGCAGCATCTCGCCGCCCGGGAGCGTCCACGCGCTGGATCTCGACGCCCTGCGCCAACCGGAGATCTCGTTCTGGACCGTGTGGTCGGGCCCCGAGCTCATGGGGTGCGGGGCGCTGAAGGAGCTTGATCCGCACCACGGCGAGATCAAGTCCATGCGCACGGCGGGGGCGCACCGGCGGAAGGGCGTGGCCCAGGCGGTGCTCCGGCACATCCTCGACGTCGCCACTGCGCGGGGCTACCAGCGGCTCAGCCTGGAGACCGGGGCGCAGGACGCCTTCGAGCCCGCACGAATGTTGTATGCGGATTTCGGGTTCAGCTTCTGCCCGCCCTTCAACGGCTACGTCGAGGATCCCAACAGCGTCTTCATGACCCGGCGGCTCTGATCTCCGTCGGGCGCCCTGCCCTGCGCCGCACGACCTGCGGCAGGCCCATCCGAAGCGCTGCCGGCCCCTTCCGGGCCCGCCCGCAGGGGCGGGTTTGATGGATCGCAAGCTTGATGAAAGGATGTCTTCCAGCGGCATGCATGGACTGCGGGCCGATGATTGGCGGTCCTGCAATGGCCGCATTTCTTTGAGGCCTTCCATGTCGAACCTGCAAACCCGGCTCCTCCTCGGCCTCCTCCTCGGAATCTCTTCCCGCCTCAACGCCGAGACCGACCTCGAAAAGGCCGCGCGGCTGATCAAGGAGAAGAACTTCCCCCAGGCCCAGGCGCTGCTGGACCGGGCGGTGCAGGCCGAGCCGCGCAACGCGGAAGCCTGGTACCAGCTGGCCGAGCTGCAGTGGGCCAACCGGGATCCCCGCAAGGCCGTGGAGTGCGTGGACAAGGCCATCCAGCTCAATCCGAACCGGGCGGGCTATCACGTCCTCCGGGGCAACGCCCTGGGCAACCTCGCCCAGAACGCGAACATGTTCAGCGCCATGGGTCTGGCCAAGGACGCCTGCGCGGCCCTCGAGAAGGCCGTCCAGCTGGAGCCGGGGAACCGGGTCGCGATCCTCGCCCTGTTCAATTTCTATTTCAACGCCCCCGCCATCGCCGGCGGCGGCCTGGACAAGGCCGAAGCCCTCGCCGCGCGGTCCCTGGCCCTGGATCCCTCCCGGAGCCACTTCATGAAGGGGCAGATCCGGAAGAAGCAGAAGGACCCCGGCGCCGCCCAGGCCGAGTACCGCCTGGCCCTCGCCGCGGACCCGAAGTTCTCGGCGGTCTGCAACCTCCTGGGCTACGTGGAACTCGAGATGAAGCAGGTGGACCTGGCCCTCGAGCATTTCCGCAAGCAGGTGGAGCTGGATCCCGGCAACGCCAACAGCTACGACAGCCTCGGCGACGGCCTCGTGGCCAAGGGCCGCTCCGACGAGGCCATCCAGGCCTACCGCAAGGCCCTCGCAATCAATCCCCTCTTCACCGCCTCCCTGCGCAGCCTGGGGAAGGTCCTCGAGCAGACGGGCCGCCGTGACGAGGCCGTCCAGCACTACCGCCAGTGCGTCCAGCTGGGCGCCCAGAAGGGCCTTCCCCAGCTCGAGAAGGAAGCCAAGGCGCGGCTGAAGGCCCTCGGCGTTTCCGGGTAGGCGAAGGCCCGACGCCCCCGGGGCCCCTCGGTGGTACGATCTCGGCCTCTTTTCCACTCCATTTCCCGGGCTCCCGGGCAGCGCTGCAGGAGGACGCCATGATCGTCGTGAGGAACACCTTCCGCATCAAGTTCGGCCAGGCGAAGCCCGCCATCGCCGCCTTCAAGGAGATCCTGGCCCTCAACGCCAGGCTCGGCGTGGGCGCGAAGTCACGGCTGCTTTCGGACCTCACGGGACCCTCCTACACCCTCAACTTCGAGATGGAATTCGCCAGCCTCGGCGACTGGGAGAACCAGTCCATGAAGATCATGGGCTCGCCCGAGTGGCGCGCCTGCTACGAGAAGTTCATCCCCTACGCCGAAGCCGGCTCAAGGGAGATTTTCAACGTCGTGGAGTGAGGTCCCGTCCCCGCCCGCTAAGCGCCAGGCGCCCTCCGCCGTAGCCGCCCCAACCCTCCCCGGAGCCGACGCATGACCTCCGTCCGCCGGAACGCCCGCATCGCCGGCTTCCTCTACCTCCTGCTCGGCCTCGCCGCGCCCCTGCGCCTCCTCGTCATCCCCGGCCTGCTCTTCGTGAAGGGGGACGCCACGGCCACGGCGGCCAACATCGCGGCCCACGAAGGGCTCTTCCGCCTCGGCATCGTCACCGACCTCTTCAGCGGCACCATCCTGATCTTCATCGTCCTGGCCTTCCACCGGCTCTTCAAGGACGTGGACTGGGACCAGTCGGTTCGGCTGATCCTCCTCGGAGGCGTGCTGCCGGCGGCCATCTACTTCCTCAACGTCGCGAACGACCTGGCCGCCCTGCTGCTGGTGCGCGGCGCCGACTACCTCGCCGTCTTCGACAAGCCCCAGCGGGACGCCCTGGCCATGTTCTTCCTCCGCCTGCACGGCCAGGAGATCCTGGCCGCCGAGACCCTCTGGGGCCTCTGGCTCTTCCCCATGGCCATCCTCACCTGGAAGTCCCGCTTCCTGCCCCGCTTCCTCGCCGTCTGGCTGGGCTTCAACGGCGCCGCCTACCTCGCCCTGAGCCTCATCGGCATCCTGTGGCCGCACCTCGAAGACACCGCCTCGAAGTTCGCCTTCCCCGCCCAGCTGGGCGAAGTGGTGTTCATGCTGTGGCTGCTGATCATGGGGGCGAAGGAGCGGCCGGCGGAGACCACAGCCTAGCTTTCGAAGCTCACCCACCCCGCCCGCCCGGGAATCTCCCGGCGCACGTTGACCTTCGCCGGGGGATTCGCCGCCTTCAGTTCCGGCAGCCACTCCGCGTGGGTCCGCGCCACCACGCCGCGATCCTTCAGCCCGCCGAGGAACGCATCGAAGGTCTCCGCGAGCGCGCCGCCTTCGACTTCGGTATGGAGGGCGTACACGTTCAGCGCGTCCTCCTTCACCATGGCCCACACTTCTTCGTTCACCTGCTCTGGCGTCCTTCCATCCAGCCCCAGCAGTTCGTCCAGGGTCGGCAGGGTCGTCGGGATCTGCAGGGTCGAGAGCGTCCTTCCGTTCACCACGGGATAGAAGGGCGCCGCGCCGCGGCAGTCGCCGGCGTAGTCGAGGGCGTAGGCCTCCTGCAGCTCCAGGGTGTTCTCGTTGCAGCGCCAGGCGGGGCTGACGGCGCCCCTGGCCTTGAAGCCGAAGACCTCCTCGAAGGCGCCGTGGGCGTTGGCGTACCACTGGGCCAGCCACTGTCGCGATTTCCGGTCCAGCAGGTCGTGGTACTGCACGTGGTCCCAGGCGTGGATGCCCACTTCGTGGCCCGCGGACTGCGCCGCGCGCATCTCCGCGGCGGCCCGCTTGGAGATGTTCGGCGCCGGAAGCAGCACGCCGTACATCATCGTCTTGAATCCGTAGAGCTTCGCGGCGTTGGTGCGGCGCATCTTCTGGAGGAAGCCCTTCCGGAAGATCCGCCGGATGGCCTTGCCGCTGTTGTCGGGGCCGAGGCTGAAGTAGAAGCTGGCCCGCATCCCGTGCCGGTCCAGCATCCTCAGCAGGGCCGGGATGCCCCGGATCGAACCCTCCAGCGTGTCCACGTCCACCCGCAGGGAGATGGCCTTCAAGTCCCCTCTCCCATGCCGGCGCCGGGCCCGCCCTCGCTGCGCATGTTCTCGCTGCGGTCGGCGCGGCGCATCTGCACGAAGCGGTAGAGGGCGTCCATGTCCTCGGGGCTGGCGTCCCGGATGACGAGGCCGATGCGGGTGGGCAGGGCCTCGTCGTCCAGGAGGGTCACGTGGCGGAGCTCCCCCACCGCCCGGAGCGCGCCGGCCCCCGGCAGCGTGGTGCGGACCTCCACGATGCTGTAGGGCTCCAGGGCGAGCTCCATCGCCAGGCCGAGGCCGAGGCCCGTCTCCGTGAGGTTCATGATCCGGGCCGGCCACACGCCCCCGTTGGCCTCCAGCTCCGCCTCGAGGGGCGTCTGGCTGGGCCCCGCCACCCGCATGTCCTTGCGGTAGTGGAAGCCGATCTCCGGCCCCGGCCAGGCGAGGCGCAGGATCGGGCCCGCCAGGGCGTCCCCCTCCAGGGGCTCCAGGAACATCGTGGCGGCGCTGAGGACTTCGTCCCCCATCACCAGGGAGAGGGCGGCCTTCGTGCCGGAGACCGGGATCTGGTCCCGGCGCTTGGCTCCCAGCAGCGCGAGGTCGAGGCCGCTGCGCATGCTGGCGAGGCGCAGGTCCCCCAGGATGCGGTTGCTGCCCTCCAGGCGCAGGGTGGCCGGCGCGCGGGTGTCGATGGCCTTGCGCAGCAGGTCTTCCAGCTCGGCGGGGGAGGGCGTCCGGACGGGGGGCATCTCAGACTCCGTGCTCCAGGCGGTGGGCCAGGTGGGGATGCAGGCCCGCCGCCAGGATGGCCTTGGCTGCGCCCCGGTGGTCGTAGTCCAGGCGATGGAGGCGCAGCCGGTTCTTCGCCGGATCGAAGCTCATGAAGGAGAGGCGCGGGTCCCGGTCCCGGGGCTGGCCCACGCTGCCCGGATTCACCAGGTAGCGGCAGCCCGCCCGCAGGTGGAACCATTCGTTGGCCTCGAACTCCACCCAGCGCAGGGTGTGGGCCACCTCGTCCAGTTCGAAGGTGCCCGGGAGGTGGGTGTGCCCGAAGAAGCAGACCTGGGCCTGGAAGGCGTCGAAGGCGTGGAGGGCATCCCGGGGATGGAGCAAGTAGGCGTCCTCGTCGAAGGGGGCGCCGTGGGCGATCTGGTAGTCCTCGCCGACCCAGGCGGGACCCTGGGGCAGCTCCTCCAGGAAGCGCTGGTTCTCCCGGGAGAGGCGCTCGGCGGTCCACTCCGCGGCGCTGCGGGCCGGGGGGCTGAAGGTGGTCATGGGCTCGAGGCGGGCGCAGGCCTTGTCGTGGTTGCCCCGCACCATCACCCGGGGCTTCAGCTCCCGCAGCCGGTCCAGCACCTGGTTGGGATGGGCGCCGTAGCCCACCAGGTCCCCCAGGATCACGAAGCGCTTGATGGCCCGGCGGTTCGCGAAACGCAGCACGCCCCGCAGGGCGTGGAGGTTGGCGTGCAGATCCGAAAGGATGAGGTCCATGGGGCGAGGGCTCAGGATAACCCAGAGACCATGGCGCGCCCGATTTCTTCGGGGCTCCGGCCCAGGGGCAGGACGCAGGGCAGCAGGCTCCAGCGGGCAAGCCGGTCCCGGTGGCGGGCCAGGAAGATCCCGCGATCCGCCGCCAGGGGCCGGTGGGGGTCCGCGCCGGCCCGCGCCCAGCACCCCGCGGGCTCCTCCGCCAGCCAGAAGGCCTTGAAGCCCGCGGCCGCCGCCGCGTCCCGCACCGCCGCGGATTCCCAGGCCCCGCCCCCCAGGGCGATCACCGCGGGCGCTGACAGCAGGGCGGGCAGGAGCGCGGCCTCGTGGGCCCGGAAGGCCCCTTCCCCGTCCTCCAGGAAGATCGCCGGGATGGGTTTCCCCGCCCGGGTCTCGATGACCCGGTCCAGGTCGTGGAAGGGCAGGTCCAGCTCCAGGGCCAGGGCCTTTCCGAGGGTGGATTTCCCGGCGCCGCTGCTGCCGGCGAGGAGGAGGCCATGGCCTGGGCGGAAGGGCGGCCGCGCCTGCCAGCGCGCGAGCTGGGCAGTCCAGAGGAGTTCGCCGGGGTGTTCCGCCGCGGCCAGGGCGCTGACCATGGCCACGGATTCCGCGCCGGCTTCGAAGCACGCGGCGAGGTCCTCCACGTCCAGACCGCCAATGGCGATGGGGGCGACGCCCTTCGACCGCAGCGCGGCGCAGCCCTGCGCGAGGCCCCCGAAGCCGATGGGCTCCGAATGATCCGCCTTGGTCGCCGTGCCCCGCACCGGGCCCACGCCGGCGTGGTCGCAGGCGGCGGGGAGGGTGTTCCAATCCTCCTTGCAATGCGTCGACGTGCCGATGTGGAGGCCCGCAAGACCCGGGAGCTTGCGCGCCTCCTCCGGCGGCAGGTCCTCCTGCCCGAGGTGCAGGCCCCAGGGGGCGAGGCCCTCGGAGGCGGCCAGCACCGCCAGGTCCGCCCGGTCATTCACCACGGTGAGCGGCCAGCCACCGTTCTCCGCGGAATTCCTCAGTGCGCTGCGCAGTTCGTCCATCTGCGCGAGGGCGTCCAGGGGCTTGCCCCGGAACTGCACCAGGGGAAAGCCCGCCTCGCCGAAGCGGCGGATCTGGGACGAAAGGCTCAGGTCCAGGCGGGCATCGATGATGGGGTAGAGGGGCGGAAGGTTCACGCCGCTTCTTCCTCTCGGTATCGCTGCGCGATACGCGAGACCGCGCCGAGAGTGTCCTCGAGCCAACCAACCCGGACTGCCCGCATGCATCCCGCGTGGCTCATGCGGCTTCCTCCTCTCGGTATCGCTGCGCGATACGCGAGACCGCGCCGAGCGCGTCCTCGAGCCAACATGTCCGGGCTGGCCGCATGCATCCCGCGTGGCTCATGCGGCTTCTTCCTCTCGGTATCGCTCGCGATACGCGAGACCGCGCCGAGCGCGTCCTCGAGCCAACCAACCCGGACTGCCCGCATGCATCCCGCGTGGCTCATGCGGCTTCTTCCTCCGCGAACTGCAGCCGCACCAGCTTCGCGTAGTGCCCGTCATGCACGATCAGCTCGTCGTGGGTCCCGCGCTCGATGATGCGGCCCTGGTCCATCACCCAGATCTCGTCGGCGTCCTTGATGGTGCTTAGGCGGTGGGCGATGGTGAAGGTGGTCATGCGGTGGCTGACGTGCTCCACCACGGCCTGGATACGGGCCTCGGTCTCGCTGTCGATGTTGGCGGTGGCCTCGTCCAGGAGCAGGATCGCCGGCTCCTGGTAGAGCATGCGGGCGAAGGCCACGAGCTGGCGCTCGCCGGCGCTCAGCTTCTGGCCGCGCTCGCCCACCTGGGTCTGCAGGCCCTCCGGCAGCCGTTCCACCAGGGACTGGAGCTGGCTCTGGGCCAGCACGCCGCGGATGCGCGCGGCGTCCAGCTCCCGGCCCAGCACGATGTTCTCCTCCAGGGTCCCGCTGAAGATGAAGACGTCCTGCAGCACCAGGCCGAAGAGGTGGCGCAGGCCCTTCAGCTCCAGCTCCCGCAGGTCCACCCCGTCCACGGTGATGCGGCCGCCGGCCACGTCGTAGAAGCGCATGAGCAGGTTGATGAGGGTGCTCTTGCCGGCGCCGGTGTGGCCCACCACGGCGATGCGCTGCCCTTTCGGGATCGCCCCGCTCAGGTCCTGGACCACCTGCCGGCCGCCCTCCTCGTAGGCGAAGGAGACCCCCTCGAAGCGGATCTCCCCTTCGAAGACCGCGGGCTTCGGCTCCGGGGCCTCCCGGATCGCCTCCTGGTTGTCCAGCAGCTTGAAGATCCGTTCGCTGCTGGCCATGGCGGTCTGCATCACGTTGTAGCGCTCCGCCAGCTCGCGGATGGGCCGGAAGAAGCGGCCGCTCTGCTGGATGAACGCGAAGAGCAGGCCCCAGGTCAGCGCGCCCGCCTGCAACTTGATCCCGCCGTAGAAGATCAGCGCCGCCAGGGTCGCCGAGGTGATGAACTCCACCACGGGAAAGAAGACCGCGTAGGCGAAGATGGTCTTGAGGAAGGCCTCCAGGTAGCTGCGGTTCAGCGCCCCGAACTGGTCCCGGGCGCGGTCCTCCTGGGCGTTGAGCTGCACCAGGCTCATGCCCGAGAGCTGCTCCTGCAGGTAGGCCTGGATGGCCGCGTAGCGCCCCTGGGTCTCCCGGAAGGCGTCCCCGGCCCGGCGGCGGAAGATCTCCGTCGCCACCAGCAGGAAGGGCATGATCCCCAGCGCCACCGCCGCGAGCCCGGCGTGCTTGGTGAACATCCAGGCGACGATGGCCAGCAGGGACAGGGCGTCCCCCACGATGGCCACGAAGCCCGAGGAGAACATCTCGTTGAGGTTCTGGACGTCGCTGGTGACCCGGGTCATCAGGCGGCCCACGGGATTCCGGTGGAAGAAGTGGGTGCTGCGCCGCATGAGGTGGGAGAAGAGCTGCATGCGGAGGTCCAGCATGGCCCGCTGCCCCACCCAGGCCAGCAGGAGGTAGCGGGCGGTCTGGGCCGCGAAGCCCAGGAGCAGGAAGCCGAGGAAGGCCAGCACCAGGGGCGCCGAGCCCGCCATGCTGCCCTTCGCCAGGTGGTGGTCGATGAGGCGCAGGGTGAACTCGGAGGGCAGCACCTCGAGGAAGGCCGAGGCCACCATGAGCAGGAGCAGGGCCACGAGGCCCAGCCAGTAGGGCCGGAGGTAGCCCAGCAGCCGGAACAGGAGGGTGTGGCGCAGTTCCCGGCCCTCCGCCTGGTCGCTCTGGAAGAACCCATCCTCGTTGGCCATGGATCGATTATCCGCAGACTTGCCTCGTGGCATGATGGAAAAGCGCCTCCGCGCCGTTCCGGCCCTGTTCAGACTCCATTCAGACCCCCATCCGAAAGCCCGCAAGCCATGGCCCGCTGCATCGTTTTCATCGACGGCAACAACCTCTTCCATTCCGCCAAGCAGCTGGGCTTCGAGCTGGACTACGGCCGGCTGCTGGCGCACCTGAGCGAGGGCCGCGAACTGATCCGGGCCTTCTTCTACACCGGCGTGGACGAGGCCGCGGACCGCCAGCGGGGCTTCCTGCACTGGCTGCGGCGGAACGGCTTCCGGGTCGTGCAGAAGCCCGTGAAGACGGAGAAGGACGGCAGCCGCCGGGCCCGCCTCGAAGTGGAAATCGCCACGGACCTCCTGGCCTACGCGGACGCAGTGGACGTGGCCATCCTGGTGAGCGGCGACGAGGACTTCGCCTACCCGCTCCAGGCCCTGGCCGCCAAGGGCGTGCGGGTGGAAGTCGCGGGCTTCCGCAGCGCCATGGCCAGCCGGGTGATGGATGCCTCGGACCGCTACCACGAGCTCGATGCGGTCATCGACAAGATCCGCAAGGACGCGGGCCCCTACGACGACGATTTCCGGGAGCGACTGTGAACCGACGTGCACCCATCCTGCTTGCCTTCGCCGCCCTGCTCCAGGCCCAGGCGCCGCCGCCCCGCCCGGCGGTGGTCCGCGCCGCCCGGCCCGCGGTTCCCTCCGCCGAGGCCCGCCTCCGGAAGGACACCGCCTTCCTGGCCTCTCCGGAGCTGAAGGGGCGGGGCAACGGCGAAGCCGGCCTGGAGCAGGCCGCCGCCCACGTCCTCGCCCGCTACAGGGCCCTGGGCATCCCCGCCCAGGTCCTGCGCATGCCCTTCCCCACCGCCGTGGAGCGCGTGGAGGCCGAGGCCGCCCTCAACTTCGGGGACGGTGAGGCGCGGACCCTGGCCTGGGGGAAGGACGTGGAGGCCATGTGGGCCAGCGGCGACGCCAGCTTCCGCTACAAGGCCCTCGTCTTCGCCGGCTATGGTCTGGGCGCCCCCGCCCGCCAGGACCTCGACAACCTCGAGCTCAGGGGCAAGGTGGTCATGATGCTGCGGGAGATCCCCGCCTCCGTCGCCGCCGCCGCCCACCTCTCCCCCCTGGAGACCTCCCCCCTGGCCCGGGCCAAGGCCCTGCTCGCCGCGCGGCCCGCGGCGGTGGTCTTCCTCGAGGAGGGCTCCACGGTCCCCCCCATGGCGCGCATGGACGGCGCCGCCACCCTGCCCATCCCCATGCTGGCCATGACCGTCGAGGCCGCCGCGAAGGTCTGCCCCGACCTCCAGGACCGCATCGCCCGGCTGAAGGCCACCGGCGAGCGGCAGAGCAAGGACTACGTCTACGCGCCCTGGTCCTACATCAACCTCACCCTGCAGCTGAAGCGGGTGGAGGCGCAGCTCCCCATCGTCGTCGCCCAGCTCAAGGGCGGCGCCGCGAAGGACGAGTTCATCGCCCTGGGCGCCCACCTGGACCACCTGGGCACCACGGGCCGCCACAGCATGGCCGGCGCCGGCAAGGAGCAGCCCCATCCCGGGGCCGACGACAACGCCTCCGGCACGGCCCTGGTCCTGGAGCTGGCCCAGTCACTCAAGTCGGCGCGCCCGAAGCGGTCCCTGCTCTTCATGCACTTCTCCGGGGAGGAGGAGGGGCTCCTCGGCTCGGCCTGGTGGATGCAGCACCCCACGGTGCCCAAGGAGCAGGTGCGCTTCATGGCGAACTTCGACATGGTGGGACGCCTCGAGCGCCCCCCCGCCCCCCCCCCCCACCCCGGGCCCAGGCCCCCGGCGCCCGGCCGCCCCGTCCCCGATCCCCCCCCCCC
>JBGAST010000061.1:0-18779 GCA_044229575.1 Holophagaceae bacterium | reverse complement strand
GTGTGGGCGCCGTTGAAGGTTCTTTTTTGATAGTAAGTAGCGAGGAACCAACCTCATCGATCAACTTGATGATCCAGTAGTGGCTTCCCTAGTATCTACACTGTTCAGAACCTCACCCCCACCCCCACCGTCACATGATCCAAGTTCTCCCACACCAGATCCGTATTCGATGAGGCCGTGACCTTCGACAAGGTGTACCGCGCTTCCAGGTTCACGTTCCGGTTGAACCGCACCTGGAACCCCACGGTGGGGCTGAAGGCGACGCCCGTGTCGGTCTGGCTGTCGGAGGCGCTGCCGTAGGGGGACCTCGCGCTGGCTTCGACATTCTGGGCCCAGGAGATGCTCCCGATGCCCAGCACGAAATGGAAGCCCCCGCCCCTGCCCCAGGCGGCGACGCGGGGGAGCCAGTCGTAGGCGACGCCGACGCCGGCGGCGTTGGCCTGCACGGTGTAGTCCACGCCGGCGTAGCGGCCGCTTTCCTTGAACTCTTTCATCCCGATCAGGTCAATCCGCAGGCGCTGCTCGTGGTTGCCTTCGCGGTTGAAGTACACCTGCAGGGACGCGTTCCAGCCGCTGTCGTAGGCGTCCTTCCAGTCGCCGACGGGCGAGACCGCCCCGAAGGACAGGCCCACCCGGCTGGGCAGGTCCTGGGCCTGGCGGCTGGGCAGGTCCTGGGCCTGGAGGCCGGCGGCGAGGAGCAGGGCGAGGGAGGTGCGCAGCATGGGATCTCCGGAGAACCGCCATCGGGCGGAGGGCCAGGATCCGGGGGCGCGGTGGACAGCCCTTGTCGCGGAAGGGCGCCCGGACAGTGCCTGTCCAGGGGCCCGGGAGGATCCTGGGGCGCTCAGGGCCTTGGCGTCCCACCCACCGAGTGCAGCCCTCGTTCGAAGGCCCCCAGCAGCCGCTCCGCCTCCTGGAACACCGCGTCCCGATCCAGGGGACTTTCACCACGGATCATCTGGGTGAGCAGATGAACCCTGCGTTCCGTTCCCAGATGGGTCTCGATGAGCGCGCGGAGCGCCGGTTCCGCCAGGGCCGCGACTTCCTGTCCCAAGACGTGGGCGCCGGTCAGGGGGGGCTCGTGGGCGTACTCCTCCAACACCTCGAAGTAGGTCGTGAACAGCTCCGCCTGGAGGACCTCCTCGTGGCAGATCAGGAGGGTCCGCAGGTCCACGGCATCCCTTCCTTCCCGCTCCAGGCCCCGGTCCGCCCAGGCCGCGAACTTCAGGAGCACCAGGCCCGCCGAGGACGCGATGGGCACCTCCACGCCCTGGCCGAGGGGCAGGCGATACGCGGCGGCCATGGCGCTGGCATAGCCCAGTACGCGCATCGCCTGTTCATGCTTGGGTGGCCACGACAGGGTTCCGTCCGGGCCCGTAATCGCGCCAAAGGGGACCAGGTCCACCTGAGTCCTGGCTCCGGTAACCGGGTCCACATGCGCCACGCGCTGCTCCGCCTGCGGGTCGAGGTGAAAGCTCCCCGAGGCGACCAGGGACGCCTGCAAACGGTCGAAGCTGGGCCAATCCGGCAGCATCACGCCGAAGTCGACATCCAGGGTCCGGCGGCTTGAGGGCGTGCACCCGAAGCCATGCACCAGCAGGACATCCCGGGCCATGGCACCGGCCAGCAGATAGGGAAGGCCCTCCCCGGCCAACACCCGGTCCAGGTCAAGCAGGAGCCTGACCAGGGATTCATCCAGGGGCTTCTTGAGCTCAAGCAAGGTGCTGGTCATGGATCACCTTGGCCAGGGCCACCGTTCTGGGATCACCGAGGTCCAACAGGTCCGCATAGACCAGCAGCGGGGGCACGAGGCCGCCTTCCTGCTCATCGGTGCCCTCTTCCCAGAAGGCTTCGAGCAGCTGGACGGGGCCCTTGGGATCCGGCTTCAGCCGATGGGCCGCGATGAGTGGTCCCGGATTTCCCCTCACGTAGATCGTCACGGTCTGAGGCACCAGATCCTTCGTGAGGCGCGCTGCCGCGACCTCACCGCCCCAGAGCCCGTGGACCGGTCCCAGGTCCGCCTGCTTCCACCAATCCGCCTCCGCCGCCCGGAACCTGCGGGGATGCAGCTTCGGGCGCAGGCGCAGCGGGTAGTTGTTAGCCCACAGTTCGATCACCCGCAGGCGGTCCACCCAATGGCGTGCCCCGCCCTTCCCTTCCACCAGCAGGCCGTGTTCCTTCAAGTCCTTGATGACCCGGACCACTGTTCCCAGAGCCACCCCGGCGATCCGCGCCAATTCCCGGTAAGGCGCCCGCAGCAGGTCGGGTCGCGTCACCAGCGCAAACACCAGCTTCAAGCCGGTCCGGTCAAAGGCCCGCGCCCCCGGCTCCGCTGCCGGCAGGGCCTCAGCCCGCTTTTCTCCAGCGATATGGATGTACACACCTGGACCCGTCAGGTAGGCATTCCCAGCCCCGTCCAGGAACTGGAGGCCGACGGCCCGGCACTGTCTGGCCAGCTCCGGCGTCAGAAAGGGCGTCAGCAACAGGCCAGGCTCCGGGCCATCCCCCAACCGGGCCTTGATCCGGTGGATGATTCCGGTCCGGTCCACATTGGCTTGGTATTCATAGTGGTAATTCAGCGTTTTTTTGCCGATCACGAGTCGAGCCTTGCCCTCGGGGAGGTAACCTGGGCCGCCGATCTCCGCGACCGCTCTTTCCCACCCAGCGGGAAATCCGGTCTGAGTCGCCAGTCGCTCGAGGGCCAGCGTCAACAGGTGCTGGGGCTGGGTCGGGGGCTGGGTCGGGGTCATGGTGCCGTTTTCCTTAAGCGTTCACGTTCCGTGAACATTGTGATTTATTGAACATGGCGATGTGCCCCCATCCCGTCAAGAGATTTGTATCAAATATAATTTTTGTTCACGGAACGTGAACGAAAAATAATATTGGAACATGGCTGCCCAAGAACGGTCAAAGCAAGACCACTCCTTGGGCCTGAAGTGGACCGGCCGTTGACCTCGACCTCAGCCCGCCCCCAGGTTCCGCCCCATGGCCGCCACCACCGTGGCGACATGCTCCCGCAGCGCCTCCGGCCCCTCGATGCTCACCGCGTCCCCGAACTGCAGCAGCCACCGGGTCGGCGCTTCGAGCCCCCTCGCCTTGAAGGACACCTTCGCCTCCAGGCCGTCCTGCAAGGGCGTGATGCGGAAATCCGGCAGGGCCGGCGGGGCGTCCTCCATGGCGCGGACCCAGTGGACGCCGCGGACCCGGAGCTTGATCTCGAACGGCGCCCGGTCGCCGATCCAGCCGCCGATCTGGTAGCGGGCGGCGGCTTCCATCACCGCGGGCTCGGGGAAGTGGCCAGGGCGGGCCAGGGCCTCCGCCTGCACGATGCGGCTCAGGCGGAACTGGCGCGGGGCCTGGCGGTCCAGGTCCCAGGCCAGCAGGAAGGTCCCGCCGGAAAAAATGTCGTGGGTGAGGCGGTAGGGCACCACCCGGCGCTGGGCGGACTGGGCCTCCCCGGCGGCGCGGTACTCCAGGCGCAGCTCCCGGGGGCCGGGGCCCCCCGCCAGGGCCAGCATCACCTGATCCCGCACGCCGTCCTCGGGCTCGATGGGATCGTCCACGCCCCCCTGGATGTGCACCAGGCCGCGGAGGCGCTGGAACATGCGGCGCTCCCGCTCGGTGATGTGCTTGTCGGCGAAGGCCTCCAGGGCCTGGAGGTGCTCCGCCCAGCGGGTGCTGCCGGCGTGCTCCGCGAGGGCCGCCGCGAGACGCAGGGCCAGCAGGGCCTCGTGGGTGAGGCTTTCGTGCCAGGCGGGGGGTTTCGCCAGCACCAGCCGCTTGCCCGTCTCCTGGGCCGACCCCACCCGTTGGATCTCCGCGCCGTCCTCTTCCAGCGCCTTGAGGGCCCGGTCCAGCTGGCGGATGGACACCCCCAGCGTCGCCGCCGCCCCGGGCCGGGTCACGCCCCGGGCTCCGGCCTCCGTGAGGGCGTCCACCAGGATCCGCAGCTTCTCCGCCTGGACCAGGCCCTGCGTGTGGATCGGCACCAGCGTCATCGGGGCCTCGGGGGTGGAGCTTCATCCTAACCAGACCGCCCGGCCGCCCCGGGGCACCGGGACGCCAGGCCCCCGACACCGCGGGACAGCCGCTGTCGCCTGCCCGCGCCGAAGCTGGGCAGAGGAGGTGGCCCATGGCCGAAGCGCCCCTGGAGGACCTGATCCGCCGCTACGAGGCCGGCGACCGGGACCCGGAGCTGCTCCGCCAGCTCAACGCGGCGGCGTGGAACGGGTTCCACGATCCCTGGGAAGCCCCTGCGCCCGCGGCCAGGAACCCGGTGACCGGGGAGCGGGTCCCGGCCCCCGCCTTCGAACCGGAGGCCCTCGCGCCCTTCACCTTCGAGACGATCCAGCGCTTCCTGGAACCCATGAAATACCGGTACTGGCGTCAGGGAAAAGGCTACTTCATGGTCACCTTCGCCTACACGGAGCGGACCGACCGCTGCCTCCAGGCCTCCTTCATGGTGCAAGGGAAACACCTGGACATCTTCAAGCTCCAGATCACCTGCGACCGGCGCGTCCAAGCCGAGCGGTTCGACCGGGCCTTCAGGCTCTGCAACGACTGGAACCAGCGCTTCCGTTGGCCCCGCGCCTCCCTGGAGCTGGCCGCGCTGGAACGGAAGGAAGGCCAGCTGCTCGGCCCGGAACCCCCCTCGGCCCTGCTGGCCCTGGATTTCCAGCTGTTCCTCCGCGCGGGCATCCCCCAGGCCCTCTTCGACAGCCTGGTGAAGGACGCCATCGCCACCTCGTGGGAGTTCTGGGAGCTGGCCCACGACGAGTACGGGATGTAGGGGCCGGAGCGGTGACCTGGAACGAGGCGGGCCACGCTTCCCCATGGATCCCATCCGATCGTTCATGAAGCACCCAACATTGAAAGAGAGTTCCGGGTTCCGCCTGGCAGGCCTGCCAAGGCGATTCCTTGTTTTAGAAAAGTGGCTGCAAAGAAAACAAGCGATCCCCCAGTTTCAGAAACCGAGCTTCCCACCATGCGCGTACCCAATGACTGAGCCTGCACCAGGCAGCCAAACCGCCCGGACCGGTGCCGCAGGTCCATCCCGATTCCCAGAGCCGCCCCAGCGCGTCCTCTTCCGCCATCTTCAGGGCGGGGAGCGTGTCGCCAGCGACCGTGAATGAAGCCCTCGGCCACCTTGCCGAATTGGGAATGATCCGGGAAATCAAGGGAGGAGAGCGGTCCAGGCGCTTCGCGTACGATCGCGCGATAAAACTCCTGGTCGAAGGGACGGAGCCCTGAAGCCCTTGAACAGGCCATACTTGTTCCTCACCCCTGCTGTGTAGGAGTTCCCAAAATGCCCAACTTCGCCGTCGTCCTCAAGGAAGAGATCGCCCGCCTGGCCCGCAAGGAGCTGAAGAAGGAACTGGAGAGCCTGAAGAAGGCATCGACCCAGTACCGCTCGGAGATCGCGGCGCTGAAGCGGAGCGTGGGGGCGCTGGAGCGGCAGGTGAAGGCGCTGGGGAAGCGGGCGGCCAAGGGGGGCGAGGCGGACACCGGTTCCGAAACGGCGGGGACGCTGCGGTTCAGCGCCAAGGGGCTGGCCAGCCAGCGCAAGCGGCTGGGCCTCTCCGCGGCGGAGATGGGGACCCTGCTGAACGTGTCGGCCCAGACCGTCTACAACTGGGAGGCCGGGAAGACCCGGCCGAGGGCGTCGCAGCTGGAGACCGTCGCGAAGGTGAAGAAGCTGGGGAAGCGGCAGGCGAATGCGCTGCTGGAGGCGTCTGAGGGCTGAGGGGCTTCCCGAGGATCAGCCCAGCGACCGGAAGGCTTCCAGCCGCTCCTGCACCAGTGCCTTCCGCTCACCCAGGCTCTCCAGGCAGTAGTCGCGGAACTGGGCGCTTTCGAGCAGCTGCTGCGCCATGGCCGCCAGCCCCGCGCGCACGGGTTCATTAGCCGTGGCAGCCTCCCGCTCAAGCTCCTGCCGCCCATCCAGAACGACCAGGATGTCCTCGACATCATGGCTGCTGGGCATGCTGCCGCGGCCGCGGCCCAGGTAGGCCGTCCACTTGGTGAGCAGGAAGACCGGCGCCGAGAGGGTGAAGATCTCGAGGCCGTTGCCGGGCAGGCGCACCTTCACCTTCGATCGGAAACCCTCTTCGTACCAGGGATTCGTGGCACCGAAGGGCGTCTCGGAGGCGCCCATGAGATCCACCAGCAGGCCTTCCCTGGTCCACCGGCAGGCCGGCGCCCCTGGAGTCTGGTCGGGCTGGAAGCCGAGGCCCAGCATGTGCGCCGTAGCCCAGGCATAGCCCCGCGCGCCGGCGATCTGCGCGATGAGGTCCACGTCCTTGGTGGGCCTCACGCCCCCGGCACCCGGATCGTCCACGAGGAGTCCCACGATCGCGCCGCCCACGAACACGACGTCCGCAAGCAACGGGCGCAGGTGTTCCGCCACCCGCTCCAGTCCCGCCAGGTTCGGATTCACGACTCCCACGCCAGGCTCTCCCGGAAGAAGCCCTCCGCCACCGCGCGCTCCCGGGCCTGCCCGGTACGCAGGACGTCGAAGTGGACGAGGGCCTTGCGCAGGGCGGGCTCGCGCAGGCTGGCGGCGGGGACGGCGGGGTGGATCGGGGCGAGACTCAGACCGCGGGCGTCGCCGTGGGCAAAGGGCCAGACCAGCGCTACTTCCTGGCCCTCCTGGAAGGCGCCCTGATCGAACAACTCGCTTGAGGCGCCCGTGGCCAGGCCCCGGGCGGTCCGGCCGAAGACCGGCGGCCAGGCGAAGCGCGCGCCGTGGATGATGAAGCCGGCCAGGGCCTCCCGGTTCACCTTGCCCTTGAGCCCGGGACCCACCAGCAGCCCGGAGGCCTGCAGGCGGGCCACCGCGCCGTGCACCTGGGACACGCTGAGCCCCAGCAGGCGGGCCATGGACTCGTAGGTCCAGGTATCATCGCGCTGGACGTAGACCATGGTCAGGATGACCAGGAGGTCCTTTGGATCGAGAGAAATTTGGGTATTTTTCATGATTCTTGAAAATGGAAATTCTTGATTCCTGAATTCAGAATACGACGATTGGGCGGGCCGTCAAGGAAGGCATCGGAAGAGGCAGTTCCCCTGTCTGGGTCAGGCGAGCCCGAATGGGCTCAGGTTGTTATCCGAAACCTTGCCCTGCCGCAGCGGCCTGCCGCTGAAGGCCGCTATTCCTCGTCAACCCACCCGGGAGGCTCGATCCAAGTCTCCTCGACAAGGAGTTGCTCCCGCTGGACCTGGTGGAAGCGGGCCACGATGGTGTGGAACTTCTCGGCTCCACTGGCGCCATCGACGAAGCGGTCCAGGGCCGCGAGGAACCGTTCCCGGAACCGGTCGGGGTCGATCAGGCCGAGCCGGGCCATGGCCTCGATGTCGGCGGCATCGGTGGACCGGTAGGGCTTCAGCTTCGAGATCAGAACATCCACGATATCGAGCGCTTCGATTTCGAAGCGATCGAGCCGCGCGTTGAGTTCAGGGACCGGGTGGAAGCGGGGAGCCGGCGGGAGCAGGAGGATGCCCCGGGGAACGATGTCGAGGAACATGCCATGCATCTCGGCCAGCGGCGTGCCCTTCCCCGCCAGCGCAAGCAGTTCCCCCCTCGTGCCCGGATCGAGGTCGGCCGATTCCAGGATGTCGCCGTCCTTGGTGCCCCGCAGGTATTCCGCTTGCAGCATCAACGCCATCGAACCGATGATCCGGAGCCGGAGCTTCTCCCCCGTGGGGCGGGCCCAGAGCCGGTCTATGGCGACAAGAAAGGTCTCAACGGGTGTCAAGGGCGGCCTCCAACGCCACGATGAAGTCCTGCGGATGGAGATTGGTCAGGATGGACCACCGGCGGGAACTGTCCGACAGGCTCTCCTGGGTCACCTCCAGCGTTCGCTTGCTGTAGACTTCGCCCAGGATGTCCTGGGGCTTCTCCAGTGCGGCCAGCCGCTGCGGCTCGATCTGGTCCAGGAAGTGGCGGAGGTGGGTCCCGGCCTTGCGGAGCTGCCTGGAGGTCGCCCGGTCCCGGTTCTTGGACGAAGTGGCCTCGATGGCCGCGACGGTGTTCTCCAGGAGCCAGCCGAAGCGCTGCTCCAATCCGTAGTCCACGAACCTGGACCAGAGCAAGGCTGGATTGATGCGATTCACCTGGAAGACCAGGACGGGTGCCAACGCGGCGATCTGGCGGGGGTTGGTGCCATCGGCCAGCACCTTCCGGATGACGGTGCCCGGATCCTCGAGGGCCTCCTCAGGGACCACCTTCTGGTTCGCGTAGAGATGGTTGGCCCCCAGGCGGATGAGGGCGTTCTGGAGGACGAGGGCCTCCTGGTCCCCGACCGGAGGCTGAAAGTGGCTCGCGGGGACATTGAAGATCCGCAGGACGTCCAGGAACTCTCCCGCGTCGAGGGCGGCCTTCCCGCGCTCGATCAGGGAGATGCGCGCCTGGGAGATCCCCAGCCATTCCGCCAGGTGGGATTGGTTCAGGAGACGGGCTTCCCGCAGGGCCTTGAGCTTCTGGCCGATCTCGGAGCGACGGGTGGAGGCGGGGGAGGGAGGAATATTCATACTAGTTTAGTAATATTGATATTAAATTCTTAATAAATATGGAGTCATGGCTAGAATTGTCAAGTGTTATGGCTTTGCATCGACCTCCAAACATCGGTGGGGGATTGATCTCAAGAAACATGATAAGAAAATCTATCTTATTTTATTACATCATTAAGTATCAAATGAAGCGAATAGGGACGCCAATCGCTCCATGCGCCTCTGGGAGGCGTCCCGTTCCTCTGGAGCAGTTGCAACCGACCTGCCTATCCTCATCCCATGCCCCCGCCACCCCCCGCTCCCTCCGGCCGCCCCGGCCCCGGCGAGTTCGCCGACTACGCCGCGGAGGACATCGCCTACGTCCAGGGCGAGGACGCCATCGCGGCCTTGGAGGCTCAGACCCCGGCCACCCTGGCCCTGCTGGCACCCATCCCCGAAGCCTTCGCCTCCACCTTCGCCTACGCCCCGGACAAGTGGACCCTCAAGCAGCTCCTCGGGCACCTGGCGGACGACGAGCGGATCTTTCAGTACCGCATGCTCTGCGTGGCGCGGGGGGACACGACGCCCCTGCCGGGCTTCGATGAGAACCTCTACGTGAGGTGCGCGGGCTTCGAGGCGCGGGCCTGGGCGGACCTGCTGGCGGAGTACCGGAGCGTGCGGGAAGGCACCCTGGGGCTGCTGCGCACCTTCACCCCCGAGGCTTGGCGGCGGCACGGCACGGTGAACGGCTACGGGGCCTCGGTGCGGGGCCTGGCCTTCCACGTGGTGGGCCACGAGCTGCACCACCTGCGGGTGATCGAGGCGAAGTACCTGCCGGGCCGGCCATGAGCGCCTGCGGCGTGCCATGAGCGCCTTCGCCAGGGCCATCCGGCCCCACGTCACCGAGGAGCTGCGCCGCGCCGCGGAGGCCGAGGCCGACGGCGACCTGGCCCGTGCCTTCGCCCACCTGGAGCGGGCCCACGTCCTGGGGCAGGCCTCCACCCGGGAGCACGTCCGCGTGCACGTCCGCATGCTGGGCTGGGGCTTCCGGCGCCGCTCGGGCCGGGAGGTCCTGGGCCAGCTCTTCCGCATCTTCGGCGCCGCGGCCATGACGGGCCTCGGCCTGGTGCCCACGGGCAATACCGGGGGCGCGAATATCAGCCCCTTCCAACCCCTGCCACTTCCCGCCGATCTGGAAACGCTCATCCGCGAAGCCGCGGGCCAGGAGAGTCCATGACGCCCTATCTGATCGGTGTGGCGCTGGCCCTGGGCGTCGGGCTGCTGGGCACCTTCGCCGGCTTCGAACGGGACCGGGCCTACTACGCCACGATCACCATCATCGTCCCCTCCTACTTCGGCCTCTACGCGATCCTCGGGGGCTCCACGCCCGTGCTCCTGCAGGAGGGCGTGCTGATCGCCGCCTACCTCGTCGGCGCCGTCGTGGGGTTCCGGCGCAACCTCTGGATCCTGGCGGCCCTGCTGGCGGGCCACGGCCTCTTCGACGCGGTGCACGGCTTCCTCATCACGAACCCCGGGCTGCCGGCCTGGTGGCCCGCCTTCTGCGGGGCCTTCGACGTCGCCGCCGGGGCCTACCTGGCGGTGCGGATCCGGCAGGGGGCGGTCGCCGCGCGGCCCCTGCCGGCGCCGGTGCCCTAGCATCGAACCGCCGGCGGCCCGGCGAGGAACATCCACCATGAGCGAAACCCACGTCCCCGAAACCGTCCAGGCCCTGCTGGCCGCCCGGGAGCAGTTCGTGCGCTTCCTCATCCCCCGCATGCGCAGCCGGGAGGCGGCGGAAGACCTGGTCCAGGCCTCCATCCTCAAGATCCTCCAGGCCGAAGCCCAGCCCCGGGATGCGGAAAGCTCGGTGGCCTGGTTCTACCAGCTGCTGCGCAACGCCCTGGTGGATCACATCCGCTCCCGCCACGCCGAGGCCCGGGCCCTGGAGCGCCACGGCGGCGACCCCGAGCTGGAGGACGGCCCCGAACTGGAGCACGTGGCCTGCGCCTGCATCCAGGCCCTGCTGCCCACCCTGAAGGACGCGGAGGCCGAGGTGCTCCAGGCCGTGGATCTGGGGGGCGAGACGCCCAGCGCCTTCGCCGCCCGCGCCGGCATCAGCGCCAACGCCATGACCGTGCGCCTGCACCGGGCCCGGAAGGCCCTGCGGGAGAAGGTGGAGCGGACCTGCCGCACCTGCGCCACCCACGGCTGCCTGGACTGCCGCTGCAAGCGCTCCAAGGCGGCCTACTGATTTTTTTGTAAGAGGGGAGGACGCCCTCCGTCTCCCTGGGTGAAGGCCGATGCCCGGCCCCATCCCAGGAGACCCCATGTCCAACCGCACCTCCCTCGTCCTCACTGCCACCGCCCTGTTCCTGTCCCTGGGGGTCCAGCCCCTGCGGGCCGGCGACAAGGTCAAGTTCGGCGCCGCCGCCACCCTGGCCCTGCCCACCGCCGACCTGAAGGCCGATACGAACGACAAGGTCGGCTACGGCGCCGCCTTCCAGGTCACCTTCGACCTGGGCCGGGGCCACGCCCTCCGCCCCCGGGCCGACGTGACGGTCTACGACGTCAAGGAGCGCCGGGTCCCCGGCACCGACAGCCGCGAATATACGGAGCTCGTGAGCTACGGCCTCGGCGCCGACTACCTCTACTACTTCGGCGGCCGCTTGGACCGCGGCCTCTACGCCATCGCCGGCCTCGGCGTGCAGCACTGGAACGTGGCCATCACCACCCACGACGGGGACGGCAACAACATGAAGAGCTACTCCTACGACTCGTCGCGCCGGAAGACCACCCTTGGCGGCGCCCTCGGCCTGGGCTACCAGGTGAACACCTGGTTCGGCGTCGAGGCCCGCTACGCCACCGCCGCCTACGAGGGCGCCCAGGGCGTGGCGCTGGCGGACAGCACCGCCCAGACTCCCTCGGCGAACCGCAGCGGCGGGGCCGTCCAGATCGCCGCGACCTTCCGCTGGTAGCCCGCGGCCGGGTTCCGCCTCAGGGGTGTTCCCCCTCCGGCTCCATCCCCCCCGCGAAATCGATCACGCACACGTGGCGATGCGCGGGGTGGAGGGCGAGGGCGGCGCCGGCCACCTTCAGCTTCGGGTCGAAGATGTTGCGCCGGTGGCCGCGGCTGGCCACGCCGTCGTCCACCAGCAGCGCGATGACGATGGGGCGGGCTTCCCCAGCGCCGTACTGGATGTTCTCGGCGATGGGACCGAGCCAGGTGCCGTGGCGCTCGATGCGCCCCCGCAGGGTGCTGCCATCGGCGCCGGCGTGCCCGGTGGCGCCGGAGCGGCCCTGATCCCCGGCGTGGTCCCGGGCCGCCCGGAAAAGCGCCTCGTTCCAGGCCAGGGGGCCCGCGGGGGTGGCGCCTTCCAGGAAGGCGATGGCCTCCTCCAGGGCCTGGACCCCCTCGAAGGTGCGGAGCGCGCTGCGGCCGGGCTCCCGGTAGAGGTCGCCGTCATAGTGCCCCCGGAGGCTGCGGAGGAAGGAGGCGTACCGCCGCGGCTGGGTGCGGGCCAGGGCCAGTTCCGCGACCACCTGCCGCTCGACGGACAGGGGGGCCGACGCGGGGGACTGGGCCGGAAGCCCGGCCACCGCCGCCAGCGCTCCGATCCAGCCTGCTCTCCGCATGCCCCGCCCCCGGGAGGATCCGGGGAGTCTAGCACCGGGCCCCGCGGGCCCACGGAGGGCGTATCGTCGCCACAGTCCCTTCCGTCGGAGTCCGCCATGCGCCTCAGGTCCCTGCCGCCCTTCCTGTTCGCCGCCGCCGCCCTGGCCCAGCCCGCGCCCCCCGCGGTGCGCACCGGCCTCCTGGCCAGCACGGCCTGGCTGGCGGAGCACCTCAAGGACACCGACCTGGTGCTGGTGCACGTCGCGGACACCTTCGCCGACTACCGGCGGGGCCACATCCCCGGGGCGCGCTTCCTGGCCACGGGGAAGTTCATCGACAACGCCGGGGCGCTGGGGGCGGAGCTGCCGGCGGTGGAGGCCCTCGCGAAGACCTTCACGGAGCTGGGCCTCGGGGAGAAGAGCCGCATCGTCCTGTACACCACGGCCTGGCCGCCCACCGCCGCCCGGGCCTTCTACACCCTGGACTACCTCGGCGCCGGAGACCGCGTGGCTCTGCTGGACGGCGGGGTGGAGCAGTGGCTCGCGGAGGATCGTCCGGTGACCGGCTCGATTCCCGCCTTCGGGCCGGCGCCCTTCGTGCCTCGCCTGCGGCCCGGCGTGCGGGCCTCCCTGGAGGAGGTCCGGAAGGGCGTGGAGGCCCCCGCGGCCGCCGGGGCCTGCCAGCTCGTGGACTCCCGCCCCCCCAAGCGCTACCAGGCGGGCCACCTGGGCGGCGCCCATCCCCTGTACTGGCAGGAGACCCTGGTCAGCGAAGAGCGCCCCACCTTCCTGCCCCCGGAAAAGCTGCGCGCCCTCCTGGCCGCCCGGGGGGTGGTGCCGGGCCGGAAGGTGCTCACCTACTGCGAAGTGGGCCTGCAGGCCTCCCATGGCTACTTCCTCTTCCGCTACCTCGGCTACGACGCGGCCATGTACGACGGCTCCTACCAGGAGTGGAGCGGCGCCAAGCTGCCGGTGGCGGCGGGGGACAAGCCGTAGGTCGCGTTCCACGGGGTATGCTCGAGGCTTCCCTGCCCCCGCCTCGTTGGCGCCGGTGAGGGTGTTCCCGACACTCCGGAACGGATGAGCCCTTGACCCCATTCCCTGGCCGTTCCCGGGCCCGCCGCCAACGGCGGAGGCGCCGGCTCGCGGCCCTGGGGGCGGCGATGGCGGGCGTGGCGGCCCTCCTCGGGTTCCTGTGGCTGCGGAACCGCACCGCCCCCAGCGCCCCCAGCCCTCCGCCGAGGGCCCAGCCCAGCGCCCCGGCAGGCGCCTTCACCGGGAAGGCCCTGGTCCGACTCCCGGCCGACGACGCGCCCCACACGGCCTTCATGGAGTGGTGGTACTACAACTGCCACCTGCGCGCCGAGGACGGCCGGGAGTTCAGCTGCCACTACGTGTACTTCCTGGTGAACTCGGTGATTCCCTCCACCATCGCCCAGGTCAGCCTCGTGGACCACCAGTCCGGCCGGCGCTACAGCCACCAGAGGCAGAGCCCCGGCAATCCCTCCGCCGGCACCACGGGGAGCTTCCGGTTCGCCCTGGGGGACTGGTCCATGGCGGGCGCCGACGGCCAGGACACCCTGAAACTCCAGGCCCCGGACCTCGCCTTCGACCTGCGCCTGAGGAATTCGGGGCCCACGGTGTTCCAGGGCGGCACGGGCCTCCTGGACTTCGGGGAGGCGGGGAGCAGCTACTACTACTCCCGGCCCCGCATGGGCCTGGAGGGGACCCTCACCCTGGCGGGGCACCGCGTGCCGGTCCGGGGCCAGGGCTGGTTCGACCACCAGTGGGGGGATTTCCAGCCCCTCCGCATGGGCTGGGACTGGTTCTCCCTCCAGCTCGAGGACGGGGCCGACGTCATGCTCTACCGGGTCTACGACCGCCAGCGCCGCCTGATCCTCGCCTCCGGCACCTACACCCGCAACGGCGCCACCGAAGTGCTGGGGGAGCGGGATTTCAGCGCCCAGCCCCTGGGAACCTGGCGCAGCCCCGGCACCGGCACCGAGTACACCACGGCCTGGAAGCTGGCCATCCCCCGCCACGGCCTCGCCGTGGAACTGAGGCCCGTGGTCCCGGATTGCGAGTTCGACGCCCGGAACACCAGCCTCCTCCTCTATTGGGAGGGGGCGGTGCAGCTCAGCGGCAGCCATCGGGGGCGGGGCTTCCAGGAGATCTGCCCGCCGCGGCCGGAGATCCGGAAGTAGGGCCTTCCACCCCGGTCCAGGGGCGGTCCCCTAGCCCTCCCGCTCCCCCAGTTCGGCGCTCACCAGGCCCAGCACCCGGTCCACCTTCTCCAGGAAACGGGCGGTGCTTTCCACCACGAAGCGGTTGGGATGGGGGGACCAGACCTCGAGGATGCGCGCGTCCACCTCGGCGGCCTCCTCGGCGGTCTCGATGCGCACGGGATTGCGGTGGTCGTAGCCGTTGCCGGAGGGCGGGGTGCGGAGGTGGATGATGGCGTGGTAGCGGGCCAGCTCGGCCTCCAGGCTGGTGCCCACATCTCGGAAGAAGTCATCCGAATCCCCCGGCCAGTAGGCGAGACCGTCCAAGGTGCCCCGGTCGCAGAGGATCACCGGCCGGCGGGCGCGACCGCCATGGTTGCCCTCCACGTCCGGCGGATGGTCCAGGGCGATGCGCTCCAGCTCCCGCTGCACGTGGTAGATGGCCCGCTGGACCGCCCGGTGGCCCGCGGCGTCCCGGCGGCGGGGGAAGCCGCCGGTGAAGAGGATGCTGGCGGCTTCGGGAAGCACCGCCACGCCCCGGTGGAAGTCCCTCCGCACCACCTCCAGGACCGCGGTCTTGCCGGCCCCGGGACCTCCGGTGAGCACCACCAGCCGACAGGGTTCGCCCATGGGACCAGGAAAACACGGACCCCCCCCCACCACAATTGCATGCGTCACAACCCGCGCCGCGGGATGGAACAGAGCCGCGGGAGCATCCATCCTGGTTCCTGGACGAGCAGGGTCCAGGCTCCGAATCTGATCGGGGATCGGGATCCCGCCTGCATACTGGAACCCTCATGAAACGAATCCTCTGGCTCCCCCTCCTCCTGTTCGGCTGTTCGAAGGATTCGGACATCCAGGTCTACAAAGTTCCCAAGGCCCTGCCCTCCGCCGCCCCCGCCGGAGTGCCCGCCGGCCATCCCCCCATGGGCGGTGGCATGGGCGCCGCCCCCGCGGCAGCCCCCGGCATGGACGCGCCGGCCTCCACCGCCCTGGCCTGGACCGATCCCGCGGGCTGGACCCGCGAGGCGGGCGCCGGCATGCGGGTGGCCAGCTACAAGCTTCCCGGCGAGGTGGAATGCACGGTGATCTCCCTCCCCGGCGACGCCGGGGGCGACCTGGCGAACGCCAACCGCTGGCGGGGGCAGATGGGACTGAAGGACATCCCCAGCCTGGACGGCGCCTCCTCGATCCAGAAGACGCCCCTCGGCCCCGCCCGGGTGGTGGATTTCGAAGGCGCCGGGCCCCAGGCGGGGCGCCGGATGGTGGCCGCCATGCTCAGCGAGGGCGGCACCAGCTGGTTCTTCAAGATGACCGGTCCCGCCGGCGCGGTGGCCCAGGCCAAGCCCGCCTTCATCCAGCTTCTCGGGAGCATCCGCCGTGGCTAACACACCCCATCCCAAGTGGTTGAAGTCGCTGGCCTCCCTCCAGGTCGCCATCGTCCTGCTGTGCATGCTCATGGGCCTGGTGGTGGCCTGCACCCTGGCCCAGGTCCACCTGGGGATCTTCGGCGCGGTGAAGGTCTACATGCGGTCCTTCTTTGTCATGTGGGGCCCCGCCGGCGCCTCCTGGAAGATCCCCATCTTCCCCGGCGGCGCCCTGGTGGGCCTGCTGCTGCTCGTCAACCTGACGGCAGCCATGTTCGTGCGCCTGGAATTCTCCTGGCGCAAGGGCGGCCTCTGGCTCAGCCACATCGGCCTGATCCTGCTCTTCGCCGGGGAATTCGTGTCCGGCGGCATGCAGATCGAAAGCCACATGCCCATCGAGGTCGGCCAGACCATGAACTACGGCGAGGACCTCCGCCACGTGGAACTGGCGCTCATCGAGTCCGGCGCCACGGAAGACACGGTGCACGCCATCGCCCAGCGCCGCCTGACGGCGGGCAGCACCATCCAGGATCCGCGCTTCCCCCTCACGGTGAAGGTCCTCAAGTACTTCACCAACAGCAATGTCCAGCAGGCGCCGGCCCTCGCGGCCCAGAGCGGCGCCACCGCCGGGGCCGGCACCCAGATCGTCGCCCTCCCCGCGGAGAACGCCCCTTCGGAGGAGCAGAACACCGCCTCCCTCTACGCCGAGCTGTCCGCGGGCGGGAAGTCCCTCGGGACCTGGCTGCTGAGCACCGCCCTCGAAGCCCAGCACCTGGACCTGGAGGGCAAGCACTACGACCTGGTCCTGCGGCTGCGGCGCGTCTACGTGCCCTACACCCTGACCCTCAAGGAATTCCGCCACGACGTCTATCCGGGCACCCAGATCCCCAAGAATTTCTCCAGCCTCGTGCGCCTCAAGGACACGGAGCGCAATGAGGACCGGGACGTCCTGATCTACATGAACCACCCCCTCCGCTACCGGGGCAGCACCTTCTTCCAGGCCAGCTTCGGCAAGAACGACACCCTGTCGATCCTGCAGGTGGTCCAGAACCCCGGCTGGCGCATCCCCTACCTCGCCTGCATCCTCGTGGCTGCCGGCCTGGCCTGGCATTTCCTCGCCCGCATGGCCCCCTTCAAGAGGCAGTCATGAAGCTGAAGCTCACCTGGATCCCCGCCCTCCTCGCCCTGGTCCTCGCCGCGACCATGGGCCTGAAATCCCCGAAGCCCAAGGGCTTCGATCTCGCCGGCGCCGGTTCCCTGCCGGTGCTGCAGAACGGGCGCATCAAGCCCCTGGACACGGTGGCCCGGGCCTCCCTCATCGCCATGCGGGGCAAGCAGTCCATCCGGGACGGGCAGCGCACCCTACAGCCCACGGAATGGCTGCTGGACGTGGTGGCGCACCCCGAGGCCGCGGACAAGTACCCGACCTTCATGATCAATGACGCCGACGTGCTGGCCATGCTGGGCAAGCGGCCGGACGAGGGCCGCTTCTACAGCTTCAACGACCTCGCCCCCAAGGGGCAGGAGATCCGCACCCAGGCTGAGCAGGCGAGCAAGATCGAGGCCCAGCGCCGGGACCGCTTCCAGCGGGCCATCGTGAGCCTCGAAGAGAAGCTGACCAGCTACCAGCGCCTGAAGAACACGATGCAGCTGGAGGACACCCAGGACCTCACCGCGGAAATGGCCGCCTTCGCCGTCGCCATCCCCCCGGGCACCAACGCCTTCCGGCTCCGCCAGGCGGGCCAGCCCTTCGACCAGGCCGCCCTGGAACGCCTCGGCCCCTTCCTCCAGCGCTACCAGTTCCTGGACCAGGCCGCCTCCTTCCGCCCCCTGCTGCCCCCCAAGGGCGGCAGCGACCAGGACTGGTCCACCATGGGCGGCGGCCTTCTCGCCACCCTCCGGGACGGCCAGTTCAATCCCCAGGCCCACCAGTACGCCCTCCTGCTGAGATCCTGGCGGCAGGAGGATCCTGGGACCTTCGCCACGGCCCTGGCCACCCTGCATGCCGATGCGGAGGCCCGGGTGCCCCAGAGCCTCTCGAAGACCCGCCTGGAACTGCTCTTCAACCGCATCGATCCCTTCAATGTGGCCCAGTGGTGCTACATCCTCGTGGCCCTCGGGCTCTTCGTCTCCTGGGTGGCCTGGGAAAAGCCCCTCCAGGAATCCGCCTGGTACCTGATGATCGCCTCCCTGGGCCTCCACACCTTCGGCATGTTCACCCGCATGTGGCTGGAGGGCCGGCCACCGGTGACCAACCTCTACTCCTCCGCGGTCTTCATCGGCTGGATCGCCGTGCTCCTGGCCATCCCCTTCGAACGCTACAGCCGGCGGGGCTTCGCGGCCCTGGGGGGCGCCATCGTCGGCGGGGCCACCCTCATCATCGCCCAGGGCCTCACGGGCCAAGGCAGCGGCGACACCATGGAGATGATGCAGGCGGTGCTGGATTCCAACTTCTGGCTGGCCACCCACGTCACCACCATCACCATCGGCTACAGCGCCACCTTCCTGGCGGGCCTCCTGGCCCACATCTGGATCTTCCGCAGCGCCCTGTCCAAGTCCTTCACGAAGGACGATGCCGCCGCCCTCAACAAGGCCACCTACGGCGTCATCTGCTTCGCCCTCTTCTTCAGCTTCGTGGGCACCGTGCTGGGGGGCATCTGGGCCGACCAGAGCTGGGGCCGCTTCTGGGGCTGGGATCCCAAGGAGAACGGCGCCCTCCTCATCGTGCTGTGGAACGCCCTCATCCTCCACGCCCGCTGGGCGGGCTACGCCCGGGAGCGGGGCCTCATGGTGATGGCGGTCTTCGGCGGCATCATCACCAGCCTGTCCTGGTTCGGCGTGAACATGCTGGGCATCGGGCTGCACTCCTACGGCTTCATGGACAAGACCCTGTACGCCCTCCTCAGCTTCATCTCCTTCGAGGTGCTGGTCATCGCCTTCGCCCTGATCTGGCCGGCGATCCACCGCGATACGACCCCCAAGGCGGCCTGAGGGGCTTCAGCCCCCCGGCGCCGCCAGCCATTCCCCCCGCTCCAGGGACCACAGGCGCGCCTCGATGGCCGCCTGGGGATGGCGCGCCTTCAGCGCCCGG
>JBGAST010000060.1:0-18888 GCA_044229575.1 Holophagaceae bacterium | reverse complement strand
ATGTCTTTATTCACGCCTTTGATGATGGAACGCACCGCCTCTATCTCCGCCTTGAGCGGGTGACTGAGATTCTCGAGGAATTCATCCACCTTATCAGTGCGGCTGACGGGCGATCCCTTCTTCTTTTTCGGCGTGTCGGGGGCGAGGATCGTATAGCCCATCCAGCCCGCCACCAACACGAAGACGCCGGTGGCGATCTGGGTCTTCCGGTTGGTCTTGAGTTCTTCGATGAAGGCCTTGGCGTCCATGCCGCCGGGAGCGCTGCTCATGATTCCCCCTTGGCCTGAAGCGTGAAGCGCAGATCCGGAAACCGGACGGACTGGAAGATGGCCGCGGATTCGCCGACCTGCATCAGTCGCCATCCAGCCAGCACCGTGCCGGGGAGGAGGGTCTCGGGCTCCTCGCCGCGCATGAAGGCGCCGATGAGCCCCGCCGGCCTGCCCCGCAGGAAGCCGAGGTAGCGCAGCGTCGCCGGCGCCGTGGCCAGCACCTGCCTCCGCTCCACCTCGTTCGCGTCCACCGTCGCCGGAAGCGGTTCGGCGCCCACCGTCGGCCGGGTCTCGGGCACCGCCGCCCCGGGCTCATCGAACAGGAAGAGGTCCCGCTTCATCGAGGGCTCGTCGGGCAGCTCACCGGCACGCTGAAGCCTCTGCAGACCGGGCAGGGCGGCAAACCGGGCGACATCCGCGGAAGCCGGGGACGAGGGGCTCCCGGAGCCGGGGATCCGTCGCACAGGGTGCTGGGATGGCCAGGCCACCCAGGCTGCAAGGCCCGCGAGGACCAGCGCGGCGGTCTGGGTGCGCCCATCCTTGGCCAGTTCGCGTAGGAACCGTGTGGAGATCCCGGGAGCGCTGCTCATGATTCCTCCCCTGCCGAGGGGTTCTTCGCGGTCTGGGCGCCCCGGCGGAAGGCCCTGAGGGTCACGCCGAGGCGGGCGCCTTCGGGGCTTTCCTCGAGGCGGGCCGCGCCCACCGCGAAGCCCTGGCCGGCCCCTTCCAGCGCCAGCATGAAGGGCTTGATGCTGGAGTAGACACCCAGCACCGTGAACTCGACGTCGATGGATTCGAGGTCCGTGCCCTTGGCCCCTTCCCGGTTGGGCAGGCCGTACTTCACGCTTTGGAGGCGCACGCCGTGCTTGAGGGCCAGCCCGTGCAGGGTGCGGCTCATGGCCCACTGCAGCTCGCCGACGCTGCCCTTGGGCATGTCCTTCTCGAGGGTCTCGATGGCGGTCCGGCCAGCCTTCACCTGCTGGTCGATGTCCCGGAACTGCTGGAGCTCCTCCTTCTGCCGGCCAAGGGAGGCCTGGGCGTCCCGGACGGCGCGCTGGTTCCGGGCGAACTGGTCCGAGGCTTCGGGGAGGACGAAGGCGGCGACGAGGGCGGCCGCCAGGATGAGGCCGCCGCCAAGGTACATGCGGATCTGGCTCTGGCGCAGCGTCGAGCTCATGGCTGCTCCTTCCGGGGGTTTCCCGCGCTGTTCACGGCGGGCCGGTCCGCCCGCATGCCGCCCGAACGCTGCATCCGGAGCTGCTGCTGGGCGCGGAGGGCTTCCAGGCCCTGCCGGGCCTCCTCCCGGCGATCCTGGGGCGCGAGGACGCCGGGAACCCTGCCGGGACCGGGCGGGGCGGGCGTGGTGGACCGGGAGGGGTCCGGCATCGGCGAGGCCGCGCGGACCGCGGACGCCTTCGCCGGCGCCGGGGCCTTGCCCGCGGGCGCCGGCGGCGTGGTGCGGGCCGGCGCCGGACTTGTGTTGACCTCCGGCCCCGGCAGGGGCTCGTAGGCCTTCGGGGTGGAGGTGGCGGGCAGCTTCAGCTCGAAGTCCAGGCCGCCGCCCTGGCGCTCGGCCTCCCGCTCGAGGAGCACCTGGGTGAACACGCCGTTGCCCTGGAGCCTTTCGATGAACTTCACCTCCGCGTCCCGGCTGCGGGCCTCGCCCTTCAGGGCGAGCTGCACGGTCTGGTCCGTGCCACGGGTGCGCTGGATGCTCTTCACCCGCACGTCCTGCACGAGGCTGCGCTCCAGCTCGGCGGTGAGGCGGGACCAGGGCAGGCTGCGCTCGGAGAGGATGCGCTCCGCGAGCTTCCACCGCGGCAGCTCCGTGGAGACGTCCACGGTCCGGAGCACCGCCACGAGCTGGCCCTGCTCCTTCGCGACCTGCTGGGCCTCGGCGAGCTTCTGGGCCACGATCCTGGCTTCCTGCCCGGCCTTGAGGTACTTCCAGCCCGTGTAGGCCGAGGTGCCCACGAGCAGCAGGGCGCCGAGACCCACCGCCCCCCAGCCGAAGGCCTCATGGTTCTGCCGCCAGAGGCTGGGCTCGGGGGCGAGGTTGAGCTTGAGGACCGGGATCGCCATCAGAGGGCCTCGGAACCGGGGATTTCAGGCTGGAGAAGGTGGTGGGCCAGGGCGCCGGTGGGCCACGCGGGCGCCCCCCAGACCCAGAGCTCCTGGGGAGAGCGGTTCTCCCGGGCGAGGAAGGCGCTGGAGGTCATCACCCGCTCGGCGAGCCAGGTCTCGGCGTCGGCGGGGTCGGACCACTGGCGCAGGAGGGCGAGATCCCGGCCCCAGGCCGCGAGGGTGCCGGTGTATTTCCCGCCGCCCACCGGGCAGAGGGAGAGCAGCATGCCCGGCAGCTCCCGGGTGGGGGCCAGGCTGTTGTAGAGCCAGAGCCAGCGGGGCACCAGCCGATGGACGGTGCGGCCCAGGCGGGCGGCCAGCTGCAGCCAGCCGTCCCGGACCTCCTGGGGCAGGCCCGCCACGAGGTAGGTGGCCTGGCCCACCTTGGTGGCCTGCACCGCCTGGGCGCCTTCCAGCGCCAGGTGCTGGGCGTAGCGCCAGCGGAAGAAGGCCTCCTGGGCCTCGGCTCCGGGGGGCAGCTCGATGATGTCCCGGAGCAGCACGGAGGGGGCCCAGAGGTCGTCCACGATCCAGAAGGTCGGGCCAGCGGGGAGCGCGTTCACGGCGACGGCGAGCTGGTCCTCGTCGGGCAGGCCCTGCAGGGGCTTGGACTGCCCGCCGCCATGGATCCGGTGGGGTTCGATCCAGAGGATCGAGGCCTCCTTGGGGCCGAAGGCGGTCAATTTCATCGGCCCTCCTGGGCGGTCCTGGGGGCTTCCGGGTCCTTCATCGCCTCCACCAGGCGGGCGAAGCGGCGCTGGGCGCGGTTCTGGCCGTGGAACCAGCCCCAGCAGAACACCGCCATGAAGCTGAGGGCGTGGAGCCACCAGAAACCGGATTCCGGGTAGCGCATATGGTCCGGAAGGGGCGGCACGGGGGCTCCAAGACAAAAGGGCGAAAAAAGTTCATGGCCGGAAATGCGGCAGGGCAAGGGCCTAGTCTATCGTCCGGGGGCCCGGCTGCACAGGACCGGAAGTAAGGCCGGAAGCGGGCTCCTGGAAGCTGGTATGAAGGAATGTGGGCGGAGGTTCCTGTCCCCTGTCACATGGCGGCATCTCGGTAGAGGAAGGTTTGCGTCTCATCGCCCTCGAACTCAACGGTTTCAAGTCCTTCGCGGAGTCCCAGAAGCTGGGCTTCCCCGGGGGCATGACCGCCGTGGTCGGGCCCAACGGCTGCGGCAAGTCCAACATCTCCGACGCCCTCGCCTGGGTGCTGGGGGAGCAGCGCGCCAGCCTCCTGCGCGGCGCCGAGATGGCGGACGTCATCTTCGCCGGCACGTCCACCCGCAAGCCCATGGGCCTCGCGGAGGTGAAGCTCACCCTGGAAATGCCGGATTCCGCCCTGCCCGGGGCGGTGAAAGAGGTCGTCATCGCGCGCCGCCTCTACCGCGACACCGGCAGCGAGTACCGCGTCAACGGCCGCGACGCGCGCCTCAAGGACGTCCAGGACCTCCTCATGGACACGGGCATGGGCACCCGTGCCTACAGCTTCATCCAGCAGGGGCAGATCGACCTCATCCTCTCCACCAAGCCGAAGGACCGGCGCTCCCTCCTCGAGGAGGCGGCGGGCATCACCCGCTACAAGCTGCGGCGCCTGGACGCGGAGCGCCGCCTCGAGGACACCAAGGCGAACCTCACGCGCCTGGACGACATCCTCCACGAGCAGGGCAAGGCCCTGGACTCCCTGCGCCGCCAGGCGGCACGGGCGAAGCGCGCCGCGGAACTGGACGCGGAGATCAAGGCCCTCCAGCGCATCCTCCTGGCCGGCAAAGCCCAGGAGCTGAGCGCCGCGCGGGCGCGGGCCGAGGAGCAGCTGGACTTGCTGGAGCGCCAGCTCGCCTCCCTCACCGCCCAGGCCTCGGAAAAGGCCAGCGAGGTGGAGGGCCTGCGCCACCAGGTGGACGAGCTGCAGCGGGCCCAGGAGCGCCGCGCCCGGGGCGTCATGGCCCTGGACCAGAAGCTCGGGCTCCTCGACCAGGAACGCGGGTTCCAGGAGGCCCGGGCCCAGGAATCGACGGACCAGGACCAGCGCCTCGCCGCGCGCATCGCGGAACTGCGGGCCCGCGCGTCCGAGTCCGAGACCGAGGTCCAGGGGATCACGGCGCAGGAGCAGGCCGCGGCCGCCGCCCTCGAGGCGCGCATGGCAGTGCTGAAGGACGCGGAAGAAGCCGTGGCCCACGCCCTGGGCGCCCAGCGCAAGGCGGAGGGGGAGCTGCAGGCCTTGCGCCGTAAGCGGGCGGAGCTGCAGAGCGCCGCCCAGCAGCGGCACAAGCAGCGCCTCGCCGTGCAGCACCAGATCGCCCAGGTGGAGGGCCGCCTGGACGCGCTGAACCACGAGGAAGCCGTGCGGGCGCCCCGCCTGGAGGGACTCCAGCAGGACGCCGCCCGCCTCGCCCGGGAGCTCGAAGGGGCCCGGGAGCGCCTGGAGCAGGTGGACGAGACCGTCGCCCTCCAGGCCCGGGAAGGCCGGGAGGCGGAAGAGGCGGAGCGCGCCCTCGTGGGCGCCCTGCGGGAATGCGAAGGCGCTCTCGAGAAGGAGGAGCGCCGCGCCGCCCAGATCGCCGACGCCCTCGCCCAGGCCAGCGGCTCGGAGCACCAGAAGCAGGCCCTGCAATGGCTGCGCGGTCGGGGGGAGGACCCCAAGGGCCTGGCGGAATGCCTGGGGGCCGACGAGGAGGTCCGCGTCGCCGTGGAGCGCCTCCTCGGTCCCTGGATCGAAGCGGTGGCCCTGCGCGACCCTTCCCACCTTCACGAGGCTCCCGGCTACCTCCTCGCCTCCCTCGAGGATGCGGAAGAGGCCATTCCCGCCCCCGGCGGCGCCGAGCGCATCGAAGCCCACCTCCGCTGGAAGGCCGGGGCGCCCGCGCCCCTCAAGGCTCTGTTGGCCCGGGCCTTCCTCTGCGCCGACGCCGACCTGCCGGCCCTCGCGAAGGCCCATCCCTCCTGCGCCTTCGTCTCCCCGCAGCTGGTGCGCCTGCCCTTCGGGCCGGTGCTGGCCGGCGGCAAGGCGCCGGCGGCCTCGCCCCTCAAGCTCCGGGCGGACCTGGACGCCGCCCGGGCGGCCCGGGAGGAGGCCCTCGACCGCCTCGAAGCCGCGGAGACCGCGCTGAAGGCCGCCACGGCGAAGCTCGGCGAGGTCCGCGGCCGCGCCCAGGAGATGGAGCAGGACCGGCGGGAGGCCCGGCTCAAGGTGCAGGACCTGGAGGGGCGGCGCCAGTCCACGGAGGCCCAGCTCAAGGAGATCCGGGAAGCCCAGGAGCGGGCCGACGGACTGTGGGGCCAGTTCGAGCAGGAGATCGAGCGGCTGCGGGGCGTGCTGCGGGAGGCGGAGGAGCACCCGGAGGCCCAGGAGGATCTGGGCCTGGAAGCGGAGATCCACGGCGCGGAGGGGACGGTGAGCGCGGCCCAGGCCGTGCTGGAGCAGAAGCGCGAGGCCCAGCTCGAGGCCGGCCGGCTGCGGGACGCGGCCTGGTCCGAGCGGGACGGCCTGCAGCGCCAGCTGGGCCTGCTCCAGCGGGGCGCCTTCGACCTCATCGCGGAGGCGCAGCGGCTGGAGGCCGAACGCCTCGAGTGCGTGGCGCGCGCCCAGGCCGCCGCGGTCCGCCTTGCGGAGATGGAGCAGGAGTCCCAGGTCCACCTTCAGGAGCGCCGGGGCCTCGCCGAGCAGCAGCAGGAGGCGCAGCCCCACCTGGAGGAGCGGCAGGAGCTCCTGCGCGTCACCGAGCGGGCCGCCCGGGAGCTGCAGCAGATCCTCGATAACGCGCGGCAGCTGCACCAGGAGGCCCTCGTGTCCGCGGCCCAGGTGCAGGGCAGCGCCGAGGCCCTCTCCAAGGAGATCGAGCTGGCCCTGGGGATGCCGGTGCCGGACTTCCTCGGCTCGGTCACCGAGGAGGAGCGCGCGGCCTGGGACGAGGGCGAGCTGGTGCACCAGACCCGCCTCGCCGAGGCCCAGGGCAAGCGTCTCGACCTCGGCGGCGTGAACCCCCTCGCGGTGCAGGAGCTGGCGGAGGCGGAGGATCGCCTCGCGTACATGAACCAGCAGCGGGCCGACGTGATGGAGGCCATCCAGAACCTCGAAAGCACCATCCAGGAGATCAACCAGACATCGGAAGAGCGTTTCAAGGAGGCCTTCGACTTCATCAACGCCCGCTTCCAGGAAGTCTTCCGGGAAGCCTTCGGCGGCGGCCAGGCCTCCCTCTCCCTGGAGGATCCCAAGAACCTCCTGGAATGCGGCATCGAGATCACCGCCCAGCCCCCGGGCAAGAGCGCCAAGGCCCTCATGCTCCTCAGCGGCGGCGAGAAGGCCCTCACCGCGATCTCGCTCCTCTTCGCCATCTTCCACTTCAAGCCCTCGCCCTTCTGCGTGCTGGACGAGGTGGACGCGCCCCTGGACGAGGCCAACGTGGGCCGCTTCGCGGCGATGGTGAACGGCATGAAGACCGGCACCCAGTTCATCGTCATCACCCACCAGAAGCCGACGATGATGGCGGCGGACACGCTGTACGGCGTGACCATGGAGGAGCAGGGCGTCTCCCGGCTCGTCAGCGTGCAGCTGCGGGAAGCCGAAGCCCTGGTCTGACCGCGGCCAGCCCCGGGAAAAACAATGAGATCGGAGTGAAGCCTCCAGAAAAGCGATATCCGATCGCGCACGCCGGCTCGCGGCGGGGCCCGACCGCTTGCAAAGCCGCGCCGATGCTGCGTTAGCGGGGATTCCGGGCCGGCCTGCTTAGGTCCCCGGGAGGCCGGCGCGGAGGGTGCGGCGTCACAGGGCCGTCACCTCCTTGTCAACCCGAAAGATCGTCGAAACCTGTGGAAAACCCCGGTCGGCGGGCAGGCAGGAAGAGTTTTTCTGGACTTAATACTAAGTCTAATAATATCAATCTATACATATGTGATTCTGATCCCCGGCTCCGAATCGAAATCACTGAATGATGGCCATTTAGGAGGTTGCGCCCCCGTCAATCCGCAGGGTTTTCCACAGGCTGCCGTAACGAATTAGTGATCAGCGTGACAGGAATCAGACGCTGGACCAGGCCCGCATCTCGTCTTCGGTGACGCCCAGCTTCTGAAGGTGCTCCCGCGCCATGCGTGTGCTCTGCCCTTCCATGAGGCAGAGGAAGAAGCGGCGCTTCCAGGCATCCACCGCCCGCGGCTTGAGCTCCTCCTCGCCTTGCTGCATGCGCTTCTCCAGCAGGAAGCCGAGGTTGTTCGCGGCCTTCCGGTGCTCGGGATGGAGTTCCAGGGCCTTCTCGTAGGCGGCGGTGGCCTCCAGGAGCCGCCCCTTGCCCTCCAGGGACACGCCCTGGGCGTTCCAGACGTCGGCGTCGTCCGGGGCCAGGGTCATCGCCTGGTCCACCATGCTGGCCTGGTCCTCGGGACGCGCGCCCAGGCGGTAGCACTCCGAGAGGCCCAGGTAGGCGCTGTACTCGGCGGGATCGGATTCGAGAGCGGAAAGGAAGTTCAGCTCGGCCTTCTCGCCGTGGCCGAGTTCGAGCTGCGCGTAGCCGAGCTGGACGAGGACGTCGGCGGCCTCGGGCTCCCGCACCAGGGCCTCCTGGTAGCAGTGCGTGGCGGCCTCCCAGTTCTGGTCCTCCCGGGCCATGTCGCCCAGGGCCACCCAGGGGTTTGCGGATTCGGGATCCGTCTCCGCGGCGAGGGAGAAGTAGGACTGGGCGCACTCCCGGTCGCCCTTGTCGCGGCAGAATTCGCCGAGCAGGGACTGGGCCTCGGCGAGGATGCTGGCCTTGGGGGCCAGCAGCAGCAGCTGGTGCAGTTCGGACATGGCCACTTCGCTGTGGCCCTGCTCGCCCAGCAGTTCCGCCAGAAGGAAGTAGCTCGAGGGCTCCATCATGTGGATCGCCCGGGCCCGGTGGATGCAGCGGAGGCCGGCCTCCGCCTGGCCTCGGCCGAGGAGCAGCTCGCCCAGGCTGTGCCAGCCCCAGAAGTAGTTGGGTTCGATCTGGAGGGCGGCGGCGAACTGGACCTCCGCGCCGGCGCCATCGCCGAGCTGCGCGAGGGTGAGGCCCAGCAGCCGGAGCGTGGAGGGGTCTTTCGGCGCGAGGGAGAGGGCCTTGAGCAGGAGCCCCTTCGCCTCCTGGGGCTCATCCCGCTGAAGGGCGAGGAGCCCGCAGAGCTCCAGGGTCTTCGCGTCCTTGCTGTCGCGGTCTAGGGCCTGGTCGAGGGCGCGCTCCGCATCGTCGGGGCGGTGCTGGATGAGGCGCAGGTAGCCGAGGTTGCGGCGGTGGCTGGCCACTTCCGGGTTCTCGTCGCGCACCGCCTCGACCTGCTCGTGCAGCACCCGCAGATCCTCCTCGTCCGCGTGCTCGCCCTCGCAGAGGATGCGCTCGAACCAGGCGTCGCCGTTGGCGCGGTCCTCCGCCAGCAGGCCGTCGAGGATCACCAGGGCCTCAGCGTGGCGGCTGCGGAGGTTGAGGGCGTGGGCCAGCGCGAGGCGGGCCTGCGGGTCCGCGTCCGGTCCCTTCGCGGCGGTGGAGGCGAGCAGGTCGTCGAGCTGCGGATCGAGGAGGCGGAGCCAGGTCTTGTTCACGGTGTGCCTCGGGGCGCTTGAAGACGTCCAGCCTAGCAGCGGGAGGAGAGGATGGCCGTCACTCCTTCGCAGAGCAGCTTCGCCATCGCGTTCCGGGTCTCCACGGTGGCGCTGCCGAGGTGGGGCAGGAGCAGGGTCCTGGGCGCGCGGAACCAGCGGGGATCGAGGGCGGGTTCGCCGTCGTAGACGTCGAGCCCCACGCCGCCGAGGCGGCCCGCGCACAACATGTCCAGGGCGGCGGATTCGTCGAGGATCCCGCCGCGGGCGGTGTTGATGATCATCGCGCCGGCGGGGAGTTTTTCAAGGGAATCCCGGTCCAGCAGTCCGCGGGTCTCGGGGCTCAGCGGGCAGTGGAGGGACAGCACCGAGCTGCGGGAGAGCAGGGCCTCCAGGCCGAGGCGCGGAGCCTGGGCGGGGCCGAAGTCCACGTCGCCGCCGCGGCCTTCCCGGTCCCAGAAGGCCGGCGCCATGCCGAGCGCCCACACCCGCTTGGCGAAGGCCCTGCCGATGGCCCCGGCGCCGAGGATGCCGCAGGTCTTCCCGGCCAGGCCCGCGCCGAGCAACTGGTCCGGGGCCCAGCCCTTCCAGGCGCCGGAGCGCACCAGGGCATCCCCTTCCAGGAGGCGCCGGCTCAAGCCGAGCAGGAGGGCGAGGGCCAGGTCCGCGGTGGCGTCCGTGAGCACGCCGGGGGTGTTCACGATGCGGATTCCCCGCGCCGCGCAGGCGCTCAGGGGCAGGTGGTTGACGCCGACGGAATAGGTGGCGATCACCGACAGCCGCGGCGCTCCCGCGAGATCCTCCGGCGTCAGCGGCTCGCTGAGCAGCAGGACCAGGGCCTCCGCCTCGGCCAGGGCCGCGTTCCATTCCGGGGAGCGGAAGGCCGCGATCCTCAGCTCGGGGAAGCGCGTCCCAAGCTCCTCCAGCGCCCTCCCCGGCAGGGGCGAGGTGGCGAGGATGCGGACGCTCACCGCTGCAGCGCCTTCAAGGCGAGGCGGATGGCCTCCGGCAGGGGCGGCCGGGACTCGCGCAGCCCGAGGATGGCCGGGAGCACCGTCTCCTCCTTGAACCCGAGGTTCGTGAGGGCGGAGCGGAGGTCCGCCTCCCAGGCATCCCCGGGCGAGGCGGCGCCACCGAGGCCGTCGAGGCCGCCGAGCCCGCCCATCTTCTCGGAGAGCTCGAAGCAGAGCTTTTCCGCGGTCTTCTTGCCCACGCCGGGGATGCGGATGAGGGCCTTAACGTCCCGGCCGCGGATGGCGAGGATGAGTTCGTCCAGCGGCAGCGCCCCCAGGGCCGCCAGGGCCAGCTTGGGACCCACGCCGTCCACCTTCACCAGCATGCGGTAGAGGTCCCGTTCCTGGAGCGTGGAGAAGCCCAGGAGGGAGAGCTCGTTCTCCCGCAGCAGCGTCTCCACGTGCAGGGTGGCCTCGCTGCCCACCTCCGGCAGGCGCCCGTAGGTGCCCAGCGAGATGGCCGCCGCGTAGCCCACGCCCCCGCACTCGATGAGGGCCAGGTTCGGCAGCTTCTGGATCAGTTCCCCGCGCAGTCGTCCGATCATGGGGACAGGGTAGCGGATCCGGACCCGCGCCGACCGGTGCCAAGGTCTCCCCGGAGGATCCGCCCAGGGGCCTGAATGAACGGCGCAAGATCAAGGAGCTGCAGGAGACCACCTTCCCCGAGCGGGTGAAGGAGATCGAGGAGATCTGGGGAAAGGCCATCCCCTACGCGGTGGGCTGGGAGAGCCTCGCGGAACACATGGAAGGACTGAACTTCATCGACAAGCTGCCCTGCCACCGCCTGAACATGGCCCTGCGCAGCATCTGCATGGACGAGCTCGGGAAGGAGGCGGTGCGGGAGGGACTCCGGCTCGTGAAGCTGAAGAACGTGGGGAGCAAGGCCGAGATGCGCCTCGCCTTCGAGGGCGGCGTGCTGGAGATGCACTGCGCCTACGCTCTCCGCACCGACGGCATGTTCAACGACGGCGAGATCCGCGAGCTGCTGACGAAGAAACTGTAATCCGACCGTGAGGCGTTCCCCGGCCTGGACGAAGGCGACTGCGGCTTCAACCTGGCCCGGGCTCCCTTGTCATTCGGAGGTCGTCATCCCCAGAATCCAAAAGGCGGCGCGAACGCCGCCTTCCTTTGGTGGACCTGATCAGGATCGAACTGACGACCTCCTCATTGCGAACGAGGCGCTCTCCCAGCTGAGCTACAGGCCCTGGGCCCAACAGTCTAGCGCGGCGGGGGGAAAAACGGAACGGCCGGGCCTGGCCCACAGGCCGGGACGTCCGCGGCCTCACCCCATCTGCCCCTCATCCGCCGTCGGCCCGTAGAGGGCGGGCAGGGGCACGTCCAGCAGGCGCAGGTAGACCGTGAGCTGGCCGCGGTGGTGGATGGCGTGGCTGAGGACGTGGGTCCGCAGCACGGCCATGCGGGGCAGGGTGAAGAGGGGGCGGCCGTCCATCAGGAGGGTCCAGGGCGCCGCCAGGGCGGCGTCCTCCGCGGCGGCTAAGTCCGATCGGGCCGCCGCGACGTGGCCATCGAAGCGCGCCAGCAGCGCGTCGCGGTCCCCGGGCGCGGGGAGCTGGGGCAGGGGCCGGCCTTCCGGCGCCAGGTCCAGGCGGTCGTGGGCCAGGGTCATGCTCATCCAGAGGGGCATGTTCGCCAGGTGGGCGGCCAGACTGACGAGATCGAAGGATTTCGCGTGGGGCTTCCACCCGAAGCGGTCCTCCGGGATGCGCTCCAGGACCTTCCGTAGGCCGGACATCTCGTGGATGAACTCGGGCAGCAGCGCGTCTCGCAGGGGCATGGGCACTCCGGAAGGGCTTCCAGGATAGCGGCCCCTCCCTCCGTCCTCCGGCGGCCCGGGCCGTCCCAATCCGTGCAACGGTCACAGGCCGGCCGGCACGCCGGGGACTACCCTGGGGAAGCATCGCGGAGGGTGCCATGGGATTCCTGACCTCCACCGGTTCCCGGATCGGACAGCAGATCGAGGCGCTCCACGGCGCCCTCCGGGAAGAGCATCCCGGCGTCGCCCGGATGGCCATCGCCCTCTACGATCCCGAAACGGACCTCCTGCGGACGTTCGCCCAGAGCACCCTGGGGGGCAGCCCCCTGGCGTTCTACGATGCGCGGCTTGACGACGTCACCTCGCTGAAGGAGCTGGCGGCGCGCGGCGGCATCCGGATCCTCGACGATCTGGCCCAGCAGATCTGGACGGGCAGCGTCCACAGCCAGCGTCTGCTCGAGAAAGGATACCTCTCCAGCATGACGGTGCCCTTCTACGAGGCCGGCGCCCTCCGGGGCTTCCTGTTCTACGACGCGGTGGAGCGGAACTACTTCGGGCCCGCCGTCGTGCGGCGCCTGGAGGTCTACGGCAACCTCGCCACCCTCATGGTCCTCGGGTCCCTGGCCACCGCGCGGGTCCTGCGCTCGGCCGTCCGCATGGCCGGCCACATGGGCCAGATCCGGGACCGGGAGACCGGCGCCCACATCTCACGGGTATCGCGCTACGCCAAGGCCATCGCCACGGGGCTGGCCTGGGAGTTCGGCCTGACGGACGAGTGGATCGAGTTCCTCGGCCTCTTCACGCCCCTCCACGACATCGGCAAGATCGGCATCCCCGACCACATCCTGCTCAAGGAGGGACCCCTGGCGCCGGAGGAGCTGGAGGTCATGCGGACCCACGTGGCGAAGGGCCTGGAGCTGGTGGACAGCCTGGCGCGTGAGTTCGGGGTGGAGCAGCTGCCCCAGCTCGCGATCCTCCGTAACATCGTCCACTGCCACCATGAGCGGGTGGACGGCGGGGGATATCCGCGGGGGCTCTACGGGGGGCAGATCCCCCTGGAGGCCCGCATCGTCACCGTCGCCGACGTCTATGACGGGCTGCTGTCCGCCCGCCCCTACAAGCCCGCCTGGACCAAAGAACGGGTTCTGGACTTCATGCGGGACCGCGCGGGCACCCACTTCGACGCCGCCTGCGTGGCTTCCCTCCTATCCCAGTGGGACCGGATCCGCGAGATCCGGGAACGCTTCTCGGGAGAGGAGCCCGGGGACCTGACCCACGAGGCCTACCTGCCGGAACTCTGAACGCGGGCTCACGAAAAGGCCACTCCGGAGAGTGGCCTTTTCGCGATGTTCCAGCCCGGATCAGGTCAGGGCCTCCATGCACGCCGCCAGGGCTTCGGGGCCCGGCTTGAGGGCGGCCTGGCCGAGCTGCACAAGGGGGGTGTCCACGATGTGGGTGGTGTCGTGGATGGTGGGCTTCGCGGTGTTCACGTAGAGCAGGCCCGTGAGGAACTCGCCCTTCTCGATGCCCTCGTGGAGGAGCTTGAGGGTGCCGAAGCGGTCCGTGGGATCGTGGTCCTCCTTCATGGAACGGAAGGTGACCTTGGAGCCGTCGGGGAAGGTGACGACCTTGGCCTCGCCGGCGGGGATCTCCACGCTCTCCAGCTCGCTGTACTGCACGAAGCCCAGCTCGTGGAGCGGGAAGTCGTGGTCCTTGGCGTTCTTGTAGCTCTTGGTGGAGCTGTCGTGGTTGTTGAAGGTCACGCAGGGGCTGATGACGTCGATGATGCAGGTGCCGTTGAAGGCCATGGCGGCCTTCAGGATGGCGTTCAACTGCTTGGGGTCGCCGGAGAAGGAGCGCGCCACGAAGCCGCAGCCGAGCTCGATGGCCAGGGTGCAAGGGTCGATGGGAGGCAGCTCGTTGACCGAGCCGTGCTTGAGGACCGAACCGAGGTCGGCGGTGGCGGAGAACTGGCCCTTGGTGAGGCCGTACACGCCGTTGTCCTCGATGATGTAGATGATCGGCACGTTGCGCCGGATCATGTGCACCAGCTGGCCGATGCCGATGCTCATGGAGTCGCCGTCGCCGGAGACGCCGATGTTCACCAGCTTGCGGTTGGCCAGGGAGGCGCCGGTGGCCACCGCGGGCATGCGGCCGTGGACGCTGTTGAAGCCCCAGGCCTGGTTGAAGAAGTAGGCCGGCGTCTTGGAGGAGCAGCCGATGCCCGAGTACTTGCCCACCATGTGGGCCTCGAGGCTGCTCTCGAAGGCGGCGTTGATGAGCTGGGCGGTGATGGAGTCGTGCCCACAGCCGGCGCAGAGGGTGGACTTGGAGCCCACGTAGTCCTGCTTGGTCATGCCGAGCTTGTTGGTGGGGGCGGAGGGGGCGGCGGTCGTCATCGGTCTCTCTCCTTACTTCTCGAAGGCGGCGATCTGGTCGAGGATCGTCTGCGCGTCCAGGGCCTGGCCGTTGTAGTGGAGGACGCTGCGGAACTTCATGGCGAACTGGGGGTAGAACTCCCGCAGGAGGGCCAGCATCTGGCCGTCCCGGTTCTGCTCCACCACGTAGACCACGTCCATGGAGGCGAGGAAGGCGTCCACCTCGGCGGTGAAGGGCAGGGCGCGCAGGCGCAGGTAGGAGCTGTCCCGGTTGGCCTCGGCCTGCATCCGGTCCCGGGCCTCCTTCACCGCCGGGTCGCTGGAGCCGAAGGCGAAGATGCCCCGCTTGGAGCCGGTGTCGTCCACGATGGGCTTGGGCACCCAGGCCTTCGCGGTGTCGTACTTGGCGCGCAGGCGGTCCACCAGCTGCTTGTAGTCCTCGGGCTTCTCCGAGTACTGGGCCATGGGATTGTGACCCGAGCCGCGGGTGAAGTAGGCGCCCTTGCCGCCGGGCGTCCCGGGCAAGGTGCGGTAGGGGATGGCGTCCCCGTCCACGTCCTTGTAGCGGCCCCAGTCCTTGATCTCCTCGAGCTCCTTCTGGCCGAGGACCTTGCCGCGGTCGAAGGTTCCTTCGGGATACTTGAAGGGCTGGCTGGCCCAGTTCTGCATGCCCAGATCCAGGTCGGTGACCACGAAGATCGGCGTCTGGAAGCGCTCCGCCAGGTCGAAGGACTGGTAGGAGAAGTCGAAGCACTCCTGCATGTTTCCGGGATAGAGGTTGATGTGCAGCGTGTCGCCGTGGCTGCACTTCGCGCAGATCTCGATGTCGCCCTGCATGGTGCGGGTGGGCAGGCCGGTGCTGGGGCCCGTGCGGGCCACGTTGAAGAAGACGCCGGGGATCTCGGTGAAGTAGCCCAGGCCGATCATCTCGCTCATGAGCGAGATGCCGGGGCCCGAGGTGGTGGTCATGGACCGGGCGCCCGCCCAGCCCGCGCCCAGCACGGCGCCGGCGGAGGCCAGCTCGTCCTCCATCTGCACGTGGGCGAAGGTGCTCTTGCCGGTGGCGGGATCCTTCCGGTACTCGTCCGCATAGTCGATGAGGCTTTCGGAGAGGCTGCTGGCGGGGGTGATGGGGTACCAGGCCAGCACCTGCACGCCGGCGAACATGGCCCCCAGGGCGCAGGCGGCGTTGCCGTCGATGATGATCTGGCCGCCGGTCTTGTCGTCGCGGACGATCTTCAGGCGCGTCTGGGCCGGCATGTTCTCCGCGGACCACTCGAAGCCCGCCTGCACCGCGGCCTGGTTGATCTCGATGGCCTTGGTCTTGCCGTTCAGCTGCTTGGAGATGGCCTTCTTGACCTCCTCCATGTCGAGGCCCAGGCTCTGGCCCGCGACGCCGACGTAGATCATGTTCTTCACGAGCTTGTGGAGCTTGGGCTCCGGGCAGCTGGCGGTGACGAGCTTCTGGAAGGGCACGGGGTAGAAGACGAGGTCCGAGCGCAGTTCGTTGAGCTTCAGGGGCTCGTCGTAGATGACCAGGGCGCCAGCCGGGAGCTTGGCGACGTCCTCCTTCGCGGTCTCCGGGTTCATGCAGATCATCAGGTCGATGTCGTGCTTGCGCGCCACGTAGCCCTTGGCGTTCGCGCGGATCTGGAACCAGGTCGGCAGGCCGGCGATGTTGCTGGGGAAGAGGTTCTTGCCGCTCACGGGCACGCCCATCTGGAAAATGGTGCGCATGAGGACGCTGTTGGCGGTCTGGGAACCGGAGCCGTTCACCGTGGCGATCTCGACGGAGAAGTCGTTCACCAGGGTTTTCGTCTCCTCAGCCTTTCCGGAGGCTGCAGCGCTGCTGGACATTCGGGCTCCTTTCCCTTTTCAAAAACGGCCCAGGCGGCACCGGAACTCCGTGGTTCCGCGGCCTTGGGCGCTCGCAAGACAGGAGGACCAGTATAAAGGCAGGCCGCGCCTGCGGTCAGCGGAGAATTCGTCAGGGGGTGGCGAGCCTCCATAAAAAAAGCGAAAAAAAGGCATTGACCCGCCCTTCTCCGGCACCTACTTTGAAGTCCATGAAATCAGCCAACCTCACGAAGCGGCAGCAGGCGGTCCTGCAGTTCATCGAGGACTACGCGCGGGCCGAAGGCCGCAGCCCCACGCTGACGGAGATCGCCAAGGGCGTGGGCTCCAGCGCGGTGAGCACCATCCACAAGCATGTGCAGCACCTCATGGACAAGGGCTTCCTGGAGCGCAGCCACGGCAAGGGGAACAATCTGGTCCTCCGCGGCGCCATAGGCAGCGAGGACCCGGATCAGGGGGAGGGCCGGGAAGAGGCGCACGCCCGTCGGCCAGAGGCACGCAACATCGCCCGCATGCTGCCCTTCTGCGGCGACATCGCCGCCGGCGCGCCCCTCATCCCCGAGGAGAGGGCCATCCCCTTGGAAGTGCCCCTGGCCATCCACCGGGAGCGGGACGAGTGCTTCGTGCTGCGGGTCCGGGGCGAATCCATGGTGGAGGACGCGATCCTCGACGGGGATCTGGTGGTGCTCCAGAAGCGTTCCGAGTACCGGAACGGGGACCGGGTGGCCGCCCTCATCGACGGGGAGGAGGCCACCCTCAAGGAGTACCGCCGGGACGGGAAGGGGGTCTGGCTCATTCCCCACAATCCCGAGCTCAGCCCGACCTGCTACTCCCCCGAGCGCATCCAGGTGCAGGGACTGCTCATCGGGGTCATGCGCAGCTGCTGAGGTCCTGCCTCCAGCCCGGCCAAGTCCTTCTTCAGGCCAGGCGGGCTCGCAGGGCGGAGCCCATGGCGCGGGTGTCGAGGGATCCACCCAGGTCCTGCGTGGCGGCTCCGCCGCGGATGGCGGAGGCCACGGAGTCCTCCACGGCCGCCGCCTCCTCGAGCCAGCCGAAGTGCCGGAAGAGGAGGGCGAGGCTGAGGATCACGCCCGCCGGGTTGGCGACGCCGAGGCCCTGGAGATCCGGCGCCGAACCGTGCACCGGCTCCGCGAGGGCTTCGCAGCGGTAGGGCCGGTGGGGCGCCCAGCTCAGGCTCGGCGCCATCCCCATGCCCCCCTGGAAGGCCGCCAGCAGATCGCTCACCAGGTCACCGAAGAGATTGTCCGCGGCGATGACGCCGAAGGGGCGGGGATCCTGCGCGAGGGCGCAGAGGAGGGCATCCGCGTGCATCGTCCGGGCCGGCACCTCCGGGAAGACCTCCCGCAGCTCCTGGAAGCACCGCATCCAGAGGCCGTGGCCGTGCTTCAGCACGTTGGCCTTGTGGGCGAGGCAGAGCCCCGCGCCCCGCGAACGGGCGCCCTGGAAGGCGGCCCGCAGGAGGCGCTCCACCGCGGGGCGGGTGTGGACGGCCAGGTCCACCGACCGGTCCTCCGAGGTGCTGCCCTGCAAGCAGTAGGGGCCCTCCGTGTTCTCCCGGTAGACGTCGATGGCCACGGCCGCGGCGGACAGGTCGCGGAGGGGCACGAGTCGGTCGGTGATCGGATGGCAGGGGCGCAGGTTCACCGCGAGTTCCAGTCCCTGGCGAAGGCGGAGGAGGATGGCCTCGGCGTGGCGCCCATCGGGGAGGCGCGGATCCCCCACCGCGCCGAAGAGGATGCCATCCGTGCCGTCCCGGAGGGCGAGGAAGGCCGCTTCCGGCAGGGCCTCCCCGGTGTCGAGGAAGTGGTCGGCCCCCCAGGGGAAGCGGTCCCACCGGAGCTCCCGCCCCCGGCCCCGGGCCCAGTCGAGGATGGGAAGGGCTTCCGCCACCACTTCCGGGCCCACGCCATCCCCGGGGATCACCGCGATCTGCTTGGTCGCCATGCCGCCGATCATGCCATGGCCAAGGCCGGATTCCGCCCTGCGCAGGGCCGCAGGAGCCCTCCAAACCTTGATTTGGTTTCCCGATGCCTCTCCGATACACTCCTGACACTCCAGCGCTTGAGGATTCGGAATGGTCTTCTTCAACCACGCCACCCGGCAGATGACGGCCAAGATCGTCTATTACGGGCCCGGCCTCTGCGGGAAGACCACCAACCTCAACACCATCTACGGCAAGACGAGCACCAAGGCCCGTGGCGAGATGGTGAGCCTCAACACCGAGACGGACCGCACCCTCTTCTTCGACCTGCTGCCCATGGACGTGGGCATGGTGGGCGGCTTCAAGACCAAGCTGCAGCTCTACACGGTGCCCGGCCAGGTCTTCTACAACAGCACCCGCAAGCTGGTGCTGAAGGGTGTGGACGGCATCGTCTTCGTGGTGGACTCCCAGATCCCCATGCTGGACGCCAGCAAGGAGAGCCTGCAGAACCTGGAGGAGAACCTGCGGGAGCTGGGCCTGAAGCTCGGCGACATCCCCATGGTCTTCCAGTGGAACAAGCGGGACCTCAAGAACGTGGCGCCCGTGGACCAACTGGAGAAGGATCTCAACCCCGCGGCGCTGCCCAGCTTTCAGGCCTGCGCCCAGGACGGGACCGGCGTCTTCGAGACCCTCCGGGGCATCACCAAGCTGAGCCTCCAGCACATCAAGACCAATGTCCTCGGCGACACTTCCGCCCCCAAGGAGAGCCCAGCCCGGCCGGCCCCGGCCCCGGCCCCGGAGCCCGTTCCCCTGGCGGCCCCACCTTCTGCCATCGCCCCCGCGCCGCCGCCGCCCCCCCCGGTCCCCTCGGCCCCGGGCGCCACACCCGCCCAGGCCCTCACCCTTTCGGACCTGCCCACCTTCTCTTCTCTCCTCGAGGACACCGGAGTCTCGAAACCCGGGCTTTCCGCCCCCGCCCCACCGCCCCCAC
>JBGAST010000005.1:0-127366 GCA_044229575.1 Holophagaceae bacterium | reverse complement strand
CGTTGCAGAGCGGCCAGTGCATTCCTGGACGGTCTGCTACGGCCGCTTGTGCCGGCCACGGCCTAGCCCTCAGGAAACCTTCTGGCCCGTGCCCGCCTGGGCCTTCTGGAGCAGGGTCGCGAGCTTCCGCATGAGGCTCGGCACGCCTTCCTCCCCGGGCACCAGGCTTTCCAGCACCCCATGGAAGCCGGCGGAGGCGAAGTGGGCCATCCGCGCCTCGAGGGCCGCGGCGTCGTGCCCGGGCATGGTGACGACGAAGGTGTGCTCCGCCACGCGGCAGAGAGCTTCCCCGGGGCGGAGGCCGGCGCGGAGCACTTCGGCGGCCCGGTGCAGGCTCTTGCGTTCCGCCTCCCAGCCGTCCTTCGGGAGGTGGAAGCGGGCGGCCACGAGGCCCATCTTCAGGTCCTTGTGGGCCTGGCTGGCCCCCAGGAGGTTCAGGTGGGCCTCGAGGAAGGACAGGGTGAAGGCCCCGGTGAAGGGATCGTGCAGCATATGCCGGCCCGCGGGGGAGCGCGCCGCGTCCAGGCCCCGGGCGAGGCCGCCCTGGCGGAGCAGGACCTCCACCCGCACCCGGAGCTCCTCGGGCTGGAAGGGCTTGGTGAGGTAGTCCGTGGGCCCCACGTCCACGTGGGTGATCTCCTCCCGCAGGGTCTTCCGGGAGCAGACCAGTAGGACGGGGAGGTCCGAGGTCCGGATGAAGTTGCGGAGGTGGCTGGCGAAGACGTGGCCGTGGCCGTCCGGCTGCTCCTGGCCCAGCACCAGCAGGTCCGGCACGCCGGTGCTGAGGAGCGGCAGGGAGGCCTCGATGCTCGCGGCGCCGACGGCTTCGTGGCCCGACAACCGGAGCTCGTCGATCATGTGCTCCCGAAGGGTGTCCTGGGGCTCCACCACGAGGATGCGGGCCCGCCGGCCCTCCTCCCAGGCAAGGTGGATGGACTGGGCCTGGGCCCGCTCCTCCATCAGGCTGCGGATGAGCAGGTGGCTGCGGATGCGCGCCCGGAGCTCCACGAAGTGGGGCGGCTTGGCGATGAAGTCGTCCGCGCCGCTGGCGAAGCTGCGGTCCTTGGCATCCCGGCCCAGGCTGGTGAGGTGGAGGATGGGGATGTGCTGGGTCTCCAGGTCCTGTTTCAGGATCCGGCAGACCTCGAAGCCGTCCAGGCCGGGCATGACGATGTCTAGGAGGATCAGGTCCGGCTTCTCCGCCTTGATCAAGTCCAGGGCCTCCTGGCCGCTGCTGGCCATGACCATCCGGCAGCCCAGGGGCGCCAGCTGGAGCTCGAGGGTCCGGCGCATGATCCGGTCGTCATCGACCACCAGCACGCTGCGCAGGGGGAGCTGGTCGGATCGGAGAAGCGGGACGGGGCTGGGGGCGGATTCTTCCATGGGGTCCGAGCGTGGGAGCTCCATCATGGACCCAGGAAGGGGAAATTCAAGGATCCTGAGCTCGGATCCTCAGGCGGGTTTCAGAACGATGGGTCTGGGGAGGGGCTTGGCCGGGTCCAGGCGGATCTTCTCGGTCTGGAAGCCCGGCAGGCGGATCTCCAGGAGGTGGGTCCCCGGCGCGGCGATCCGGATGTCCAGCCGGGGGCTGGTGCCGAGGGGCTGGCCGTCCAGGAAGAGTTCCGCCTCCGGCGGATCGGTTTCCACGTGCACCTTGTAGGGGGCGATCTGGAGGGCCACGCTGACGAACTCCTCGCTGGGCTTGAGCCGGCGCTCGTAGGTCAGGTAGTGCTTCTTCGCGATCTTGAGGTGCCCCCCCCGGTCCTCCACCCTCAGGTTGTCCAGGGGCGTCTTGCCCAGCAGGCCATCGTTGAGGTAGACCGTCGCGCCTTCAGGCTGGGTGTGGATGGTCAGGTCCCGCCACTCCACCGGGCTTCGGACCGCCAGCCAGGTCCCCAGCGCCAGGACCACCAGACCTGCCCCCACCAGCACGAGGCGGCGGGCGGCGCCGTGGCCGAGGCGGGGTCCGGCGCTCCGGGGGCTCGGCGAGTCCGTCTGGACGGTGGCGGCCTGGGTGAAGGGCCCGGGAATGGGCGTGTCCGGCAGGCCGTGGGCCAGGTAGAGCGCGGAGATGAAGGCCTGCAGGTCCGGGTAGCGGTCCTCCGGCGCTTTCGCCAGCGCCTTGGTGAAGGCCCGCTGAACCCCCTCGTCAGTCTCCATCAGCCATTCCAGGGGCCGGTAGGCGATGGCTTCCAGGGTGGTGGCGATGCTGGCCCCCTGGAAGGGCATGTGGCCGAAGAGCACCTGGAAGGCGGTCACCGAAAGGGCCCAGAGGTCCGTGGCGGGGGAGTAGCCGGCCTTGTTGGTCAGCAGCTCGGGCGCGGTATAGGCGGGGGTCCCGATGAGGGTCCCCATCTGGGTGATGGTGACGGAGACGCTGCCCTCCGCTGGCTCGGCGCTGACGGGTTCGAACTCCTCCGAGGAAGAACCGGGGACGGGGGTGGCCAGTTCGCCGCCGCTGCCCTTCTCCAGTCGCCCCGGGGCGTCCTTGTCGGGGGCGTTGCCGTCCACCCGCGCGACGCCCCAGTCGATCAGCTTCGCCTGGCCGTCGCTGCTGACCAGGATGTTCCCTGGCTTCACGTCCCGGTGGATGATGCCGGCGGCGTGGGCGCTCTGAAGGGCGCCGGCGATCTGGCGGATCCAGTCCAGGCGCTCGGCGGTGGTGGTCTGGACCCGGGCCATGTGCTGCAGGAGCTCGTAGCCGTTCACGTACTCCATCACCATGTAGGGGCCGTGGTCCGGATCGAGGCCCACGTCGTAGATGCCCACGATGTTGGGATGGCGGATCCGCGCGCCCAGGGCCGCTTCCCGGCGGAAGCGCATGAGGATCACCTCGTTCTCCCGCATGCTGTCCCGCTTGATGAGCTTCACCGCCACCCGGGTGCCCAGGAAGGGGTCCTCCGCGAGGTAGACCCGGCCCATGGCCCCCTGCCCCAGGGTGCCCACCATCCGGTAGCGGCCGATCTGGCTGGTGTGGGTGGCCATCAGGATCCCTTCTGCTCCTTCTTCCCGAACAGGTTCCGGAAGAAGCGCTTCACCTTCCCATCCTCCTTGGGTTTGGGGGCCCCGGGCTCGGTGATTTCCGGCGCCGGCGCTTCCGCGGGCGGCGGCAGGGGGGCCGGGGCGCGGACGGGCATCGCGGGCCGGTTTGGCGCCTTCTGGAGGGGAATGGGATCCGGAAGGGGCTTCCCACGCTCCAGGATCGCGGTCCAGGGGAGGTAGCCCGGACGAGTGAGCTTCAGCGTATGGCTACCCTCGCTGGGGACCTGCAGCCGCGGCAGGGGCGTCGAACCGGCGAACACGCCGTCCAGGGTCGCCGAGGCCCCGGGCGGATCCGTGTTCACCGCCAGGGCGTAGGGGCCGAGGGCGAGGTTGAAGCGCACCGCCTTCTCATCGGGCTGGAGCTTGTGCACGAAGGGGGCGTAGCCCTCCAGCTCCGCCGTGAGGAGGCCGGCCTTGCCGGTGACGTCCAGGGCTTCGAGGGGCGTGACCCCGACCTTCACCCGGTCCAGGGTGATGGCTGCCCCGGGAGGATTGGAGAGGACCTGCACGAACCGCTTCGGCTCGCCCCCGGGAAGGACCAGCCAGGCGGCCAGCCCGGCCCCGGCGAGACCCAGGATGGCGAAGCCGGCCCAGAAACCCCGCCGCCGGCGGAGGGCCACGGTCTGGAGCTCGGAGGTGCTGCGCCCCAGGGTGGTGCGGGGCGCCCCCGCGGTGGGGGCGTCCAGGTGCATCCGCAGGCCCTGGCGGGTGGCTTCGGGGATCGGAAGGGCCCGCACCAGCTCGTCCATGAAGGCCCGCAGGTCCGGATGGCGCAGGGCGGGATCCTTGTGGAAGGCCCGCTGGAAGACCCGCTTGAGCACCGGGTCCAGCTCCTCCGGCAGGTAGGGTTCCGAATGCACGATCTTGTAGAGCACCGCCCCCACGCTGTCGCCGTCGAAGGGGCTACGACCGGTGAGCATCTCGAAGGCGATGAGGGCCAGGGCCCAGCGGTCCGAGCTTTCGCTGGGCTCGCCGCCGGTCAGCAGCTCCGGGGCCGCGTAGCCCGGCGTCCCCATGAAGGCCGAAGTGGTGGTGATCTTGAGCCCCTCGCCCCGGGCGATCCCGAAATCCATGAGCTTGAGCCGCCCTTCCGCGCTCACCAGGAAGTTCTCAGGCTTGATGTCCCGGTGCACGATCCCCGCCCGATGGACGGTCTCCAGGGCGTCCATGGCCTGGAGCAGCAGGCCCAGGGCGCGGGGGTAGGCCTCGGGTTGGGTGAAGGCCTTCGTGCGGATGAGTTCCGCGAGGCTGTCGCCGTCCACGAGCTCCATGGCCAGGAAGGGGCCGACGCCGGGCTCCTCCCCCACGTCGAAGATGGTGATGAGGTTGGGATGGCTGAGGCGGGCGCTGATCTCCGCCTCCCGGCGGAACCGGGCGAGGACTTCCGCCTTCTCCACGCCGCTGCGCACCACCTTGATGGCCAGGGAGCGCTTCAGCAGCGGGTCGTCCGCCAGGTAGACCATGCCCATGCCGCCCTCCCCGAGGGCGCCGAGCACGCGGTAGCGGCCGATGGTGGTGGGATCGAGGGTCATGGGTTCGGGTCATTCTGACATTGCCGGGGTCCCCCTGTACTCCGCCGCCTCGGAAGCGGCTACCCTTGCCTCTCCGCCCCCCTGGATTCTTGACGATGGCATCGCCCGCCGGCTCCACCCGCAGCCCCCAGGTCCCCCTCCTCGTGGTGGACGACGAGCCCCTGCTCAGGAACGTGGTCTGCACCTTGCTTGGGCGCGAAGGCTACGTCTGCGGCCAGGCCGGCAGCGTCCAGGAGGCCCTCGCCCTCCTCGAGAAGGAACCCTTCTCCCTGGTGCTCTGCGACCTCGAGATGCCCGGCGAGCGGGGCATCGACCTCGTGAAGGCCCTCCAGCCCCGCATGCCCGAGATCGCGGTGGTCATGGTGAGCGGGCGCAACGACATGTCGGTGATCACCGACTGCCTGGAGCACGGGGCCTACGGCTACGTCTTCAAGCCCTTCCAGGTCCGCGAGATCCTCGTGCAGATCCGCGGGGCCCTGCGCCGCCAGCGCCTGGAGAAGGACGCCAAGGACCGGGAGGGCGAGCTCTACCGGCGGGTGCTGGAACAGACCCTCATGATCCGGGAAAGCCGCGAGGAGGTGGCCTTGCGCCTCGTCTCCGCCGCGGGCTTCCGGGACCAGGAGACCGGCATGCACGTGAAGCGCATCGGCCTCTACGCCGCGGAGATGGCCCAGCTGCTCGGCAAGCCCGGGGAATGGGTGGAGCACATCCGCCTGGCCGCGCCCATGCACGACATCGGCAAGATCGGCGTGCCCGACGCCGTGCTCCAGAAGCGCGGCCCCTTGGACGCGGACGAATGGACGGTGATGCGGCGGCACACCCTCATCGGCGCCGCCATGCTCAAGGACTCCAAGGTGCCCTTCATGCAGATGGCGGCCCGCATCGCCGCCTGCCACCACGAGAAGTGGGACGGGTCCGGCTATCCCCGGGGCACCACCGGCGAAACGGTCCCCGTCGAGGCCCGCATCACCGCCATCGCCGACGTCTTCGACGCCCTCTCCAACGCCCGTCACTACAAGGCCGCCTGGACCGAGGACAAGGTCGTGGAGGAGCTCCAGGCCTGCCGGGGCCGGCACTTCGATCCAACCCTCCTCGACCTGTTCCTCGCGAACCTCCCGGTGTTCAAGGCCATCCTCAAGGGCAACCCGGACGTGGAGCAGCACCTGGACCTCGAGGCGCCCGAGCCGGGCTGAACCCGGGCGCGCGGCCCGGGTTCCCCCGGACGCTTCCATCCGGGTACCCGCAATGGCCCCGGCTCCTCTAGTCTGGAGCCATGGTGAACGCCGGCTTCGATCAACCGAGACCCGTCCAGGTGCGGCGGCTGGGACGGGTGTTCTACACCGCCGGGCTGCGGATGCAGAAGGCGCTGTCCCGGTGGGTGGCGGAGCCGGACCGGGCGGACCAGCTGCTGCTGCTGGAGCACAATCCGGTCTTCACCCTGGGCCGCAATGCCGCCGAGTCGGACATCCACGTGAGCCCGGAGTTCTGCGCGGAGGAAGGCGTCGAGATCGCCGCCACGGACCGTGGGGGCGAGGTCACCTACCACGGCCCCGGCCAGATCGTCGCCTACCCCATCTGCAACCTGAGGGGCGGCCGGGAGGACCTGGGCCGGCTGGTGCGGGGCCTCGAGGAGGCCATGATCCGCACCGCCGCCCATTTCGGCGTCACCGCCGGCCGCCTCCAGGGCGCCCCGGGCATCTGGGTGGAGACTCCCCGCGGCCTCGAGAAGCTCGGGGCCATCGGGCTGCACCTGTCCCGCTGGATCACCACCCATGGCCTCGCCTTCAACGTGGCCCCCGACCTCAACCACTTCCGCTGGATCACCCCCTGCGGCTTCACGGACAAGGGCGTGTGCAGCCTGGCCTCCCTGCTGGGGGAGGGGGCGCCCTCCCTCGCCGACGCCCAGGCCGTGCTCGAAGCCCACCTCCTCGACGTGCTGGCCCTGGCCCCGGCGCCCGCCCGGGAGCCCAGCCGCAGCGTGAACGCGCTCACCTGGCGCCGGGGCGCCGCCGGCCCGGAGATCCTCATGATGCTGCGGGTGCCCGAGCACGGCGCCTGGTGGCAGAGCGTCACCGGGATGATGGAGCCTGGCGAGCTTCCGGAGGAGACGGCCCATCGGGAGGTCCTGGAGGAGACCGGCCTCCGCGGCACCCTCAAGCCCCTGCCCTTGCGCCATTCCTTCTGGGTCGATCCCGCCATCGTGCGCTTTCCCGACGATGAGCCCCGCTTCAACACGGAGACCTGCTTCCACATGGAGGTGCCGGGGGACGCGGTGGTGGACCTCGCACCGGAGGAGCATGTGGAATACAAGTGGTGCGGCTTCGAGGAGGCCCATGGCCTGATGAAGTGGGAGGGCAGCAAGGGCGCCCTGAGGCTGCTGCAGCGGGAGCTTTCGGGAAGCTGAGGCTTTCATCTCCTCAAGGCTTTGCTACGGTGGAAGGTTGGGAGGTCCCATGTTCCCCGCCTTCACCGAAGACCAGCTGGCCATCCGCGACGCCGCGCGGGATTTCGCCGTGAACGAGATCGAGCCCGGCGCCATGGCCCGGGACCACGCCGCCGAGTTCCCCGCCGATCTCATCCGCCAGCTCGGGGAGATGGGCTTCATGGGCATGACCGTGCCCGAGGCCTACGGCGGCGCCGGGGTGGACTACCTGAGCTACATCCTGGCCCTCGAGGAGATCGCCAAGGTGGACGCCTCGGTGGCGGTGACCATGAGCGTGAACAACTCGGTGGCCTGCGCGCCGATCCTGGTCTTTGGCACCGAGGCCCAGAAGCAGAAGTACCTGAAGCCCCTGGCCTCCGGCGCGGAGCTGGGGGGCTTCATGCTCACCGAGCCCGACGCGGGCTCCGACGCCGCGGCGCTGAAGTGCAAGGCCACCAAGGTGGACGGCGGATGGAAGTTGAACGGCGCGAAGGCCTGGATCACCAATGGGGGCGTGGGGCGCTACTTCGTCACCATGGCCATCACTCATCCCGAACTGGGCAAGAAGGGCATCAGCGCCTTCGTCCTCGACGCGAAGCAGCCCGGCGTCCACATGGCCAAGCCCGAGGAGAAGATGGGCCTGCGATCCTCGAAGACCGTCATGGTCACCCTCGAGGACGCCTTCGTGGCGGACGACGACCTGCTGGGCGCCACCGGCGACGGCCTGAAGGTGGCCCTGCACGGCCTGGACGGCGGCCGCATCGGCATCGCCGCCCAGTCCGTGGGCATCGCCCAGCGGGCCCTGGACGAGTCCATCGCCTACGCCAGGACCCGCCACACCTTCGGCAAGCCCATCGGCGAGCATCAGGCCATCCAGACCTACCTGGCGGAGATGGAGGCGAAGGTGCAGGCCTCCCGCCTCCTGGTCTACAAGGCCGCCAGCATGCGCAACGAGGGCCAGCCCTGCACCCTGGAAGCCGCCACCGCCAAGCTCTTCGCCACCGAAAGCGCCGTGTGGGTCTGCGACCGCGCCGTGCAGATCTTCGGCGGCTACGGCTACTCCCGGGAATACGTGGTGGAGCGGCTCTACCGCGACGTGCGCGTGACCACAATCTATGAAGGCACCACGGAGATCCAGCGCATCGTGATCGCCCGCGCTCTGCTCAAGTAGAACCAGGGGACGCAGGGGTCGCAGAGCGACCGGGCGGTCCCCCCTCGTTCATATCAGCCTGCAGGGCCCGGGACTGGCTCAGGATCACCTGGAAGAGGTCCTCCACCGCCCGCGGGTCGATCCCCCGCTCCTCCGCCCAGCGCCGGCGTTCCGCCAGGACCCGCGCCTCCCGGTCGGCATCCCGCACGCCCACGCCAAGTTGCTCCTTCGACCGGGCCGCCCGCAGGGCGAGCCGGGCCCGGCGCTCCAGCAGGGCAAGCAGTTCCCGGTCCACGGCATCGATGAGATCGCGGGTGTCCCGCAGATCCTCCGCCGGCAGGGCCGGGGACGCGATGTCGAGCTTCGCGCCGGAGGGGTTCCCGGCCCCCTCGGCCTCCTCCTCCAGGGCGCGGTCCACGGACTGGAGGGCTCCCAGCAGGCGGCGCCTGGCCGCCGGGGCGTAGGGATTCTCGAGCTGGAGCGCCCGAAACAGATGGCCAGCGTCGCTCCGGACCAGGGCGATGCTCCGCGCCAGGGCCTGGAAGCTGGGGGGCGGAGCGTCGACCCCCTCCCCCGCCCCGGCGTCCATCAGCCCCTTGGCCACGAAGAAGGCCAGGGCATGGGTCCGGGCCATGGCCCGGTCGTGGGCGTGGGGATCCTGCTCCACCACCTCGCAGCCCAGCCCGAGGTAGAAGCGCCGAGCCTCCTCGACGGCGCCGGGATGGCGCGGGTTCGGACAGACCACCACGTTCAAGGGCCGCTCCGCCTGGGCCAGGCTGACGGGCCCGAAGAGCGGGTGGGTGGCCACCCAGGGAACGGCGCCCCCCAATTCCGAGTCGAGGACCTCGGTGGGCCGCACCTTCACGCTGCCCACGTCCATCACCCAGTGCCCGGCGCGCAGATGGGGCCGGAAGGCCGTGACGACTTCCCGGAGGCTGGGCACCGGGGTCGCGAGCACGAGCAGTTCCGACCGGGCCAGGAGCTCTTCGAGACCTCCGCACCGCCAGGCTTCCGGCGCCTGCCGCTGCGGGTCGAAGGCCGCCACGCCGTGCCCCCGGTCGCTGCAGAGGCCGGCGAGGGCGCTTCCGAAGCGGCCGAAACCGAGGATTCCGACCCGCATCGTGGCACCTCCGGAGGTTTCGGGATCCGGACCAGACTAGCCCGAACCCGTCGGGAACCTCCCCCCTTCCGGAGCCTCCGGAGCGCAACCCACCGGTCAGTGGGGGCCGCTCGCCGAGTTTTTCAACGGCCGATGAATCTGCCCTTGTCCTCACGGCGCGAGGTAGGCATTCTGCGGGGGTGACGGCAGGCCCTTTCTAAACCGTCCCTGGCCGCGCAGCGTAGGCCTTCCGTCCCAGGACAGGTCTTTTCGAATCAAAGGAGTGACGATGGCTTTCACCCGCGCGATCCCCTCGCTGCTCGTCTGCTACGGCCTGGTGGCCGGTTCCCCGGCGCCGGAGGGCCCGAAGCGGATCAGCCTCCAGGAGGCCATCCAGACGTCGCTGGAAAACAACCTCCAGGTCCAGGTGGCCAAGGAGACGCGGGAGGCCACCCGGGCCAACGTCCTGGTAAACGCCGGCAGCTTCGACTGGAACCTCACCAGCAGCCTCAGCTTCAGCCGGACCGAGGACATGTCCCGGTTCGACAAGACGAGCTTCCTGAAGTCCTCGGAAAGCACCGCGACCTCGCGGAGCTTCACCCTCGGCGTCTCGAAGCTCTTCGGCTTCGGCGGCAACCTCAGCGTCAACTACAAGCCGAACTACTTCTCGAGCCGTTCGACCGTGGAGTACAACACCGCCCAGGCCGCAGCCACGAGCGTCACGCCCTTCCCCTACGACGGGAACCTCAGCGCCACCTTCACCCAGCCCCTGCTCAAGGGCTTCGGCCGGGACACGACGGAGAGCCTCCTCATCGTCGCTCGCAAGGGCGCCCAGCAGGCCGACCTGACCTTCCAGAAGTCCATCATCGACCTGGTGGCGAGCACCGAATCCCTGTACTGGGATGTCGTCTACGCGCAGCGCAACCTGGACAACAAGAAGCAGGCCCTGTCCCTCGCCCAGAAACAGCTCAAGGAGAACCAGATCCGGGTGCAGGTGGGCACCCTCGCGCCCATCGAGGTCACCTCCGCCGAGGCCTCCGTGGCCCTCAAGGAACAGGAGATCATCGCGGCGGAGGCCCAGTGGCTGAACGCCAAGGACGCCCTGATCCGCGCCCTCTACCCCAGCAGCGAACGACCTTCGGGCCTCGAGCTCACGGACGCCCCCGGCATCAAGCCCTTCGACATGGACGAGGCCGCGGCGGAACGGCTGGCCCTGGAGCGCCGGGTCGAACTTAAGAACGCCCGCCTCGACCTGGAGAGCAAGCAGGTGCTCGAGACCGCCGCCCGGAACCGCCTTAAGCCCCAGTTGGACCTGGCCGTGGGCTACAGCGGGGCCTCCTCCTCCCGCGACAACTACAGCGGGGTGCAGTCCGACCTCTTCGGCTCGAAGTACCCGGGCTACAACGCCAGCCTGACCTTCGCCATGCCCATCGCGAACCGGTCGGCCAAGGGCAGCGAGAACCAGGCCCGGGCCAACCGCCGCAGCAGCGAACTGGGCCTGCGGGACCTGGAACTCGGCATCGTGCTGGAAGTCCGCACCGCGCTGCGGACCCTCGACGCCAACGAGAAAGGCGTGCGGGCCGCGGAGAAGACCCGCATCTTCCGGGAGAAGAACCTCCAGGCCGAACAGAAGAAGTTCGAGAACGGCATGAGCACCAACTTCTTCGTGCTGCAGCGCCAGGACGAGTTGGACCAGGCCCGCTCCAGCGAGCTCCAGGCCCAGATCGCCTACGCGAAGGCGGTCACCAGCCTGGAGAAGGCGGTCGGCAACCTCCTGGAAGCCCGCAAGCTCGAGATCCGCTGAGGCTCCCGCCCTCGCCCGGAAACCAGGCCCCTTCGAGGGCCTTTTCCGTGGCGCCCTGGGACTGTCTGGATCCTGGATGTCGTCCAGAAACGGGACTACTCCATTCGCTCGTTCGTCGGGCGGACATTCCTTCCGCAAGGCGCCCTCCGCCGAAGGCCACCCACGGTTCTCCCGTCCCTTCCGAGGAAGGCTGGGCGCCCGGGCCGCTTGGGCCCCGCACCGCGGAGCAAGGCCAGGAGCCAGGAACAGCCGCGGAAGCCCGGGATCGGCGCGACGGCGACGATCGGCTCGGGGATTGCCTCTAGATTGGATCCCCCGGGGCAAAGCCCATGGACCCATCGCAGTTCCCGTCCTCCACCTCCAGGTCCGAGCCGGCGCCGCCCGATTTCCAGCGGCTCTTCGAATCGGCGCCGGACCTCTACCTCGTGCTGAGGCCCGATCTCACCATCGTGGCGGTGAGCGAACCCTACCTCCGGGCGACCATGACGGAGCGTGCTGCCATCATCGGCCGGGGACTCTTCGAGGTCTTCCCGGACAACCCGGAGGATCCCGCCGCCACGGGGACGCGCAACCTGTCGGTCTCCCTGCGGCGGGTGCTCCGGGAACGCCGCGCGGATTCCATGGCGATCCAGAAGTACGACATCCGGAAGCCCGAAGCCGAAGGCGGCGGCTTCGAAGAACGCTACTGGAGCCCGGTCAACACCCCCGTGGCCGGGCCGGATGGGGAGGTCGCCTACATCATCCACCGGGTGGAGGACGTGACCGATTTCGTCCGCCTGACCCAGCGCGGGATGGAGCAGGCCCAGCTTGCCTCCGAGCTGAAGGACCGGGCGGATCGCATGGAATCGGAGGTCTTCGTGCGGGCCATGGAGGTCCAGGAGGCCAACCGTCGCCTGGAGGCCGTCAACCTGGAGCTGAACCGGGCCTTGGCGGAGCTGCGGGAGAGCGAAGCCGCGGCCCAGGCCGCCAACATCGCGAAATCGACCTTCCTGGCCGCCATGAGCCATGAGGTTCGCACTCCCCTGATTGGGATCACCGGCATGCTGGAGATCCTCGCGATGAGCCGCCTGGACGGCGAACAGCGGAAGGCCCTGAGCATCATGGACCATTCCGCCCACAGCCTGCTCCGGATCATCGGGGGCATCCTCGACTTCTCGAAGATCGAAGCCGGCAAGCTGGAACTGGCCCCGGAAACCTTCTCCCTGCGCGTCCTCATCGACGAGATCGGGCAGTCCTTCACCCAGGCCGCCTCCAGCAAGGGCCTGAAATTCACCCTGGAGGTGGATGCCGGGATCGCCGCGGCCCACGTCGCCGATCCCCTGCGGCTCCGCCAGATCCTGAACAACTTCCTGAGCAACGCCCTGAAGTTCACCGACCGGGGCTCGGTGGGCCTGAGGGTCCGCCTCGTCGAGTCGCTTCCGGGGGCGGACCGCCTGGAGTTCGAAGTCCGGGACACGGGCATCGGGATTCCCGCCGAGGAACAGGCCCGGCTCTTCCAGGCCTTCTCCCAGGCGGAGGCCACCACCTCCCGGCGCTTTGGCGGCACCGGCCTCGGCCTGGCCATCTCCCGGAAGCTGGCGGAAATGATGGGGGGCACCCTGGCCCTGGGCAGCGCCCCAGGGGAGGGCACCACCTTGACCTTCCGGGTGGATCTCCCCCTGGGGGATCCGAACGACATCCTCACCCATGAAAGTACCGTGGCGGCCCTTCCTCCCAGCGGCTATCCCCCCGCGCCCACCCCCGAGGAGGCGGCTCGTACGGGCACCCTGATCCTGCTGGTGGAGGACCACCCCATCAACCGCACCGTGCTCACCCATCAGCTGAACCAGGCCGGCTTCGCCCTGGAGGTCGCGGTGGACGGCGAGGAGGGATTCGAGAAGTGGAAGGCGGGCCGCCACGCCCTGCTCCTGACGGACCTCCACATGCCCCGCATGGACGGGTATGAACTGACCCAGGCCATCCGGGCGGAGGAGGCCCGGCGCGGCCTGCCGCGCACCCCGATCCTCGCCCTCACCGCCAACGCGCTGAAGGGCGAGGCGGAGCACTGCCTCTCCGTGGGCATGGACGACTACCTCATCAAGCCCATGAGCATTCCCGCCCTCGCCCTGAAGGTGCGCCAGTGGATGCCGGCCCCGGATCCGCACCGGGCGGCCCAGGCCGGTCCCGACGCCGACCCCGCGGGCGTGCAGGGCGGCCGCGCCAGGCTGGACACGGTGGCCCTGATGCACATCTGCGACGGCAACCCCGACGCGGCCGCGGACATCATCGCGGAGTTCATCCAGACCACCCGGCGAGATCTGGAGGAGCTGGCCGGCCACATCGAGCGCCAGGATCCGGCGGCGGTGGAATACCGCACCCATCGGATCAAGGGAGCCAGCGCCATGATCGGCGCCGCCGGTCCGGCAGTGCTGGCGGGGGAACTGCAGGAGTTGGCGCGCCGCGGCGAATGGGACGGGGTCCGGATGAAGTCCGCCTACCTGGGACGCATCATCGAGGAACTCGCCCTCGCCTTCGACCGGGCGCCCGGAGGATTCCCGTGAGGATCTTCGCGGCTCCACCCCGCCCCTCGGTGGAGGCCTGAGGTGGCCCGGGGCGCCATCGGCCTTCAGCTCCGCAGATCGGGGCTCGCCCTCGAGCCCATCGGGAGTGCCGGAGACGATGGAGGCGCCGGGGGCACGGGAGGCCAGGGTCTCGCCCTGGGCAGGCTGTCCCGGGGTGCCTGGCCGCGGCCGCCCCGGTCCGACACCGCGGGACCGCAATCGGATCGTGTCGACCCGCAGACCCTGTGCGAGAGTATTCAGAGCCGTCCCGATCGGGTTCCCACTCATCAAAGACCTAACATGGCCAAGAATTCCGATTCCCTGCTCCCGGACAGCCCCTGGATGGAACCCCTGGATCCCTTTCTCGGGGTCTGTCCCCTCATCCGTTCCCTCCGCATGGAAGCCCTCAAGGTCGCCCAGGGCCACGGTCCCGTGCTCATCCAGGGGGAGACGGGAACCGGCAAGGGCGTCCTGGCCCGGTGGCTGCACGGCACCAGCCCCCGCCGCCACGAGCCCTTCGTGGATCTCAACTGCGCGGGACTGAATCCGGACTTCCTGGAAACGGAGCTGTTCGGCCACCGCAAAGGGGCCTTCACCGGGGCTGACCAACCCAAGCGCGGCCTCATCGAACTCGCGGACCGGGGCACTCTCTTCCTCGACGAGATCGGCGACATGGAAGCCGGCGTGCAGGCCAAGGTCCTGAAGGTCATCGAGGAGAAGCGGTTCCGGCGTCTCGGGGAGGTGCAGGACCACACCGTGGACATCCGGCTCATCGCCGCCACCCACCAGGACCTGGAGAAGATCATCCGCCTGGGCCGGTTCCGGAAGGACCTCTACTTCCGCATCAGCACCTTCACCCTCACCCTACCGCCCCTGAGGAAACGGCTGGAGGACCTCCCCGTCCTCTCGGCCCTCCTCCTCGCCGAGCTCGGCCGGGAGCTCGGGAAGCCCGGCCTGGCCCTGGCCCAGGCCTCCCTCGAAGCCATGGAGGCCCACCGTTGGCCCGGCAACATCCGTGAACTGCGGAACGCCCTCGAACGCGCCGCCATCCGCTGCGAGGGCCGGGAGATCTGGCCCGAGGACATGGGCCTCGGGGCGGGTTCCGCTGAAGCCACCCCGGCCTACGGCACCCGCCTCAGCCTCGCGGAGCTGGAGAAGCTCCACATCAAGCGGGTCCTTGAGGAGGAGGGCGGCCGCGTGGCGGACGCCGCCAAGCGCCTCGGTATTCCGCGGAGCACACTCTACGTGAAGATCAAGGAAATGGGCCTCGGCGGGGAGTAGGATCCCGATCCCGGCGGAAACCCAACGAAAAGGCGGGCCCGAAGGCCCGCTGTTTCGTGCCTGCTGATCCGCCTACCGGTAGGCAGGTATCCCCTGCCGGGGACCCATCGGTAGCTGGCGCTACCGATAAGCGGGAATCCCATCCCCGGCGCCCACCGCTGACTCTTGTCAGCGGTAAGCAGGGATGCCGGTGACCTCCTGGCCGATGATCAGCGTGTGCATGTCGTGCGTCCCCTCGTAGGTGTACACGCTCTCCAGGTTCGCCATGTGGCGCATCACCGGGTACTCGTCGAGGATGCCGTTGGCCCCGAGGATGGTGCGGGCCTTGCGGCAGATCTCGAGGGCCACGTTCACGTTGTTCATCTTCGCCATGGAGACCTGGGCCGGCGTGTAGGTCTTGGCGTCCTTCAGGCGGCCGAGCTGGAGGGCGAGGAACTGGCCCTTGGTGAGCTCGGTGACCATCCAGGCCAGCTTCTCCTGCTGGAGCTGGTAGCTGGCGATGGGCTTGTCGAACTGGATGCGGCTGAGGGCGTAGTCCAGGGCGCACTGGTAGGAGGCGTCCGCGGCGCCGAGCGCGCCCCAAGCGATGCCGTAGCGGGCCTGGGTGAGGCAGCCCAGGGGCCCCTTCAGGCCCTTCACGTTGGGCAGCAGGCTCTTTTCCTCGTCCACGATGACGTCCTCGAGGATGAGCTCCGAGGTGACGGAGGCGCGGAGGCTCCAGATGCGCCACTTGCCGCCGGGCTCCTTCACGGCCTTGGTGAGCATGCCGCCGGGGTTGGAGCCGAAGTCGGGCTCGGTGAGGCCGAAGCAGCCGATCTTCTCGCCCTTGGCCATGAGGGGCAGCCAGTGGCGCTTCTGGGCTTCGGAGCCGTAGGCGTAGATGGGCCACATCACGAGGGAGCCCTGCACGGAGGCGAAGCTGCGCAGGCCGGAATCGCCGCGCTCCAGCTCGTACATCAGGAGGCCGTAGGCCACCGAGGAGAGGCCCGCGCAGCCGTACTCCTCGGGCAGGGAAGGGCCGTAGAAGCCCAGGTCGCCCATCATGGGGATCAGGTGGGCGGGAAAGGTCTGGTTCTGGGCGTGCTTCTCGATGATGGGCAACACTTCCGCGTTCACGAAGTCGCGGGCGGCCTCGCGGACCATCTTCTCCTCGTCGGAGAGCAGGCCTTCGAATCCCATGTAGTCGGTCATGTGCTTGAAGGTGGCGTAGGCGCCGGCCATGTGGTTCTCCTTGCCCTGCAGCCGCGGGCGTTCGGGTGCCGTGTTCCCGGCCCCCGGGGTTGGTCCCGCCCTGCAGCAGCGGGCGGCGCGGGCCCGGCCCGCTGACATGGATTCTAGCCTTTCGGGGAGCCCCAAGGCTAGGCTGGAGCCGGAACGGTGCCTGATGAATTGACGGAATTGTCTCTAGTCCATTGTTGATTCAAGCTTTGATCGAGGCCATCGCCGGAAAAGCGGCACAGGCCTTGGGGTCAGAGACCCTCCCCGAGCAGCTGGTGGTCGCTCGGGGGCGGCACCGTGTGGCAGTGCCGGCAGCGGGCCTCGTAAGCCTCCGCGGCGCCCACGAGCACCTGCCCGCCGCTCCGCACCAGGCGCTGGCTGCGGCTTGCGGGGGCCCCGCACACCATGCAGATGGCCTGGAGCTTGGAGACGTATTCGGCCTTGGCTAGCAGGGCCGGCATGACCCCGAAGGGCTGCCCCGCGAAATCCTGGTCGAGGCCCGCGGCGATGACGCGGACCCCGCGGTCGGCGAGCTTCTCCAGCAGCTGCACGATGGGTTCGTCGAGGAACTGGACCTCGTCCACCGCGACCACTTCCACCAGCGGATCCAGGCGGCCCGCCAGCTCGGCGGTGGTGCCCACGGGCACGGCGTCGTGCTTCTGGAGGCTGTGGCTGGCCACGGCGGAGGCGTCGTAGCGGTCGTCCAGGGCCGGCTTGAAGACCTGCACGCGCCGGCGCGCGATGGTGGCCCGCTTCACGCGCCGGATGAGCTCCTCCGACTTGCCGGAGAACATGGGGCCGCAGATGACCTCGATGGAACCCTGCCGGGGGCTGTGCTCGACCATCAGCGCAGGGCTTTCATCAGCGGGGCGCTTTCGCTTCCTGAACCCCGTCGCCCGAGGCGCCCGGCAGGAGGGGATCCGGCGTCTTGGTGAAGTCCTCCACCGGGTTGTAGTGGGCTTCGAGGGGCTTGCCCAGGGCCCGCGCCAGGTCGGCGCCGCCGTTCTTGGGATCCGCGAGGCGGAAGGCCCAGGCCTGCTGGAGGGCCGTGGCCCGGTCGGTGACGATGCGCACGTCCGCGGGCTCGAAGCTCGCCAGGCCCGCGTTGATGGAGCCCCGGTGCCGGGGAACGTAGCCGATCAGCAGGGGCAACAGAAGGAAGGCGGCCGTCATGGGCCAGAAATAGGGCCAGGGCCCCGTGGGTTCGGCCTTGGCGGCGGCGGGACGCTGGGCCGAGGCGTCGGTCCAGGGGCGCACGGGCTTGGGAACCTCCCGGGCGGCGATCTCCAGCAGGCCCCGCTCGTAGAGGTCCGCGATGTATTTGCAGGTGTCCAGCTCCTCGTAGCGGCTGATCTGGAGCACGTCGTTGATGCTTTGGGACTCGCGGAAGTAGGTGAGGACGGTCTCCTGCTCGTGGGCGAGGCCCGAGGACCCGCTGCCGCCGCCGCCCTGCCCTTCCAGGACGCTGGAGAGCTCCCGGTCGATGTCCAGCTGGATGCCCTGCCCCTTGGAGGAGAGCTGCATGGGCGTGTCGAGGGAGGGCAGGCGCTTCTGGACCTCGGGCCACTCGTCCTGGATGCGGGCCGCCTCCATGAGCACCGTGTCCACGGGGATGGCCGGGAAGTGCTCCCGGTCCAGTTCGGAGGGCAGCATGGAGTCGAAGCGGTAGTCGCCCTCCACCCAGCGGAAGGTGCGGTAGATGATGGCCATCGCCTGGTTGAAGAGGGCGTCCTGGATGTCCTGGGGCGAAACCTTGCCGCTCTCCAGCAGCAGGTGCCCCATGCGCTTCAGGGTCTGGCGCTGGAGCTGGACCATTTCCATGAGCTCCTCGCCGGTCAGGCGGCCGAGGCGGACGAGCATGGTCCCCAGACGGTCCTCCATCCGGACCTGGTTCGAATCGCAGCCCACGATCTCGCCCTGCTCGAAGAAGACCTTCACGAACTCCTGGCCGCGGGAGAGCACCAGGGTGCCGCTCTTCCCCTGGATCTTGATCATGTTGAACATGGAGAAGAGGTCGAAATCCCGGAGGCTGCCTTCGAGGGCCATGTCAGTTCCTCCTCGGCATGAGCTTCATCCACGACCGCGCGAAGAGCAGGAGCAGCAGCACCACTCCGAAGGGGAAGAGGGTGGAGGAGGGATCCGCGAGGATCTCCCCCGGATAGCGGACCGTCCGGCCCGCGCTGATGACCAGGGCTAAGGCGAAGGTGAAGAAGGCGAACTCGCCGAGCCCTTCCTGGGTTTCCCCCATGAAGATCCGATCCGACCCGGGCAGCACGACGCTCAGGCCCTGGTGGATGCGCTTCTGCCAGGCCTGGAACTCCGACACCTCGTCCAGCTTCCGGCGACGGGATTCCCCGTGCAGCCCGTCCTTGAGGACGAAGAGGTGGTGGCATTTCGGGCAGACGTTGGGGTCCGGGCTGTCGGTGGTGTGGAAGGGCTCGCCGCAACGGGCGCACTGGGAGGGATGGGCCAGCACCTGGAGCTGCTTCAGGCGGTAGAGGAAGAGGCCGAGGCCCAGCAGCGGAAGGAAGATGGCGAAGAGGATGGGGGGTTCCTTGATGGCGCTGCCCCAGGTGTTGGCCTCCTTGCCCTGGAAGTGCCGCCGCAGGGCGTCCTGGCGCGCGGGATTGTCCTGGAGCGGGATGGGGAAGGTGCGGGCCTCCTTCCGGGCCTGGTTCACGCTCATGAGGCGGTGGAAGGCGTCCCCGGCCACCCGCCGCGCCTCCTCCTGCTTCCCGGTGCCCAGCACCGTGTCCAGACGCTCGTAGGCGCGGATGCTCTGATTGAGCAGGATCTCGGCGCTGCGGGGCTCCAGGGAGAAGGCCTCGTCGAAGCGCTTGCCGGCGCCTTCCTTGTCGCCGCTCATGTAGAGGCCGACCCCGAGGTTGTTGAGCACCGCGGCCTGATCGGGATGGCGCCCCAGGAGGCCGCGGAACACCTCGGTCCCCTCCGGCCAGCGCTGCTGCTGGAAGGCCCGCCAGCCCCGCATGAACTCCGCGTCCGGCGGATCCAGGACCTTGGCGAGGGCCTCGTCGATCCTCCGCACCTGGGGCTGCAACTGGAGGGCCACCATGCTCGTCACGGTCGGCTGGGCGGCCTGGGGTTCCACGAGGCCCAGCAGCGGATGGATGAACTGGAGGATCAGGACCAGGAGCGTGGCCCGCACCTCCCAGGGCGTCATGAAGGCCGAGAGCAGGAGCAGCCAGACGATGGCCGCCACGCTGGGGTCCAGGCTGAGGACCACGGGCAGCGCCAGTGCGAAGGCGCCCAGGAGGCCGATGATGAGGGGGCTGATCCCTTTGCGGGTGAGGCCGTCCTCCCACTGGTACCGGAGGACGTGGCGGTAGCGCAGCGCGAGGGTGGCCGTCCAGCCCCACAGCATGACCGCCACCATCACCCGCATCCAGTCGAGATGCTGGAGCAGCCACAGCCAGCGCTGGCTCTCGTTCATGAGCCGCTGCCGGCTGAGGGTGAGGACGTCGGGAAGGCTGGACAGGTAGCCCTGGGGACCCTCCTGGCGCTTGAGGGTGATCCGAGCGCTGAGGAGGCTCGGATGGCCTTCCGCCCAGCGCTCCAGGATGTCCAGGGTGTGGATGGCCACTTCGCGCTTGCCCTGCCGACCCTGGTCCACCGCCCAGATCGCCATGCCCTGGACCAGGGGCATCACGTCGAGGGTGCCGTAGGCGCGCCGCATCGCTTCCACGTCCAGAATGGCGTTTTGCAGCGAAAGTTCGTCGCCAGAGTTGAGCGCCAGCTTCAGCCGCTCCGCCCGGTGGGCCAGGGCGACCGCCGGAGCGAGCTCAGCGCTGGAGGCGGCGACCGTGGGGGATTTCGGCTCCGTCGCGGGAACGGCCGGCTCCACGACCTCCGGGGCCGTCCGGGGCTTGGGGGCGGGGGCCTGCGCCCATAGGAGTCCCGCGGCGCAGGTCCAGGCGAGGAGACCGGAGAATGGCTTCATGATCCAGCCCCGGGGACGTGGAACGCCGGCTTCAGTCCCAGTTCCCGCATCCGGAGGCCTTCTAGGACCTGGTCGAGTTCCTGGGATTCCTCGGCGCTGCGGTTGCCCTCGGTCTTTTTTTTCAACTCCCGGAGCAGGGCCGCGTAGAACCTGCCCGCCTCCGGATTGGGCAGGGCGCCGCGCCCCATCTGCGGATGGGGAACGCCGAAAGCCATCAGGGCCTGTTCCGCGATCAAGTGGATCAGGGCGATGAGGGACGGTTCGGGAACCGCTGGCGCCATGGATACCCCGGAGAAGTGCCGTGAGACTACCACAAGACTGTGCAATGGCGGAGGATGCCCTCCATCGGGGCCTGTGACCTGGGTCGCGGCATGAATTGTGCGAAACTTGGCGTACACCTTTGGAAAGGGCCACCCATGGCAAATTCCGTTCGTCTGATCCTCCCCGCTCTGGTCCTATCCCTGGGCGTCCAGGCACTCCACGGTGAAACCACCGGCCGCCTTTCCGGCACGGTGACCACCTCCGATGGAAAGCCGGTGGTCGGCGCCATCGTTCTGGTCAGCCGGACCGATGTCGCCTGGAAAAAGGAACTCAAGACCGACGCCAAGGGCGCCTTCTTTCAGATCGGCCTGGAGCCCAAGGAATTCGAGATCGCCGTTTCGGCGCCCGGATTTTCCACCCAGCGGGAAAAAGTGAAGGTGCCCCTCGGGGATGTGGTGATCAAGAACATCGTGCTCCTGACCGCCGCGGAAGCGGCCAAGTCCAGCACTGTCGCCGCGGCGCCCACCGCGGAGAACGCCAGCATCCAGGCTGAGAACGACGCCACCGACTCCTTCAACGCCGGCGCGGGGTTCTATTCCAGCAAGGACTACCCGGCCGCCCTGGCCCCCTCCGAGAAGGCCTACAAAGGCTTCAAGGAGGCCCTCGAAAAGACCAGCGACGAAGCCGTCAAGCTGGATCTGGCGGACAAGTTCGAGAAGGCCAACCGCCTGCTGGGAATGGTCTATTTCAACGTCGGCAAGAAGTCCGAGGCCAGGCCTCTGCTCCTGAAGCACCTCGAGAAGAACCCCAAGGACATCGTGGTCATCAACGCCATGCTCAAGCTGGCGAAGGAGGCCAAGGACAAGGCCGAGGAGGCCAAGTACCAGGGCATGATCGACGAAATCGCCGGACCCCAGCCCGAGATCGGCTACAACGAAGGCGTCGTGGCCCTCAACGCCGGCAACATGAGGGGCGCCAAGGAAGGCGCCCTGAAGGCCTTGAAGGCCAAGGCCGACTACGCGGACGCCTACTACCTCCTCGGCATCGCGGAATTCGGCCTCAACAACCTGAAGGCCTCGAAGGAGGCCCTGAAGAAGTACATGGAGTTGGCGCCCAACGGTTCGAAGGCCGCCGAGGTGAAGGAGATGCTCCGCGAGCTTCGCTGACGCGCCATCGATCCTTCGGCAAAGGGCGCCGTGAGGCGCCCTTTGCCTATCCCAGGCTCGTGGCGGGCCGGTTCAGGGCTTCAGGGTGAGGGAGACGGGGCAGTGGTCCGAGCCCATCACGTCCGCGTGGATGGCCGCGTCCTCGACGCGCGCCACCAGGTCCTCGCTCACCAGGAAGATGTCGATCCGCCACCCGACGTTCTTCTCCCGGGCGCCCCCCCGGGCCGTCCACCAGCTGTAGAGGCCGGGCCTGCCAGGGTTGCGCTCCCGCAGCACGTCCCGCATGCCGGCCTGGAGATAGAGCTGGAAGCCCGCCCGCTCTTCGGGGGTGAACCCGGGGTTCTTCACGTTGTCCTTCGGGCGGGCCAGGTCGATCTCCTCCGGCGCGACGTTCATGTCCCCGGCGAGGATGATCCGCTCCCCCTTCCGGTGGCGGGCCTTGAGGATTTTCGCGAGGTCCTCCGCGAACTTCTGCTTGAAGCCCAGGCGTACCAGGCCCGCCGAGGCATTGGGGAAGTAGCCGGCGATGAAGGTGAGGCCGTCCTTCGTGCTCACGATGATGCGGCCCTCCGCGTCCACCTCCGGCAGGCCCAGCCCCTTCGCGTGCTGCCATCCGTCGCCCCGGCGCGAAAGGGTCGCCGAACCCGCATAGCCCTTCTTGGCGGTGCTGGGGAACCAGCAGATGTCGTAGCCCGCCTCCAGCTGCTTCCGGACCTCGAGGTCGATCTCGTCCCATTCACAGCGGATCTCCTGGAGGTTGAGGATGTCGGGATCGGCCACCTCCAGCCACTCCATGAAGCCCTTCTTGAGGACTGCCCTGAATCCGTTGACGTTCCAGCTGATGAATTTCATCCAGGTGCCTCGGCCGTTGAGACCCAAAGGGTACCCGATTCCGACCGCCGGGCCGGCCGCACGACGGGTCCGCCTTGACGACTTCAATATTGCATTTCCGCCACCTCGGGCAGACTGGGGCCGGACGTCCAGGGCCTTCCCGTTCCGCGGGTCCCTGGAAGGGCGACATCCCATCCCCCCGAACGAAGGCGAAGCACTGGGTTCCCGATGAACGCGCAAGCACCGGACTTCCCATCCACGAACGGCGGCACGCCGCCCCCCGGGCCCTTCCGCGTCCGCAACCTCCTCCTGGCCGCGTCCTTGGTCGCAGCCTCCCTCCTGCTGGCGCGGGCCTGCCGGAGCGGTGCCGCGCCGGGCGCTGACCCCCGCGCGGCGCGCCCGGTCCCCGTGGTCCTGGCCCCGGCGCGCAGGGGGGACTTCGCCATGAACCTGTCGGGCCTCGGCACCGTGACGCCCCAGAACGCGGTGACGGTGCGCAGCCGCGTGGACGGCCAGATTCTCCGGGTGGCCTTCACCGAGGGGCAGTACGTCCACGAGGGCGATCTGCTGGTGGAGATCGATCCGCGGCCCTTCCAGGTGCAGCTGGCCCAGGCCGAAGGCCAGCGCGCCAAGGACGAGTCCGCCCTGAAGAATGCGAAGGCCGACCTCCAGCGCTTCCGGTCCCTCCTCGACCAGGGCATCCTGCCGAGGCAGCAGCTCGATTCCCAGGCCGCGCTCGTGGACCAGTTCGAGGCCGCCCTCCGCAGCGACCAGGGGCAGGTGGACAACGCGAAGCTCAACCTGGCCTACAGCCGCATCACCGCGCCCATTTCGGGGAAGGCCGGCCTGCGCCAGGTGGACGCGGGGAACATGGTCCGGGCCTCGGATCCGAGCGGACTGCTCACCATCACCCAGGTCCAGCCCATCACCGTGATCTTCACCATTCCCGCGGACGCCATCCCCCAGGTCGCCGGCCCCCTGCGCGCGGGCCGCCGGCTCCCGGCCCAGGCCTTCGACCGCGACTTCAAGACCCGGCTCGCTGAAGGCTTCCTCCTGGCGGCGGACAACCAGATCGACCCGGCCACGGGCACCCTGCGGCTCAAGGCCCTCTTCCCCAACGAGGACGCCCTCCTCTTCCCCAACCAGTTCGTCAACGTGCGGCTGCGGGTGGACACCCTCAAGGGCGCCGTCATCGCACCCACCGCCGCCATCCAGCACAACGCGCAGTCCACCTACGTCTATGTCCACAACCCGGACCAGGGGACCGTGGACCTCCGCCCGGTGGAGGTCCGCGCCACCGAAGGGGACGAGACGGTGATCCGCAAGGGCCTGGCGCCGGGAGAGCAGGTGGTGGTGGAAGGGGTGGAGAAGCTCCGCCCCGGGAGCAAGGTCAGCACCGGTCCTCCGGAATCCGGGGCAGGCAAGGCCAGGCCATGAACCGGCATGGGCTCCGGCGGAACGCGCCGCCCTTCCGGGGGCCGGGGGCCCTCCGGTGAACCCCTCCCGGCCCTTCATCCTGCGGCCCATCGCCACCTCGCTGCTCATGGCGGGGCTGCTACTGGTGGGCTTCATCGCCTTCCGCCAGCTGCCCGTCTCCGCCCTGCCCCAGGTGGACTACCCCACCATCCAGGTGGTGACCTTCTATCCGGGCGCCAGCCCGGACGTGATGGCGTCGGCCATCACCGCGCCCCTGGAACGCCAGTTCGGCCAGCTGCCGGGCCTCAACCGCATGGCCTCCACCAGCTCCGGCGGCAGTTCCATCATCACCCTCCAGTTCGTGCTGGACCTCAACATCGACGTCGCGGAGCAGCAGGTGCAGGCGGCGGTGAACGCCGCCGGCTCCTACCTGCCGAGGGACCTGCCCAACCCGCCGATCTACAGCAAGACCAACCCCGCCGACGCGCCCATCCTCACCCTGGCCCTGACCTCGAAGTCCCTGCCCCTCTCCAAGGTGGAGGACTTCGCCGATACGCGCCTGGCCCAGAAGATCGCCCAGCTCCCCGGCGTGGGCCTCGTCAGCATCAGCGGCGGCCAGAAGCCCGCGGTGCGCATCCAGGCCAACCTGTCGGCGCTGGCGTCCTACGGCCTCACCATGGCGGATGTCCGCACGGCGGTGGCCCAGAGCAACGTCAACCAGGCCAAGGGCAGCTTCGACGGCCCGCGGCAGGCCTACGCCATCGGCGCCAACGACCAGCTCCTTTCCAGCGAACAGTACAAGCCCCTGGTCATCGCCTACCGGAACGGAGCGCCGGTCACCCTGGCGGACGTGGCGGAGGTGGTGGACGACGTGGAGAACGCCCGGCAGGCGGCGTGGATGAACACGGAACCGGCGGTCATCCTCAACATCCAGCGGCAGCCCGGCGCCAACATCATCGCCGTGGTGGACCGGGTGAAGGCCCTCCTGCCCCAGCTCCAGGCCTCCCTGCCCTCTTCCGTGCACCTCTCCATCCTGACGGACCGCACCACCACCATTCGCGCCTCCGTGGCGGACGTGGAGTTCACCCTCATGCTCACCATCGGCCTGGTGGTGATGGTGATCTTCCTCTTCCTCCGCACCCTGGCGGCCACGGTGATCCCCAGCGTCGCCGTGCCCCTCTCCATCGTGGGCACCTTCGCGGTGATGTACCTGCTGGGCTACAGCCTCAACAACCTCACCCTCATGGCCCTGACCATCTCCACGGGCTTCGTCGTGGACGACGCCATCGTGATGATCGAGAACATCATGCGCTACATCGAGGAGGGGGAATCCCCCCTCCAGGCCGCGCTGAAGGGCTCCGAGCAGATCGGCTTCACCATCCTGGCCCTGACGGTCTCACTGATCGCCGTCCTCATCCCGCTGCTCTTCATGGGCGACATCGTGGGGCGCCTCTTCCGGGAATTTGCCGTCACCCTGAGCGTGACCATCCTGGTCTCCGCGGTGGTCTCCCTCACCCTCACCCCCATGATGTGCGCCAAGCTGCTGAAGCATCATGGGGCCGGCGAGCGGGGCCCCTTCTTCCAGGCCTCGGAGCGCACGTTCCAGGCGGTCCTCGACTTCTACGCCCGCACCCTCACCTGGGTCCTCGGCTACCAGAAGGCCACCCTGGCGGTGGCGGTGGCAACCCTCGCCGCCACGATCCTGCTCTACCTCGCCATCCCCAAGGGCTTCTTCCCCGTCCAGGACACGGGAGTGATCCTCGGCATCTCGGAGGCGCCCCAGTCCATCTCCTTCCCGGCGATGGCGGAGCGCCAGCAGGCCCTGGGCCGGGCCATCCTCCAGGACCCGGCGGTAGCGAGCCTGACCTCCTTCATCGGCATCGACGGCACCAACACCACCCTCAACAGCGGCCGCATCCAGATCAACCTGAAGCCCCTGGAGGAGCGGCGCCTCGGCGCCGGGGAGGTCATCCGGCGGCTGAAGCCGGCCCTGGACCAGGTGGGCGGCATCCAGCTCTTCCTGCAGCCCGTGCAGGACCTCACCGTGGAGGACCGGGTCAGCCGCACGCAGTACCAGTACAGCCTGGAGGACGCCGACGCGAAGGAATTGAGCGCCTGGACCCCCCGCATCGTGGCGAAGCTGCAGGCCCTTCCCGAGCTGCGGGACGTGGCCAGCGACCTCCAGGACGCGGGGCTGCAGGCGAAACTGGTGCTGGACCGGACCACCGCGTCGCGCCTGGGCATCACGCCCCAGATGCTGGACGACGCCCTCTACGACGCCTTCGGCCAGCGGCAGGTCTCGACCATGTTCACCCAGCTGAACCAGTACCACGTGGTCCTGGAAGCCCAGCCCGGCGTCCAGAAGCGGCCCGAGGACCTGCCCAACATCTTCGTCCGCTCGCCCACCGGCGGCCCCGTCCCCCTGAGCGCCTTCACCCGGCTGGAGACCGGCACGGCGCCCCTCGCCATCAACCACCAGGGCCAGTTCCCCGCGGTGACCCTCTCCTTCAACCTGGCGAAGAACGCCTCCCTCGGGGACGCCGTGCGGGCCATCGAGCGCGCCAAGCGGGAGATCGACCTGCCGCCGAGCATCAAGGGCGCCTTCCAGGGCACGGCCCAGGCTTTCAGCGCCTCCCTTTCCAACACGCCCTGGCTCATCCTGGCGGCGGTGCTGACGGTCTACATCCTCCTGGGGGTGCTCTATGAAAGCTACGTGCACCCCATCACCATCCTCTCCACCCTGCCTTCCGCGGGGGTTGGGGCGCTGCTGTCCCTGATGCTCTGCCGCACGGACTTCAGCGTCATCGCGCTGATCGGCATCATCCTGCTCATCGGCATCGTGGAGAAGAACGCCATCATGATGATCGACTTCGCCCTGGACGCCGAGCGCAAGGAGGGCCAGGCGCCCCCCGAGGCCATCTACCGCGCGGCCCTGCTGCGCTTCCGGCCCATCATCATGACCACCCTGGCCGCGCTGCTGGGCGGCGTGCCCCTGGCCCTGGGCACCGGCGTGGGCTCCGAGCTGCGGCGGCCCCTGGGCATCGCCATCGTGGGCGGCCTCATCTTCAGCCAGATCCTGACCCTCTACACGACGCCTGTGATCTACCTGGCCTTCAGCCGCCTGGCCGCGCGCCTGCGCGGGGACCCGGCATCCAGATGAGCCTCTCGGCCCCCTTCATCCGCCGCCCGGTGGCCACCACCCTGCTCACGGTGGCCCTGGCGCTGCTGGGGGCCATCGCCTACCAGTTCCTGCCGGTCGCTCCCCTGCCCCAGGTGGAGTTCCCCACCATCCAGGTGCAGGCAGGGCTGCCCGGCGCCAGCCCGGAGACCATGGCCTCCTCCGTGGCGACCCCCCTGGAGCGCCAATTCGGCCGCATCGCCGGCGTGACGGAGATGACCTCGGCCAGTTCCCTGGGCCAGACGAACATCACCCTCCAGTTCGACCTCGGCCGCAACATCGACGCCGCCGCCCGGGACGTCCAGGCCGCCATCAACGCGGCCCGGGGCGACCTGCCGGGCAACCTGCCCAGCAACCCCTCCTACCGGAAGGTGAACCCGGCGGATTCCCCCATCCTGATCCTGGCCCTCACCTCCAAGCTCGTCCCCCGGGAACAGATGTACGACATCGGCTCCTCGGTCCTGCAGCAGAAGCTGGCCCAGATCCGCGGCGTGGGCCAGGTGGGGGTCTGGGGCGGCGCCCTGCCGGCGGTGCGGGTGGACGTCAATCCCACGGTGCTCAACGCCCACGGCCTCAGCCTGGAGGACGTCCGGGGCGCCATCACCATCGCCAACATCAACCGGCCCAAGGGCGACCTCGCCAACGCCACCACCACCTGGTCCCTGGACGCCAACGACCAGCTCATGAAGGCCGCGGACTACCGGGAGCTGATCCTCACCATCCGCAACGGCGCGGCCCTGCGCCTGGGGGACGTGGCCCGGGTGAACCAGACCGTGGAGAACGTCCGCAGCGCGGGGCTCACCAACGGCACGCCCGCCATCATGGTGGCCATCTTCCGCCAGCCCGACGCCAACATCATCGAGACCTGCGACCGGGTGCGGGCGGTGCTGCCGGAGCTCCGGGCCGCCCTGCCCCCGACCATGGACCTGAACGTGATGATCGACGCGACCCGCACCATCCGCGCCTCGGTGCGGGACGTGCAGTTCGCCCTCATGGTCTCCATCGCCCTGGTGATCCTGGTGGTCTTCGTCTTCCTCCGCAGCGTGCGCTCGACCCTGATCCCCAGCGTGGCCGTCCCGATCTCCCTCATCGGGACCTTCGGCGTCATGTACATGCTGGACTACACCATCGACAACCTGTCCCTCATGGCCCTCACCGTGGCCACGGGCTTCGTGGTGGACGACGCCATCGTGGTGGTGGAGAACATCACGCGCCACCTGGAGGCGGGCATGGCGCCCATGGAGGCCGCCCTCCACGGCGCGAATGAGATCGGCTCCACCGTGGTCTCCATCAGCATCTCGCTGGTGGCGGTCTTCATCCCCATCCTCCTCATGGGGGGCATCGTGGGCCGGCTCTTCCGGGAGTTCGCCGTGACCCTCTCGGCGGCCATCCTCATTTCCATGGTGGTCTCGCTGACCACCACGCCCATGATGTGCGCCCGCCTCCTGCGGCCCCACGCCGGCGTGGTCCACGGCCGGGTCTTCGCCTGGAGCGAGCGGCGCTTCAAGTGGATCATGGGCCAGTACGAGTCGAGCCTGGCCTGGGTGCTGCGCCACCAGCGCCTGACCCTCGGGGTGACCTTCGCCACCGCGGCCGCCACGGTGCTGCTCTACGTCGCCATCCCCAAGGGCTTCTTCCCCCAGCAGGACACGGGCCGCATCAACGGCTCCATCCAGGCGGCCCAGGACATCTCCTTCCAGGCCCTGGAAAAGCTGATGACGGAGTTCGTGGACATCGTGAAGAAGGATCCGGACGTGGAGAACGTGACCGCGTTCATCGGATCGGGCAATTCGGGACGAATGTTCGCGTCCCTGCGCCCCAACGACCAGCGCAAGCTCAGCGCCGACCAGGTGATCGCCCGCATCCGCGGCAGGAGCGCCCACCTGCCCGGGGCCACCCTCTTCCTCCAGCCTGTGCAGGATCTGCGGATGGGCGGCCGGGGCGCCAGCTCCCAGTTCCAGTACACCCTGCAGGGGGACGACGCCGCCGAACTGTTCGAATGGGCGCCCAAGGTGCTGGCGAAGCTGCGCACGCTGAAGGAGCTCGTGGACCTCAACACGGATCTCCAGAACCGCGGGCTCGAGGCGACCCTGGTCATCGACCGGGCCACCGCCTCGCGCCTGGGCATCCGCGCCCAGCAGATCGACAACACCCTCTACGACGCCTTCGGGCAGCGCTTCGTCTCCACCCTCTACACCCAGCTGAACCAGTACCACGTGGTCCTGGGGGTGGATTCCCAGTACTGGCAGAGCCCCGACGGCCTGCGGAACATCTACGTGCGCTCCGGGACGGGCCAGCTCGTGCCTCTGGCGGCCTTCGCCTCCTTCAAGCGCAGCAACACGGCCCTCTCCGTGAACCACCAGGGCCAGCTTCCCTCCGTGACCCTCTCCTTCAACCTCCCGGCGGGGCGGGCCCTGGGGGACGCGGTGGCGGCCATCGACAAGGCCCAGGCGGAGATCCGCCTGCCGGGCACCATCCGCGGCACCTACATGGGCACGGCCCAGGCCTTCCGGTCCTCCCTCGCGAACCAGCCCTGGCTCATCGCCGCGGCCCTGCTGGCGGTCTACATCGTGCTGGGCGTCCTCTACGAAAGCCTCATCCACCCCCTCACGATCCTGTCGAGCCTGCCCTCCGCCGGGGTCGGCGCCCTGCTGGCGCTGATGGCGCTGCGGGTGGAGCTGAGCGTCATCGCCTTCATCGGCATCATCCTGCTCATCGGCATCGTGAAGAAGAACGCCATCCTCATGATCGACTTCGCCATCCAGGTGGAGCGCAACGAGGGGAAGAGCCCCGAGGAGGCCATCTTCCAGGCCTGCCTGCTGCGCTTCCGGCCCATCACCATGACCACCATGGCGGCCCTCCTGGGGGGCCTGCCCCTGGCGCTGGGCATGGGCACCGGCGCCGAGCTGCGCCGCCCCCTGGGCATCGCCATCGTCGGCGGCCTCCTTTTCAGCCAGATGCTCACCCTGTACACGACGCCGGTGGTGTACCTGTACATGGACCGCTTCCGCCTGCGCTGGGCGGCATGGCGGAAACGGCGCTTCCCGTCCCGGGCCGTGGTGCCGGCGGTGCCGGAGCCCGGTCCCTGAGGCGGTTCAGGCCCTCAAAGCCTCATAGGCCGCCGCGTCGAAGCCGATGACCGTGCCCTTCGGATGCACCAGGATGGGCCGCTTCAACAGATTGTTGTCCGAGACCATGAGCTCGATGGCCTCGGCCTTCGTGAGATTCCGGTCCTTGAGCCCGAGTTCCTTGTATTTCGGGCTCTTCGTCCCCAGCATGGGCGCGGGGTCGGCGGGCAGGAGCCGCTGCAGCTCGTCGGCAGTGAGGGGTGTCTTGAAGTAGTCCCGGACCTGCACCTCGATGCCCAGCTCCGCGAGCCTGGCCTTCGCGTTGCGGCAGGTCGTGCAGGAGGACTTCATCCAGAGGGTGGACTTCATAAGGTGCCTACGAACTTTTCGAGTGATTGATCGGACACGAATCGCACGGCACCGATCGTGAGGAGCGACGGCCATCCTTTCAGACGACCCCAGAGCCAAAGCCGGGTCTTCCCTTCCTCCGGCCAAGCTTCGATGCCGCCATGCTCTTCGAGTCCAGCCATTGGTGTGAGGAACCATTGGAGCCGGATGCGCTCGCCATCCTTATCCAACGGCTGCAGCAGGATGTCACGTTCGCCCAGCCACGGCCTCATTTTGGTGTAGTGCGCCTCGCCTTCCTGACGAATCGCCCGGAATCGTGGAAGCCTTGAACACACCTCGTTCCAATCACCGAGCTTGCCTTCGATGAGTTCAATCGGAGCGTCCGTGAGGATCTCCTCCTCGAACCTGAAGACGGGCACCTTCACTTGACGATGAATCCCGGCAGGGCGTCGTCCGGGGGCGCGACGAGGTAGGGCTTGGAATTGTTGTCGCTGGCGGCCAGCAGCATGCCGTGGCTCTCGATGCCCATCATCGCCCGGGGCGCCAGGTTCGCGACGACCACCACGCGCTTGCCCACCAGGTCCGCGGGGGCGTAGGCCTCCTTGATGCCGCCGAGGATGGTGCGCTGCTCGAAGCCCAGGTCCACCTTCATCCTGATGAGCTTCTTGCTCTTGGGGACCTCCTCGGCTTCGAGGATCACGCCCACGCGCAGGTCGGTCTTCGCGAAGGTGTCGTAGTCGATGTTCTCCTTCACCGGCGGCACGTCCAGCGCTGGGGCGGCGGGCTGGGCTTCGGGGCCGGCGGGGGCGGCGGCGTCTTCCATGGCTTGCATTTCGGCGTCCTTGTCGAGGCGGTTGAAGAGGGGTTTGGGGTCGCGCACGGGGCCCGGCGCGGGGGCGAAGGGATCAAAGCCGTGATAGGTCATGGCGGCCACCTGGCCTTCCAGACCCAGGCTTTCCCAGAGGTTCTGGGCCAGCTCCGGCATCACCGGCGCCACCAGCAGGGCGGTGGCCCGCAGGGCCCGGTAGAGATTCGCCAGCACCGCGTCCAGCTTGGCGGCGTGAACGGGCTCCTTGGCCAGCTTCCAGGGCTCGGCCTTCACGATGTAGCCGTCCAGCCAGCGCAGGTAGGTCCAAAGCTCCGCCAGCGCCTCGTTGAAATTATGGGACCTCGCGGCGCTGAAGAACCCGTTCTGCGCGATCTTCAGCATGTCCTGGGCCTGCTGGTCCTCCGCATCCGTGGCGGATCCCGCGGGCACCGAGCCTCCGCGGTAGCGCTGGAGCATGGAGATGCTCCGCGACGCCAGGTTGCCCAGGCCGTTGGCCAGGTCCGCATTCAACCGGTCCATCAAGGCTTCGAAACTGAACTCCCGATCGTGGCCGATCTGCATGTCCCGCATGAAGAAGAAGCGCATGCCGTCGTTGCCGAAGCGCAGGAGGGTGTCGGGGCGCACGATGTTGCCCTTGCTCTTGCTCATCTTGTCGGCGCCCATGAGCCACCAGCCGTGGGCCAGGATGGTCTTTGGCAATTCGAGGTCCATGGCCATCAGAAAGGCCGGCCAGTAGACGGCGTGGAAGCGCAGGATGTCCTTGCCGACGATCTGCAGGTCCGGGGGCCAGACCCCCGGCGTGGCGCCGGAGAGGTAGTTCAGCAGGGCGTCGAACCACACGTAGACCACGTGCTTCTCGTCCCCGGGAACCGGGATGCCCCAGGTGATGGAGGTGCGGCTGATGCTCAGGTCCTGGAGGCCACCCTCCACGAAGCGTTTCACTTCGTTGAAGCGGAACTCGGGCTGCACGAAGTCCGGATGGGCGGCGTAGAAGTCCAGCAGCGGCTTTTCGTACTTCGAGAGGCGGAAGTTGTAGGTCTCCTCCTCCAGCTCCACCAGCTGGTGGGCGAGTCCCTGGGCCTGCAGCTCCTTGGCCTGGGTCTCGGTGACGAAGGCCTCGTCGCTGACGCTGTAGAGGCCCTTGTAGGTGGCCTTGTAGATGTCGCCGGACTCCAGGAGCTGCTGGAAGCGCCCCTGCACCACCGCGCGGTGGTCCGCGTCCGTGGTGCGGATGAAGCGGTCGTGGGTGAAGCCCATGCGGGCGAAGACATCGTAGTAGTTGGTGACCACCTCGTCCGCCAGGGCCTTGGGGGCGATGCCACGGGCCGCGGCGGCCTTCTCCACCTTCTGGCCATGCTCATCGGTGCCCGTGAGGAAGAAGACGTCCTCCCCCAGCATGCGCCGGAAGCGCGCGATCACGTCCGCCAGCACCGTGGTGTAGACGTGGCCGATGTGGGGCCGGTCGTTGACGTAGTAGATGGGCGTCGTCAGGTAGAAGGGCTTGGACACGGGGTCTCCGAGCCTTCCAGTGTACAGGCACGGCCGCGCTTCCCGGAGCCGCGGAAACGGCGAAGGGGCGCCGGGGCGCCCCTTCCCGTCGGTCCGGCCGGGGTTCAGGCCTCGGTGACCGTCGCCTTCTTGATGCGGTCGTTGGCGCGGATGGCCTTCACCACGTCCGTGTCGGCGGTCTTGCCGAAGACCGTGTGCACGCCGTCCAGGTGGCTCGGCGCGCTGCCGTTGCAGATGAAGAACTGGCTGCCGCCGGTGTCCTTGCCGGCGTGGGCCATGGAGAGGGCGCCGAGCTCGTGCTTGTGGGGGTTGCCGGCGGTCTCGCACTTGATCTTCCAACCCGGCCCGCCGGTGCCCGGGATGCCACCGGCGCCTTCGCGGGTGTTCGGGCAGCCGCCCTGGATGACGAAGTCGGGGATGACGCGGTGGAAGGCGAGGCCATCGTAGAAGCCCGCCTCCACGAGTTTCACGAAGTTCGCGACGGTGCCTGGGGCTTCCTTGGGGAAGAGCTCGAGGTTGATGTCGCCTTTGTCGGTCTGAAGCAGGACGCGGGTCATGGGGTCTCCGGGTGCAAAGGATCAGGATAGATGGGAAGCTCGAAAACATGAACGCGCAATCCTGCCTGGCGGCCCTCGCCCTTCTGGCGGCGCCCCTGGCGGCGCAGAAAGGGGCTACCCGGGGCGGGGGCCAGGTGGCGATCGGCCCGGTGGCCTACCGCTTCACCCCCATCTCCCTGAACCTCGCGGCCGCCCATCCGGCCTTGAAGGGCGCGAGGGCCTTCCAGCTCAAGGGCGAGTTGCGGCGGGACGGCCCGCCCATCGAGTTCGAGCTCACGGGCCTCCCGCCCGGACGGATCTACCTGCTGAAGCTGAGGCGCAAGTCCGGCGCCGGCCTCGACGTCTGGGCCGCGACCCTGAAGACGGACATGCGCATCGAGGAGTTCGAGCCCGTTCCCGGCGGGCGGCTGAGGCTACGGCTCAGCGGTCCCCTGACCGGCGCCGTGGCGGGCCGGACCGTGCACACCACCTGGGAGGGCGACATCTGGGCCACCTTCAGCGGCGTGCCGGACCGCCCCTAGGCTCCTCGCCGGCAGGCCCGTGTGGCCCAATCGGCCTTCCGGCGATACCATGGCGGATTCGGAGGATGCATGAAGGCAGGCCGGTTCGGGATGGTGGCGGCGGTGGCCGTGATGACCCTGGGATGCGCGGTGAAGGCGCCCAGCCTGCCGTCGCGGAACGTCCCCCCCGGCACGCTCCTGTTCCAGTTCACCCGGAAGGTGAAGGGGCCGGTGGAACTCACCCTGGACGGCGTCCGGGTCCCCGTCACCCAGAAGGTAAAGTCGGGCCAGCACCTGCTGGTCAAGGGCCTGGGACTGGGCCGGCACAAGTACTTCATTTCCGGTCCCAAGGACGCCTTCGGCCCCGACCAGGGGGAATTCGAACTGGGCCTTGGCAGCGGGGCCTTCATCGTCGCCTTCAGCACGAACTTCGACGCGGCGCTGTACGGGAAGGCCGAGCCCGCTCCGGTGGCGGAGGGGCTCCCCGGCGTACAGGCCACCCTGGAAAAATAGCGTGCCCGCCCTGGCCCGGACCCGCGCCCGGGACCGCGCCCTCTCCGGACACGGAACCCTCATGCGCCAGTGTCTGGAGGCCGGGCTGCCAGTGGCGTCCAGCTGCAGCGGACGGGGCGCCTGCGGACGCTGCATGATCGCCATCCTGGCGGGGGCGGAGGCCCTGACCCCCATGGGCGCCCACGAGAGCCTCGTCCTCGCCCGCAACGGCGCGGCCGGGGAGGTCCGGCTCGCCTGCCAGTGCAGGCTGCGGGAGAACCGGACCGACGTCGTCGTCACCGTGGGGTACTGGTGAAGCTCCGCGTTCCCCTGCTGGCCGCGGCGGGCCTCCTGCTCGGGACCGCCGCCTTCGTCGCCTGGAAGAGCCGCGCCGTGGCGCGGGAGCTCGTGGATCCGCCCTTCTACCGCCCCCAGCCCCTGGCTCGGGTGGACGAGACCTTCGCGGCCCTCGCGAAGGGGGGCGACGGGGATCCCGGGGGCGCCTGGAGCGCCGAGCGGGTCGGGGATCTCCAGCTCTGGACCCTCCGGCGCCGGAAGCCCGCCCGGGCCGTCGTCCTCCTCCTGCATGGCTTCGGGGACGACCGGTGGGGCACCAGCCCCGCCCTGAAGTGGTTCCCGGGCCTGGATGCGGCGATCTTCACCTACCGGCGCCGGGACGATGCGATGCGCACCGGCCTCCGGGTGCCGCCGGTCACCTTCGGCGCCCGGGAACATGGGGAGGTGGTCGCCGTGGTGCATCATCTGGAAAGCCTCGGCTGGAAGCGGTCCCGGATCCTGCTCATGGGGAGGAGCCTGGGCGCCTCGGTCGGCCTCCTCGCCCTCGCCCGGCTGGAGGCCGAAGGCCGGGGGCCCCTGGGCGGCCTCGTCTGGGAGGGCGCGCCGTCCAGTTCCAGGGATTTCGCCGAAAGGCTGGTCCGGGGGCCCCGGGACCGCGCCTGGCACGTGCTCGCCCCCGCCATCGCCAACCTCGCCGCGGAATGGGCCGGGCGCCGGGGCGGCTATGCCGTGGCGGACACGGACCTGGCCCTCCAGATCCGGGGACCTTTGCGGACGCCCTCCCTCTGTTTCATGGCGACCCAGGACCGCCTGGCGCCCCTCCCCGCCCAGAAGGAGCTCGCCTCCCGCTTCGCCCGGATCCGCGCCGTGGAAGTCGAGACCTGGCACCTCCACTGCGCGGAGATCCTGGGCCCCCGCTACGCGGAGGAGATCCGGCGCTTCACGGACGCCGCGCTGGGGGAATAGGAACTGGACCGACCCATGAAAAAGGGCCTCCGAGGAGGCCCTTGGAAGGAGCTGGACAGCTCACTGGTCCTTCATGATCTTGTCCACCAGCTTGACGGACATGGTCTTGATGATCGGCTCGAAGACCTGGCTCACCATGGTCTGGTCGTACTGGACCTCGCCGCCGGTGCCGGCCACCTTCACACCCACGTTGCTCACCTTGGAATCGTCGCCCACGGCGCCGATGATCTCGCCGGTTTCCACGTCGATGACGCGGGCGTCCAGGCGGCCCGAGAATTCCGTCTTGCCCACTTTCACGTCCCCGGCCACGGCGCCCAGGGCGCTGTTGCCGGTGACCCGCGCCACCCCCAGGCCCGTGAGCCAGCCCGTGGAGAAGCCGCCCTTCTTCATGGCGAAGCGGGTGATCTTGCCGGTGATCATGTACTTCACGCCCAGGAGCTTGCCGACCTTCACGGCGGAGGCGGGATCCACCTCGCCGCTCTGGCCGAAGTTGATCTCGGCGCGGATCTTTTCAAGGGCCTCCCGGTCGATGAGGCGGATCTTGCCGGAACCCGCCTCGCTCAGCTCGGTGACGAAGAGGTCCTGGATGACGCTGGCGGTCTTGGTCTCGCTCACGTGGCTGTCGCCCCACCAGTGCCAGCCCTCGTAGGCGTTCTTGGCGGCGGGAAATTCGAGGACGGCCACCCGGGGCCGCTTGGACTTCTCGATCTGGGCGTGGGCCGGCACCGCCAGGGCGGCCAGGGCCAGTCCGGCGAGGAGGAGGTTGCGGATCTTCATGGAGACTCCTTTCAAGGGTCAGGAAGGATCGAAGCAGGGATGGTGCCAGGACGGGGAATGTCTCAATCATCTTCCTCGTCGATGAGCTTGTTGCGCAATTCCTTCCCGAGCTTGAAGTATACGACCCGCTTGGGCGGGACCTTGATGCTCTGGCCGCTGCGCGGGTTCCGCCCCACCCGGGCGCGGCGGTCCCGCAGGCGGAAGGAGCCGAAGCCGCGGAGCTCCACGCCCTCCCCATTCCGCAGGGACTGGACGATGGATTCGAGGAAGGTGTTCACCAGGAGGTCCGCCTCCTTCTTGCCCAGTTCCAGCTTGTCCATGAGCTGCTTGCTGAGGTCGGCCTTCGTGAGGGTGTCCATCGTGTCCATGGGGACCTCGGGGTGGGGTGCTGGCGGGAAAGGCGGTTCCCATAACATCCCCATCTGGGGTTCTGCGTCAAGGGGCCAAAGGCCCCATTTCCTGGGAAATGCACTGCCCTCGTCGCGGATCGGGAGGAGCGCCCGGGCCCACGGCCCAAGGCCAGGTCGACGGCGGCCCGAAGACCGCCGGCCTCGCGCCACCACAGGAGCGCACCGGGCAACCGTGGAAATCGCGCGCTTTTCCAACCGCCCCTAGCTCATCAGCCAGTCCAGCAGGCAAACACCCGTAGCGGGTGGCGGAGCGCGCGAAAGCGCGGCGGAGCCGGGACCCCGCAGGGCGTTTGAAATCGCGCGGTTTTCCTACCCGCCCTAGCTCATCAGCCATTCCAGCAGGAACCGCGGTCCCTCCCCACTCGGCCCATAGGGCCGGTAGTCCCGTTCCTTGCTCGACCAGGCGCCGCTCAGGTCGATGTGCGCCCAGGAGGGATGGTCCACGAACTCGCTCAGGAACAGCCCTGCGGTGATGGTGCCGCCCCAGCGGATGCCGGTGATGTTCTTGAGGTCCGCCAGAGGGCTGCGGAGCTGTTCCCGGTATTCCTCCACCAGGGGCAGCTGCCAGACGTGCTCGCCGGTGGCGTTGCCGGCGTCCAGCAGGCGCTCGATGAGCTTCTGGTCCGTGCCCATGACGGCGTTCACGCCGTCGCCCATGGCGATGAGGGCGGCGCCGGTGAGGGTGGCGAGATCCACGATGTGGTCAGGCTTCATCTCCCCGGCCCAGTGGAGCAAGTCCGCCAGGACGAGGCGGCCTTCGGCGTCCGTGTTGAGGACTTCCACCGTCTTGCCGCTGCGGCTCTTCAGCACGTCGCCGGGCTTGTAGGCCTCCCCCGACACCAGGTTCTCCACCAGGCCCATGAGGCCCGTGACCTTCACCGGGGCCTCCAGCTGGGCGCAGGCCACCAAGGTCGCCAGCACGATGGCGGCGCCGGTCATGTCGTCCTTCATGGTCTCCATGCTGGCGGCGTCCTTGATGGAGTAGCCGCCGGAATCGAAGCAGACCCCCTTGCCCACCAGCACGATGTGCTTCTTCGGCTTCTCCTTGGGCGTGTAGTCCAGCTTGACCACGCGGGGCGGCCTCGCGGAGCCCTTGCCCACGCCGAGGACGCAGCCGAAATTGCCCTTCTCCAGGGCGGGCACGTCGAGGATCTCGATGTGCAGCTTGTGCTGCTTGGCGAGCTTCTGGGCCTGTTCCGCGAAGGATTCCGGATGGAGGTCCCCGGCGGGGGTGCTGGCCAGGTCGCGCACACGGTGGCAGGCCGCGACGCCCGCCTCGATCTGGGCCTGGCGGCGGCGGGCCTTCCGGGTGTCTTCGCCGTTGCTGAAGATCTCGATGGACGCGAAGTGCTTGGCTTCGGGCTTGGAACCCTTGAAGGCCACGAAATCGTAGTCCGCCAGCAGCGCGCCTTCCAGCACGGCGGCCTGCAGCTCGTCATGGGTGAGGTTCGAGGAGGAGGGCGCCACCACGCCGATCTTCTTCCAGTGCTTCTTCAGGCAGTGCCGGGCGGCGGCGCCGACGGCCTTGCGCACCTTGTTGAGGCTGACCTGCTCCTCCTCGCCCATGCCCACCAGCACCATCCAGCGCGCGTCCTTGACCCCATTGGGATGATGCAGGGGCACCACCTCCAGGAAGTCGGCCTTGAAATCGCCCTCGTCCATGGCCTGGCGCGCCACCTTGCTGATGGCGAGGGGCAGCCGGTGCCGCTCCCGGCCCGAGAACACGGGCACGATGAGCGCATCCCCGCTGAAGTCCTTGCCCGTCGATGAGCCGATTTCCACTGTCGCCATGGGTCCTCCGGGCATCGAGACTACTGGTGAAGCCGCGAATGGTAAATACGATTTTTCTCGCGTTATCCCTTCGAAACCCCTTGAAATCCAGGGGCGGATGCCCTTCGGTTCCCGTGGCGGAGCGAGCGGTGGCGGCGCTCTGCTCCTAGGATCAGGGGATGCTCCGCCTGCCCGGCCTCTCGCCGCTCCACCGGTCGCCCCTCCGGCTGCCGAAACCGTGGCCGGCCTGCGCGCCCCCCCTCCTCCACCCAGGCGGCCTCTGGCTCCACGCCGGGCAGGAGGGCGGCTGGGGCCTCGACCTGGTCGCGCCCTCCCCTGGGCCCGCGCTCCTCAGCCGCTGGCAGGGGGGACGCTGGCGGACGAGCCTCGGCGGCCAGGAGATCGAGGGCACGCCCTTCGAAGCCCTGGAGCGCCGGGTCGCCGCCTCCGCCGCGCCCCTCCTCGGGGCCATCGGTTTCGAGCTCGCCAGCGCTGAAGCCGGCCTGCCCGCCCGGACACCGGCCGAGGGCGCCCTCGGCATGGCCTGGTCCGCCGCCTCCAGCCTGCTCGCCGTCCAGGGACAGGAGGCGGAAATATGGTCCTGGGAGGCGCTGGACGCCGGCGGTGATTGGGTCGCGAGGCTCGGAGCCGCCTGCGCCCTGGGACGCAGCCGCCTCGAGCCCCTCGAGCCGCGCTGGGACGAGGCCCGCCACCGCCGGGAAGTCGAGGCCATCCAGGAGCGCATCCACGAGGGCGCTTTCTACGTGGCCAATCTCTGCGTGCCTTTCGACGCCCGCTTCGAAGGCGACTCCGCCACCTTCGCCCTCGCGGCCTTCCGCCGCGCCCGCCCCCCCTTCGGCGCCCTCCTCGACCTCGACGGGCAGGCGCTGCTGAGCCTCAGCATGGAGCGCTGCCTGGCCCTGCGGGCGGGGCGCCTGCGCAGCGAGCCCATCAAGGGCACGGTGCCCCGCACCGGCGCGGGAGAAACCGACGCGGCGGCGGCCCGCCGCCTGCTCGCGGACCCGAAGGAAATCGCCGAGCACACCATGATCCTGGACCTGGTGCGCAACGACCTGGGCCGGGTGGCCCGCACCGGCACGGTGGCGGTGACGGAGCGCATGGCGGTCCGGCCCTTCGGCAGCGTGCAGCACCTGGTGAGCGTCGTGGAAGCGGACGTGGCGCCGGGGTTCGGCCTCGCGGACCTCCTCCGGGCCGCCCTTCCCGGGGGTAGCGTGACTGGCGCGCCCAAGCACGCCGTTTGCGGCCACCTCGCCCGGGCGGAGGCGGCCCCGCGGAACTTCTACTGCGGCGCCCTGGGGTGGATCGGCCCCGGCGGGACCTCCTTCGACCTGGCGATGCCCATCCGCACCGCGGAACTCCGCGGGGAGGCCCTGACCTACTGGGCCGGCGGCGGCATCACGCGCCTCAGCGACCCGGCCCAGGAGTGGCAGGAGGTCCGGCTGAAGGCCCGCGCCCTCCAGCCCTGAGGCGTCCGGGCCAGGGTTCAGGCCGCGGAGGCTTCGCGGATGATCGCCTCGAAGCGCTCGAAGAGGTGGGCCCGGGGACCCTTGGGCGACTTCTTCAGCTTCATGCCCGCCTGTTCCGGCGTGCGGCCGCCCTTGCCCTGGTTGCAGGGCAGGCAGCAGGCCACCAGGTTCTGCCAGGTGGTCTGGCCCCCCTGGCACACGGGGATCACGTGGTCCACGGTGGTGGCCTTGGCGTTGCAGCCCTCATAGGCGCAGGTGTGGTGGTCCCGCTTCATGACCCGCCGCTCGAGCCGGCCCATGAGGAGCTTGGATTCGGCACAGGCCTGGGCGTGGGGGAAGATGATGAGCTGGACCCGGCCCTCCAGGGCGGTGTGGCGGTCGAAGGTGGCGGGGTCCAGGACGAAGGCGCGGCCGGCGACCACGGAGCACAGGGCCTTGCGGCGGCTGACCTCCTGCATGGGCACGTAATTCCGGTCGACGGCGATCACGTCGCCGTGGCCTAGTCGCTCCCTCTTCACTGACATCTCGGAACCCCGGACTGGTGTTGCGGTTCCTTTATTTTTAGGCCCTTTCCGGCCAGACGCATGGGGTTTTTCAGGAATTTTCTTCGTCCTGGAGCCCCAGGGCCGCCTGGGCCTCGACCTCCCCCAGGGCTTCGACCTTGGAGAGCTTGCGGGCCATCTGCTTGCTTCGGTCGCCGACGATCCCCAGCTTCGAGCTGGCTTCGTCCAGCTTCTTCTGCACGGCCTCCACCGCCTCCCCGAACTTGCCGAACTCGGTCTTCACGGCGCCCAGGGTCTTGGCGATCTCCGAGGTGTTCTTGGAGATCTTGAGGGAGCGGAAGCCCATCTGCAGGCTGTTGAGGAAGGCCGTGAGGGTGGTCGGGCCGACGAGGGTCACCTTGCACTCCCCCTGTAGCTTCTGGAGGAGTCCGGGGCGGCGCAGGGCCTCGGCGTAAAGGCCTTCGAAGGGGAGGAACATGAGAGCGAAATTCGTCGTGTGGGGGGGCTCCACATACTTGTCCCGGAGGTCCCGGGCCTGGGAGAGCAGGCGCGTCTCCAGGGCCTGGGCATGGCGGGCGATGTCCTCAACGGCGCCGGACTCGTAGGCCTCCATGAGGCGCTGATAGTCCTCGATGGGGAACTTGGCGTCGATGGGCAGCCAGACGCAGCCGCCGTCCAAGCCCTCCGGCAGCTTCACCGCGAATTCCACCAGCTCGTTGGACCGGGGCCGCACTTTCACGTTGGCTTCATACTGGCCCGCCTCCAGATACTGCTCCAGGAGCATGGCCAGCTGGGCCTCCCCCATGACGCCCCGGGTCTTCACGTTGGTCAGCGCCCGTTTGAGACCGCCCACGTCCGCGGCCAGGGTCTGCATCTCGCCGAGACCCTTCTGCACCTGCTCCAGGCGCTGGGAGACGAGGCTGAAGCTTTCCCCGAGGCGCTTCTCCAGGGTTTCGTGGAGCTTCTCGTCCACGGTGCGGCGCATCTCTTCGAGCTTGGCGTCGTTGGACCGCTGGATGGCCTCGAGCCGCGCCTGGACCTGCTCCTGCACGCCCTTGAGCTGCTCGCCCTGCTCCAGCCGCGCCGCCCTCAAGGCGTCCTGGATGGCCGTGGACAGTTCGGCGAAGCGCGCCGCCAGGGCCTCACTCTGGGCCATGCCCAGCTCGGCCTTGGCCTTGGCGAGCTCCTGGCCCATGTCCACCTGGGCCTGGAGCAGGGGCGCGAGGGCCGTGGTCGTATCACCCTGGATGTCCCGGCGCTGGCGGGCCACTTCCTGGCGCAGGGCTTCCATGGGCGCGGGATCGCCGGGCCGGGGCCTCAGGGCCGCCCAGGCGGCGACCAGGGCCGTGAGGAAGGCGAGGACCGAGAAGAGCAGCGTGAGGGTCATGCTTCCATCATGCCCCGCCAGGGGCGCCAGGGAGCGTCCAGCGGGCACGGCGGCCGCCGCCCTCGATTTCCAGGGCCAGCCTCGCTACCCAGGCCGTCGCCCAGGGCCCCTCGCTGCCGGCCCATTCCACCACCAGGAAGTCCGCCGGCAGCACCTGTTCCTCGAGGCCCAGGCTCCAGGCGCCGGCCTCCCCGAGGCGGTAGAGGTCCAGGTGGAAGACGCGGCCCTTCGGGGAGGCGTAGCGGTGCAGCACGGAGTAGGTGGGGGAGGCCACGTCCTCGGGATTGCCCCCCAGTCCCGACAGGAAGCCGCGGGTCCAGGTCGTCTTCCCGGCCCCCAGCTCCCCCCGCAGCAGCCACGTGCCGCCGGGCGGCGTGCGGGCCGCCAGCTCGGCGCCGAGGGCCTCGGTGGCCAGGTCATCGGGCAGGAACCGTTCCGTCATGCGGGCCTGCCGGCGTAGAGGTCCCGGAGGAGCGCGGGCAGTTCCTCCCCAAGATCCCGCGGCAGCAGCGGGCCCGGCCCCAGGCGGTCCGCGCACTTCCCATGGAGCCAGGCGGCGGAGTAGGCCGCGGTCTCGGGATCGAGTCCTTGGGCCCAGAGCCCCGCGATCATGCCCGACAGGAAGTCGCCGGTCCCGCCTGTGGCGAGTCCCCAGTGGCCGGTATCATTGATCAGGAAGCGCGTACGAAGATCGCCCCAGACCGCCCGGGATCCGTGGGGCAGCCCCGGCGGGAATTCGGTCGCCGTGATGGACTGGTGTCCCTTGAGCAGCAACACAGGGCGTGTTCCGGACGTTCCCTTTTCGAAGACTTCCCGCAGCCTGTCCAGCCGGTCCGTGGCGGTCCGGAGCTTCGGCAGGTCGAAGAGGCGCGCGAACTCCCCTTCATGGGGTGTGAGGATGGTGGACGGGCGACCCATCCATCGCAGCCCTTCTCCCGCCCGCAAGGCGGAGGCGTCGAGCACCAGGGGGCCCGCCCACTCCGGGATCTCGTCCACCCCGCCGGGGCCCACGAGCAGCACGTTGGTGCCCTCCGGAATCCGGCCGTCCCAGGCGCGGACCATGGCCTCGGGGACCTGGCCAGCGATCTCCGCGCGGACCTCCGCGTCGGCCAGAACCGTCACAAGCCCCGCGCCGGCGCGCAGGGCGCCCAGAGCGGCAAGCACCGCGGCCCCGGACATGCCCAACCTGCCCGCGCGGATGCACACCCGCCCCTTGGTGACCTTGCTGGAGCTCCAGTCGTGGACCGGAAGCACGGGTGCCTCCACGATCCAGTGGGACGGGCCACCGGGCGCGAAGGCATCCGGCGCCGGAAGGCCAAGCTCGATGAGGTTCAGGGTGCCGCAAGCCTCCCGGGCGGGATCAAGTCCGTGGCAGAGCTTCCGGAAGCCGAAGCAGGCCGTGCGCGTGGCGTAGCTGCCGGTGGTGTCCCCGGGATCATCCGGGCGGAGCCCCGAAGGCTGGTCCAGGGCGAGCACCTCACAGGCCTGCCGCCGCGCTTCCCAGAGGGCGACCCACGCCGCTGCCACGCCTTCCAGAGGCCGGTTGACGCTGAGGCCGAACATCCCGTCGACGAACCAGGGCGCCTCGGAGAGTTCCGCCAGATCGCCCGGCCGCTCCGTGAAGTTGACGGTCCCGCCCTGGCCCTGCCAGCGGGAGGCCTGCAGGCCCGCATCCCCCTTCCAGACTGGCTCGGGCTCCAGCGCCCAGACCCGGACGTGCTGGCCGCGCTGCTTGAGCAGACGCGCCACCGCCAGGGCATCGCCACCATTGTTGCCCGGCCCGGCCACCACTTCCACCGGGACGTCCATGGGGATCAGGCCCACCGCCCCCGTGGCCGCCCGTTCCTGTAATTCCAGGCTCGTCACGCGACCCGACCCGATGGCCCCGCGCTCCAGGGCGCGCATCTCGGCGGCGGTGAGGACGGGGATCATGGGGACAGTCTAGACCGGCTGGCCTTCCCTCACGCAGAAGGGCCCCGGCATCCGCACGGATGCCGGGGCCCTCCAGATCTGCGACGCCCTCAGTACCGGTAGTGCTCGGTCTTGAAAGGCCCTTCGGGCTGCACGCCGATGTAGGCGGCCTGCTCCGGGCGCAGCTCGGTGAGCTTGGCGTCCAGGGTGGTGAGCTGGAGGCGGGCCACCATCTCGTCCAGGTGCTTGGGCAGGGTGAAGACGCCGATGGAATAGCTGTCCTTCTTGGTCCAGAGCTCGATCTGGGCCAGGGTCTGATTGGCGAAGGAGGAGCTCATCACGTAGCTGGGATGGCCGGTGCCGCAGCCCAGGTTCACGAGGCGGCCCTTGGCGAGGATGATGATGCGCTTGCCTTCCGGCCGCTCCGCGGTGGGCGGGAACACCACGTGGTCCACCTGGGGCTTGATCTCCTCCCAGGTGTACTTCTCCAGGCTGGCGATGTCGATCTCGCTGTCGAAGTGGCCGATGTTGCACACGATGGCGTTGTGCTTCATGCGCTTCATGTGGTCGTGGGTGATGACGTGGAAGTTGCCGGTGGCGGTGACGAAGATGTCGCCCTTGTCGGCGGCCTCGTCCATGGTGACGACCCGGTAGCCTTCCATGGCCGCCTGCAGGGCGCAGATGGGATCGATCTCGGTGACCCACACGTTGGCGTGCAGGGCCCGCAGGGCCTGGGCGCTGCCCTTGCCCACGTCGCCGTAGCCGCAGACCACGGCGATCTTGCCGGCCACCATCACGTCGGTGGCGCGCTTGATGGCGTCCACGAGGGACTCCCGGCAGCCGTAGAGGTTGTCGAACTTGCTCTTGGTGACGCTGTCGTTGACGTTGATGGCGGGGAACTTCAGCTCCCCCCGTTTGGCCATTTCATAAAGTCGATGAACGCCTGTGGTGGTCTCCTCGGTGACGCCCTGGATCTGCTTGAGCTGCGCCTTGTACCAGCCGGGCCGCTCGGCGTTGCGGGCGCGGATGGCGGCGAAGAGGACGGTCTCCTCCTCGCTGCCGGGCTTGTCCAGGAGGGAGGGATCGTCCTCGGCCCTTGCGCCCAGGTGGAGCAGCAGGGTGGCGTCGCCGCCGTCGTCGAGGATCATGTTGGCGCCGCCTTCGAAGTCGAAGATGCGGTGGGTGAAGTCCCAGTACTCGGTGAGGCTCTCGCCCTTGAATGCGAAGACCGGCACGCCAGCGGCGGCGATGGCGGCGGCGGCGTGGTCCTGGGTGCTGTAGATGTTGCAGCTGGCCCAACGGACCTCGGCGCCGAGGGCCTTGAGGGTCTCGATGAGCACGGCGGTCTGGATGGTCATGTGCAGGCTGCCGGCGATGCGGGCCCCCTTGAGGGGCTGCGCGGCGGCGTACTGCCTGCGGATGGCCATGAGGGCGGGCATCTCGCCCTCGGCGATGGCCATTTCCTTGCGGCCCCAGAGGGCCTGGGCGAGATCGGCGACGTGGAAGTCGGCGCGGGTGGCGACGGTCATGGACGGCTCCTGGAACGGCCGGGCGCGGCTGAACATCTCATCCAACACGGGCCCGGAGGGTTGTGGGATGAGCGCCGTTTTCCAGAAGTCCGAGCCTGGGACGGGCGTCTCGCAGCGCTCCTCGGACCCGGCAATTCTACCCTGTCCCGGGGCGGAAGGCAGCCCGAATTCCCTGGCCGGGATGGGACAATCGCCCCGTGCTGCGCTTCGTCTTCCGCCTCCTGCTGCCCCTGCTCACCTTCCCGGGCATCCCGGTGCACGAAGCGGCCCACGCCCTGGCCTGCTTCCTGACAGGGACGCGCATCCACGCCATCCGCTGGTTCAAGCTGGACCTGGAGGTGGGCTCGGTGACCCATGAGCGGCCCCGCTCCCCCTGGGCCTGGATGCTCATCGCGTCGGCGCCCTTCTTCGTGAACACGGCCCTGGGCTTCGGGATTGCCTGGGCCGCCTGCCACTGGACGGGCGGCTGGCTGCGCTGGCCCCTCCTCTGGCTCGCCGTCTCCATCGCCACCCACGCCTTCCCGAGCATCGAGGACGCGACGGGGCTGCTGGAGAGCCTCTGGAAGGAGAACCCCGGATGGTTCCCCAGGCTCGTCGGCACGCCCCTGGGCGCGGTCATGATGGTGGGCGCCTTCGGATCGCTGTACCTGCTGCTGGACGTGGCCTGGGGCGTGGTTTGGGGGTGGCTGCTGCCGCGGGTGGTGGCAGGGTGATGGGGGACGTTGTCCGGTCGGGCCGCTCGAGTCTTCCCCGGATCTCGATTCCCGGTTCGCAGGCGTCCAGGGCCGGATGATCGGTTCTCACATTGGCGTCCTCGAAGCGCCACGATAGGGTCCACCGATCCGACGCGCCTCGCCGTACATGCTTCAAGTCCCGTCCTGGCTCGCTGCGCTCGCGTTGCGGCCTTGTTGGACGTGATCCACACCCCGGATCACGCCCAACAAGGTCGCCTTTAGAAATTCTAGGTCAACGGCAAGGTCAACTTCAAACACAGGCCAAACGCCGTCCCACGCCCACGCCCTCGACCTCGACCTTGACCTTGACCTGGACGTTGACGTTGACGTTGACGTTGAAAAGGTGCCTGAGTTCGTGGTGATCCGCCTTCTGGATCACCACGAACTCAGGCGCAACGCGAGCGCAGCGAGCCAGGATCGGATAGTCGGAATGATGATGCGGAGGACCCAGGTCGAAGCCTCCACTACCGCACGGTCTCCCGGGCGATCATCAACTCCTCGTGGGTCGGCACCACGGCCACGGCGAGGCGGGAGTCGGGCGCGCTGATGAGGCGCTCGCCTTCGCCGTCCCGGTTGGCCACCTCGTCCAGCTTCACGCCGAGGTAAGTCAGATGCCGGCACACTTCCGCCCGGAGGCGGGGGCTGTTGGTGCCGATGCCGGCGGTGAAGGTGATGGCGTCCACGCCGTCCATGACGCTGACATAGCTGCCGATGAACTTGCGCACGTCGTAGGTGAGGATGTCCCGCGCCAGGATGGCCCTGGGATTGCCGTCGTCGGCGGCGGCTTCGATCTCCCGGAAGTCGCTGGAGACGCCGCTGAGGCCCAGGAGGCCGGACTTCTTGTTCAGCAGCTCGGTGATGGCCTGGTAGTCCAGGTGCTCCTTCTCGATGAGCAGGTCCACGATGCTGGGGTCCAGGGTTCCGCAGCGGGTGCCCATGATGACGCCCTGCAGCGGCGTCATGCCCATGCTGGTGTCCATACTGTGGCCGTAGCGCACGGCGCACACCGAGGTTCCGTTGCCGATGTGGCAGGTGACGAGCTTGAGGGCGCGCAGGGGCCGCGCCACCAGGAGGGCCGTGCGCGCCGCCACGTAGGCGTGGCTGGAGCCGTGGAAGCCGTAGCGGCGGATGCCGTACTTCATGGACAGCTCGTAGGGGATGCCGTAGATCCGCGCGTGCTCCGGCATCGTGTGGTGGAAGGCCGTGTCGAAGACCGCGATGTGGGGCACGTCCGGCAGGGCCGCCATGGCCACCCGGATGCCCATGGCGTTGTTGGGGTTGTGCAGCGGCGCGTACAGCGCGTAGGCCTCGATGTCCGCCAGCACCTCCGGCGTGATGAGGGTGCTCTCCCCGTACTTGGGCCCGCCGTGCACCACCCGGTGCCCCACCGCGTGGATGCCCGTTTCATGGAGGCGCGTCCGGAGCAGGTCCAGCATGGCCGCGAGGGCCGCCGCGTGGTCCGGCAGGGGCAGGTCCGCCTCGGCGGATTCACCGCCCGCGGTCCAGGACAGCCGCCCGTCCACGTGGATGCGCTCCGCCAGACCCTCCAGCAGCAGGGTCTCGTCGGTCATCTCGAAGAGGTTGAACTTCAGGCTGCTGGAACCGGCGTTGAGGACCAGGACGCGCATGGCGGCTCCCAAGGAGCCTCCAGTCTAGGGGGAGGTTCCCGGAAGACCATCACGTCAGCCGGGTGGCCGCGTTGACGATCACCGCCTTGTTCACCACCAGCTTGGCGCCGGGTGTCGGTTCGAGGACCAGGTAGTGGACCAGGGGAAGGACCGCGGGGCCCTGGGTGTTGAAGCCGTTCCCGTCGTACTGGGAGCCGTGGCAGGGGCACTGGAAAGTCACCGGATCCGGCGGTGGATTCACGAAACCGACGTTGCAGCCCAGGTGCGTGCAGATGCTGGTGAGCGCGTAGATCCCGCCGTTGTCCTTGCAGAGGTGGAATTCCTGGTTGCCCGCGAAGTAGGAGCGGCAGGTGTTCGTGGTGAAGCTGGCCTTGGTGTCGTTGGTGGTGATGAGGGTGAGGCTTTGGGTGACCATCAGGCTCAGGGGCGCGCTGTGGACCAGGGCGCCATTCTGGCCCTGCACCGTGAGGGCGTAGGTGCCCGGGGCCACGGCGGCGTCCACGCTCACCGCAAGGGCGCTGCTCGCTCCGGAGGCGCTGGCCGGGGTGAAGGCCCCCGCCACCCCCGCCGGGGCGCCCAGGAGGCTGAGGGCCACCGCCCCGGCGAAGCCGCCGCTGCGCTGGATGGCCACCGTGGCGCTGGCGTTGCCGCCCTGGGGGGCGTTGAGGGTGGCCGGGTTCGCCTGCAGGGCGAAGTCAGGCGCCGCCGTCACCGTCACCGACAGGTTGGCGGTGCGGGCGAGGGCTCCGCTGCTGCCCTGCACCCGGAGCGGATGGACGCCCGGCGCCGCCGTGGTCGCGCTGAGGGTGAGGTCCGTGGCGTCGCCGGTGGCGGGGTTGGGGGCGAAGGAGCCCCCCAGCCCGGCGGGGGCGTCCAGCAGGGCAAAAGCGATCGCGCCACCGAACCCCGCGATCCGCGTGACGACCACCGCCACACCCGCGGTGCTCCCCTGCACCAGGGAGACCGCCGGGGCTCCCAGCCCCAGGCTGAAGTCCGCGGCCTGCGCCACGTTCAGGACGAATGCGGCGCCCTGGACCAGCGCGCCGGAAGCGCCCTGCACCGTGAGGGTGTGGCTGCCCGGCGCCACCGCCGCCCCGACGGTCACCGTGAGGGAGGAGGCGCTTCCCGTCGCCGGGTTGGGCAGGAAGGTGCCCGTCACCCCCGCCGGGGCGCCCTGGAGGCTCAGGGCCACCTCTCCTGCGAAGCCCTCCGTGCGCGCCAGGTTCACGGCGAGGAGGCCGTTCCCCCCCTGGGGGACGTCCAGGGCCGGGGCGGCGGTGGAGAGGGTGAAGCCGCCGCCGCTGGCCACCGTCACCGTGAGGGTGGCGTTGCGGACCAGCCCGCCGCCGCTAGCCTGCACCGTCAGGCCGTAAGTGCCCGGCGCCAGGCCGGCCGCGGCCTCGACTGTGAGGGTGCTGGCGGCGCCGGTCATGGGGTTGGGGCTGAAGGTGCCCCCAAGGCCGGCGGGGGGGGCGAGGAGGGCCAGGTCCAGGGCCGCGGCGAAGCCCCCGCTGCGGGTGGCCAGGACGGAGACAGCGCTGGCGGACCCCGGGGCCACCGAGAGTCCCGGGGAGCCGAAGGCCAAGGCCAGGTCCGGCGGGGGCACGACGGCGAGGGTCACGGTCCGCGACACCGTGCCGGCGGTGTTGGAGGCGCTCAGGGTGTAGACCGTCGTCTGGGAGGGCGTGACCTGCAGGGAGGCCAGGGCGAGGACGCTGCCGCCCCCCGGAGCGTCGATGGCGAGGGCCGTGGCGCCGCTGACGGACCAGGTCAGGGTGGCCGTCTGCCCCTGGGGCACGGAGGCCGGGCTCACGGTGAAGGAGGCGATGACCGGCAGGCTCGGCCCTGGGGTGCCGCCCCCGCCGCCGCCTCCGCCGCCGCAGGCGGAAGTGGCCACGAGGGCCGCCAGGCCCAGGAACTCCCGGCGGGGAAAATCGGTCTCGCGGTCGGCGGAATGCTGATCCATGGCCGGAAAGTAGCCTTCCGGTCGGGGGGGCGGGAGATCCGGTCCGAAGATGGCCCGGGAGCCGGTCCCGTTCAGGGTTCCCGGGCGTCCAGGAAGGCCGCGAGGGCCTTCGGATACAACTCCATCTCCGCGCCGTAGACCCGCTGCTGCAGGGTCTCCGGCGTATCGCCGGGCAGGACCGGCACCCGCGCCTGGGCGAGAATGCGGCCGTGGTCGTAGACCTCGTCCACCAGGTGCACGGTGGCGCCGCTCTCCGCCTCCCCGGCGGCCACCACGGCCCGGTGCACGTGCATGCCGTACATGCCGGGGCCGCCGTACTTCGGCAGGAGCGCGGGATGGATGTTCAGGATCCGTCCCTCCCATCGGGGCGGGAGGACCAGCTTCTTGAGCCAGCCCGCGAGGCAGACGAGGTCCACCCCGGCGGCGTCGCAGGCGGCGAAGCAGGCTTCCGAAAAGGCCGCGTCGGAATCGAAGGCCCTGCGCTCGAGCACGCGGCCCGGGAGGCCTTCCGCCTGCAGCCTCGCCAGGCCCAGGGCCTTGGGCGACGACGCGAGGACGAGGACCGGCTCGGCGCGCACGCGGCCCTGCCGGCAGGCATTGAGGAGGTTCAGGGCATTGCCGCCGGTGCCCGAGATGAAGAAGGCCAGGCGCTTCATGCCGCCCCCGCCTGCAGGCAGGTCACCACCGCCACGTCCACGATGTCCTGCCAGGAGCAGCCCCGGCTGAGGTCGTTGCCGGGCTTCGCGAGGCCCTGGAGCAGCGGGCCCGTGGCCGAGGCACCGCCCATTCGTTCCACGGCCTTGTAGGCGATGTTGCCGGCGTCCAGGTCCGGGAAGACCAGCACCGTGGCGCGGCCCGCGACGGGGCTGCCCGGCGCCTTGCTCGCGCCCACGGAGGGCACCAGGGCCGCGTCCAGCTGCAGCTCGCCGTCCACGAGGACGGTGGGGGCGCGCTCCCGGAAGAGGGCCAGGGCGGCGCGCACCTTCTCCACCCTTGGATGGTCCGCGGAGCCCTTCGTCGAGAAGCTGAGGAAGGCCACCCGCGGTTCGAGGCCGAGGCTCGCCGCGCTCGCCGCCGCCGCGATGGCGATGTCGGCGAGCTGTTCCGGGGTCGGATCGGGCACCACGCCGCAGTCGCTGAAGACCAGGGCGCCGCCCTGCCCGAAGGCGGCGTCGGGATGGACCATCAGGAAGAAGCTGCTGACGGTGCGGATGCCCGGCGCGGCGCCCAAGGTCTGCAGACAGGCCCGCACGGTCTCCGCGGTGGTGTTCAGGGCCCCCGCCACGAAGCCGTCGGCATAGCCTTCGCGGACCAGCATGCCCCCGAACCACAGGGGCTCCCGCACCGCCTCCAGGGCCATCGCTTCGCTGATGCCCTTGGCGCGGCGCGCCTCCCAGAAGGCGCCGGCGAGTTCCGCGGTGAGCTCGTCCTCCGCTGGGTTCCGCAGCGCCGCCGCCGCGAGGTCCAGGTCCAGGGCGGCGGCGCGGGCGCGGATGGCGGCCGGGTCCCCCAGGATGGTGACGCGGCAGAGGCCTGCCGCCAGCAGCTCCCGCGCCGCCCGCAGGGTGCGGTCGTCCCCGCCCTCCGGCAGCACGAGGTGGCGGCAGGCCGCCTTCGCCTTCGCCCGCAGGCCTTCGAAGAGCGCCCCGTGGTTCGCGTTCGTCACGGGAGGCTCAGCGCTTGGCCTTGCGCGCCACGTTGGGCGGCAGGGGATCGGCGAGGAAGTGCTGGGGGTCGATGCCCGTGCGCTCCTGGAAGACCTCCCCGAGGCTCCGGGCGCCGCTGCTGGGTTCGTCCAGGTAGACGCTCTCCACCCGGTGCAGGGGCACGTAGCGGGTGCCCAGGGCCACGTGGTCCCCCTGGCCATTCTTCACCAGGCTCATGAGCTCCTCCCAGGGCGCCAGATCCACTCCGCGGATCACCAGGCCCGCGGCCTCGAGCCCCAGGATCCGGCCCCAGAACTTCTGTCGTGGATTGTGGAGCACGGCCACCACCAGCTGGCCGCGCAGGAAGGGCATGGAAAGCGGCATGGGAGCCTCGGGCTGAAATCCAAACTTAGAGGAAAAAGGCCAGGGCACGGTAGGTGGAACTGGGCAGGCCCGCCTCCCGGCCCCGGAGCTCCTCCGCGTCCTGGACGGACCAGCCCAGGCCCTTGCGCTCCAGGGTCACCTGCTTGGAGGCCACGCCGCCGGGCTTCTGGATGCCCAGGTTCCGGGGCAGGTGGTAGGGCACCAGCTCCCTCACCCGCATGAACTCGTCCAGTTCGCCCTGGTAGGTCCAGCGCACCCGGTAATCCACCTGGCACAGCTGGGGGCCGTTGTAGTCCCGGGCGGGAGTAACACCGCTAATCTCTATGATATCAAGTCTACCAGCCGAAACCTTAAGCGCCTTGCCCTCCAGTCTTCCGACTCCCAGGGCCTTGGCAGACCATTCCCGCCCGGTCCAGTAGCCCATGAGACGCAGTTGGGCGTCCTCGTTCGACCCCGGAGCCGGGGGCGGCAGGCTGGCTTCCAGGCTCCGGGGGTAGCCCAGCTGGGCCAGCAGCAGGCCCCGGGCCTGGAAGCCAAAGACCGCCGGGGCCGGTTCGGAGCGGCCCAGGGCGGCGAGGGCCGGCCCGAAGCGGAGGGCCGAGAACCACAGGATGGGCAGGGCCGCCAGCAGGCCGAGGCGCCAGAGGAGGCGGCGGTGCGGATTCGGGACGCGGTGGCGGGCGGTCATGCCTCCATCATCGCCCATCGGATGGGATCCGCGGAGTTCAGACCGCCGGCCCCTCCACGTGCAGCCGGGCCTCCGTGAAGGCCTCCAGGGCGAAGCGCGGGCCCTCCAGCCCCTGCCCCGAGGCGCCCAGGCCGCCGAAGGGCGCGGCGTCGAGGCGGTAGGTCGGCGGCAGGTTCAGGAGCACGCAGCCCGCCCGCAGGGTCTCCCGGGCCTGGGCCCAGTGGGCGAGGTCCCGGGTGTAGACCGAGGCCCGCAGTCCGAAGCGGGTGGCGGCGGACCGGTCCAGGCCTTCCTGGAAATCCCGCACCGGGCTCAGCACGGTGACCGGTCCGAAGAGCTCCTCGCAGCACAGCGGGTCGGCGTCCCCCAGGCCGGTGAGGATGGCCGGCGGCAGCAGGCGCCCCCGGCGCTCCCCCCGCAAGAGCACCGTGGCGCCGGCCGCCACCGCCCGGTCGAGGGAGGCGTCGAGGCGCGCCGCCGTGGCCTCGTCGATGAGGGGTCCCACCACGGTGCGGGGGTCCGTCGGATCGCCCAGGGGCAGGGCCTCCACGGCCCGGGTGAAGGCCGAAGCGAAGGCCTCGAAGCGGGTCTCCACGACATAGATGCGCTGGGCCTTGCAGCAGCTCTGCCCGGCGGAGGCCACCGCCGCAGGGGCCAGGGCCCGGGCGGCTCCCTCCACAGCCACGTCCCCGTCGATCAGCACCGCGGCGTTGCCCCCCAGTTCCAGGATCAGGGGCTTGCCCCGCAGGATGGCCCGCAGGCGCATCCCCACCCGCTCGCTGCCGGTGAAGCTGACCAGGGCGATGCGGGGATCGAGGGCCAGGGCCTCCGCTTCGGCGGGGGGGACGTCGGCCATGCGGATCAGCAAGGGATCGGCTCCCGCGGCCTCTGCAGCCCGGCGGAAGGTGGCCAGCAGCAGGGCCGAGGTGCGCGGCGCCTGGGGACAGGGCTTCCACACCACGGAGCAGCCCGCGCCCACCGCCGGCGCCAGCTTGTGGAGGGCCAGGTTCACCGGGAAGTTGAAAGGGGTGATGGCGAGCACGGGCCCCACGGGAAAGCGCCGCAGCACCGCCCGGCAGCCCTCGCCCCCGGGCATCAGGTCGTAGGGGATGGCCTCCTCCCCGCCCCTCGCCACGGCCTCCGCCGTGGTCCGCAGGGTGAGGAGGCCCCGCTGCGCCTCCCCTGCGGCCTGGGTGATGGGCTTGCCGGTCTCTTCGGTGATGAGCGCGGCGAGATCCCCCGCCCGGGCGGACACCTCCCCCTCCCAGGCCTCCAGCAGTCCGCGCCGGGCATGCCGCGGGGCGGAGCGCCAGCCCTCGAAGCTGTGGACCGCCCCGGCCAGGAGGGAGTCATGGAAGGCTTCCGTACCGTTCATTTCTGCTTGATCCCCAGGATGGCCTTGAAGCGCGCCACGCCCTCCGCGCCGCTCGTGGCGGCGGGCTGGTGCAGGACGGCCAGGAGCTTGCCATTGCTTCCCACGACCCAGGCACCGCCGGCGGCGGGGGAGGCCCCGCTGGCGAACCACCAGTCCTCGATCTCCGCCAGGTCCTTGAAGTGGAAGGCGCGGCTGCCCAGGGTGCGGCGGCAGCGGGAGAGGAGCTCGGACTGCACCGGGTCGTTCAGCCAGGCCAGGAACCGCTCCGGGCTGGCCCGGAGCAGGTCCCCCTCGCCGATCCACTCCGGCGTGATGGCCGGAAGGGTCTCCCCCCGGCCCAGGCGGGTCCCCAGGAAGGGGCGGAAGGCGTCCTCCAGCCGCAGGCGGGCCACCCCGTCGCCGTAGTCCTTCTTCCAGCCTTCAGCGCTGGCGGAAATCCAGACCAGGAAGGCCAGGCCGCAGTCCGCCCGCGCCGCCCCGTCGAGATCCACCTTCCCGTGGCCCTTGGGCTTGCCGCAGGTGAAGCCGCCCTGGGTGCCGGTGCACTTGAAGACCACGTCCCGGGCCGCCCACTCGCTGCCCTCGAACTTGAGCCACGCGAGCCGGGCCAGGTTGCCCATGGGGTGCTCGGTCTTGGAGGCGCCGAAGCCGTGGACGTCCCCGTCGGGACCGGAAAAGGCGAAGCCTTCCCCCGCCAGCAGCACCGGTCCCTTCGGCGCCGCCGTCGGCGCCGGGGCCTGGGCCAGCAGCGCGCCACTCAGGAACAGGGTCCCTCCAAGCCGGTGCAGCGCCATGGTGTCTCCTCCGGCGAAGGATAGCGGGCCGCGGGGAAACCTGGGGACCTCCCGCGCCGGACCCGGGCCCGGAGCCCTGGCAGACTGGTGCCATGACCACGTGCACGGTGCTGACGAACCTTCGGGGCCTGCTGAGCCCGGATCCTGCCCAGGCATGGGCCGTGGACCGCATCCCCGATGCGGCCCTGGCGCTGGTGGAGGGCCGGGTGGCCTGGATGGGGCGCCGGCTGGACCTGCCTAGCGAATACGAGGGGGCCCCGACCGTGGACGGCGGGGGCGCCTGGGCCACCCCGGGCTTCGTGGATCCCCACACCCACCTGCTCTTCGCCGGGGACCGGGGCGGCGAATTCAACCGGCGCCTCCACGGCGTGCCCTACGGCCAGATCGCCGCGGAGGGCGGGGGCATCCGGGAGACCGTGCGGGCCACCCGGGAGGCCACCGTGGACCAGCTCGTGGAGCTCGGCGAGGCGAGGCTCCGGACCCTCCGGGAGCGCGGTGTGGTGCACCTGGAGGCCAAAACCGGCTACGGCCTGGAGTTGGAGGCCGAGGCCCGCCTGCTGGAGGCCTACGGGCGCCTGCGGGCCAGGGGTTGGTCCCTGGACGTGACCCTTCTTCCGGCCCACGACATTCCCACGGAATACGCTGGCGACGCCGAGGGCTATGCCGCGGTGGTGGCCGGCGACTGGCTGCCTGAACTGGTGCGCCGCCACCCCGGCGTGGCGCGCTACGCCGACGTCTTCGTGGAGACCGGGGTCTTCACCGTGGCCCAGGGGCGGCGGATCTTCGAGGCGGGAACGCGCCTCGGCCTCCAGCCCCGGGTCCACGCCGACGAGCTGAGCTGGACCGGCGGCGCCGAGCTGGCCGCGGAGGTCGGCGCGGCCTCGGCGGACCACCTGATGTTCTGCAGCGAAGCCGGCATGCGGGTCATGGCGGCGGCGCGGGTGCGGCCGGTGTTGCTGCCCGCCACCACCCTCTTCCTGGGCATGCGGGACTGGGCGCCGGCGCGGGCGATGGTGGAGGCCGGCTGCGAGGTGGCCCTGGCCTCCGACTTCAACCCCGGCTCCAGCCCCTGCCTGGATCCCCTCCTCGTGCTGCGCCTGGGCTGCCTCCAGCTGCGTCTGACCTTCGAGGAGGCCTTCACCGCCCTGACCCTCCACGCGGCCCGGAGCCTGGGCCGGAAGGACCTGGGCCACCTGCACCCCGGCGCGGTGGCGGAAGTCCTGCTCTGGGACCTGGGCGATCCCCTCGAACTCGTCTACTGGGTCGGCGAAGCCTTCCGGCCCCGGGCCCTCCGTCCACCCTGGCCGGCCTGAAGGAAACCCCGGCCGTCCGGCCCGGGAAGGCCTACATTGAACAGGCATCCGTCTTCAGGAGTCCCCATGTCCCCCCGGCACCTGCGCAGCCTCGCCGCTCCCGCCCTCCTGTCCCTGCTGGTCCTCGGCTGCGGCGGCGGCCGGTCCATGTCCAGCTCCGGAGCGAACGCCCCCCAGGCCCTGACCGGCGCCGAAACGCTCCGCTTCACCGAATCCTTCCTCCAGGTGGAGGGCCAGCAGGCCCAGCCCGGCTACTTCCCCTACACCGCGCAGGCCGCCGGCGGAGCGCCCCTGGCCCCCTCCACGCCGGCGGGGTGCTGGGACGCCACCGTGGACCGCTCCGTGCCCGGCGCCGTGAAGATCACCATGGATTTCACCGGCTGCCCCAGGGGGACCGCCCAGTTCTCCGGCCACGTGGTGGTCACCCTCTTCCTGAACCCGCCGGGCTGGACCGTGGTCTACAGCCCCCTCATGGCCTCCGCGGGGTCCCAGACCTGGCAGCTCAGCGGCGCCAAGAGCCTCGCCATCGACCCGGCCCTGATGCAGGCCAACGTCCAGGCCCAGAACCTCACCGTGGCCTACGCGGACGCCGCCAACCCCTCCGCCAACCGCACCTACGCCTACGGGTCCAACCTCACCGGCTCCTGGGCTGCCCCGGGGGAATTCCGGGTCTGGGGCACCTGGTCCCTGGCCTCCAACGGCGAGACCCCGGTGACGGCGACCATCGCCCGGGACCAGGCCCTGGTCTGGACCGCGGGCTGCTGCTACCCGACCGCCGGCACCATCCGCTACTCCAAGGGTTCCGCGAGCGCGGACGCCACCTTCCTCTCCGCCTGCGGCTCGGTGCGGATCACGCCCGCGGGGGGGACCTCCGAGACGCGCACCCTGGCGGCCTGCAACTGAAGCCGCGCCTCCGGGGCCGAGTCCCGGAAAACACGAAGCCCCGGGCGGATTCCCGGGGCTTGGCGTGAGTGGGGAGAACCAGCGGTTCCGGGCCTATTGCGGGCTCATCCGGTTGGCTTCCTCCACGATGCGGTAGATGCGTTCCTTGGCGCGCAGCTTGACCTTCTTCAGCTCGACCTCCTCCAGGGATTCCCGGGCGGAGAGGCGGGGCTTGGTCTGAAGGCTCACCAGGCGTTCGTCGGCGTGCTTGTGCTCCTCGATGAGCCGCCGGAATTCGTGGTGCTCCTTCATCAATCGGTCGCGCATGTCGGGACGCAGGAAGTCCATGGGCACTCCGGAAAAAGACCGACCCCTTGGTTCCAGGGGCGGCGGGTTGGTGGAAATGCGTCCTTGTGTGGCCGTAAGGTAGTCCCTTCCCCGGGCCCGTCAAGGACGAAAATCTCAGGTTTTCCGGGCCTTTGCGCCCTGCCATCCTGGTTGCCATGACCCTTCGGTTGGATGGCTTGGAGTTGCGGCGGAAGGACGGGGTTTTACTCCTCGCGCCAACGTCTTTTTCCCTCGAAAAGGGGGACCGAATGGGCCTGGTCGGGGAGTCCGGCAGCGGCAAGAGCCTGCTGGTCCAGGCCACCTTGGGCGTCCTGCCCCCCGGAACGTTCCAAAGCGGTGGCTCGGTGGAAGCCTTCGGGGTCCGGATGGACCGGGAGGACTCCGCCCGGGACCGGGTCCGGGGTGACCGGCTGGCCTGGGTGCCCCAGGATCCCCAGCAGGCTTTGAACCCCTTCCTGCGGGTCCAGGACCACCTGAACCTCTTGCCGCGGGTGCACCGGAAGGAGGCCCGCGCAGCGACCCTCGCGCGGCTGGCGCCCCTCCTGGAGCGCCTCCGCCTGCCCCGGGACCGCGCCTTCCACCGCAAATACCCCAACGAGCTGAGCGGCGGCCAGCGCCAGCGCCTCTGCCTGGCCATGGCCCTGAGCTGCGATCCCGAATTGCTGGTCCTGGACGAGCCCACCACCGCCCTCGATCCCACGGTCCAGGCGGACTTCCTGAGCCTGATGCTGGAACTGCAGGCGGAGCGCGGCCTGGGCTACCTCTGGATCACACACGACCTGGGGGTGGTGGCCAGCGTCACCGACCGCCTCCTGGTGCTCTATGGCGGCGAGGCCATGGAGGCAGGGCCGACGGCAAGGATCGTCGCCGCGCCGCGCCATCCCTACACCGAACGCCTCCTGGGCGCGGCCCGCCGCGAACCCGCCCTGGAAAGCGGCTTCCTGCCGGGGCCCGGCCTGCGGCCGGAGGGCTGCCCCTTCCGGCCGCGATGTCCGTGGGCGGTGGAGAGCTGCGCGGCCTGGAAACCCTGGCGGGGCGCGGAGGAAGACGGCCTGCGCTGCGAATCCCCGCTGGCCGCGGCGCCGCCCGCGTGAGAAAATGCCCTGCAAGGCTCCGTCCATGCGGACCCGATATAAACGAGGGGTGACCGCCCGGCCGCTTTGCGCCCTCTGCGTCCCCCCTCGTGCTCCCCCACCCGGTGTCCAGGCCAAGCCCGGCCACCGCGTCTGGACGAGGCTCCGATGCTCACCTTGCCCCTGATGACCGCCCTGACCTTCGACGACGTCCTGCTGCAGCCGGGCTTCTCGGAGGTGCATCCCAACGCCGTGGACCTCGGCACCCAGCTCACGAAGGGCGTGCGCCTCAACATCCCGCTGCTGTCCAGCGCCATGGACACGGTGACGGAGAGCCGCATGGCCATCGCCCTGGCCCAGATGGGAGGCCTCGGCATCATCCACAAGAACCTGCGCATCGAGCGCCAGGCGGAGGAAGTGGACAAGGTGAAGCGCTCGGAATCCGGCATGATCACGGATCCCATCACCATCACGCCGGACGCGCCCATCCGGGACGCCGAGGCGCTGATGGCCAAGTTCAAGATCAGCGGCGTGCCCGTGGTGGAGGCCGGCAAGCTGGTGGGCATCCTGACGAACCGGGACCTGCGCTTCGAGACCCGCTGGGAGATCCCGGTGCGCGAGGCCATGACCAAGGACAAGCTGATCACCGTGCCCGTGGGGACAACCCTGCACGAAGCGAGGGCCATCCTGCAGAAGCACCGCATCGAGAAGCTGCTGGTGGTCGATGACGCCGGCGCCCTGAAGGGCCTCATCACGGTGAAGGACATCGAGAAGAGCATCGAGTACCCGAGCGCCTGCAAGGACGGCCTGGGCCGCCTGCGGGTGGGCGCCGCGGTGGGCGTGGGGGCGGACCTGCTGGAGCGGGCCAGGGCCCTGGTGGAGGCCAAGGTGGACGTGCTCTGCCTGGACAGCTCCCACGGCCACAGCAAGGGCGTGCTGGAGGCGGTTCGCAAGCTGAAGGCGGCCTTCCCCGACACGCCCCTCATCGCGGGCAACGTGGCCACCTACCAGGGCGCGAAGGACCTCATCGCGGCGGGCGCCGACTGCATCAAGGTGGGCATCGGACCCGGTTCGATCTGCACGACGCGCATCGTCACCGGCGCCGGCATGCCCCAGATCACGGCGGTGGTCGAAGCGTCCCGGGCCTGCCGGGAAGGCGGCGTGCCCTGCATCGCGGATGGCGGCATCAAGTTCAGCGGCGACATCGCCAAGGCCGTGGCGGCGGGGGCCAGCGCCATCATGATCGGCAGCCTCTTCGCGGGCACCGACGAAGCGCCGGGGGAGACGATCTTCTACCTGGGCCGCACCTTCAAGGCCTACCGCGGCATGGGGTCCTTGGGCGCCATGAAGTCCGGCTCCAAGGACCGCTACTTCCAGGAGGGCAAGGAGGACACCAAGCTCGTCCCCGAAGGCATCGAGGGGCAGGTCCCCTACAAGGGCCGCATGGCCGACCTGGTCACCCAGCTCATGGGCGGCCTGCGCGCTGGCATGGGCCTGAGCGGCGGCAAGGACATCGCCGATTTCCAGGCCAAGGCGGTCTTCGTGCAGATCACGGGGGCCGGGCTCAAGGAGAGCCACGCCCACGACGTGATGATCACCAAGGAAGCGCCGAACTACCGGATGGATTGAGGCGGCTTGGAGATCAGTTCCAGAACCGGACCGTCGACTCTGCAGTCGACCTTGACCTTGCCGTTGACCTTGAAAAGGTGCCTTTGTTCGTGGTGATCCGCTTTATGGATCACCATGAACAAAGGCGCAACGCGAGCACAGCGAGCCAGGATGGGCCAGCCACCCGGATGGGCGGAAGGCCGGGAGGCGGAGGAGCAGGCCTTGGAGAAGGATCGAAACGTGTTCTGGCGCGACCAAGGTTCCCCTCGGCCAGCGACCCACCCCGCCCTGGCTCGCTGCGCTCGCGTTGCGGCCTTGCTTGACGTGATCCACACCCCGGATCACGTCAAGCAAGGTCGCCTGTTCTAAGGTCAAAATCCAATTCAAGGTCAAGGTCCACACCAAGCCCTGCCGCCACCACCCTCAACATCCGCCCCCCGATCCCGCTAGCCTGGAACCAGACGCTCCCGAGGCCCCGATGTCCCTCCTGATCAAGAACGCCCGGATCCTCGATCCCTCCCAGAGCCTGGACGCCACGGGCGCCCTCCTCGTCATTGAAGGCGCCGTCGCCGCCATCGGTCCGGACGCGGAGCGGGACCCCCTTTCTGTCGGCGCCGACGAGACCCTGGACGCCGGCGGGAAGCTGCTGTGTCCGGGCTTCGTGGATCTCCACGTCCACTTCCGCGAACCCGGCCACAGCCGCAAGGAGACCATCGAGACGGGCTCCCGGGCCGCGGTGGCGGGGGGTTTCACCACGGTCTGCGCGATGCCCAACACCCGGCCCGCCAACGACAGTGTGGCCATCACGGAGATGATGCTGACCCGCGCCAATAAGGCCGGCCTCTGCCGCTACTTCCCCATCGGCGCGGTGACGAAGGGGCTGGAAGGCGAGGAACTGGCGGACTTCGGGATCCTGAAGGACGCGGGCTGCGTGGCCTTCAGCGACGACGGCCTGCCGGTGATGAACGCCGGCGTCATGCGCCGGGCCCTGGAGTACACCGCCTGGCTGAAGGTGCCCGTGGTGGCCCACGAGGAGGACAAGCACCTCGCCGGGAAGGGCTACATGCACGAGGGCGCCGTGAGCGCATCTCTCGGCTGCCTGGGCATCCCGTCGGCGGCCGAAGAAGCCATGGTGGCCCGGGACCTCGTGCTGGCGGAGCACACCGGCGGCCACCTGCACCTGGCCCACATCAGCACCGCGGGCAGCCTGCGCATGATCCGCGACGCCAAGGCCCGGGGCCTCCACGTCACCTGCGAGGTGACGCCCCACCACTTCGCCCTGACGGACAAGGAGCTGATGCGCTTCGACGCCGACTACAAGATGAACCCGCCCCTGCGCAGCGAGGCCGATCTGGCGGCGGTGCTGGAAGCCCTGGCGGACGGCACCGTGGACGCCATCGCCACCGACCACGCCCCCCACGGGTGGGACGACAAGGAGGTGGAACTCCCCATCGCGGCCTTCGGCGTCATCGGCCTCGAGACCGCCCTGCCCCTCACCCTTTCGCTCCTCGTGAACAAGGGCGTGCTCACCCTCGCCAAGGCCATCGCGCTCCTCACCTGGGAGCCCGCCAAGGCCTTCCACCTCGACGAAAAAGGCCTCGGCACCCTCAAGCCCGGCAGCCCCGCCGACTTCACCCTCGTGGACCTCGACGCCACCATCCAGGTCGACCGCGCCTTCATCCAGAGCCGCAGCTACAACACCCCGTTCAAGGGGTGGGAGCTGCCGGGGAAGGTGGTGGGGACGTGGATGGGGGGGAAGCGAGTTTGGGGATGAGGGGATTGATTTGCCTGGAATTGTGTTCGGTCTGCACCCGGCACTCGACGCCATCGGTCCTGTTGCTATTCCTTCCTTTCCTCCGTCCCGGATGGTGCGGTGTTTGAGAACCTTCGTACCAGCCTCATAGTCAGGAGTTAGACGCTATCCAACTCGGCCCAAGGAACTCCAATGAACGGGTTTGCCATCGATGTTCTTAAACGATTCGCTTGGGCCAGCCCGACTATTGCAATCGCAGCAATTGTGATATTGATTTGTTACAAGAATAGAGCCAAAAAGCCTCGTTTCTCCAAACTAGTTTCATGGGCTTTCATCCTATTTGCCGCACATTCAGTTTTTGGGGTGCTAAACAGGACTTGGTTTATTTCTACTGCTTTGGAACCTCACACGTTGTCCTCGATTGAACTTGGAATCTATTACGGGATAACTTCAGCATCCCTTGCTTTTATTGATTTTATAGGTTGGGTATTGTTGCTTCTAGGCATACGTGATGCGTTTGATAGTCACCCCTTCCCCACAACGAACACTTAGTCAACCGTTCAACTCGGGTTCGCTCCAACTGTTCAACCGCGACCGAGAAGGGATCAGCCCATGAGATCCATGCTTGATCCCGCTGACAGAGCCCAGATCCTCTCGCGCCTCCAGACACTCACTCCCGATTCGCGCCGACGTTGGGGCCGCATGACGGTCCCTCAGATGGTCGCGCATCTCACCGACCAGATGCGGCACACCCTCGGGGACGTCGAGTGCCGGCCCGTGCCGAGCCTCCTCAGGCTCTCCATCCTGCGGCATGCGGCCATCTACTGGGTGCCATGGCCGAAAAGCCGCGTTACGGGGCCACCCGACGCGTTTGTCACCCGTCCTTCGGAGTGGCAGACCGACCTGAACGCCTTGGTCCGGCTCATTGAGCGCTTCGGCGGTCGTGCCGTCGATTCTCCCTGGCCACCCCACGCCCTCTTCGGCCCCATGACCGGCCGTGACTGGGGCGCGTTCTGCTACAAGCACTTCAATCACCACCTCTCCCAGTTCGGGGCCTGAGGAACTCCCTGCCGCCAGCCTGATCGGGATGATCCCGTGCTCCCTGGTCGTGGTCGGCTACCTCGCGGCCATGACTGGCGCAGGGTGGTTCCAACCGGCTTAAGCACTGGTTCTCCCCGGACTCGTGCGAACTGGGGTTGAAGAATGCACATCCCGAAGCTGCCTCGGAAGGGTCCACCCCATGCACCCATGGGTCCTGTGCGAAACTACAGAAAACCTCCGCCCGCCCCGAGGACCTTCATGACCAAAGATTCCGGCAAACCCCCGATGAAGGAAAAGAAGAAGCCCCGCACCGCGGAGGAGCGCCTGGCGGCGGCGCGCTACAGCCAGATGATGTACGGACCGACGGCCGGGGAAATGCGAACGGTGGCGAAGAAAGTCGATTTCGGGGCGGCCTACCTCAAGCATCCCAAGTTCCAGAGCCTGATGGCGGCCTTCAGGAACGGGTCCACCTTCCAGTTCAACGTGGCGGACAAGGGCCGGAGCTTCACCATCTCCACGGATGGGCAGCACGTCTTCTTCGAAGGAAAAGTGCTGTACTACGCCCGGGATTTGAACAAGTTCGAACGCAGCCTCCTGCTGGACCGGCAGATCCTCCGGCAATACGCGTCGGTCGAGGCCTTCGTGCACCTGGTCTTCGCCGTGCCCCGAAGCCTTCCGGAACTGGGAGCGAACCTGCTCAGCTACCGCAACAACGAGTTCTTCCTGGGGGCGGAGGAACTGGGAACGGGCATGCCCGAACAGGGCCCCAACATCATGATCGGAACGTATAAGGTCCACGCTGTTAAACCTAAATAAATTCCATTAAAGACCCCCTCGGCGCCGAACTCCTTCGTCCACCCGGGACGCTTTCCAGGTCCCGGCCGACCATCCCCCATCGCCCGGAGCCGCCATGATCCCCACCTCCCTCGCCTTCGCCCTCCTCCTGCAGGCCCCCCAGGCCGCCCCGGACGTCGCCACCCTCTTCAAGGCCTTCCGGAACGCCTCCGACGCCTCCGCCCCGCTGCGGAAGCCCAAGGACGTCCTCCGGCTCTACGCCACCGACGACCGCCACACCAGGCTCTGCTACATCAGCGGCGACGTCATCTACCTCTACGCCGACGGCCGGGTCACGCGGCCCCTCTACGCCAAGATGTTCAACGTGAAGGCCGTCAACCGCATCACCTACGTCCGGTCCGCGGGCGGCGGAGGCGCCTTCCAGATCTGGACCGACGACGACCTGACCCTCTCCCTCGGGATCTGAGCATGGCCCTCCACATCGGCATCGTCGCCTGCAGCGCCGAAGGCGCGGCCCTGTGCTACCGCACCATCTGCGACGAAGGGCCCGCGCTGATGGGCACCCACCGGCATCCCGAAGTGTCCCTGCACACCCACCCCCTCGCCGCGTACATGGACCGCATCCACCAGGACGACTGGGAGGGCGTCGCCGGCCTCATGCTCTCCTCCGCCGCCAAGCTCGCCGCCGCCGGCGCCGACTTCCTCATCTGCCCCGACAACACCATCCACCGCGCCTATCCCCGGGTGGCGGAGCGGTCCCCCCGGCCCTGGCTGCACATCGTGGAAGAAGTGGCCGCCGAAGCGGAACGCAGGGGCTTCGTCCGGGTGGGCATCACCGGCACCGCCTACACCATGGAATCCACCCTCTACCCCGACGTGCTGGCCCACCGCCGCATCGACCACCGCGTCCCCCCACCGGCGGTCCGCGCGACCCTCAACCGCATCATCTTCGACGAACTCGTGAACGGGATCTTCCGGCCCGACTCCGTCGAAGCCTTCCGCGCCGCCATCGAAGGCCTGAAGGCCGATGGCTGCGACGCCGTCGTGCTGGGCTGCACCGAGATCCCCCTCATCATCACCCCCGCGAACTCCCCGCTGCCGGTCCTCGACTCCACCCGGCTCCTCGCCCGCGCGGCCCTGCGGAAGGCCCTGGCGGACGGGCGCCCCTGATCCCCCACGCCCCTGATCCCGAGGCCCCATGCAGCCCATCGTCGATTTCATCCTGGAACTGGAGAAGCTCAAGGCCGTCACCCGCAAGACCCGGCCCCTGGGCCAGGACCGCTACGAGAACTCCGCCGAGCACAGCTGGCAGATCGCCCTGCTGGCAGCCTCCCTGGCCCCCCACGCCGCGCCGGGCACCGACCTCTCCCGGGTCATCGCCATGCTGCTGGTCCACGACATCGGCGAGATCGACACCGGGGATGTCTTCGTCTACGCCGAGACCGACTGGACCGCCCAGAAGGCCGCGGAGGCGGCCGCCGTGCGGCGCATCTTCGGCCTCCTGCCGGAGGCCCAGGCCGCGGCCTTCCTGGCCCTCTGGGAGGAGTTCGAGGACCACGCCACCCCCGAGGCCCGCTTCGCCCACGCCGCGGACCGGGCCATGCCCGTCCTCCTCAACCTCGCCAACCGGGGCCAGAGCTGGCGGGAGCACGGCATCGGCCACGCGCAGGTGGTCCGCCGCGTCGGCCCCCCCATCCTGGCCGGCTGCCCCGCCCTGTGGGACTACCTGGAGGCCCGCCTCGACGCCGCGCAGCGGGAGGGGTGGTTCGGCGCGGAATGAAGAGCCTACAGCCCGGCGCCAAGGGGTGAAAGGCCGGCCCACCCAGGGCCCGGCCTGGGATACTCGAGCCATGGCCCTCTCCCCCTCCACCTGGCGCTGGACCGGCATCATCGGACTCTGGGCCATCGCCGGGCTCATCGGCTTCCTGGTCCTGGTGCAGGGCATGCTAGTGGCCTTCGCGCCCTTCGGCGCCTGGCAGCGCCCCGGCCTCGTCAAGGTGGCGGTGACCCTCGTGGACAAGGACGAGGAGGGCCGCATCACCGGGAAGGTGTGGGCGCGGCAGGACGGCAAGGGCCGGACCCTGCGCCTCACCAGGGAGGAGGCGGCCTCCCTGGCCGTGGAAGAGGAAGTCTGGATCCTCGAGAACTACTACGCCGGCGGCGCCCGCCCCGACCAGTTCATCTTCACCCCCCTGCGCCTGCTCATGGAGTACCCGGAGCCCCTGCTGCTCCTCGCCCTCTGGGCCGCCCGCCGCCTCCACCGCCGGCAGGTCGCGGCGGAGAAGGAGGTCCCGGACATCCCCCGGAAGGTGTGGAAGGACGAGTTCCACCAGCGGGCCGCGCGGTTCGCGGAGCCCGGGGCACGCCCTCCGACCGACGAGACCCAGCCCTGAGGGGGCCAGGTCGGCATCGCGATGGGCGCTTCTCTTGACCCGGGGTGAGGGCGCTTCCATCCGCCTGGACGCGAGCCCGGACCCGAACGCACGGATCGCCTCCGTGACAACGAACGCGACCCTGCTGCATTCTTCAGTTCCCGCGTCACGGCTGGACCTGCCTGGAGCCTCCATGAACCCCCGCTTCCGAAGCCTCGCCTGCCTCGCCGGCCTCCCGGCCTTGGCCCAGTCCCCGGCCCCCCCTTCCGTGCCGAAGCCCCTGCCCGCCGTCCGCCACGCCGCCGGCGCCTTCGACGTGAAGGTGGAGCCCCAGGCGGATGCCAAGGCGCCGAGCCCGCTGCTGGGCCGCATGAGCCTGGACAAGGCCTACCACGGCGACCTGGAGGCCACGGCCCGGGGCCAGATGCTCACGGCGGGCACGGCGGTGAAGGGCTCCGCGGGCTACGTGGCCATGGAGCTGGTGACCGGGACCCTCCAGGGCCGCAGGGGGTCCTTCACCCTGCAGCACAGCGGCACCATGGCCCACGGCGCCTTCCAGCTCAGCGTCACGGTGGTTCCCGATTCCGGCACGGAGGGCCTGGCGGGGATCACGGGGAAGATGGCGATCACCCTCACCGGAGGCAAGCACCTCTACGATTTCGAGTACGTCCTGCCCGACCTGCCCTGAGGCCCCCATGCCCCTGCCCGCCCTGTTCCTGGTCCTTCATGCCCCCGCGCCCGCACCTGCCCCGCCCCCAGCCCTGCCCCCGGAGATGGCCGCCGCCTGGGCCGCCTTCCAGGCCGCCCTGAAGGCCGACGACGCCGGCGCCCTGGCGAAGGTTTCTCGCTTCCCCCTGCGCAGCAACGAGTTCGGCGGCAACCTCGCCGACGCCGCCGCGCTGCGGCGGAAATGGACAACCCTCTTCCCCCCCGCCACCAAGGCCTGCCTCCTGGCGGCGACGCCGGAACGGAGCTCCGGCGCCCGGGACACCTTCGAAGTCTTCTGCGACGTGGGCGGCTATCCCATCCGCTTCATCTTCCGGAAGGCCGGAAGCGCCTACCGCTTCGCGGCCCTCGACAACGTCAACGAGTGACACCTCCGGCCAGGATCTGCATGCGACTCCTCCTCTTCGGAAATTCAGGCTCTGGCAAGTCCACCCTGGCGAAGCGGCTCGCCGCCGAGCAGGCCCTTCCCCACCTGGACCTGGACACCCTTGTGTGGGAGCCCGGCCAGATCGCCGTGCCGCGCCCGCCGGACGCGGTGCAGGCGGACCTGGAGGCATTCGTCGAAGCCCATCCCCGCTGGGTGGTGGAGGGCTGCTACGGCGAACTCGTCGAGGCCCTCCTGGGGCGCTGCACCGAACTGGTCTTCCTGAACCCGGGCCTCGAGGCCTGCCTCGCGAACAACCGGCGCCGGCCCTGGGAACCCCACAAGTACGCCACGCCGGAAGCCCAGGACGCCATGCTGGCGGGCCTCCAGGCCTGGGTGGCGGAGTACTACACCCGCGACGGCGGCTGGTCCTACCGGGCCCACCGGCGCCTCTTCGACGCCTTTCCGGGACCGAAGCGGGAAGTGGGCGATCCCCCGTAGTCGTGGCCCCGCCCGCGGATTCAGGACTCCCCGGCGGATGCGGCCAGGGCATGCATCAGGATCGCCCCTGCCGCCGCCACGTTGAGGCTGTCCACGCCGGCGTGCATGGGGATGCGCACGAGCTTGTCGCAGCGCGCCAGCCACGCGGCGTCCAGGCCCGGCCCTTCCTCCCCGAGCACCAGGGCGGTGCGCGGAGCCGGCCGCCAGCCGCGCACGTCCTTGGAGCCAGCTCCGAGGGCGGCCCCGACGACCTCGGAACCCGCCCCTTCCCGCCAGGCCGCCAGCCACGCCGCCGGATCCTCCCGGCGCCACACGGGGATCTTCCACACCGCCCCCATGGAGACCCGCACCGTGCGGCGGTTCCAGAGGTCCGGGCCCGCCCCCGCCAGCACGCCGTCCAGGCCCAGGGCCGCGGCGGAGCGGATGAGGAGGCCCAGGTTCTCCACGTCCCGGGTCTGGGGCAGCACCAGCAGGCGGGCGCAGGCGGGGAGGCGGCGCTCGGAAGGCTCCGGCGGCACGGCCACCAGGGCCATGACCCCCCGGTGGAAGGCGAAGCCCGCGTGGCGGGAGATGGCCGAGGGCTCGGCGGTCAGCAGCTCCACGCCCGGCGGCAGGCGCCCCTCGAAGGCCGGAACCGCCGCGGGGGTCACCAGCACCGAGACCAGCCGCAGGACGCCGCGGCGGGCGGCCTGCAGCGCCTCCTCCACCAGGGTGCGGCCTTCGCAGAGGAAGCAGGCCCCCTGGCCCGGCACCGCGAGGGTGCCCGCGGCCCGGAGGTCCGCGTAGGGGGCGAAGCGGGGATCGGCGGCGAGGTCCATGGGCTTCCATTCTCGGGTCCGGGCCCCTCCGGCCCAACGCCAAATGCGGCGCCGGGGCGGGAGGCCGGGGACTTGTGCGAAAATCCGAACAAGTTCCCCCCTTCCGTCGTCGAACCCCGAGGCGTCCATGGCCCTCCGCAAGCTGCCGCGGCACCTCACGTGGCTCGAATCCTTCGCCGCGGCGGTGGAGACCGGCACCCTCGAGGGCGCGGCCCAGCACCTGGGCGTGGCCCGCTCGGTGGTGAGCGAGCACCTCCGCGCCCTGGAGAAGGCGGTCACGGCGGGGGAGAGCCTCATCGAGCGGGGGCCCGGCAAGCGCTTCAAGCTGACCGCCCGGGGGGAGCGCCTCTACGCCGCGGCCCAGGCCCCCCTCCACTCCCTGGACCTGAAGCGCCTGCAGGATTCCGCTTCCGTCGAGCCGAGCCTGCGCCTGGGCCTGAACCCCACCCTTTCGGTCCTGCTGCTGGAGCCCCTGGCCACGGAGCTTGCGAAGCGGGGCATCAAGCTGCAGGCCAGCTTCGGCGGCGCCTTCGACCTGGTGCGGCAGGTCCAGACGCGGCAGCTGGACCTGGCCCTGGGCTTCACGCCCCTGCCCCCCCACCGGGGCGTCGAGCCGGAGGTCCTCGCCCGCCTGCCCTTCGTGGTGCTGGCCTCGCCCCTGGCGCCCCTGGCGGCGCGCTTCGCCGCCCGCCGGCGCCTGAGGGTGAAGGACCTGGCGGGGCAGCCCTTCGTGGACTGGCTGCGGGACGATCCCTACGGAGGCGCCAATTCGGCGCGCTTCGCGGGGGCCGGGGTCCAGGTGGGCGAGACGGCGCGGGTGGAGAGCTTCCTCCAGCTCTATCCGGCCCTGCGGGCCTACCGGGCCGCGGCCATCGCTCCGGACCTGCGGGCCCTGGCCCCCTTCCCGAAGGACCTCCGGGTGTGGGACCTGGCGGAGGACGATCCCCAGCCCGTGGAGGTGGTGGCCCTCGCCCCCAGCGGCGGCAGCAGCGCGGAGGCCGCCGCCTGCCTCAAGGCGCTGCGCCAGCGGCTGCGCTGAGGCTTTCGTCGTTAATTCGACGTTTACTTCGATCTTTTATGGATTTCCGATCCATCCCCCGGGGCCTACCTTGGAAGATCGAGGTCCCCATGACGTCATCCTCCCCCCAGGCCGCGCCGATCCACGCCGCCCCCACCCAGGCCGCCCCCACCCAGGCCGCGATCGACCGCCTGCCCGCCCACCTGCGCCGCTACGTCGTGGCCCAGGACTACGGCGCCTACACCCCCCGGGACCACGCGGTGTGGCGGCACATCCTGCGGCGCCTCACGGGGCACCTGAAGGACAAGGCCCACGGCAGCTACCTGCGGGGCCTGGAGGCCACCGGCATCGGCATGGAGCGCATCCCCAGCCTGGACGAGATGAACCTCAGGCTCGCGGAGATCGGCTGGAGCGCCGTGGCGGTGCGGGGCTTCATCCCCCCGGCGGTGTTCACCGAACTGCAGTCCCTGCGGGTCCTCGCCATCGCCGCCGACATCCGGACCCACGAGCACGTGGCCTACACGCCGGCCCCGGACATCGTCCATGAAAGCGCGGGCCACGCGCCCATCCTGGCGGACGCCCGCTACGCCGAATACCTCCAGCGCTGCGGCGTGGCGGGCTTCAAGGCCATTGCCTCCGTGGAGGACGAGGCGGTCTTCCAGGCCATCCGCAACCTCAGCGTGGTGAAGGAGGACCCCGCCGCCACGCCCGAAGACATCGCCCACGCCGAGGAGCGCCTCCACGCGGCGTCCGCCAGCCGGCGCTACGTGAGCGAGAACACCCGTGCCTCCCGCCTCTACTGGTGGACCGCCGAGTACGGCCTGGTGGGCGACCTGGCCGCCCCGAAGATCTACGGCGCCGGGCTCCTCTCCTCCATCGGGGAGGCTGAGCACTGCCTTTCCGAAGCCGTGCGGAAGGTGCCCCACGGGCTGGAATGCGCCGACACGGAGTTCGACATCACCCGCATGCAGCCCCAGCTCTTCGTGGCCCGGGACTTCGAGCACCTCTTCGAAGTGCTCGAGGCCTTCGAGGCCACCCTGGCCTGGAAGCGGGGCGGCGACCACGGCCTGGAGGAGGCCCTGCGCGCCCGCACCCTCAACCACCTCGTCCTCGCCGGCGGCCTGGAGCTGAGCGGCCGGGTCGCCGAGCTCTTCCGCGGCCGCCCCGCGGCCCCGGACCTGGGCACCGCCCTGGCGCGGGTGGAGGGGCCCCTGCTGCTTTCCCGGGGTGGCCAGGCCGAAGGCCGGCCCTGGGCCGGGGAGGCCCTGGTGGCCTTCGGCCGGGGGGAGCTCCCGGCCCGGGGCGCCTTCAACCTGGCGCTGGGCAGCGGCCTCTTCCTGACGGGCTACAAGGTGGGCGAGCACGAAGTGATCAACCTGCGGGCCCACCTGGACGGCCGGCCCCTGGACGTGCCCTCCTGGGCCCTGCTCTTCCTCAGCGCGACCCTGCCCTCCGTGGCCGGAGGGCCGGCGGATCCCGGCGCCTGGGACGCCTGGTTCGGAGGCAGCAACGCCTTCGCCGAAGGGGAGGCCGAAGCCGAGGCCCGGGCCCGGAAGGCCGAGGCCCTCCCCGCCTCCCTCGCCGAAGCCTACGAGGCCCTGCGGCGCATGCGCGGGACCGCCGCGCCGGATCCCGAGGCCCTGCGGCGCATTGCGGAAGCGGCCCGGCGGGCCGATGATTGGCTGCTGCTCGAGGAGGCCGATGAACTCCTGCAGCCCACCGCAGGAGCCTTGCCATGACCCCCTTGCCAGGCTGGATCGAGCAGGAGCACGCCCTGTGCCGGGAGATCCGCACCCCTGACTTCCTCACCGCCTTCAACATGGTGAGCGCCCTGGTGGGCCCCGCGGAGGGCCTGAGCCACCACCCGGACCTGGCCTTCGGCTGGGGCTACGTGCGCATCCGCCTCACCACCCACGACGCCGGCGGCGTGACGGGCAAGGACCACGCCCTGGCCGCCGCCATCAACGAGGCCCTCAAGCCCTTCGGCGTCTAGGACCCGTCCTCGGCAGATCCTCGGCAGCTGTTCGCAGGAGAGCAGGTCCAGCAGCCGCCGGGCGCCCCTCGCAGGCCATGTAGAAGGGGATCCAGCCCCGGGACCCCGCAGGCCGCCGACACGCCCTCGTCCACGGGGAGAACGGCCTCCTCGGCCACGATGCCCCCCCGGCATCGGCGGCGATCTCGTTGAGCACCGAGGCAAGGCCACCCCGGGTGGGATCCCGGAGGCGGCCCTCGATGCCGCCCTCCAGCCGGGCCAGGGCCAGATCGTGCACGGGACCGCAGTCGCTCCGCACCGGGGATTCGAAGGCGAGGTCCTCCCGGACCGAGAGGACCGCCACGCCGTGGCGGCCCAGATCGCCGGAGCCCAGCACCGCGTCCCCCGGCCGCCCCCGCCCGGGCCGCTGGTCCACGCCCTCGACCGCCGCGCGTTCCTGGATGATCTCCAGCAGGCCTTCCATCAGGGACAGTTCGTGCAGGGACGCGCCCTCGCGGCGGACGCGCCGAGGCTTTCCCAGGCCTGCAGGCGCGGATCCTCCAGCAGGCGCTGCAGCAGCAGCCAGGCGGCCTCCAGGTGCCGGGAGGCTTCCGCGCCCAGGGGCGCCCCCAGCTCGAAACTCCGCCCCCGGACGCTCAGGAGGTAGCTGGGGGGCGGTTCGGTGCCATGGATGTCGCGGTAGACCTGCAGCACCGCCGCGGGGCTGAGCTCGTGGGTGGTGGTGGTCGCATCGGCGCGGGGCCGCAGGCGCTGGAAGGCGCAGGGGGCCGGCGCCGCCACCGATGCGTCCAGGAACAGCGCCAGGTCCCGCCCCTCGAGATCCAGTGCGTGCTCCACCTGGAGCTGGAAATCCTCGAGGACCTCCAGGTCGCAGCGGTCCGCCAGGGCGGCGGCGCGGTCCGCCAGCCGAGCCGCCAGGGCCGGTCCCAGGCCGTCGTCGCCCCGGCTGGGATTGCCGTAGCCCAGGACCACCACCCGCGGGCGGGCCACGGCTCAGTCCGCCGGCTCGGCGCTGAACTGGCCGTCCGCGCCCTTGACGAGGCTGTCCACGAGCCGGCCCTCCGCGTCCACCAGCTCCACCCGGAGGGGCATCCTGCCGAGGGCGTGGGTGGCGCAGGAGAGGCAGGGATCGTAGGCCCGGATGGCCACCTCGATGTGGTTCAGGAGGCCTTCGGTGAGCTCCCGGCCGTCCAGGTACTCGGCGGCCACGCTGCGCACCGCGGTGTTCATGGCCTGGTTGTTGTTCGTGGTGCTGACGATCAGGTTGGCCTTGACCACGGCGTCGGTCTCATCGACCACGTAGTGATGGAAGAGGGTGCCCCGCGGCGCCTCGATGACGCCCACGCCTTCGAAGGTCCGCTCGCCCTGGGTCACGAGATCCGTGCCGTGGATGTCGGGATCATCGAGCAGTTCCCGGATGGCTTCGGCGGCGTAGAGCATCTCGATCATGCGGGCCCAGTGGTAGGCCATGGTGGCGTGCACGGGGCCGCCCTCCCCCAGGGCTGCGAATGAGCTCCGCTCCGCTTCCGCCAGGGGGGTCGGCATGCGCTCCGCGTTGTTGATGCGGGCGAGGGGGCCCACCCGGTACCAGCCTGCGTCGTTGCCCAGGGCCACGATGAAGGGGAACTTCATGTAGGACCAGGATTTCACTTCCTCGTGGATGTGGCGCAGGTAGTTCACATAGTCCACCTGGTCGAAGATCCGCCCGCCGGCGGCATCCGTGGCCCGCAGCCCCCCGTCATAGAGTTCGAAGCCGCCGTCCGGTGACGTGAGGCTCAGGAAGTTGGACCGGAAGGCGCCGAAAGCGGCATTTTCTTCCAGGTTCCCGGTGTAGATCCCCCGGGCCGCGTCCACGGCGCCCCTGGACCATTCGATGACCTGATCGATGTCCTTCAGCAGGTACTCCCGGTCCTCCCGGGTGAAGCCCTTGTTGACGCCGCCGGCGATCGCGAAATTCCCGTGCACCCGCTTGCCCGACAGGACCCGGATGATTTCCTGGCCGTACTTGCGCAGCTTCACGCCCTGCACGGCGATCCCGGGGTGGGCTGCGATGACCCCGATCACGTTGCGCCTGGCCACCTCGGCGTCGAACCCGAACAGGAGATCGGGGCTCGCCAGGTGGAAGAAATGGAGGGCGTGGCTCTGGAGGGTCTGGCCGTAGTGGAGGAGGCGGCGCAGCTTCTCGGCGGTGGGTGTGAGCTTGCGGGCCCCCACGAGCATGTCGAGGGCCTTCGCCGAGGCCAGGTGGTGGCTGACGGGACAGATGCCGCACAGGCGCTGGACCAGGACCGGGATCTCCCAGTAGGGACGGCCCTGGATGAACTTCTCGAAGCCGCGGAACTCCACGATGTGGAGCCTGGCCTGCTTGACGTGGTTCTCTTCGTCCATGAGCAGGGTGATCTTCCCGTGGCCTTCCACCCGCGTGACGGGTTCGATGACCACGCGCTTGAGGCCCTCGGGATGGGGGGCGGTTTCCAACGGCATGGTTGAGATGGGGTTCATGGGGGTTCCTCGGGGATCCTGGGTTGCCGCTCAGTCGAAATGGATGAGCTCTCGGGGCAGGCTGGGGTCGCGACCAGCCACCAGCTCCGTGAGGAAGTGCCATAAAGCCTCCGCGGAAGGTGGGCACCCCGGGAGGAAGTGGTCGATCTTCACGATGTGGTGGAGGGGGCGCACCTTGTTGAGGAGCAGCGGGATCTCCGGGTCATCCGGAATCTGGGCATTCTCCATCCCGATTCCGCGGATGTAGGACTCCTCCAGGCAAACCTTGAGCGGGAGGCTGTTGCGCATGGAAGGGATGCCGCCGGTGATGCCGCATTCCCCCACCGCCACCAGGACCCGGCACATCCTTCGGAACTCGTGGAGCACGTGGATGTTCTCGGCATTGCAGACGCCGCCCTCGATCAGGCCAAGGTCCACGGGCCGGCTGATGTGCTTGATGTCATTGATGGGGCTCCGGTCGAATTCCACGACCTCGAGGAGGTCGAGCAGCCGTTCATCGATGTCCAGGAGGGACATGTGGCAGCCGAAGCAGCCCGCCAGGGAGCAGGTGGCGACTCTCAGTTTCTCAGCCATGGCTGGCCTCCCGGTACGCGAATTCCCGCAACTCGGCCGCGGCGATGGATTCCTTGTCGAAGAGCCGCTGCCCAATGGGGAATTCGAAGCCCACGCGCTTTACGGTCAGGGCCCCCGTCGGGCAGAGCCTCACCGCCATGTCGTCCGGAGCGATCTCGCTGTCCCCCAGCCGGCCCGTGGGGGAATTCACCGCCAGCCTGGAATGGATGCCCCGGCCGTGGGTGGCGAAGACATTCTTCCCATCCAGGTCACGGCTGGCCCGGACGCAGATCTCGCAGTTGATGCAGCGATCCCGGTCCAGGTTCACCTGGGGGTGGCTGGAATCCCGCACCCGGACCGGAAACTGCTGCGGGAAGTGGTTGTCCTGCACGCCGAGGAGGTAGGCGGTTGCCTGCAGCCTGCAGCCACCGCTCTCTTCGCACGCAGGGCAGTAGTGGTTCCCCTCCACGAACAGGAGCTGGGTGACGGCGCGCCGCATCGCGAGGAGCTCAGGGGTGTCGCATTCGACCTTCTGGCCCTTCATGGCGGGCTGGGTGCAGGAGGCGAAGGGCTTCCCGCTGATGATGACGGTGCAGAGCCTGCAGGAGCTGTGGGGTTCCAGTTCCGGGCGCCAGCAGAGGTGCGGTATGTAGCGCCCCGCGGACATCGCCGCCTCGAGGACCGTCTGGCCCTCCCGGTACGGAATCTCCTGGTCATCGAGGAAGAAGGTGCTGGTCATGGTTCAGGCCTCCGCTCGCACGAGGTGGGCTTCAGGATCCGTGCGGCCCGTGAGGTTCCGCGCCTCCTCCAGGGCTTCGTCCAGGTCAAAGGCGGGAATGAATTCCGTGGTCTGCATCCTGTGCTCCCAGATGGACGGGAACTTCCGGATGCTGTCGGTGATGTGGAGGTTGGCGGTCTGGCCCAGGCCGCAGTGGGACATGGTCTTCATCAAGCCCGAAATGTGGCGCATCTCCGCCAGGTCCACCGGAGATCCGCAGCCCCGTTCGAACTTCTTGACGTAGTTGGCCAGGAGGGTGGTCCCGACCCGGCAGGGCGTGCAGAGGCCGCAGCTCTCGTGCTGGAAGAACAGGGCGAAGTTCTTCACCGCTTCAAACAGGTCCCGGCGGGGGCCGAAGACCATCAGCGTGCCCGTGCTTGGGAGGTCCTCGAAGCAGAGGGAGCGGCCGAACTCGTCGGCGTTGATCATGGTCCCGCTGGGTCCCCCCACCTGGACCCCTTGGGCATCCAGTCCACCGCAGTCCCGGAGGATCTCGTGGACGCTCACGCCCCAGGGGTACTCATAGATTCCCGGGCGCTCGCAGTCGCCGGAAAGGCAGAAGAGCTTCGTGCCGGTGGACTGGTCCGTGCCGTGCTGCGCGAACCAGGCGCCGCCCTTGGCGCTGATGACCGTGGCGGCCGCGAAGGTCTCCACGTTGTTGACCACGGTGGGGTGCTTCAGGTAGCCCTGATGGACCGGCAGGGGCCAGCGCCGGCGGGGGATCCCCCGCCGGCCCTCGATGCTCTTGATCATGGCGGTCTCCATCCCGCAGATGTAGGCGCCCGCGCCGCAATGCAGCTCGATGTCGAACGCGAAGGGGGTGCCCAGGACCGCCGTGCCCAACAGTCCGGCGCTCCGGCGGCGGCCGAGCACCGCTTCGAGATGCTCCTTCAGGTACCAGTACTCCTGGCGCAGGTAGAGGATCCCCTTCTTCGAGCCCACCACATGCCCGCAGATGGTCATGCCCTCGAAGACCATGTCCGCGTAGTCGGTGAGGAGGACCCGGTCCTTGAAGGTCCCCGGCTCCCCTTCATCGGCATTGCAGAGCACGTAGCGGCCGCCCAGCTTGCTGTCCCGGACCGACTCCCACTTGATGGCCGTCTTGAATCCGGCGCCGCCCCTGCCTCGAAGTCCGGAGCTGTACATCTCCTTCAGGGTCTCGGCCCCGCCCCGCTCCAGCTGGTGCTTGCGGGCGTCGTTGGGAGCCATGTCCTCGGCCCATTCCGGCAGGAAGGCCCCGCCGCGCTCCAGGCTGGCGCGGATCCCGGCGCCAGGTTCGACCGGCTTGCGGAAGACCCCATCCGAGCGCCTGATCTGGCTATCCACACGGAAGAGCTCCTGCGGCCAGTCCTCCATCGGAACCCTGGCATTGACCAGATCGGCGATCCGGTCGATGCGTCCCTGGTCCAGCCGCGTCACCGGAAGGTAGTTCACCAGGGCCGCGGGTCCCTGGTCGCACATGCCGGTGCAGGACGTGAGGTGGACGCTCGCCCGGCCGTCCCGCCGCGTCTCGCCCAGGTTCACGCCGAGCCGCTGGCAGAGGCGCGCCGCCAGCTCCCGGTTGCCCAGCATCTGGTCGGTGATGTTGTCGCTCACGTGGATGACATAGTCGCCCTGGGGTTCCGCGCTCAGGAAGCTGTAGAAGCTCAGCAGGCCCTGGACCATCACCAGCGGAAGGTGCATTTCCTCGGCGACCCGTCTCGCCGCTTCCCCGGGGACATGGTGGTAGGCGTGCTGGATCTGGATGAGGATCTGCAGCAGGGCATGCGGATCCTTGCGGCGCTGAGCCGGGATCGAATCGATGAAGTCGCGGACCGGGGTCGTCGTGCCTGAGGACATGGGATCGAATCTCCCTTCGGGGACGATTCCAAGGCCCACACCGTTGGATCGGCCTGCGCTTGGACCGCCGGAATCAACCTAGAGGAGCGGATCTGCGGCGGCAACCGTGGCAACAGGGTTGTGATCTCCGTCAGGCAGCGGGTTTACGGGGATGCCGGGACGGAGGGTTGCATGGGTGGCAAGGGGCTCGCGGGGCACGGAACCGGGATCCCATTGCACGCATTTGTGACACCCGACATAGACGGGAACGCGGCCCCGCGAGGATCCCCTCGAACCCCTGCGGGTTCGCTTCTAGACTGGAGGATTCCTCCGGAGTGGCATTGGACAAGGAAGCGCTGGAAGCCGCCGTGAAGGCCTTCCCCTACTAGTACCACCGCATCGAGCTGCCCCACGGCGTGGTGACGCCGGGCTGGGCGCCCCTGCACCCTCCGGCCTACGGGCTGCCCGATCGCCTCGACGGCCTGCGGGTGCTGGACGTGGGCGCGTGGGACGGGTACTGGACCTTCGAGGCCCTGCGGCGGGGCGCGCGCGAGGTGGTGGCCATCGACGACTTCTCGGATTTCATCGGCCGCCTCGGGAACGAGGACCGTCGCGCCTGGGAGACCTTCGACCTCTGCCGCGCGGCCCTGGGCCACGGCGAGGACCGCTGCCGGCGGATGGAGCTGGACGTCTACGCCGCCAGCGAGGCGCGGCTCGGCCGCTTCGACGTGGTGCTCTGCTTCGGCGTGCTCTACCACCTCCGCCATCCCCTCCTGGCCCTGGACCGCCTCGGCGCCCTTTGCGACGGCGAGCTCTACGTGGAGAGCGCGATCCTGGACGACTACAGCCCCTACCGGGGCGGCTTCGGCCGGGGCTACCCCGGGGGCCAGATGGTGATGGAGTTCTACCCCGGCGACCAATACGCCGGCAACTCCACGAACTGGTGGGTCCCGACCCTCGGCTGCCTGGGAGGGATGATCGCGGCCGCGGGCTTCGAGGACGTCCGCGTCTGGAAGCTCGCGCAGGCGCCCCGCGAGATGCCCCAGCTCCGCGGCTTCGCCAAGGGGCGCAAGGCCCCGCGAGCCCTGCAGCTCCCTACCGGAACAGCCAGCGCTTGATGGCGTGCACCGTGGTGTCCCGGCCCAGCTCGGCGATGCTTTCCGCCAGGGGGATGTCCTTGGGGCAGGCCTTCACGCAGTTCTGGACGTTGCCGCAGTCCGCGATGCCGCCATTGCCCATGAGGGCCTCCATGCGCGCGGCGCGGCTGCCCTTGTCCGCGCTGAGGAGGTTCGAGAGCCGCGCCTCGTGCAGCACCGTGGCGCCGATGAAAGGGACGCCCCGGGCCTCGCTGTCGCCGTAGTTCGGACAGGCCTCCAGGCAGGCGCCGCAAGCGACGCAGGCGGCGAGGTCCTGGATGCGCAACGGATCCGCGATGCGCGCCTCGCCGGCGGTGGCGTCCACCCGCAGCAGGTCCCGGCCCACGCGGCTGCGGTCCACCACGAGGTCGCGCACCACGGAGAACTTGGAGAGGGGCTCGACGGTGACGAGGCCGTCCCGGTCCGCGAGGCCCTCCAGCAAGGTGCCGCAGGCCAGCCGCGCCCGGCCGTTGATGAGCATGGCGCAGCTGCCGCAGGCCTCCTCCAGGCAGGAGGCCTCCAGCGCCACCGGAGGCACTTCGCCGTGGCGCTCCAGGAGGGCGGACAGCACCGTGCGCCCCTCTTCGTGGTGGACCTCCCGGACCTCCCACCGGGGGGCCTGGCCGGGTCCGTCCTGGCGCCGGATGCGCAGGCGGGTCTTCATGGCGCGGCTTCCGCGACCTTGGGACCCTCGGCGGTCCAGGTGGCGTCCAGCGCTGCTTCCGACGCCGCGGAAGCCCGGGCCGCGGCGCTGGCGGCGGCGCTCCGGGCCCAGGCGAGGGAGGCGGGAAAATCCAGGGCGGCCAGGAGGGCCGCATTGGCGACGGGGTTGCGGTCCTTCACCCACATCGCCGTACCGGCGCGGCGGGCGAGGGCTTCGAGGAGGCCCGGCGCCGTGTCCACGGATCCCTCGGGCCCCAGGGCCGCGCTGAGGATCTCCGAGAGCGCGGCGAAGAGGCTGCCCGGATTCGCGTCGCCATGGGAGGTGTGCAGGGCGCGGAGACGCTGCTCGACGCGCACCACGGCCTCCGCCGCCAGTTCCGCCGCCCCTTCCGCGGACGATCCACAGGCCTCCACCGCCGCGGCGCGGCTCCCCGCCACGCGGCCCTGGTGGATCCAGGCCAGGGCTTCGTCCCCGGGCAGGGCCCGGGCGCCGAAGCCGCCCCACGCCGCCTCGCCGGCGGCGAAGAGGCCCGGGAGGTCCGTCGCCATGGCGTCATCCACCCGCAGGCCCCCCAGGGTGCCCGTGACCGCCTCCCGGAGGGGCAGCTTTTCGCTGGCAGGATTCCGGCCGCTGAAGGCGGCCGCCAGCCGTGGGAAGGTCCCGCCCCAGCGCTTGAGGACGGCCTTGCCGAGGCCCCGCAGGTCCAAGGCTGCCCCGTCCTCGGCCGCGCCGTGGGCGAGGAGCAGCGGCGGCACCGCCAGGTCCTTGTCCGGACCCGGCACCGCCGCGGACCAGGCGAGGCGGTCCGCGTCCCGGAGGCGGGCGCCGAGGCGGTGGGCCAGCCCGACGGCGGCCCCGTCGGCCCCCAGGGCGCAGGCGCTGGGCTTCACGAGCCACCCGCCACCCCCGGCGGCGAGCACCACCGCGTCCGCGGCGAAGGCCCGGGCCTCGAGGGTGTGGAGGTGCACCCCGACGGCCCCCCGGCAGGCGCCCGCGCCGTCGCGGAGGAGATCCGCCAGGTGCCACGCCTCGGCGCGCTCCAGCCGGCCTTCCCGCTCGAAGCGCCGCGCCGGGGCGTCCAGGGCGTGGAGGATCTGCCGCCCGAATCCCGCGCCGGCGCTGAGGGCCCGGGACCGGGACGCGCCGGCGAGGCGGTGCCGCAGGAAGCCGATGCCCTCCCGGTCGAAAGGGACGCCACAGCGGCCGAGCCATTCCGCCAGGCCCGGCGCCGCGTCGCAGCGCGCCTTCGCGGCCGCCGCCGACGCGCCCGGCCCGCCGAAGGCCAGGGCCTCCGCGAGGTGCGAGTCCACCCCGTCTTCCGCGGCGTTGAAGCCTCCTCGGAAGGCGGAGCTCGGGCTCCGGGTGGCGGGATGCCGGGACAGCAGGACCACGGAGGCGCCGGCCTCCAGGGCCGCCAAGACCGCGGACAGGCCAGCCATGCCCGCGCCGACGACGAGCACGCGGAGCCCGGAGGCCGTGGGCGCCGCGCCCATCAGCGGAGGGGCTCCGGGACGGATTCCTGGGGGCGCGCGGCGTGTTCCGCCACCCGGGCCTGGGGCTTGAACTGGAAGAGGGCGTAGCAGCCCAGGCCCGCCACCAGCAGGAAGACGGGCACGGAGACGTATTTCAGCACCGCCCGCTGGCTGCGCTCCCGCACCGCGAGGCCCCAGACGATGGAGGCGCTCCAGAGGCCGTTGGCGAAGTGGTAGGCCGCCGAGAGGATGCCGATGACGTAGAGGGGGCGGACCCAGGGCCGGGAGTTGAAGAGGTCCGACATCCAGGCATAGGTTGGCAGCCCTTCGCTGTGGATGCGGGTCTCCCACACATGGAAGGCCAGGAAGGCGAGGAGCATGATCCCCGTCACCCGCTGCATCCAGAAGCGCCAGGTGCCGCCCTGGTTGTAGATGCCGAGGCTCAGGGTGCGCCGGCTCTGGGAGGCGATGAAGAGGCCGTAGCAGGCGTGGTAGGCGATGGGCAAGAAGATGAAGCCCCACTCCAGGAAGGGCATCCACGGGGAGCTGTCCTTGGCCGCCTGCATGTGGTCGTAGGCCGCGGGCCCGAGGCGGGCCCGGGCGTTCTCCAGGAGGTGCAGCACCACGAAGCCGCCCACCGGCAGCAGCCCCATGAGGCTGTGGAGGCGGCGGAGGAGGAACTGGTGGCGGGAGGAGGCCATGGCTCCAGGCTAGTGGCTTTGGGCTCCGGGCCCTAGCGGTTGCGGCGGGTGGCGGGCCGGGCCGCGGCCTAGAAGCCCCCGGCGGCCGTCGCGGGCCGTTCGATGAGCTTGCCCTTGAGGTAGTCCCGGTTCATGCGGGCGATGTTCTCCAGGCTGATGCCCTTGGGGCAGCTCGCCTCGCACTCACCGTGATTGGTGCAGGTGCCGAACTCCTCCGCGTCCATCTGGGCCACCATGTCGCGGACCCGGATGAAGCGCTCGGGCTGGCCCTGGGGCAGGAGGCCCAGGTGGCTCACCTTGGCGCTGACGAAGAGCATGGCCGAGGCGTTGGGGCAGGCGGCCACGCAGGCCCCGCAGCCGATGCAGGCGGCGGCGTCCATGGCCAGGTCCGCGTTCTCCTTGGCGATGGGCAGGGAGTTGGCGTCCTGGGCGGTGCCCGTGGGGGCGCTGATGAAGCCCCCGGCGGCGATGATGCGGTCGAAGGCGCCGCGGTCCACCACCAGGTCCTTCTGGACCGGGAAGGCCTTGGCGCGCCAGGGCTCGATGGCGATGGCGTCGCCGTCCTTGAAGCTGCGCATGTGGAGCTGGCAGGCGGTGGTGCGCTCCTTGGGGCCGTGGGGGCGGCCGTTGATGACCATGGAGCAGGTGCCGCAGATGCCTTCCCGGCAGTCGTGGTCGAAGGCGATGGGGTCCTTGCCGTCCCGGATGATCTCCTCGTTGACCACGTCCAGCATCTCGAGGAAGGACATGTCGGGGCTGATGGCCTTGGCCTGGATGGTCTGGAAGCCGCCATCCGCCTTGGCGTCCTTCTGGCGCCAGACCTGCAGGGTGAGGTTCATGTCGTGGCTCATGTCAGCTCCTCACTTGTAGCTGCGGGTGGCGAGGTGGACGTTTTCGAAGGTGAGGGACTCGACGTGGCGGATGGGCGCTTTGCCCTCGCCGGTGTACTCCCAGGCCGCCACGTGGGCGAAGTTCGCGTCGTCGCGCTGGGCCTCGCCGTCCTCGGTCTGCCACTCCTCGCGGAAGTGGCCGCCGCAGCTCTCCCGGCGCTCCAGGGCGTCCAGGCACATCAGCTCGCCCAGCTCCATGAAGTCGGCCACGCGGCCGGCGAGCTCCAGGGACTGGTTCAGCTCGTCGCCGCTGCCCACCACGCGGACTTCCTTCCAGAAGCGGGCGCGCAGCTCGGGGATCAGCTGCAGGGCCTTCTTGAGGCCGGCCTCGTTGCGGGCCATGCCGCAGTGCTCCCACATGATCTTGCCGAGCTCGCGGTGGAAGTAGGTGGGGGTCTCCTTGCCGTTCACGGCCAGCAGGCGCTGCACCCGGCCCTGGGCGGCGGCTTCCGCGGCCTTCACGTCCGGATGGTCCTTCTCGAGCTTCCCGCCCTTGTGGGCGGCCAGGTAGTTGCCGATGGTGTAGGGGATGACGAAGTACCCGTCGGCGAGGCCCTGCATGAGGGCCGAGGCCCCCAGGCGGTTGGCGCCGTGGTCGCTGAAGTTGGCCTCCCCCAGCACGAAGAGGCCTGGGATGGTGCTCATGAGGTTGTAGTCCACCCAGAGGCCGCCCATGGTGTAGTGCACCGCGGGGTAGATGCGCATCGGGGTCACGTAGGGGTTCTCGTCGGTGATGCGCTCGTACATCTCGAAGAGGTTGCCGTACTTCTCCTCGATCTTGGCCTTGCCCAGGCGCGCGATGGCGTCCTTGAAGTCGAGATAGACGCCGCGACCGCCGGGGCCCACGCCGCGGCCCTCGTCGCAGACCTGCTTGGCGGCCCGGCTGCTGATGTCCCGGGGAGCGAGGTTGCCGTAGCTGGGGTACTTGCGCTCCAGGTAGTAGTCCCGGTCCTCTTCCTTGATGTCGCCGGGCTTCTTGCCGCAGTCCTCGGCCTTCTTGGGCACCCAGACGCGGCCGTCGTTGCGCAAGGACTCGGACATGAGTGTCAGCTTCGACTGGTGGTCGCCGGTGACGGGGATGCAGGTGGGATGGATCTGGGTGTAGCAGGGGTTGCCGAAGGCGGCGCCCTTCTTGTAGGCGCGCCAGATGGCGGTGCCGTTGCAGCCCTTGGCGTAGGTGGCCAGGTAGAAGGTATTGCCATAGCCGCCTGTGGCGAGGCAGACGGCGTCCGCCAGGTGGGATTCGATCTCGCCGGTGACCATGTCCCGGGTGACGATGCCCCGGGCCTTGCCGTCGATGACGATGAGCTCCTGCATCTCGTGGCGGGTGTGCATCTTCACGGTGCCCAGGCCGATCTGGCGTTCCAGCGCCTGGTACGCGCCCAGGAGGAGCTGCTGCCCCGTCTGCCCGCGGGCGTAGAAGGTGCGGGACACCTGGGCGCCGCCGAAGGAACGGTTGTCCAGGAGGCCGCCGTACTCCCGGGCGAAGGGCACGCCCTGGGCGACGCACTGGTCGATGATGTTCACGCTCACCTGGGCCAGGCGGTAGACGTTGGCCTCCCTGGCCCGGAAGTCGCCGCCCTTCACCGTGTCGTAGAAGAGGCGTTGCACGCTGTCGCCGTCGTTGCGGTAGTTCTTCGCCGCGTTGATGCCGCCCTGGGCGGCGATACTGTGGGCGCGCCGGGGGGAGTCCTGGTAGCAGAAGCACTCCACCTCGTAGCCCAGTTCGCCCATGGAGGCTGCCGCGGCGGCGCCGGCGAGGCCGGAGCCCACGACGATGACCTTGTACTTGCGCTTGTTGGCCGGGTTCACCAGCTTCATGTCGAAGCGGTGCTTGTCCCACTTCTGCTCGAGGGGGCCGTCGGGGATGTTGGCGTTCAGTTCCATGGTCCGCCTCAGAGCTTCACGAAGCCCGCCAGCACGGCGAGGGGGAAGGAGATGTTGGCGCCCACCACGAGGAGCGCGACGCCCAGGGCGACACGGTCCCGCAGGGCGTTGTAGCTGGGATGGGAGAGGCCGAGGGTCTGCAGCATGCTCCACACGCCGTGGCGCAGGTGGCCGAAGAGGCAGACCATGGCCAGGATGTAGAAGCCCGAGATCCACGGCGACTGGAAGCCCTGGACGACGTTCTGGAAGACCTTCCCCTCCTCGAAGGGGCCCACCTTGCCGAGGGTCAGGTGCAGGAGGTGGAAGACCAGGAAGGCCAGGACGACGATCCCGCTGACCCGCATGGACCGGGAGGCGAGGGTGGAGGCCTGGGGCGCCACCTCCTTGTAGGGAACGGGCCGCGCCGCGGCGTTCATCTGCGTCAGCGTGAACGCCGCCCACACGTGCAGGAGGGCCGCGATCAGCAGGCCGCCCCGGGCGATCCAGATGCCCGCGCCGTGGAGCATGGTCCGCAGGAAGTGCCCGTAGGCGTCCAGGGGATGCTCGCCGCCATGGGCCGGCAGGTAGAGCTGCATGTTTCCGGCCATGTGGCCGACCACGAAGCCCACGAGCATGATCCCCGTGACCGCCATGACGATCTTCTTGCCGATGCTGGATGCGAGGAAGCTGGCTTCCTTGGGCATGTCCGGCCCTCCCCCTGTGAGTGTGTGGCGGGCAGCCAAGTCCCGGACCTCCGAACCGGATGAGTCCAGATCCTCGCTTGCCCCCCATGCGGTGCTGGCCCCAAGGCCAAATCAACGTAGGAATACCACGTCAAGTGCGTGACTCCAAGCACGAAAGCGCTCCCGCAGCGGGTGGCCGGAACCCTGCGGAAGGCCCGCAGACCTTGCGTTCCAGGCCTTTCAGGGGTAGAGTCCTTCCCTATCTGTTGACAACCCAAGACCGCCTGCGCGGGTCCCCGGATTCCTTCAAGCCCGCTGCAGTTTCTTCAATTGATGACCGCCCTTCCCCTGGGCGGACGGAGGTACGGAATGTCCATTTCCGACGCAGGAAAGCTCATGGCCCCGGTGAACCGGCTCCTCGACGCCCTGGGCTCGCACAGGCTCGTCAAGGGCGCCCTGGTGGCCCTCCTGGCCCTGTTCTTCGCCCCCCCGGCCTTCGCCGGCGGCGAGGCGGAACTCGTGATCCCGCCCCTGGAACAGACCTTCCTGGGCATGACGGGCCACCAGCTCCTCCTCATCGGCCTGGGCATCTGCGTGCTGGGCATCGTGTTCGGCCTGGTGCAGTACGCCCAGATCCGGGACCTCCCGGTGCACAAGTCCATGCTCGAGATCTCCGAGCTGATCTACGAGACTTGCAAGACCTACCTGGTCACGCAGATCAAGTTCATCGCGGTCCTGTGGGCCTTCATCGCCGTGATCATGGTGGCCTACTTCAAGTACCTCGCCCACACGCCCATGAGCTGGGGCCAGGTCATCGTGGTGCTGCTCTTCTCCATCATCGGCATCCTCGGCTCCGTGGCGGTGGCCTGGTTCGGCATCCGCATCAACACCTTCGCCAACTCCCGCACGGCCTTCGCCAGCCTCGGCGGCAAGCCCTACCCCACCATGCACATCCCCCTGAAGGCGGGCATGTCCATCGGCATGCTGCTCATCTCGGTGGAGCTGCTCCTCATGCTGGGCATCCTGCTCTTCATCCCCGGCAACGCGGCCGGTCCCTGCTTCATCGGCTTCGCCATCGGCGAGTCCCTGGGCGCGGCGGCCCTGCGCATCGCCGGCGGCATCTTCACCAAGATCGCCGACATCGGCTCGGACCTGATGAAGATCGTCTTCAAGATCAAGGAGGACGACGCCCGCAACCCCGGCGTGATCGCCGACTGCGTGGGCGACAACGCGGGCGATTCCGTCGGCCCCACGGCGGACGGCTTCGAGACCTACGGCGTCACCGGCGTGGCGCTGATCACCTTCATCCTGCTGGCCATCAATGAGCGCACCGCCGGGAGCAGCTACCAGAGCGTCCAGGTGGCGCTGCTGGTCTGGATCTTCGTCATGCGCGTCGGCATGATCGTCACCTCCGCCGTCTCCTATTGGATCAACGGCATGATCGCCAAGGCCATGTACGGCGAGTCGAAGAAGTTCAACTTCGAGCACCCGCTGACCTCGCTGGTGTGGCTCACCTCCATCCTGTCCATCGTGATGACCTACGGCCTCTCCTACGCGCTCATCGGCGACCTGCCGAACGGGATCTTGGGGGGCGGCATGTGGTGGAAGCTTTCCACCATCATCACCTGCGGAACGCTGGCTGGCGCGCTCATCCCCGAGCTGGTGAAGGCCTTCACCTCCACCAACTCCGGCCACGTGCGCGAAGTCGTCACGGCCTCCAAGGAGGGCGGCGCGTCCCTCAACATCATCTCGGGCCTGGTGGCGGGCTACTTCTCCGCCTACTGGATGGGCCTGACGATCGTCGGCCTCATGGGCGGCGCCTACTACGTCTCCACCTTCGGGCTGGGGGGCTTCATGGACGCCCCGGCCATCTTCGCCTTCGGCCTGGTGGCCTTCGGCTTCCTGGGCATGGGCCCGGTCACCATCGCCGTGGACTCCTACGGCCCGGTGACGGACAACGCCCAGTCGGTCTATGAGCTCTCCACCATCGAGGCCATCCCCGGCATCGAGGACGAGATCCAGAAGGACTTCGGCTTCCGCCCCGACTTCGAGAACGGGAAGATGTACCTGGAGGAGAACGACGGCGCCGGCAACACCTTCAAGGCCACCGCCAAGCCCGTGCTCATCGGCACCGCGGTGGTGGGCGCGACGACCCTGATCTTCTCCATCATCCAGCTGCTGAACGGCAAGTTCGGGGTGGAGAACGTCTTCAAGGGCCTCTCCATCATCAACCCGCTCTTCCTGCTGGGTCTGATCACCGGCGGCGCCGTGATCTTCTGGTTCTCCGGCGCGGCCTGCCAGGCCGTGGCCACCGGCGCCTACCGGGCGGTGGAGTTCATCAAGCAGAACATCAACCTGGACGCCGGCGCCACGAAGGCCTCGGTGGAAGACTCCAAGAAGGTCGTGGAGATCTGCACCCAGTACGCCCAGAAGGGCATGTTCAACATCTTCCTGGCGGTCTTCTTCTCGACCCTCGCCTTCGCCTGCGCCAACCACTACTTCTTCATCGGCTACCTCATCTCCATCGCCGTCTTCGGGCTCTACCAGGCCATCTTCATGGCCAACGCCGGCGGCGCCTGGGACAACGCGAAGAAGCTCGTGGAGACCGAGCTGAAGGCCAAGGGCACGCCGCTCCACGACGCCTGCGTCGTCGGCGACACCGTGGGCGACCCCTTCAAGGACACCTCGTCCGTGGCCATGAACCCGGTCATCAAGTTCACCACCCTCTTCGGCCTCCTGGCCGTGGAGCTGGCCATCGAGCTGAACCCCAACACCGCCCACATCGCGGCGCTGGTCTTCTTCCTCATCTCGACGGTCTTCGTGTGGCGTTCGTTCTACGGGATGCGCATTCCCGTGGTCGAGACGAAGTAGTCGTCTGATTTTCGGCAAAGGGCCCCCGGGATTTCCTGGGGGCCTTTTCACGTCCGGGGCCGGTAGCTTTGAGCCACGGTGATCCTGCTCCTCCTCGCCGCCCTCATCGCCCTGCTGACCTTCGTGGTGCCCTGGTTCATGGACGCGCCGACGACCCTGGCCCAGCAGGACCGCATGATGGCCCTGACCCGCAACGGCCTCAACATCGCCGCCGTGGTGGCCGGCTGCGGCTTCCTCCTGGGCTCCAGCCTCGGCGACGCGATGCCCGGCCACGGCAGCCTCAACGGCATGCGCGGCAGCCTGCTGCTGGCCGCCCTCTGCTTCGGTTTCGCCGGGTCGCGGTACTTCAGGCGGAATCTGGGCTCGAATCCGGATTCGTGGAGCTGAGGGGTTTGGCTAGCGGGCCTTCCCGACTTGAATCGTGGGCCAAGTCCAGTCCCCGGCGTCGAAGTCGATCTGTTTAGGTTCGACAGCCTTCAAGGCAATGTTCCCCCCGTCGTCCCTGCCGTTCCAGCCCACGGAATAGAGGGTGAAGCGGCCATGGGCCTCCAGGCGGTAGCGGAGGGGCTGGCCATCGCAGACATCCACCGGGATCGCGGCCAGAAAGCCGGGCTTGAGGTCTTCCAGGCTCGGGGGATAGGCGCCTTTCGCAAGGCGGTGCCGCTCGAGGGCCACGGCGACGCGGGCGAGGTCGAGGGCTGCCTGGGTTCGGGCAACCCGATCGAGCCCCCAGGTCGGGATCAGCACACCCTGGCTGGCCAGGGCGGCGTAGGGGCCGCGCAGGGTCGCATCCCGCCGCTGCGCGATCTCCGTGGCGGCCGGAAAGACGCGGTGGTTCCCGGGATCCAGGCACTCACGAATGTCGGCCGCCCGGGCACGGTCGCGCTGGACCATGTTCTGGAAGACCCAACCCTTCGGCATCAGGGCCCACTTCACCGGCGCCATCGAGGACGATTTCACTTCACCCGTGTTGAATCCTTCCCAGACTGCCAATGCCTGGGCCCGCTCCAGGACCGGGGCTTCGGCCAATTTCGCTAGGGACATGGACGCGAAAATCCGTTCCCCCTGCAACACGCGGCGGAAGGAGGCCAGTTCGTCCGGACCCGAAACCGCCTGGCCCAGTACGACGAGTTGAACCTCATTCCATGTGTGGCACTCCAAGCCCTCCCAGATCGGCTGCAGGGCCAATTCCAGGATGGCCCGACGCGTCAGCGAGCTGATGAGCTGGGGCTCCTTCTCCAAGTGCCCCGCAATCCGGAAGAGAGTCTGCACGTCCTCCAGGGCCCCGTTCCCGTCCGCCGCCTGGAGTCGGCGCAGGGCTCGGAGGCGGAACACCTTGGCCGCGGACCGGAACCCAAACAGGGTCGGGATCTCGAGTTTCGCGTAATCCACCGGCAGCCTGCAGCCCGGGCGACGGGAGGCTGCCTCCAGCTCCCGCAGACGGCCCTCCATGGGTTGCAGCATCGAATCCAGGTCCTTGGCACCCGAAGCCAGCACCCAGGCTTGGAGATCCTCTCGCTCGCCTTTCCTCCATGTGCGCCGGCTCCCTGGATCCTTGGGGACCGCAATGCCCTGGAGCATTGTCTTGGTGCTGTCGAAATCCGCCCCCACGGACGCCGCCACCACCGGCGCCTTCGCGAAGTTCTGATCGTCCGGCACCGGCGGCGGGATCACGCTGGCCCATTCGAAGCTCTCCCCCAGCGCCTCCCGGGACGCCTTCCACCGCGCCCAGGCCCGCTTCCCGCGCCAGTTCTCCACGAGGTGGAAGAGGACGAGCAGGGCCGCGAGCCCCACCGTGATCCGCAGGAGCGCCTTGAAGAACCTCTTCATCGCCGACCTCCTAGGATTCGGCCCACGCCTTCACCATCGCCTCGAACCGCTCCCCCCGCTCCTCGAAGTTCCGGAACTGGTCGAAGCTGGCGCAGGCGGGGCTGAGGAGCACCTGGTCGCCGGGCTGGGCGAGGGCGAGGGCGTGCTTCACCGCGTCGTCGAAGCCGGGGACGACGTCATGGGGCAGCGCGCCCAGATCCCGTTCGAGCTGGGGCACGGCCTCGCCGAGGAACACGATGCGGCGAAGCTTGCCGTCCAACGCGGCGATGAGGGGCGCGTAGCTGGCGCCCTTGTCGGTGCCGCCCAGCAGGAGCACCAGGGGGCCCGGCAAGGCGCGGATGGCGATGAGGGTTGCATCGACGTTCGTGCCCTTGGAATCGTTGTAGGCCTTCACGCCGTTGTGCTCGCCGCAGAGGGCGATGCGGTGGGCGAGGCCGGGATAGGTCCTCAGTCCCTCGCGCAGGGCCTCGAGGCCCGCGCCGCCGTGGCGGGCCAGCAGGGCCGCTGCCAGGGCGTTCTCCACGTTGTGGTCGCCGGGGATGAGAAGGTCGCCGCGGTGCCCCAGCGCCTCGGCGTCGCCGATGTCCTCGCGGAGCCACATCCGGCCATCCCCGTCGCACCAGGCGCCCCGCCCGCCCGGATCGCCCCAGCCAAACGTCGCCGTGGCCCCCCGCCCCGGCGCTCCGGCGCCCAGCTCCGGATGGGCGGCGGGCAGCACCCGCAGGTCCGGGGCCGATTGATGCCCGAAGATGCGCTGCTTGGCCGCAAGGTAGCCTTCCAGGCTGCCGTGCCGGGCCAGGTGGTCGGAGGTGAGGTTGAGCAGGGCGGCGCCCTCGGCGTGGAAGGTGTCCACCGTCTCCAGCTGGTAGCTGGAGCACTCCAGCGCATAGACCGTCCCCGGGGCGGCGTCCGCGATGGCCTCGATGAGGGGCGTGCCCAGGTTTCCGCAGGCCTTCGTCGCCAGGCCGGCGGCGCGCAGCAGGTGGGCCAGCAGGTCCGTGGCGGTGCTCTTGCCGTTGGTCCCGGTCACCGCCAGGATCCGGGAACCGTCCCCCCGCGCCCGCAGGACCCGGTGGGCCAACTCCACCTCCCCGAGCACGGGAAGGCCCCGATCCCGGGCTGCCTGGACGAAGGGGAGGGCGGGACTGACGCCGGGACTCAGGACCACGGATTCCGCTTCCTCCAGGATGCCCACCGGATGGGCGCCCCAGACCGCGAGGACCCCGAGACCCGCCAGGGCGGCTTCCGACGCCGCGTCCGGTTCGCAGCGGGCATCGGTGAGGACGGTGCGCTGACCGGCGCCCGCCAGGTGCCGCGCCACCGCCAGGCCGCTGCGGCCCGCGCCCACGACGACGTGATGGCCCATGGTGCCTCCTTCACACATCTTCACATGCCGCCCTGGACCTGCTCCTCCGGTTTGCGGCTATGCTGGGGCTCCCCCCCCGGGAGCATGAATGAGGGATCCCCTCCTCGAGCGCATCCTCGCAGGCGAGTGGCCTCTGGTCCCCTACGCCCACGAGATCCACGGCCTGAAATCCGGCCAGGTGGAGGCGCGGGAGATCCTCACCCGGATCCGCCGCCCCAGCGGCGAGGTCAGCAGCCTCTGGACCATGTTCCCGGACACCAAGGACAACCACGCCAAGCGCGTGGAGATCGACATGCTCTGCCTGGAGACCAGCTTCCGCGGCCTCTCCGCCACCCCCTTCAGCCAGCAGCTCCAGTTCATCAACTTGGAACCCCTGACCCTCGAGAGCCCGGACTTCTGGAAGCGCGTGGAGTCCTGGCTCGGCAACATCTCCTACCCGCCCCACCAGATCGTGCTGGAGTTCACGGAAAGCCACTCCATCCACGACCTCAACGAGCTGCAGTCCTACGCCCGGCGACTGCGCGAGATGGGCCTGCGCATCGCCGTGGACGACCTCGGCGCCGGCGTGGCCTCCCTCTCCCACATGGCGCGGCTCAGCCCCGACTTCATCAAGGCCGACAAGAGCCTCGTGGAGCAGTGCCACCGCCGCCCCTACCAGGCCGCCCTGCTCAACGCCCTCGCGGTCTTCGCCGAGCGCATGCGGGTGGGCTACATCGCCGAGGGCATCGAGACCCAGTCGGAGTTGCAGGCCATCATCGACGCCGACGTGCCCTGGGCCCAGGGCTTCGTCTTCGGCGAGCCCGAGCCCCTGCTCACCCCCGCCGTCGCGAGCTGAACGCGGCCGCCATGGACGGGGAGTGGTTCAAGGACTGGTTCGACGAGGACTATGCCGCCCTCTACACCCACCGGGACGAGGGGGAGGCGCGGACCGCGGTGGCGACCCTCCTCCGCGCCGCGCCGGAACTGGCTTCGGGGCCGGTCCTCGACCTGGGCTGCGGGACGGGCCGCCACCTGCTGGCCCTCCACCGGATCAACCCCGAGGCCCTCGGCATGGACCTGTCCGCGACGCTGCTGGACCTGGGCCACGGGGAGCTGGAGGGCCGCCTCCTCCGGGGGGACATGCGGGCCCTGCCCTTCCGGGACCGCCGCCTGGCGGGCGTCTGCCTCTGGTTCACCCCCTTCGGCTACTTCAGCGACGAGGCCAACGCCGCCCTCGTCCGGGACCTCGGCCGGATCATCCGCCCCGGCGGCATCCTGCTCATGGACTACCTGAACGCGGGCCACCTCGAGGCCAGCCTGGTGCCCGAGGACGTGGCGGAGCGCAATGGCCTGCGGGTCCACAGCCGGCGGGAGCTGGTGGGCAACCGGGTGGTGAAGCGGATGCGCATCGAGCGCCTGGACAGCGGCGCCGTGCGGGAGGTTTCGGAAAGCGTCCGGGTCTACCGGCCCGACGAGCTGATGGCGCTGCTGCAATCGGCGGGCTTCCGCCTGCGCCGGGCCTTCGGCGACTACGCCGGCGGGCCCTGCGCCAGCGGGTCGCCGCGGTGGATCGGGGTCCTCGAGCGGGAACCCTGAGGCCGCCCCCGCTACCATGGAGTGTTGGCGAGGGAGCGAGACATGGCATTCCGCGGCGTGCGTGACCTGGACGTGAAGGGCCTGCGGGTCTTCCTGAGGGCGGACCTGAACGTGCCCCTGAAGGACGGAAAGATCACCGACGCCACCCGCATCCGCGAAACCCTGCCCACCCTGAGACACCTCCTGGACGGCGGCGCTTCGGTGGTGCTGGCCTCCCACCTGGGCCGCCCCAAGGGCGAGGGCTTCGAGGCGGCCTTCAGCCTCGCCCCCGTGGCGGCGTGGCTGAAGGGCGAAGGCTTCGACGTGCACCTCGCCTCCGGGGTCGTCGGCGAGGCCGTGGAGGCCGAAGCCGCGGCGCTGCGCCCGGGGCAGGTCCTGCTGCTTGAGAACCTGCGCTTCGACAAGGGGGAGACCAAGAACCGCCCCGAGTTTGCCGCGGCCCTGGCGAAGCTGGCCCAGGCCTACGTGGACGACGCCTTCGGCGCCTCCCACCGCGCCCACGCCTCCGTGAGCGGCATGGTGGCGGGCTTCCCCAAGGACCGCATCGCCGCAGGCTTCCTCATGGAGAAGGAGCTGAAAGCCCTCGCCAAGGTGGCCCACGATCCGGAACACCCCCTGGTGGCGATCTTCGGCGGCGCCAAGGTGAGCGACAAGATCGACCTCATCCGCTTCTTCCTGGGCCGCGCCGATTCCATCCTCATCGGCGGGGGGATGAGCTTCACCCTCCTGAAGGCGAAGGGCGTGGGCATCGGCACCAGCCTCGTGGAGGACGACAAGGTGGACCTGGCGAAGGAGCTGATCGCCGAGGCCGAAGCCAAGGGCACGAAGCTGCTGCTGCCCCTGGACCACGTGATCTCCAAGGAGTTCCGCGGGGACGCGCTGGCCAGCCTCACCCAGGACGAGGCCATCCCCGACGGCATGATGGCCCTGGACATCGGCCCGGAGACCGTGGCCGCCTACATGGACGTGATCCGCGGCGCCCGCTCGGTGCTCTGGAACGGCCCCATGGGCGTCTTCGAGATGGAGGCCTTCGCCTCGGGCACCCTGGCCATCGCCGAGGAGCTGGCGGAGGCCGCGGACCGGGGCGCCTTCGTTCTCGTGGGCGGCGGTGACAGCGTGGCGGCGGCGAACCTGGCCGGCGTCGCGGCCCGGATGAGCCACGTGAGCACCGGCGGCGGCGCCAGCCTCGAGTTCCTCAGCGGCCTGGCGCTCCCGGGGGTGGTGGCGCTGGGGGGGTGAATGCGGGCTTCAGGCCTCAGGCTTCATTGATGGTTCCGTAAGGTCCCGTGCATTACCGGCAATCGCGTCCTTCAGGGACGGGTGAGGATCGAGGCCGGCTCGAAGCAGGCCCAACAACGTAGCCTGAAGCCTGAAGCCAGGCTGTGCCATGATTGACACCGAGATCACCCACAGAGCCTGAGACGGGAGGGGCGGCCCATGCGCTGCGTCGTCGCGAACTGGAAGATGAACATGCTGCAGGGTGAGGCCGTCACCTTCTGCGACACCTTCCTGGAGGGCTACACCCCCAAGGAGAACGTGCAGGTGGCAGTGGCCCCGCCGTACACCCTGCTGACCACCGTCCACGACGCCCTGCGGGCGAAGGGGGTCATCACCCTCGCCCAGAACGGCCACTACGCCCCGCGGGGGGCCTACACCGGCGAGATCGCCATGTCCCAGGTCAAGGACGCCGGCGCCAACGGCGTGCTCATCGGCCACAGCGAGCGCCGCCAACTCTGCGGGGAGACCGACGAGATCATCGCGAGAAAGCTGGTGAAGGCCCGGGCCAAGGGCCTGCTGCCGGTGCTCTGCGTCGGGGAAACTCTCGCGGACCGGGACGCCGGCAACACCTTCATGGTGCTCCGCCAGCAGCTCCAGGTGGTGGCCCAGGCCGGCGCGGGCCCCCTGTGGCTGGCCTACGAGCCCGTGTGGGCCATCGGCACCGGCCGCCGGGCGGATCCCGGGCAGATCGAGGAAGCCCATGCCTTCATCCGGGAGGAGGTGCAGGTGGCCTTCGGCGTGCCCGACAGCAACGTGCCCATCCTCTACGGCGGCAGCGTCACTCCGGACAACTTCGGCGAGCTGGTGGGCCTCCATCACGTGGCCGGCGCCCTGGTCGGGGGCGCCAGCCTCGATCCGGCGAAATTTCTTCGGCTGGTGCGGATCGCCCAGGACTGAGGATCCGCGGTCCTGCCGCCGGGGCGGGCGGACCGGCGCCGCACCCTCGGAAGGCCGTGACCCCTACTGGTCCTTCCGCGGTTCGGCGGGCGTGGGCTCCGGGGCCTTCGGCTCCTCCCTTTCCTTCTCCACCCCGTAGTAGCTGGGCCTGGGCCTCGGCGCCCAGCCGAACTGCTCCTGCAGCCTCCCGACCACGACCCGGCTGAAGGCCCGAGCCTCCTCTTCCCGGATGCGGCCTTCGTCCTCGGCGTCCGCCCGGCTCAGGGGATCCATGGCCTCGATCACCTCCTGGCTGTCCACTTCGAAGGAGAAGAACGGATCCTGCGTCCCCGAGGAGGGCTGGACCAGGTGCACGAGGGCGTTCACCCGTCGGGGGACGTAGCCCAGGCGGTCCGCGTGGTGGCGCTGGTGGGCCGCGGCGTGGGTGCCCGCCCAGAGGCCCCACCAGAAGCCCTCGAAGCCCGCGTTCCGGTTGCCCGCCATGGCGTTGAGGGTCCCCACGATGACACCGGTGGTGACGCCCACCGCCACGGGACTGGGATCCGCGGAACGGCGCCCCTCCCGGACCTCGGTGATAGCCACTCGCAGGGTGGCGGCGTTGACGGGGCCCTGGGCGCCGTCGGGCACCACGGTGGCCCGTGTGGCGAGCCGCGCCCGGATCGCCGCCGCATACTCCTTGCTGATCTCCTCCCGCTGGGGAACGTCCCTCGGGGATTCGAAGACCACGGCGATGGGGGCGGGGGACCGGCGGAAGGCCTCCACCTCGGGACGGACGCAGGCCGTCGCCAGGAGGAGGGCCGGGAGGAGGAAGGGCGCTTTTCGCATGGCTGGCTCCGGATCCAGGGTGGAGTGGGGTGATGGGGATGGCAACGGCATATCAATCCCTGTGCCAAGGCGGCGGGCACGGGAGCGGATCGGCCTCCCCTGCGGTCCTAAAACCCCCGGCCCCGCCGCCTGGACCACTAGCGTCCCTTGCGGAGCGTCCGGCGGTGTTCAGGCGGTCCGTTAGGGACGCTTGTGCCGCGGGCGGCCTAGACTGGTGCGGGAGACAGCATGCTAATCCTCATGGAGCCGGGCTGCCCGGCAGAACACGTCCAGGCGGTCCTCGAGCTCCTGGAGGCTTCGGGAATCCGGGCCCAGATCCAGGATTCCGGGGAGAGCGTGAGCCTGATCGCGCCCCATGCCTCCAAGGTCTTCAAGGCTGACCGCCTGGAAACCCTCAAGGGGGTGCGGCGGGTGGTGCCCATCACCTCCCCCTTCAAGCTGGCCAGCCTGGACGGCGCCGCGGGGCGCACGGTGGTGGAGGTGCGGGGGGTGCGCATCGGCGGGGGCGACCTGGCCCTGGTGGCGGGCCCCTGCGGCGTGGAGAGCCGGGAGCAGCTCTTCACCACCGCGCGGTATGTCGCGGAAAGCGGCGTGAGGCTCCTGCGGGCCGGGGCCTTCAAGCCCCGGACCAGCCCCTACTCCTTCCAGGGCCTGGGCGAGGAGGGGCTGCGGCTGCTGGACGCGGTCCGCCAGGAGTTCGACCTGGGAATCGTCACCGAGGCCACGGAGGTGGAGACCTTCGACGCGGTGGAGGCCTGCGCGGACCTGGTGCAGCTGGGGGCCCGGAACATGCAGAACTTCGCCCTCCTGAAGCGCGCCGGGCGCAGTCCCAAGCCCGTGCTCCTCAAGCGGGGACCGGGCGCGACCCTGGAGGAGTGGCTCTTTGCCGCGGAATACGTCCTCGGCGAGGGAAACCGCAACGTGATCCTCTGCGAGCGCGGCATCCGCACCTGGTCCGACCACGCCCGCAACACTCTCGACGTGTCCGTGGTCCCCGCCGCCAAGGGCCTCACCCACCTGCCGGTGATGGTGGACCCCAGCCACGCCACGGGGCGGCGGGACCTGGTGATCCCCTGCGCCCGGGCCGGCGTCGCCGCCGGCGCGGACGGCATCCTGGTGGAGACCCACTGCCGGCCGGAGCAGGCCCTCAGCGACGGGCCCCAGGCCCTCCTGCCCTCGGACTTCATCCGCCTGGTGGACGAATGCCGCCGGGTCCACGCGGCCCTGCAGGCGCAGCACGCAGGGGCGGGGCTGGCCTTCTAGGGGCCGTTGCGGAGCGGCCAGCGCATTCCTGGCCGGTCCGTCACGGCCCCTTGTGTCGGCAACGTCCGAGGGGTCTTCGGGGAGGACAGGACGGCGTTTCCGCGCTAAGATGGTCGGTTCGGAGCGTCCATGTCCTCGCTGCTCATCACGTTGAACGTCATCATCTCGCTGCTGCTCATCGGCACGATCCTGCTGCAGCCCGGCACCAAGGGCGGCGGCCTGGGCTCGGCCTTCGGCGGCGGCGGCGCGAACACGGCCTTCGGCGCCCAGGGCGCCGCGCCCATCCTCTCCAAGGTCACCTACTGGCTGGCGGGCGCCTACTTCGCGACCCTGCTCGGCATCGAGTACCGGATCATCGTCGAGAACCGCTCGGTGCTGGAGAAGCCCGTGACCACCAAGGCGGCGCCCGCGAAGCCGGCCGCGCCAGCGCCTGCCCCGGCGCCTTCCCCGGCTCCGGCCCCCGCCCTCCCCCAGAAGTAAACCCAGCGTTGACGGGCCTCCGTCCCGCTGCCATGCTGATCGTTCATGCCCTCGTGGTGGAATTGGTAGACACGCCACCTTGAGGTGGTGGTGGCCACAAGCCGTAGCAGTTCGAGTCTGCTCGAGGGCACCAATGGAAGCGCCGCCCCCGCGGCGCTTTTTTGTGCCTGCTCCCCGGGTCCAGGCCCTGGCAGCCCTTACCCTGGAGGCATGTCCTGGCCCGCCTCCGCAGCGCTCCTCGCGCCCCTCGCGCCCTGGTTCGACCTGAACCGTCGGGAGCTGCCCTGGCGGGCGCGGAACCTGGACGCGCCCCATCCCGACCCCTACGCGGTGCTGGTCTCGGAGCTGATGCTCCAGCAGACCCAGGTGGCCACGGTGATCCCCTACTTCCGGACCTGGATGGAACGCTGGCCCACGGTGGCCGCCCTGGCCGCTGCGACGGATGGTGAGGTCCACAAGGCCTGGGAAGGCCTCGGCTACTACCGCCGGGCGCGGCTGCTGCACGCCGCGGCCCGGCGCGTCTCGGAAGCGGGCTGGCCGGGGGATCCCGCCGGCCTGCGGGAACTCCCGGGCCTCGGAGACTACACGGCCCCCGCCCTGGCCGCCCAGGCCTTCCAGTGGCCGGAACCCGCCCTCGACGGCAACGCGTTCCGCGTCCTGGCCCGGGTCCTGGGCCTCGAAGGGGATCCGAAGGCGCGGGCGCGGGAGCTGCGCCCCTGGCTGCGCCCCGCCCTGGTGGCGCACGGAGCCTCCCGCATGACCCAGGCCCTGATGGAGCTGGGGGCGAGGGTCTGCGGTCCCGCGCCGCGCTGCGCAGGCTGCCCCCTGCAGGGGGACTGCGCAGCGCGAAAGCTCGGCGCCACGGCCCGCATCCCGCCCGCCACCCGCCGCGCGAAACCGAAGGAGTCCGGATTCTGGCTGGTGGCCCTGGAGCACGAGGAGCGCTGGCTCCTCGCTGAACCCGCTGCGAAGGGACTGCTCGCGGGCCTCTGGCGCTGGCCGACGGTCCCCCTCCCTGAAGCCAGGGAGGAAGGCGCCATGGAGGATCGCGCCGCGGAACCCGCGGAGGAATACACGCCCCTGGAACCCGTCGCCTGGCCCGCCTGGACCCAGGTCTATTCCCATCGCCGGGAGCGCGTGAACCCCCTGCGCCTGACGCTCTCCGCGGCCTTCGCCGCGCCGGAGGGGATGCGCTGGATTCCCGCGGCCGAACTGCAGGGGCTCCCCATGGGAAGGCGCGACGACCGCCTGCGGGGCCTGCTCGCCGGCCCCGGGGAAGCCCTCCCGGCGGGGCCGCGCCCCGCCCTGCTCCTCCGCCACCTCAGCTCCGGTGCAGCCCCCGTTCCGTGATGGAGACGGGCAGCAGGGGGAGGCCGAGGGCCGCCAAGGTTCGTTCCGCCTCCTCCCGCCGCCCTTCCTTCGCGACCAGGAGGCAGCAGCCGCCGCCGCCGGCGCCGCAGGGCTTCAGCCCCTCGAACCAGCCTTCCCGGCGGCCGCGGTCGCGGACGGCGCGCATGGCCTCGGTCTCCACCGCCGGGGACAGGCGCGCCCGCGCCCGGCCCTCCCGCTCCAGCAGCTCCGCCACGGCGCGGGCGTCCGCGGGCACCGCCGCCGCCATCTCCCGGGCGATGTCGCGGATCTCCCGAAGCGCGTCCCGCGTGGTGCCGTCGCCCTCGATGAAGCGGCGGTAGGCCTCCCAGTTGGTGAGGCCCGAGTGGTGCGGCACGCCGGTGTAGAAGACGAGGAGCCGGTCCATGAGGGAGGGATGGGGCGTCAGCTTTTCCCAGCGCGGCTGGGGACCGTCCCAGTGCAGGGCCAGGGTCCCCCCGAGGGCCGCGGGATAGTAGTCCTGCCACCCGGTCGGCGTCTGCAGTTCCATGGCTTCCAGGTCCCGCAGGCGGGGCACCAAGGCCGCCAGCGCCTCCCCGGCTTCCAGGCCCATCGCGGCGCCCAGGAGGCCGGTGCCCAGGCAGCTGGAGACGCCCAGCCCCGAACCCCTGGGCACGGGGCTCTGGATCCGGAGCCGGCGCGGCCGCCGGTCCACGATGGAGAGCACCCGCCACACCCAGGAAAGGCCCTCCGGCGGCGCGTCCGGCCAGGGCTCGGAGGCGAAGCCGAGGCCCAGGTCCGCGCTCTCGATCCGCGCCGGCCCGGCTTCGGAGGTTTCGAGGTGGATCCAGAGATCCACGGCGGCGTTCACCGTGAGACAGCCGGGCTGCATGGCGTAGATCGGCCACAAGTCCAGGGTGCCGCCCGCGAGGTCGATGCGGACTGGGACCCGCCAGGTCTGCGTGGCGGCGTTCAACTCACATGCCGAGGTCGGCCAGCTCCTGCTGGGCGGTGCGGGCCTCCGGCGTGCCGGAGAAGCCCTCCACCAGCTCCTTGAAGGCGCGCACCGCGGCGGGCTTGAGGTTCTGCCGGCCGAGGCACTGGGCCCGCTTGAGCTTGGCGGGCAGGAACTGGTTGGAGCCCGGGGACTCCCGGATGAGCTGCTCGAAGACCACCTGGGCCTTGTCGAAAGCCTTCTGGTTGTAGTGGGCGAGGCCCAGGAAGAAGAGGGCATCGGGCTTCTTGGCGCTGCCCGGGTGGCTCTTGATGAAGACTTCCAGGCTGTCGGCGGCCAGGGCGTAGTTGCCCCGGTTGTAGTCCAGCACGGCGGCGCTGAAGGCCTTCTCGTCGTCCGGCGTGGCGGGCACGGCGGCGCCGTCGGCGCGGGGCGCCGCGCCGGTGGGCTTGGGGACGTAGTCGAGGCGGCGGTTCAGCACCCGGGTGGTGTCCTGGAGCTGGCGCAGGGTCTCCTGCACGTCCGCCTGGAAGCGGCGATCCAGGCCCCGGGCCTCGGCGCCGGCCGCCCGGTCGGCCTCCGCCTTGCGGTTGCCTTCCTCCACCTGCTGCTTGAGCTGGAAGATCTGCACCTTCACGTCCCCGAGCTCCTGCTCCACGCGCTTGAGCTGGTCCTCGGACTGGCAACCAACGCAGACCGCCACGAGGGAGAGGGGAAGGGCCAGGGCCGGTTTCGGGATGCGCATGGAACCTCCGGAAGGGTACTTGATCCTACCAAACGCAGAAGGGCGGAAGCGACGAGCCTCCGCCCTCCAGGAAGCCTTCGGCCCTACTGGAGCTTGAATTCGCCGCGGCGGTTCACGAACCAGCTCTCCTCGTTGCTCCCCTGCACCTTGGGCTTCTCCTTGCCGTAGCTGATGGTGTTGAGGCGGCCTTCGGAAACGCCGAGGCCGATGAGGTAGCGCTGGGCGGCGGTGGCGCGGCGCTCGCCGAGGGAGAGGTTGTACTCCACGGTGCCCCGCTCGTCGCAGTGGCCCTCGACGAGGAGGCGCGAGGTGGCGTAGCGGCGCATGAAGTCGGCGATGGCCTGGAGCTTCGGCTTGTCCGCTTCGCGGATCTCCGAGCGATCGAAGTCGAAGTTGATGTCCTTCAGCACCAGGGCGGCGGCGCGCTGCATCTCCGCCACGTTGACGGTGGTGACGGTGGAGGCGGTGTCGGCGGGCTTCGTCGGCGTGGTCGTGGTGGGGGCCCTCGTGGGGACGGTCGGGGTCGTCGGCGGCGCGATGGGAGCCTCGTCGGGCTTCTTGCAGGCCAGTCCGGCGGCGAGGGCCAGGGCGGCCGCGGGGAGAAGGAGTCGTGCGCTGCGCATGGCGGGGAGCCTCCGGCGGGAGTGTAGCAACGGGAGTGGCGATAGGTTAACGCAAAAATCCGGCCCTCAGCGGGAGCGGGTCCACTTGGGGCTCTGGCAGCCCGTCAGCTCGGTGAGCTTGGTCAGGGACTTTCCGGACAGGTCCGTCGTCCAGAGCTGCATGTTGCCGCTGCGGGTGCTGGCGAAGACCAGGCGCCGCTCGTCCGGGGACCAGGCGGGGCCCTCGCTGCTGAAGATGCCCGTGGTGATCTGGTAGGCCTTGCCCTCCCCCAGCTTGTGGACGAAGAGGTCGAACTTCCCCTCGAAGCGGCTGACGTAGGCCACCATGGCGCCGTTGGGGCTCCAGGCCGGGCTGGCGTTGTAGCCGCCCTCGGCGGTGAGGCGGCGGACGTTGGAGCCGTCCTCCTCCATGAGGTACACCTGGGGCCCGCCCTCCCGGTCCGAGGTGAAGGCCACCTGGGTGCCATTGGGGTTCCAGCTGGGCTCGGTGTTGATGCAGCCCCCGTCGGTGAGGCGCTTCACCCGGCCGCTCTCCACGTCCAGGATCATGATGTCGCTATTGCCCCGGCGGTCCCCCTGGACGAAGGCGATGCGCTTGCCGTCCGGGCTCCAGAGGGGGCTGTAGCAGTGGCCCTGGGGCGATGCAGTGGTGGGATAGAGCTTGGTATGGGCCTGGCCGCGCTTGCGCTCCCCCCAGATCTCCGGCGTCCCGCCCTTGTAGGTGATGTAGGCGAGGCGGCCGTCGGGGGCCACCGTCGGGGAGAGGGTGAGGCTCCCCCAGCGGGTGAGCTGGAGCAGGCCCGCGCCGTCCCGGTCCACCTGGAAGATCTCCTTGATGCCCGGCGCGGTCTGGCGCACGAAGACCACCCGGGTGGAAGCCACGCCCTTCTCGCCGGTGAGCCGCGCCACCAGGTCGTCCGAGATCGTGTGGGCGATGCGGCGCAGCTGCCCCTCCCGCCCGATGTAGCGCTTGCTGAAGACCGGCTTGCCGGCCTTCACGTCCACCACCTGGATCTCCACCGAGACCTCGTCGCCGCTGCCCTTGGCCGCCTTGGAGGCGAGCAGCCAGTCCGTGGCCAGCCGCGCCCAGGCGGGATAGCTGGCGGCGTCGGTGCTGCCGGGCAGCACGCCGGTGATGAGGGCGAAGGGACCGGCCTCCTCCAGGTCGCGGTTCAGCGGTCCCCGGAAATCCCGGGCCACGAGGTCCTCGGAAAGCCCGGTCGCCGCGGGGGGGGCGATGGCGATGCCGAGGCGGCCCCCCTTCTTCGTTTCCAGCTCCACCTCCACCTGGGTCCGTTGCGGGGGCGCCGGGGGCTTGGGCTGCTGGGGCCCCGGTCCTGCGGTCAAGGGGAAGAGTGCGGCGGCGCAGAGGCCGGCGATCCAGGCGCGGGTCATGAAAGCTCCGAGTGGCCGAACAAAGGAATGCGCCAGGATAGCAGCGAGGCGGGCGCCCTCGGTCGGGTGGCGAGGCGCGCGCGAGCGCGGCGCAGCCGGGACCCGCCGGGCGCCTGAAGGCTCGAGGTTGTTCGGCCCATGCATCACCGGAGTTGTAATGCCCCGGGTCCTGCTCCGGGTTCCCCAGGGGACCTCCCGCCGCTCCGCGACGGTTCCTAGGTTTCGAGCCCCGCCTCGCCCCGCCAGGCTCCCGCTGCCAAAAGGGCCAGCAGGATCCCCGCGGCCGGCCAGAGGAGCGTCCAGGGGCTCACGAGAAGGAAGGCCCGCCCGGAGGCCAGCATGGTGCCCCAGGAGGCCAGGTCCGGGGCGAGGCCCACCCCCAGGAAGCTGAGGCCGCCCTCCACCAGGATCACGGCGCCGAGGCCCACGGTGGCCTGGGCCAGGAGCAGGGGCGCGAGGCGGGGCAGGACGTGGCGCTGGAAGCGGTGAACAGGGGTGGCCCCCATGAGCTGGACCTGGAGCAGGCTCCCGTCCGCCCGCAGGACGTCCAGCCGGTTCAGGACCAGCCGCGCGTAGGGGATCCAGCCCCCGAGGGCGAGGGCCAGCACGAGGCTGCCCAAGCCCGGTCGCAGGAGGGCCAGGAGCAGCAGGGCCAGCAGGGTCGAAGGCACGCTGGCCAGGAGGTCCGCGAGCCCGAGGATGAGCCGCCGGAGCGGCGCCGCCCGGTGGGCGGCAAGGGCGAGGACGAGGCCCAGGGCCACGTGGAAGGCGGTGAGGGCTCCCGCGAGGGTCAGGGACCGCGCGCCCCCCAGCCACCACCGGCGGAGCAGGTCCCGCCCCAGCTCGTCGGTGCCGAAGAGGTGGGACGGGCTCGGCCCCTGCAGCCGCGAAGCCAGGTCCACCACCCCGTCCCCGCCCAGGAGCCAGCCCAGGAGCAGCCCCAGGAAGGCCAGGAGGGGCCAGTGGCGGCGGGCCTTCACCGGACCCTCGGATCCAGGAGGGCCTGCAGCCACTCCACCGCGAGCTGGGTGCTGACGTAGGCCCCCGCGCCCCAGAGCACGGCTCCCTGCACCAGGGGCAGGTCCCGGCTGGCGAGGCCGCCCACGAGGAGCTGGCCCAGGCCCGGGAGGGCGAAGATCGTTTCCACCAGCACGGCCCCCCCCAGCAGACCGCCGAGTTGGAGGCCCAGCACCGTCAGCCAGGGACCGGAAACCGCCGGCAGGAGCCAGGCCCGCCACCGCAGCCCGCCGGGCACCCCGGAGGCCCGCCACCACCGGATCCCCGGGCTCTCCCGGAGTTCCTCCAGCTGGGTGGAGAGGACCCGTCCCTGGTGGCCCGCCAGGGGAACGGCCAGGGTAAAGGCGGGCAGGACCCAGGAGGCCCAGCCCTGGACGCCCGCCACCGGCAGGCCCGGCACGTGCTGGGCGACGGCCCACAGCAGGAGCGGCCCAAGCACGTAGACCGGGGAGGCGATGGCCGCCGCCTGCAGGGCCCGGGCCCTTCCGCCCCGGCCGGCGGCCAGGATCCAGGCGAGCGCCATGGACACCAGCAGGGCCAGGAAGGCTAGTTTCAGGCTCACCGGGAAGCCCGCCCCCAGGAGCTCCGCCACCGGCCGGCCGAAGCGCAGGCTGGTGCCCAGGCGCCCGTGCAGCAGGTCCGCGGCCGAAGCTCCCAGGGCGCGCAGGAGGGGAAGGTCGAGGCCCATGAGCTTGCGGAAGGCCGCGACCTCCGCCTCGCTGGCCCACTCCCCCGCGGCGATCCGGGCGGGATCCTCCGGCAGCAGCCGGGGCAGCACCTGGATGAAGAGCCAGACCCCCGCCACGGTGGCGAAGGCCCGCAGGGCGGCGAGGAGGGCGCGCATGTTCGGGCGCGCCTCAGGCCTGCCAGAAGCCGGCGAGGGCTTCCAGGAGGCGGTGGTTGGCGTCAGGGATGGGGAGGCGCCCGATCTCCGCGGCGGTGAACCAGCCCCAGGCGAGGTCGGTCCGGGGCCGCCCCGCCCCGGCGCAGAGGAAGGAATGCAGGGCCACGGCGCGCCCCGGGTAGTCGTGGTGGTGGACGGCCAGGGCTTCGCACCGTTCCGCCTCCCACTCCAGTTCCTCCCGGAGCTCCCGGCGCAGGGCCGCTTCGGGGCTTTCGCCGGGCCGGACCTTGCCGCCGGGGAATTCCCAGAGGCCCGGCAGCACCGCCGCGGCGGGATCGCGGCGTTGCAGGAAGCACCGGTCGCCGCGCAGGAGGAGGCCGAGGGCCACGTCGACGCGGCTCATCCCTCCAGCCCTTCCTCGTAGGCCAGGCGCGCCAGCCGGTCGGCGTAGCGGCGGCGGAGGGTCTCGATCCACACGCGCTTCAGCTTCGGGTAGGCGGGGCGCAGGTGGACGTCCACCCAGCAGCGCAGCTCCAGGACGGAGGCGCAGTGCTCCAGGCTGTGGATGAGTTCGTCCCGCAGGCCCTCGTCCACCCGCTGCAAGGCCTCCACGGGGGCGAAGCTGAGGCGGTGGATGGGGGACACGCCTAGCGCCTGCAGGCGCTCCCGGTGCAGGGCCGTGCCGTAGCCCTTGTGCTGGGCGAAGCCGTAGCCCTCGTAGAGCTCGTCCAGCTCCCGCATCCGCGCGTCCCGGTGGGTCTTGGCGAGGATGCTGGCGGCGGCCACGGCGCAGCTGGTGGCGTCGCCCTCCACTACGAGGCGCTCCAGGAGCCCGGACTTGGGGGCGCGGTTGCCGTCCACGAAGAGGATCCGGGGCTTGGCCTCCACCTTGTCCACCGCGCCCCGCATGGCCATCAGCGTGGCTTCCAGGATGTTCTCCCGGTCGATGGCCAGGGATTCCACCTCCGCCACCGCCCAGGCCGTGAGCACGGTCTTGAGCTCCGCGGCGAGGACCTCCCGCTTTTCCGGCGCGACCTTCTTGCTGTCCTGGACTTCCAGGAGGACGTGGCGCCACTTCTTCGCCACTCCCTGGTCCAGCACCGCGCAGGCGGCCACCACGGGGCCGGCCCAGGCCCCCCGCCCCGCCTCGTCCACGCCGCCCCAGCGGATTCCCGGCGGGACGTTGCCCAGATCCCAGTCGAGAAGGTTCATGCGCGGGGCTCCCGGGTCCAGGGTAGCGGCATCCCGCGTCCCCTCACCGGCGCTGCCAGAGGTCGAAGGGCCGGGTGCCCACCAGCACGTTCAGGATGCCGCCCTTGCCGCGGAAGGGCTGGCCTTCCGGCGCGGTCTCGGCGCGGCCTGCGGCGAGCTCCACGTAAAAGCGGCCGACCTCCGTGCGCAGGGCCAGGCCGAAGCTCCGGACCCGGACCCCCCGCCGGAGCGTGGCGGGCGACTCCCCGCCCAGGTAGCCCAGGTCCCAGCGCGGCTCCACCTGGGCCTGCAGGCCGAAGAGTCCGGCGATCCGAAGGGGAAGGCCCACCCGCAGCAGGCCGAAGTTGGGGGCGAGGAAGCCCGCGCTGCGGGTGCCCAGCAGAAAGGAAGGCCCCCCGAGGGAATACCAGCGCCCCAGGGGCAGCTTCCAGCCCAGGCCGCTCTCCAGGTCCACCGAGGCCCCCAGCCAGGGGGTGAGGGGGAAGGCGCGGCGCAGGCGCAGGTAGGCGTGCTGGTAGGCCTCGCCGGGATCCGGCCCGCGCATGCGGCCTTCCCCGCCGGACAGGCGCACCAGGGTGCCGGTGGTGGGGAAGGTGTGGCGATCGAAGCTGTCCCATTCCAGGGAGGCCTGCACCCCGTCGGCGGCGGGCAGGGAGGTGCCCTGCAAGCCCGGCAGGATCGAGGTCCAGCGCCGGCTGGCCTCCAGGCGCCAGAGGCCCTGGTCCCGGGCCCCGAAGCGCCGGTAGAAGCCGAAGCCCACGTCGCGGCTGCGCAGGGTGCGGTCCGCCAGGAAGCCCGAGAGGGGGGTCAGGATGGCGGGTTCCTCGAGGCTTTCGGGCAGGATCCGCTGCTCGAAATGGCGCGCGAAGAGCAGCGCGCCGGCCCGCGGCGCGAAGGGGAAGGCCCGGCGGAAATCCAGGTCCACCCGGTTCTGGAGGCGGTTGGTGGAGGCCTGGAACTCCAGGCTGTTGCCGCTGCCGAAGAGGTTCCGCACGAAGGTGCCCAGGCCCGCGTGGAAGCCCCAGGTGCTTTCGTAGGCCAGGGACACGTCGAAGTCCACCCGCGACCTCGGCAGCGGCGTGAGGCTCAGGACCGGGCCTTCGGGCGTGAGGGTTCCCCCCAAGACCAGCTCCTCGAGGTTCAGGCGGGCCTCGGCCACCGCGAGGCGCTCGAAGATGGTGCGGGCGTTGATCGGCGCGCCCTCAAGCCCCTCCATGAGCCGGCCCAGGTAGCGCCGCTCCGCCGGGGGCACCGCTTCGCCGGCGATGGTCACCTTCGCCACCTTCGGCTCCCGGCAGCGCACGGTCAGGATGCCCCCTTCGAAGCCGCTGCCGCTGAAGTCCACCAGGGGGCGGAAGGCGAGGGTGGCCTCCAGGAGGATGTGGTCGAGGGCGCGGCCGAAGCGTTCCGGATTGAAGCGGACGTCGACGGCGACCCCCGCGGCCGCCAGCTGCGCCTCTACCACCGCCCGCCATTCCGGTGGGGCGTCCACCTCGATGCGGCGGATGGGTTCGAAGGCCGTGAGGCCCAGGCGGCTGGAGCCGCCCACCCATTCCAGCTCGCCCCCCGCGGCCAGGCCCGCCGCGTGCAGCCGGCGCAGGAGGCGGAGGTGGGCCCGGCGGGGAACGGGACCCTCCCCGAGGGTTTCAGCCGCCAGCTTCCGGACCTCCGGCAGCAGGTCCGGCGGCGCCTCGAAACGCAGGAGTCCCGGCGCCGGCGCTGCGGCTCCGGGCCCGTAGACCAGATCCTCCAGCGCCTCGAGGTGGCCATCGAAGCTGGCCCGCCCCAGGGCCACGGCCTCGGGGACCTGGCGGGTGAATTCCAGGTAGTTCACCCGCCGGGTGTCGGGCCGCAGGAGCAGGTCCGCGGCCTGGCGGGAGATGCGCGTGCGCTCCTCGATGGTGACGTCGAGGGTGCGCACCAGCACGGTAAACAGCGAAGTCGCCCGCACGTCGTCCAGCTGGCCGCCGGTCTCCACCGCCAGCACGGCGGCCTCCCGGCCTTCCACCGGCCCCAGGGACCTGGCCATGTCCCGGGCCTGGTGCACCGGCAGGTTCTCCACCAGCAGGCCGTCCACGTGCTGCTTGCCGTTGTAGACCACGGGCCGGAACATCCCGGGGACGCTCATGGAGGCCCGCACCACGTCCACGAGGTTGCCGCGGTCCGGCGCGTCCGCCACGCCGTCCTGGAGGTTGGTGGAGACCGCCCGCAGGGGGGCCCGCAGCTTCGAGAAGTCCGTGCCCGCGAAGATGAGGCCGCGGCTCAGGAGCCACTGGAGGCTGCGCTTCAGCTCCAGGCCCGAGCTGGAGCCCGGCGTGAAGACGAAGCCGTCCCGGCGGCTGTACTCGGCGGTGAAGACCGTGGCGGTGCGGCTCTCCTGCTCCCAGAGGGTCTCCCCGTAGGCCCGGCGCTGCCGGTCCAGGAGGGCGGCCCCCAGGTCCATGCGCTGGAAGAGCTCCTGGATGGCGGCGCCGGAGTAGCCGCAGCCGTGGAGGGCGCCGATGAAGGCCCCGGCGCTGGTGCCGGCGATGGCGTCCACCTCCAGGCCCTCCTCCTCCAGCCGCTGCAGCACGCCCACATGGGCGATGCCCTTGGCGGCGCCGCCCCCCAGGGCCAGGACCAGGCGCCGCTGCCCCGGAACCCGGGCCGAAGGCCGGAAGGTGAAGCGGTAGTCCGGGGGCCGCACCTCCAGCCGCACCGTGTCCCCGGCCACGAGGCCGCCGGCGGCGAGGAGGAGGGCGATGCAGGTCCGGCGCATGCCCCCAGACTACCGGGCCTAATAGGCGGTAGACGGCCGGCCCCCGCGTGGGCCCGGGCGGGCGGGGGGAGCCCCCGGGGGGGCGGGAGCGACCGCAGGGAGCGCGCGGTCCCCCTCGTCCAGCATCATCAATCCACCCGGTAGTGGCAGCCGCGGCTCTCCTTGTTCATCTGGGCGGCCTTCAGGATGAGGCGCGCGCAGATGATGCCGCTGCGCAGCTCCAGAAGGGAGCGGCTGAGGGCGGCGCTGCGGTAGAAGCGGTCGATGCGGTGGTAGAGGTAGCCCACGTCCTCCCGGGCCTGCTCAAGGCGCGCGCGGGTCCGCACGATGCCGGCGTAGTTCCAGAGGGTGGTGCGGATGAGGTTCCAGTCCTGCTCGACGAGGAGGGGATCCGTTGCCTCCGCGTGCTCCGGCGGGGTCCAGGGGGCGAAGGTGTCGGCGGCCGGCAGCGCCGCGCCCTTCCCTTCCGCCACCATGGCCTCCGCGGCGCGGTGGCCCCAGAGCAGGCCTTCCAGCAGGGACGTCGAGGCCAGGCGGTTGGCGCCATGGACGCCGGTGCAGGCCACCTCCCCCGCCGCGTGGAGCCCCGGCAGGCTGGTGCGGCCGTCCAGGTCCACCAGCACGCCGCCGCAGAAGTAATGGGCCGCGGGCACCACGGGCACGGGCTGGCGGGTGGGTTCGAGGTCCTCGGCCCGGCAGATCGCCATGATGTTGGGGAAGTGGGCCTCGAGGTCAAGGCGCGCCGCCACCGGGCGCAGGTCCAGGTACACGCAGGGCTCCCCGCTGGCGGCCATCTCCTGGAAAATGGCCCGGCTCACCACGTCCCGGGGCGCCAGCTCCATCTGGTCCGGGGCGTACGTCGCCATGAAGCGGTGGCCCTTCCGGTTCACGAGGTGGGCGCCTTCGCCGCGCAGGGCCTCGGTGAGCAGGGTCCGGGGCTTGCCCGGCACGAAGAGCGCCGTGGGGTGGAATTGGATGTACTCGCAGTTCACGATCCGCGCGTTGGCCCGGTAGGCCGCCGCGAGGCCGTCCCCGGTGGCGCCGGCGGGATTCGTGGTGTGCAGGTAGAGGTAGCCCAGGCCGCCGGTCGCCAGGACCGTGCGCTTGGCGAGGCAGAGCTCCACCGCGCCGGTGGCGGCGTCGAAGAGGTAGGCGCCCCACACGGTGATGGGATCGTAGACGTGGCGGGGATCCTTGCTGTGGTGCGGATTGGTGAGCAGGTCCACCAGCACCCGGCCCTCCAGCACCGTGATCCGCGGATGGCTGCGCACCGCCTGGCTGAGGGCCAGCTGGATGGCGAGGCCCGTGGCGTCCTTGGCGTGGTAGATGCGCGGCACGCTGTGGGCGGCCTCGGCGGTGGGATCGGGCTCGCCGCTGGCGTCCTGGTCGAAGGGGACCCTGAGCCGCTCCCAGAGGAATTCGTGGCACAGCCGGGGTCCCTGCTCCGCCAGCAGCCGCACCGCCTCCTCGTTGCAGAGCCCGGCGCCGGCGGCCTCGATGTCCGAGGCCAGGAGTTCCGGCGTGTCCCGTTTCTCGCCGTTTGCGCTCTCCGGCACGGAGCCGATGATGCCGCCCTGGGCGTAGCCCGTGTTGCTCTCCCCCAGGACGTCCTTGGCCACGAGGATGACCGAGGCTCCCAGATCCGCGGCGCGGATGGCGGCGGTGCAGCCGGCGATGCCGGCCCCCAGGACGAGGATGTCGGCGGTCAGCTTCACACGATCTCCCAGCGCGGCACGGGCATGGACCAGAGGGCCTCGGGATCAGCATCCTCCCCTTTTCCAGAATGGGCCCCCAGGTAGGCCAGCCGCTCCTCCGTGAACTGCAGGGCGTCCCGGTGCTCCACGACACCCCAGGGCGTCGCCACCCGGCCCTGGAAGGGCTCCAGGCGGGCCAGGCTCTCCTCCCACACCGCGGCGGCGCCGGCCAGGTTGTGGAGCTGCTGGTGGTGGTAGCCCGCGGTCATCAGGATCAATCCCTGCAGGCCCTGGCGCAGGTCCCCGGCGGCCTCCTGCCAGAGGACCTCCAGCGCATCGTGGGTCTCATGGAAGAGGGCGAGGTCGAAGAGGGCCACGGCGGCGTGCAGGAGGTACTCCGCCCCGGTGGGCAGCCCCGTGAGCGCCGAGAGGGCCACGCCGCAGCGCAGGCTCACCAGGGGGCCCAGGGGCCCCCATTCCGGCCCGGGCAGCCAGCCGCCGGGACCCGCCTGGGCCGTGTCCGGAAAGCGCTCCCGGGCCCGGGCCCAGGCTTCCTCCGGGGATTCGGCACCGACGGCGGCCAGCATGCGCGCGGCCTGGTCGAGGAGCAGGGGCCCGGTCAGGCCCCCGGGGTGCTCCGCCCGCAGCCGGGGGGCCCCGAGCACCGCGGGCCAGACCAGCAGGGAACGGTCCCCGGGATCGCGCAGGGCGGCCTCCAGGCGGCCGCGAAGGAAGCGCTGCACCTCCAGGGGCAGGACGGGCTGGCGCTGCCAGAACAGGGGCTTTTGCCCGGTGCAGGTCATGGCGCTGCCCCGGTCAGGATCAGCCGCAGGGTCTTCCCGCCGGTCCCGTTGGCCTCCACGGATTCCCAGGCGGCCCCCTCGATGCGGCCCCGGCGGACCTTTCCGGGATCCCCTTGGCCGTGCTCGAGGATCCAGCGGGCCACCCGGCCCCGGTACAGCTTCGACCAGTGGCTGAGGGCCCGGCCCTGGGGGTCCAGGATCTCGACGCGATGCCGGGGCCGCGTCCAGCCCTTCAGCAGGTCCGCGCAGTCCCGGGGGAGGAGTTCCCACACGGGGCCTTCGGGGATCCCCGCCAGGGCCGGCGCGAGCTGCCGCTGCCAGTGGGCCTTGAGGCCCGGCAGGCCGCCGAGCTTGAGCTTATAGGCCGGGACGGGCTCGTCCCCGCGCACCAGGCCCCGAAGGTTCGAGAGCACGTAGACCTGGCGCCACAGTCCGGGATCCAGGCTGGCGGGGTCCAGGGCCTGGAAGGCCACCCCGGTATAGCGGGCCAGGGCCGGCAGCAGGGGAACCCGGTGCCGCAGGGCCAGGGCCTCGGCCTTGGCACGGTCCAGGGCCGCCTGCTGGACGTCGAAGGCCCGGCGCTGGGCCTCCGCGCTGCCATGGACCACCAGGTCCACCAGGTGGTCCCGGACCCAACGTTGGGCCGCAGATTCCGGAAGGGATCCCAGCACGCCCCCGGCGGCCTTGTCTTCCGAGGGCGCCAGCAGAGCCAGGGGCGGAGCGTACGGAATGGAAACCTTCGAACTCATGGATGGGCTTCCGCCAGCACCCCTTCCGCCACCGTGGCTTCGGAAGCCGCCCGGTCCCGGATCCACTCCTCCAGGGGCTGGAGGGCCAGGCCCTTCCACAGCCCCCGGAGCCGGTGGCCGTAGTTCCTAAGCCCCGCCGCGTGGGCGAAGCGGTGGCCCAGGCTGGTCTCCGGCAGCCGGGGCTGCTCCTCGTCCAGCTCCCAGGGATGCAGCACCAGGGGCGTGCCCGCGCGCTCCACAGCCAGGGCTTCGAGGCGGGCCCGGAGGAGCGCGGCCGGCCAGAGCCGCATGGCCCAGCCCCAGAGCGGGACGGTGAAGGGGCCCAGGCCCATCACCGGCGGCGGCAGCTCCCAGAGCCCGTTGGGCAGGCGATAGGGCCGCCGGGGCCAGGAGGGATCGCCGAGCACCTTCAGGGGGGCGCGGCTGGAATCGAAGACGAAGCCCAGGTCGGGCAGGCAGCGCCACCAGTCCGCCGCGGCCCCCCGGAGGCTCCACTCGGGGGCCCGGAAGCCCGTCACCTCAGCGCCGGTGATGTCCTCCAGGGCCGCGCGGCCCGCCTTGAGGGAGGCGCGGAAGGTGGCCTCGTCCAGCTGGAAGGCGCGGGTGTGGGTGAAGCCGTGGAGGGCGATGCGGTGCCCGGCGTCCGCGATGCGCCGCACCGTCCCGGGATGGCGGCGGGCCTGGTCCGCCAGGCAGAACCAGGTGCCCCGGGCCCCCAGGTCGCCGCAGAGCTCCAGGGCCAGGTCCGTGGCCCGGTCCAGCCGGTCCTCGAAGCGCTCGTGGGCGTCCGCGGCGTCGAAGGGCGGGCAGCAGAGCTGGTACCAGTCCTCCCAGTCCAGGGACAGGGGGAGCGAAGGACCGGAGGCGCGGCGCTTCACGTGAAGTTGCGCTCCGACAGGCTGATGAATTCCAGGGCGAAGTCGTCCAGCTCCGTCTGCCACTGCTTGAGGTGGCCCTGGAAGAAGTTGTAGGCCATGAGGGCGGGGATGGCGGCCATGAGGCCCACCGCCGTGGCGACGAGGGCCTCGGAGATGCCCGGCGCCACGGTGGCGAGGTTGGCGTTGCCGGTGGCGCCGATGCCCTTGAAAGCGTCGATGATCCCCCACACCGTGCCGAAGAGGCCGATGAAGGGGCTCACGGCCGCGATGGTGGCCAGCACGCCGAGATAGCGGTCCATGCGCCCCATCTCCACCACCGAGGCCCGCTGGAGGGCGCGCTCCACCGCCTCCATGCTCCGCACCTGGGCGCGGCCGCCCGCGGCGGGGACCCGCAGCTGGTAGGTCACCTCGGCGTAGCCCGCGTGGAAGAGGCCGAGGAGGGGGCTGAGTGCGTAGAAGCTCTCCTGCTGCTTCAGCTCCCGCCAGTCCGTGGCGCGGCGGAAGGAGCCGCGGAACCGCTCCGTCGCCGAGCGGCTGCGCTGGAGCAGCACCGCCTTCTGGAAGATCACCACCCAGCTCACCACGGAGAAGATGAGGAGGAGCAACAGCACCAGCTTGGACACCGGTCCTGCGTGGAGGACCACTTCCAGGAGATCCACACCCGCGCTCTTGGGCGCTTCCACCAGCAGCATCCGTCCTCCGGGAACCGTTCATCGTAGCAAGGCTGCGCAGGATTCCGCCCTTCCCGGTGAGGGCCCGCGGCCCGCTACACTGGTTCCTTTGCGCTGGAACTGTCTCATAGGATGGCCGCATGCGGGTGCTGGTGGTGGGATCGGGGTACGTGGGGCTCGTCGCGGCGGCCTGCTTCGCGGAAGCCGGACACGGGGTCCTGGGCGTGGACGTGGACGCCGGCAAGGTCGAGAAGCTCCGGAACGGCGAATCCCCGATCTTCGAGCCCGGCCTCGACGAGCTCCTCGCCCGGCACCTGGCCGGCGGCAACCTGGCCTTCGCCACGGACCTGAGGGTGGGCATCGCCGAAGCGGACGCCGCCTTCATCTGCGTGGGCACGCCCATGGGGGAGGACGGCAGCGCGGACCTCCGCTACATCCTCCAGGTCGCCTCGGACATCGGGCAGGCCCTGCCCCTGCGGGATCCGGCCTCGAAGCCGCTGATCGTGGTGGACAAGAGCACCGTGCCCGTCGGCACCGCGGCGCGGGTCCGCGGCGTGATCCAGGCGGAGCTCGAATCCGCCGGAGAGGAGCGCTCCTTCGAGGTGGTCAGCAATCCAGAATTCCTGCGGGAGGGCTCGGCCCTGGAGGACTTCCTGAAGCCCGACCGGGTGGTGGTGGGCTGCCGCACGGCCTTCGCCGAAGGGGTGATGAAGGCCCTCTACGCGCCCTTCCTGGAGGCGTCGAAAGGCAAGTGGTTCGCCATGGACCCCGCCTCGGCGGAACTCACCAAGTACGCCGCCAACGCCATGCTGGCCCTGCGCATCAGCTTCATCAACGAGATCGCCGCGCTTTCGGAAGAGGTCGGCGCGGACGTGGACCACGTCCGGGCGGCCATCGGGGCGGACCACCGCATCGGGCCGGCCTTCCTCAATCCGGGGCCGGGCTTTGGTGGCTCCTGCTTTCCCAAGGACCTCCAGGCCCTCCTGAAGACCGGCCGCGAGCACGGCATCAGCCTGAAGACCCTCACGGCGACGGTGGAGGCCAACCGGCACCAGAAGATGGTCCTGCTCAGGAAGCTCAAGGCCCACTACGGCGTCCAGGGCGGCGACCCGGCCCCCCTCGCCGGCAAGCGCTTCGCCCTCTGGGGCCTGGCCTTCAAGGCCCACACCGACGACATCCGCGAGGCCATGAGCCTGGAGCTCATCGAGGGCCTCCTGGCCCTGGGCGCCACCGTCGCCGCCCACGACTTCGAGGCGATGCCGGCGGTGCGGGCCCGCCTCGGCGACCGCATCACCTACGCGCCGGACCCCGTACAAGCCTGCCAGGGCGCCGACGCCCTGCTCATCGCCACCGAATGGCCGGGCTACCGGAACGCCGACCTCTCCGCCGCGGGGGCGGCCCTGAAGTCGAAGGTCATGTTCGACGGCCGCAACCTTTTCCGCCCGGAGGCCATGAAGGCCGCGGGCTGGACCTACCACAGCCTCGGACGGAGGGCCCTCTGATGAAGATCCTGCTGGAAGCCATCGCCCACGCCCGCTCCGGTGACAAGGGGGACGGCTCCAACGTGGGGCTGATCGCCTACACGGAGGAAGGCTACCGCTTCATCCGGGAATACCTCACCGCCGAACGGGTGAAAGCCCACTTCGGCCAGATCTGCATGGGGAAGGTGGACCGCTACGAGGTGCCCAACCTCCGGGCCCTCAACTTCATCCTCCACGATTCCCTGGGGGGCGGCGGCTCCGAATCGGTCAAAACCGACGCCCAGGGGAAGACCCACGGCCAGGCCCTGCTTCGCATGGAGGTGGAAGTGGCCGATACTTGGAACCTGAAGGACCTGCTGCCCTCAACCTAGGGCCGCGGACCGGCATCCAAGGGACCAACAGGAGACCTCCATGGGCAATCTCGGCCTCACCGAAATGCTGCTGATCGGCATCGCGCTGCTGATCTTCTTCGGCCCCTCCCGCCTGCCTGAACTGGGCAAGAGCCTCGGCAAGGGCATCCAGGAATTCAAGAAGGCCAGCAAGGAACTCACGGATTCCGTCAAGGAAGACGTGGTCTCCGAGAAGAAGTAGCGCCGATCCCCTCCAGCGGCCCGGACGGCCCCCAGCCGCCCGGGCCGTGCTCTGATGGAAGCCCATGGCCATACCGGAAACGCCCCCCAACCAGATGACCTTCTGGGAGCACCTGCAGGAGCTGCGGGTGCGCCTCACGCGGAGCCTGCTGGCGATCATCGTGGGCTTCGCCCTGACCTACGCCTTCCGCTTCCGGATCTGGCACTGGACCCAGCTCCCCTTCCTCGAGGCCATGGCTCGCCAGACCCACAAGCCCCTGTCCGAGCTCCAGCCCTGGGCCTACACGGACCTGGCGGAGCCTTTTTTCAGCCTCATGCGGCTCTCCCTCTGGGCCGCCGGCTTCCTGGTCGCGCCCTTCCTCTTCTATCAGCTCTGGGCCTTCATCCGGCCCGGCCTGCTGCCCCGGGAACGGCGCTTCGTCGTCCCCTTCGTCTTCATCACCAGCGCCATGTTCCTGCTCGGCGCCGCCTTCGCCTACAAGTTCGCCATCAAGCTCCTCGGGGACATCCTCTTCCAGGAGGCGATGCAGGCGGGGCTGCGCGCGAACCTGCACATCGACAGCTACCTGGACCTCTTCCTCTACACCCTGCTGATCACGGGCCTGCTCTTCGAGCTTCCGGTGCTCTTCTTCTTCCTCGCCAAGTTCCGCCTGGTGACCACCCGCTGGATGCTGAAGTACTGGCGCCACGCGACGGTCCTGATCATCTTTGTGTCCGCCTTCCTCACCCCCGGCGACCTGGTGGTGACCACTGTCTTCTTCAGCATCATCCTGCTCGGGCTCTACTTCGTCTCCGTGCTGGTGGTGTGGGCCGCCCAGCCGAAGGCGGTGGTGATCCCCGCCGAGCCCCCCGCCGTCCCCGGCGAAGCCCCGGGTCCTGCGTCGGACCCGGGACCCTAGCTACCCCAGGCCGAGGATCGACTTCAGCACCGGCGTCGCGGTGCGGCTGACCTCCAGGTCGATGCCGTCGCCCACCCTCACGGAGGCACGGCCGCCCATGAGGGGTTTCAGGGCCAGCACGGCTTCGGGCCGCAGGAGCAAGTGTCGCTGGATGCGCAGGAAGCCGGCCTTGGGGAAGGCGTCCTCCGCCTCCTGGATGGTCCGCCATTCCGTCAGGTACCGCTTGCCCTGGGACCAGGCGAAGACCTCCCGGTCCTCCACCTCCAGGTGTGTGATGCGCCGCAGCTCCAGGAAGATGTGGCCCGCGCCCGCCTGGACGGGGATGCGTTCCGGGGCTTTCAGAACCTGTCTCAGGTCCAGGCTCTCCAGGGTCCGGACCTGATGGTTCCGCAGCCGCTGCAGGCTCTGCTCGAGGCGGTCCGGGAACACGGGCTTCAGGAGATAGTCCACAGCCGCCAGATCGAAGGCCCGGATGGCGTGGTCTGAAAAGGCCGTGACGAAGACCGTGGGCGGACCGGGACGCAGCTCTGCCAGCACCTCCAGGCCGTTCAGCCCCGGCATCTGGATGTCCAGGAACAGGGCGTCGCAGCCGTTCCCGGCCTTGAACCAGTCCAGGAGCTCCACGCCGTTCCGGAACTCCGCCACCACCTCGCAGCCCGCGTCCGCGAGCTGCCTGGCCAGGCGTTCCCGGGCTAGAGGCTCATCATCGGCCAGCACCACGCGCATCGGAATCCTCGGAAGCCCTCAGTTCCGACATGCTAATCCAGATCCGTGCCACGACCCAATCCGCCTCGCCCTCGAGGGTAAAGCGGGCCTTGCCGCCGTAGGCCAGGGCCAGGCGGGCGCGCAGGTTCTTCATGCCGATCCCAGCCCCGCCGGGCTCTGCGGGCTGGAGCCCCATGCCCGAGTTGCGGACCTCCACGCTGAGCGCCTCCGCCGTCCCCGCGGCCCGGACGATGAGCCGGCCGCCCTCGATGTGCGGGGAAATGCCATGCTTGATGGCGTTTTCCACCAGGGGCTGGATGAGCATCGGAATGACCGGCAGCCCGTCCAGGGCCTCGTCCCAGTCCCACTGGATCTCGAGGCGGTCGCCCAGGCGCATGGACTCGATGTCCAGATAGTCCTCCACCATGCGACGCTCGCTGGCGAGGGGTACGAAGCCCTCCTCGGAAGCCACCAGCAGCCGACGCAACAGGTCCGACAAGGATTTCACCGAGTTTTCGGCTTTCACCGGGTCCTTGCGGATCAGCTCAGCCAGACCGTTCAGGGCGTTGAAGAGGACATGGGGATGGAGCTGGCTCTGGAGGAGCCGGGTCTGGGCCGTGCGCGCCTCGGAGCGGGCCGCGAGCTTCTCGGACTCCTCGGCTTCCCGGTTGGCCTGGATGCGTCCGAGGGTGATCATCAGGGGCCCGGCGATTCCCAGATTGGTCAGTGAGTAGGCGAGCCAAGGGAAGGGCTTATCCGGGTTGTGGAGGGCCAGCCAGCTGAGGCAGATCAGGAAGAGGATGGTGGTTTCCGTGAAGACCAGGCTCTGGACCAGGCCCCGGTAGAAGCCCGGTGGCCGGGACCTCCGGCCGCTCCACTGCCACGGGACCGCCGCCAGGAACGTGAGCACCCAGAAGAGGGAAGCCGGCCCGTACATGGCTTCCGCCCGTCGCCAACCCCAGGGCATCTTGAAGGCACCCGAGAAGCCCCGCACGGCCAGGTACACCACCGTGAAACCGATGAACCCGAACCACGGCCCTGGCCTCCGGAGGCGGAGCCGCAGGGCGTGGAGGGTCTCTTCAAGGGTCAAGCCGGAGCCCCCGCAGGATGGATCAGATTCCAGCCATGACACGCGGGGTCAAGGAAAGTTCCTGCGGAAACCCACGCCGCCTTGGAGCTCAGTTCAGACCGCACCCATCGCAGGTGATGGCACCCGAGGTCACGGTCCCGGTGGTGCATGCGTTGGACAGGGGCACGCAGTTGTCCGTGGGGGCGCACTCGTCCGTGGCCTGCACGCAGAAATCCGTTCCCTCGGCGCCCCGCACCCGGAAAGCAGCATCCTGGGAGAGGGTCCGCAGGGTTTCGCGGTTCAGGGAAAGTTTCTTGGTCATGGCCGGCTCCAGGTGCTTCCGTTGGGTACATACCAGCGTGCATCGCTTCCAGGGTCCCAGGGAATGCCAGCTTCCTCAACGGAAAAGGGACGCTCACCAGCGGGACCGGAGACGGCGCGAACGGAAGAAATCCCGACGCGAACGGAACACGGAACGGGCGTTCAGGATTTTCGGGTGCAAGGTGGCGGGCAGCCTTCAGGCGAAAGCGTCCGCGCAGCCGCCATGCCTGGCGGCTCCATGCATATTCCCGCGGTCGAGCTGCGACTGAAGGGGCTCGGGTCGCCCTCGGGGCCGGGCGACGGCGCTCCTGGCCTACCCAAGCTCAATCGATGCCTAGTCTGCCCTTCAGCTCCCGGGTGGCGGTGCGGCTGACCTCCAGGTCCTGGCCCTCGCTGACGCGCACGGAGGCCCGCCCGCCCAGAATGGGCCGGAAGCCGAGCACCGCTTCGGGGCGCAGAAGCAGGTGGCGCTGGATGCGGCACATGCCGGAGGCGGGGAAGGCCTCCTCCACCTCCTTGAGCGCGCACCATTCGGTCTGGAACCGCTTGCCCGCGGAGAAGGCGAAGACCTCGTTGTCGATCACCTCGAAGTGGCTAATCCGGCGCAGGTCCAGGAAGACGAAGCCCTCTCCGGCCCGCACGGGCACGCGCTCCGGCCCCGAGGTCAGGGGCTTGAGGTCCACCTCGTTGAGCTTCGGCACCCGGTGGGCCCGCAGGCGCTCCAGGCTCTTCTGGAGGCGGTCCTCGTAGACCGGCTTGAGGATGTAGTCCACGGCGGCCAGCTCGAAGGCCCGCACGGCGTGCTCGGAGAAGGCGGTCACGAAGATCGTGGGCGGCGCCTGTTCCATCTCGGCAAAGACCTCCAGGCCCGACAGGCCGGGCATCTGGATGTCGAGGAAGAGGGCGTCGGGCACATTGCCCTTGCGCATCCACTGGAGCAGGGAGGAACCGCTGCGGAACTCGCCGACGACCTCGCAGCCCATCTCCCGGAGCATGCGGCTGAGCCGCTCCCTCGCCAGGGGTTCGTCCTCAGCGATGGCCACCTTCAGTCCGCCCATGGCCGTCCAATCCCTTCAATACCTCGATCGAGATTACCGCCATCACGCCCCCGCCGCGCCCTTCCAGTGTGAACCGGGCCGCCTCGCCGTAGGCGGAGGCCAGCCGGGCCCGCAGGTTTTTCAGCCCGATGCCCTGCCGGGGCTTCGGGACACTGCCGGTCCCCAGGCCCTCTCCCGTGTTCCAGACCTCGAGCCGCAAGGTATCCTCCAGGAACGAACCGCGGATCCTGAGCTGCCCTCCCTCCTCCTGGCGGGCCACGCCATGCTTGATGGCATTCTCCACCAGGGGCTGCAGCAGCAGGGGGATCACCTCGATCTGGTCCAGCGCCTCCGGCCAGTCCCACGTGAGACCCAAACGGTCTCCAAGGCGCATGCATTCGATGGCCAGGTAGTTCTCCACCATCCTCCGCTCCTCGTGCAGGGGGATCGTGCCGGATTCCGAAACATCCAGGAGCTGTCGGAGGAGGTCGGACAGGTTGCGCACCACGCGCTCCGCCGCCGGGGGATTCTTGAGGATCAGCTCGGCCACGCCATTCAGCGCATTGAACAGGACGTGGGGATGCAGCTGGCTCTGGAGCAGCCGGGTTTGGGCGGTGCGTGCGCTTTCTTCGGCCATGCGCTTCCGACGTTCCTCGTGCTCCCGAATGGCCACCAGGCAACCGAAAATCATCATCAAGGGCGCTGTGACGGCCAGATTCTGCGTGAGGTAGGACTGCAGCGGGATGGGCTTCCCCATCCAGCGGTAGATCAGCACCGTAATCCAGATCTGCGAGCCCACCAGCGCCTCGATGAAGAGAAAGGCCTGTATGGTCCCGCGTCTCAGGGAAGGGCGTCCCTCAGCCCGCCCATCCCATTGCCAGGGCATCGGGGCGAGCCACGCGAAGCTGCCAAACAAGAGCAGCGGTGTTACGAAGGTCTCTACCCAGGCTGCTGGGTGTTTCAGATGCCCGAACCACCGGGGCGCATCGACAGCGATGTAGAGCGAGTAAAAAACCAAAACGGCCCACAGGATCGTGGGCCGTTTCAGCCTCTGCACCAAGGCGGATCCGAGTTCAGCAACCGTCATAGGTCGGCATGACCATCCAAATGCAGAGGCCTGCTCCCCGTGTGCCTCTGAGGTTTCAGTAGACTTCCGGACAATCCTTGCACGTGGGTCGATCAAGCGTGACCGTGGGGGGATCAGTGGTAATGCAACATTCACTAAAGTTGAAAGAAGGGGGACACGCGATCTGACTGCACTGCTGGGCGGAGCACATGTCGCTGCCCGTATCGTCGTACCCGCCCGGCACGGTGCGCACGGCATTCATGGAAAGCCGGGTCAGGGTCTCGCGGTTGAGGGTGAGTTTGCTGGTCTTGGGCATGCAGGTCTCCTGCCCGAAAGGGCGATGGGTTTGCCAACCGATGATTTTAAGGGCGGTCAGGATTACTCGGATGCAGTATTGCTGTGCAGGTTGCCAAGATTGCCTCTTGCCCTCTGGATATTCCAGCCTGAGTAGGGTGCTGGAGCCGTCTTCGGACGGCAAGGCGAGTCACCCATCGGAATGACCTGCGGACCGAACGGTCGATTTCGGTGACCGAACGGATCGATTCGCGAACCGGGGCACCTGGGCACCGGCCCATCCGGGGCCGACACGGTTCAGTAGGCCCGGAATTCCGATGGGTCCGGCCTGCCATCCGCCGAGTGGCAACTCTTGGACAGGCACCGGAGCCCCAGCCGAGCATGGCCCATGCGCTGTACCTCGTGGCTTCGCGGCGATGGCCGCTTCCAGCTCTCCGAGTTCCCTTTCCACGGGATCCGTCATCCACGGCCCCACCCACCAGGCTCCTCAGGAGCCGAATCCCAGGAGCTACCATGGCCCCCTCGAAGCTCGTCCTCTCCAAGGAAACCCTCCGCGCCATCTCAGGCCACGAGGCTGGGGCCATCGCCGGCGGGCTCACCATGACCTGCCACCTGTCCCAGTGCAACGGCGGCTGCCTGGAAGATCCGCCGGCCCCGGGAACCCTTTCGGGCCGCTGGTGCAGCTTCCCCACGAACTGCCAGACGCTGTTCAGCTATTGCGGAACCTGCTGAAGGGCCTCCAGGCCCCGCCCCGGCCTCTGGCCCGGGGCAGGGCCCAGCCACAGTCCTTTTCGATCACCCCGTCCACCCTTTCCTGCAGCCCGGAGCTCCCGTGTCCTTCTTCCATCGCCTCGTCCTCCCCGCCAGCCTCGCGGCCTTCACGGCGGCCTCTCCTGCGCTAGCCGGTGAACCCATGCAGGCGTTCAAGGCGGTGAAGCCGGGCATCCCTTCGCAGCTCTCCCTCGGAATCGGCAGGACCGGCGGCCCCCTCCTGCCCATCCTCGGCAGCGACGGGATGCTCACGCGGGATTTCCGGCCCTACCAGTCCATCTATTGCAACCTGGTCTGCGATGCCACCATCACGGCGCCCCTGCAGCTCGCCATCCCCTACTACAACAATTCGGTCAACCCCAGCAATTTCACCGACGCGGCCTCCAACTTCGTCGTGAACCTCGCCAGCGCCCTCACGGGCGGCACGCCCGAGCACCAGGTGATCCAGGTGGGGACCCTCGAGACCTTCCTGCTGGACAACGTGTTCGGCCAGGGCACCGCCGAATATTTGGGCTCCCTCTACGCCGCCTACTACCCCTACATCCTCTGGGCCCAGGTCGTCATCGCCGCCGCGCAGATGTACGCGGAGGCGGAGAACGTCCTCTACCGCACCTACGACTTCTACGCCCCCGTGGCAGGGGACTACACCTTCACCGTCGGCGCCAAGGGCGGGTGGGACCTGCCCAACAACAAGGTCGCCGCCTTCAGCGTGGAGGCTGGCGGCGGCCAGGTCTTCGCCTGGCACGACTCCTTCGGCTCCGACCGGGACGTGCCGGTGACGCGCCATCTCGCCAAGGGCGCCTATCGCATCCTCGTGGGCCTGGGCTCCGGCAGCAGCCACCAGTTCCACACCGCCGGCTCCCTGAAGGGCATCCTCCTGCGGAGCCCCGAGGAGTCCACCTGGACCATGCCGGTCACGGTGAAGTCCATGGCGCTCAACCTCGCTGCGACCCTGCCGGAGATTGGCAGTTCGGCGGTGCTGGACGTGCCCTTCCCGGGCTATCCCGATCCAGCCCCCTTCCTGGTGGGGAACCCCGGCGGCAGCATCGTCTTCAGCAATCCCCGCGCGGTCCCCGTGCTCCAGACCGATCCCAGCCGCACCGCCCGGGCCGTCAACAAGGCCATCCACTTCTACCAGGCCCAGATCACCAACACCCAGGCGCCCTACTTCGACGGCACCGCGGGCCGCTTCTTCGTCACGCGCACGGAGGACCTGGACTGGGTGGACGATCCGGGCTACGACGGCTACGGGTACTGATCCCGCAGGCACGCCCCGAGGTGCGGGGATAGGCTCCGGGCCAGTCCCGCCAAGGACTGGCCCGGCGTCCGTTCACGGCCGCCCGAAGCCCCACTTCCCGGTGCAGCAGGCCCGGGCTCTGGAGGTGAGCCAGGGTGGCGGGGCCGCCGGCGGAGGGCCATTGCCACCGCACCAAGGCCGGGAAAGGGATGTCCACCGCCGCCTCGCGACCGGACCGCCGCCCTCATGCGAGTTCAAGGTGGAGCCCGCGGGCGATTCCTGCGGACCCGGGCACCTGGATCCCATCCTGCGTCGTTCCAGATGACGGGTGCTTTCGGCCCCTGCCACCAGGCTTCGCGGTTGAGCTCTGCGCGACATCCCGGATCGGGCCGTGTTACGGCCCGTTCGTGCAGCCGTTGTCTCCTTTCGCGCATGCGCCTGGCCTAGAGGCCGGCAAGACTCTCACCATGGGGCCACTGGCAGGCAATTCAGCCCAGCCAACACCTTCAAGGAGCATGCATGTCGAACAAGAAGCTGGCCCTCTCCAAGGAAACCCTGCGCCGCCTGGACGCCCGGATGATGACGAACGTCCAGGGCGGGCTCGAGAAGTCCAGGGCTCGCGAAGGCTGCCTCAACACCGAGAACGGCTGCGGTGGCGTGACCATCGATATTTGCGGCGACAGCATGGTGAAGTGCACGCTGACGGACGTGCCGACCGGCTGCTGAGCGGCCAGCCGCCGGATCAGTGCTACCAGTCCCGGTGATCCCCGACTGGGCAAGGCAGTCCGGGTGGAGCGAACGGGAAAGGCGTGGGGCGTAGGCGTCCTCGTCTTTCCCGTTCACCTGAAGCACCTCGAACGCAGCCCCATTCCTCCGCAGACATGCTCGACAGCGGGCTAGAATCTCGCGATCCGTGATCCGGCGCGGCAACGGTTGCGGCCCGGGCGTGGAGGCTTCTTCGGGCCCAGGTCGTGGCCCGGACTTGAAACACGACTGATCCAGCACCATCCTGGACGGTTCGCTGTTAAGTGAGGGGCCCCGGTGGTACCACCCGCGACACCGGACAGCCCTCAGCCCTTCCCCACGCCCCACTTCCCCGCCCCGCCGATGCCGCAGGCGAGGATGGACGCCAGGGTCAGCAGCTCGTGGCGCAGTGCCGTGGGATTGGACCCGCGCAGCAGGCTCTGCACCACAGGCCAGCCGTGCAGGCAGAAGAGGGGAATGCAGGCCACCGGCACCCAGACCCCGATCATCACCAGGGTCCCGCAGATGGCCTGGAGCAGGAGCAGGCCCCACTTCAGCGCGTGGGCCATGGTGATGGGGCCGCCGGCGCCGCGCAGCTGCAGGAGCGCCGAGGCGAGGAAGAGGAAGCCCACCGCGATGCGGAGGATCAGGAGGGCCCAGGCGGCGCGGTTGGAGGTGGCCATGGGCCAGGATAGCGCCTGCCGCCGCTGCCGGACCCGGGGGCGCCGGCGCCCACCTCCCCTTCGAAGCGGGCCGCCAGGTCCTCCGGGGCTTCGCCGAGGGCGCCGCAGGCCCGGAGGTGCAGGAGGGCGCCGAGGACGCTGAGGAAGGGATCGATGAACACCGCGGCCAGGCTGCAGGCCAGGACGCCCCGGAGCTGGGCCAGGGGGGTGCGGAAGTCGCTGGGATAGGTGGACCAGAAGGCCGTGAAGGCGAAGGTCAGGATGCCGCCCACCAGGAGGGGAAAGCCGAGGTCCCGGAGGTTCAGGAAGACCCGCTGGAGGGCCCGGCTGCGGACCAGGGCTGCGGCGGTGGTGGAGCCCTTCAGGAGCCGCTCCTGGCTCACGAAGAGGATGCTGCCGAGCAGCCGGCGGCCGGGCCCCAGCAGGAGCAGGATGGCGCCGCCGACCAGGAGGAGGAAGGCCGCGAGGGCCAGGGGCTCCGAACCCGTGCCCAGGGCCACCTTCACCGCCAGCCAGAGCAGGCCCAGGGTGGCCCCGGCGGCCAGGGCGGAGACCACCCCCAGCCAGCGGATCAGCGCCTTCAGCCGCAGGGCGTAGGCCGCCGACATGCGGGCGCCCAGCGCGGGCCGGAGGGGCGCGGCCAGGGCCAGCAGCACCAGGGGCGGCATGGAGGCCCAGGTCAAGTTCTGGCAGTGGGCGAAGGCCACCATCCAGCCGGCCCAGGCGAGCCCGCCCAGCCACGCCGGAAAGGAGCCCGTCCCGCGGCCCGCCAGGCTGAATGCGGCGAAGAGCGCCGCCGCGAGGAACAGGGTGCGGTGGGTGCGCAGGGAAAGACGGAGCACTTCCCCCGAACGTTCGAGGCAGAGGCCGAGGGCCCGCTGGATCAGCTGCCCGGGCCCCTGGGCGAAGGCGGCGAGGGCCTTGGCGAAGGCCGCCGCGCCGACGGGGCGCTCCTCGGGGTCCTTGGCGAGGGCGTCCATGACCACCTTGGCCACGGCCCGGGGCAGGTCCGGCCGCAGGGCCCGCAGCTCGGGAGGCCGGGCCTGGAGGTGCTTGGCCAGGAGGTCCTGGCTGCTGCCGGAGAAGAGCGGCCGGCCCGCCAGCATCTGGTGGACGATCACCGCGAGGCTGTAGACGTCGGAGCGGGCATCCAGCCCGCCGCCCCGGCACTGCTCCGGGCTCATGTAGGCCGGCGTCCCCAGGATGGTGCCCACCTCGGTCAGCCCGGGCCCCGGAGTTGCCCGGGTGAGGGCCTCGGTGGGAATCTCCCCCTGGGAGACCGCGCCGCCGGGCCCGGTTTCAGCCGCGCCTGCCTCCTTCGCCCCCAGCGCCGGTTCCCGCGCCGGCTCGAGGGACTTGGCCAGGCCGAAATCCAGGACTTTCACCCGGTAGCCACCGCGCCGGTCCGGCTCCAGCCAGAGGTTCTCGGGCTTCAGGTCGCGGTGGAGGATGCCGCGGCCGTGGGCTTCCGCGAGGGCCGACGCCACCTGCTCCACCACCTCCACCACGAAGGGCAGCGGGAGTTGCGGATTCTCCGCCAGCAGCGCCCCCAGGGTCTGGCCGTCCAGGTACTCCATGACCAGGTAGGCCAGGGCGGCGCCCCGCGCCTCGGCCACGCCGAAATCCGTGATGTCCACGATGTTGGGATGGCGCAGGCGCCCGGCGGCCTTGGCCTCCCGCCGGAAGCGCTCCAGGAATTCGGCCTCCCCCGCCAGGCGCGGCACGAGAACCTTCAGGGCCACCGCGCGCTCGGTGCCGAGGTGGGTGGCGCGGTAGACCGCGCCCATGCCGCCGCGGCCCAGTTCCGCCTCGATGCGGTACTTGCCGTCGAGGGTCTCGCCGACCAGGGATCGCGTGTCATTCATGGGGTCCGGGCCATGGTGCGCCGCCTCGCCGGTGGCCGCAATCCCTCCTTCCCCCCGGAAAAGGAACGGCCCACCTGCCGGCGGGCCGTTTCCTGCGGTGCTCGAGGGCGTCTTCAGCAGCCCGCGTAGGTGCTGCACTTGGTGGTATTGCAGTAGGACTGATTGGTCACGACGAGGCAGACCGTCGGCTCGGCCGTGGGCTGCACAGTGCCGCCGCAGTCGTAGCCCTGGGTGTTCGGCGGGCAGTTGACCGTCTCGGGGCACAGGTTGCAGGCGCTGAAGGCGCTGTTCTGCGTGGTGCCGGCGCCGAGCACGTTCTGGAGCGTCCCGGTGTTGAGCCGCAGGAGGGTTTCCTTCTTCAGGGCGAGCTTCTTCATGGTGTTTCCTTGTCAGGAAGATCCGCGGGCTTCGCGGGGAGGGGTTGACGATGTCCAGGCCTCCGGGGAGGCGGAAGGGGGGGAAGGATCGGGAGGCTGGTGGATCCCTTCCGTGCCGGCGTCGGCGGCTGGAGGTGTCCCCTGCCCGAGGAGAAGGTTGCCGGGGCGGAGCCGGGATGGCCATCCTTCCGGACCAGGCAGCGCCGAGCCGCGACCGAATGGTCGGAAACCGGAACCGAACGGTCGAAGCCTTCGCCGATCTTTGGTCCAATGGTTCGCACCCTGGACCTCCCGTGACCCGCAGCCCCGACGACGCCTCCCGCATCCGCACCATCGCCTTCGACGCCGACGACACCCTCTGGCGGCACCAGGACCTCTTCGACGGGACCCAGGCGCGCTTCATCGGCCTGCTGCGGGATTTCCACGACGAGGACTGGATCGCCGCGCGGCTCCACGACGCGGAGATGCGCAACCTGCGGCTCTACGGCTACGGCGTGAAGGGCTTCATGCTCTCCATGGTGGAGACCGCCATCGAGCTCACGGAGGGCCGCATCGCCGGCGCGGAGATCCAGCGGATTCTCGATCTCGGCAAGGGGATGCTGGACCATCCCATCCAGCTCATGCCCGGGGCCGCGGAGGTGCTGGCGGAGCTGTCCGCCGCCTACGAGCTGATGGTCATCACCAAGGGCGACCTCTTCGACCAGGAGACCAAGGTGGCCCGCTCGGGGCTGGGCGCCCACTTCAAGGCCGTGGAGGTGGTGAGCGAGAAGGACGCGGCGGCCTACGCGGCGATCCTCAAGCGCCACGGCATCGGCCCCGCCCACTTCCTCATGGTGGGCAATTCGCTGAAATCCGACGTGCTGCCCGTCCTCGAGGTCGGCGCCCGGGCGGTGCACGTGCCCTACGAGCTGCAGTGGTCCCACGACCGGGTGGAGGGGGCCAGCGCCGAAAGCCATGGCTACGTGGAGCTCGCCAGCCTCGCGGAGCTGCCGGGCTGGCTGGCGGGCCCCCAGGCGTGACGGGCCTCACGGAAGGCGGGCTGGGGCGGTGGAGCGCCCACCGCTATGCTTGAAGGTTCTGGAGGCATCCCATGAATTCGATCAAGACCATCGGCGTCATCGGCGCGGGACAGATGGGCAACGGCATCGCCCACGTCTTCGCCCAGGCCGGCTTCGACGTCCTGATGCAGGACATCTCGGCGGACTTCGCCGCCAAGGGTGTGGTGACCATCTCCCGCAACCTCCAGCGGGGCGTGGACAAGGGGAAGATGACCGCCGAGGAGAAGGACGCGATCCTCGCCCGCATCCGCACCACCACGGACCTGGCGGACTTCAAGGACGTGGACTTCGCCGTGGAGGCCGCCACGGAGAAGTGGGAGATCAAGAAGCAGCTCTTCGAGACCCTGGACGCCGTCTGCCGTCCCGAGGTGATCCTGGCCTCCAACACCAGTTCCATCTCCATCACGAAGCTCGCCGCCGTCACCAAGCGCCCGGGCCTCTTCATCGGCATGCATTTCATGAATCCCGTGCCCGTGATGCAGCTCATCGAGGTCATCCGCGGCATCGCCACCTCCGACGCGACCCACGCCACGGTGATGGAGCTGTCCACGAAGCTCGGCAAGACGCCCCTGGTCTGCAACGACAGCCCGGGCTTCATCTCCAACCGCGTGCTGCTGCCCATGCTCAACGAGGCCATCTTCGCCCTCCACGAAGGCGTGGCCGGCGTGGCGGAGATCGACGGCATCATGAAGCTGGGCATGAACCATCCCATGGGCCCCCTGACCCTCGCGGACTTCATCGGCCTCGACACCTGCCTCTTCATCCTCAACGTGCTGCACGAGGGCCTGGGCGATCCCAAGTACCGCCCCTGCCCGCTCCTCAAGAAGATGGTGGACGCCGGCTGGCACGGGAAGAAGAGCGGCCGGGGCTTCTACGACTATTCCGGCGAGAAGCCCGTCCCGGCGGTGTAGAGACCTCAGGCGCGGAACCCGGGGTTCACGCGGTCCAGGCGCCGCAGCAGTCCCGGCCAGGCCAGGGCCCCGGCGCCCTG
>JBGAST010000059.1:0-19435 GCA_044229575.1 Holophagaceae bacterium | reverse complement strand
GTCCCAGGACGGGGACCAGTGGTTCCCCTTCATGGAATCCACCTGCCGGAAGGCCTGAGCTGGAGACGGCGCCACCGCCGCCCCCCGGGGTCCCGGCAGGGCCGGGTTCCAGGGGACGGCGGGGGAGGGCCGGAGGGGATGGCCTCCGGGGTCGGGGAGGGGATCAGCAGTGGGCGGTCGCGAATTCGCAGACCGCCGTGAGGTCCAGGCAGGCCAAGAAGCGCCTGGAGCGGGGAGGGCACTGGTAGAGCGTGCAGCCGCAGGTCATGCCGACGGTCGGGCCGGCGCCGGCGACGCGCGGGGTTTCGTCCTCGTTGAGCTGCCGGAGTGTTTCGCGGGAGAGCTTGAGTCGGGTCATGGGACCTCCTGGGGACGGCATGGGCGCCGCTGGATGGAAAGTCTCGACGCCGGGGCGGGGCCCGGACAGATCCACTTCGACGCCTTCCGCAGGCAGCCAGCGGGAAGTGGACCGGGCGCCGAAGGGGCGCGGCGTGGCTGGGCGCGTCCGGGGCCGGCCGCCACCCTGGATGGAGCTCCGGACGACCGGAGGACCTTAAAGGAGACTTCATGCGCACCGCCCTGGCCCTCGCGGCCCTGCTCGCCCTCCCCTTGTCGCCGCTGGCGGCCCAGGGAACCACCCACCTGAACGTGGCCCCCAGCCAGATGGTGGAAGTGTCCTTCGGGCAGGATCCGACCGCCTCGAATTGGTACATCATGCAGCAGCTGGTCCGCGCGGACGGCGTGTCCCTCGGCTACAGCATCCCGGCCGGAAAACTGCTCATCCTCCGGGATGCGAACGCCGCATTCGGGGTCACCAGCCGCTCGACCTCCTCGCTCATCTACTTCAGGCTGACGCGCGGCTACGGCACGGGCGGTTCGATCTGGTCCTACGGCGAGCCCATGGACACGCACCTGAAGGTGGGCGCGTCCAGTGTCGCCACGGACGAGAAGGTCCGCTTCGACCTGCCCGCCGGCATGGCCTTCACGGATGTGTACCGTCCGCGCCTGGGCATCTTCGGGCCCGCCTACCTGGTCATTGGCATGAAGCTTTCAGCGTGGGGCTACCTGGTGGACCTCCCCGCCGGCAAGGCCGCCGCGCCCAGGGGCGAGGCCATGGCGGTACCGCCCACCTTCGAGCGGTGACATCCACTTCGCCACCGGAGGAACCCAGCCACTGCACGCTGGAACCCTCCATTCCTGCGAGCGGCGGATCTGCCTCAGGGCGCGTCCGGGCCACAAATTGGTTCAAACCCCAGGGCCCTGCGGCCCCTTCCTGGAGTCCCCATGAACAAGAAGCTCGCCCTCAACACCGAAACCCTCCGGCTGCTCGAATCCATCCAGCTCGGCGACGTCGAAGGCGGACGGCCCAATCCCACCCGGACGGTCTGCGCCGGTGAATGCCCCCCGCCGCCCCCCAGGTCCAAGGGCGTCTTCTCCGGCTGCATCAATTGCTAGATCCAGTCCCGGCCGCCCAGGCCGGCAGGAACAGGAGGACCCGGCCGGAAGCGCCGGGTCCTTTTGCTATCCTGGCGCCGGTCCCCATGCGTCCCCGCGAACTCGTCCTGCCCCTTGATCCGGAGGCCCCTGAGCCTCTGTACCGCCAGTTGATGGCGGGGCTCCTGGACGCCATCCGCCAGGGCCGGCTGCGGCCCGGGGCGGCCCTGCCCAGCACCCGCGATCTCGCGGAGCGCAGCGGAGTGAACCGCAACACCGTGCTCGCGGCCTTCCGCGAGCTCACGGCGGAGGGCTGGATCGAATCCCGCCCCGGCAGCGGCAGCTTCGTCGCCCGGCACCTGCCCGAGGAGAAGGTCCAGACTCCCGTCCCGGCGGCTCCCGGGGGCGAGGCGGGCTTCGACCTCCGCTCCCACCTGGAGGCGCTGTCCCAGGGTGGTCCCGAAGGACTGGATCTGCGGGAGGCCTGGCCTGACGCGCGGCTGCTCCCGGGCGAACTCCTGGCGGAGGCCTACCGCACGGCCCTCAACTACCGCGCCTCGGAAGTGCTGCAGCCCAGGCCCGGCGGGGAACCGGCCTTCCTGCGGGCCCTGCTGCCCTGGCTCGGGGAGCGGCGGGGGCTCTGGGTGAAGGCGGGCCAGGTGCTGGAGACCCGGGGGGAGCGCGGAGCCCTCGAGATCGCCCTGCGGGGCCTCCTGCGCCCCGGCGGGCGCATCGCCCTGGCCTTCGCCCTCCCGCCGGCGCTGCAGGCTCGGCTCGGGGGCTGGGGCTTCCCCTGTGACCGGCTTCCCGCCGACGCGGAGGGACCGCGGGTGGAGGCGCTGGCCTCCGGCGGGGCCGGCCTCATCCTCGTGCCCCCCCGTCAGGGTCCGGGGCCCCAGCCCTGGAGCGGAGAACGGCGGCAGGCCCTCCTCGCCGCGGCCCGGGACGGCCGCCTGCCGGTGCTGGAGCTGGAAGGTGCCTGGGAGCTGCACGGTGGGCCGCGGCCCCCCCTGCCCCTGGCGGCCGAAGACCCCCACGGTGTCTGCCTCTACGCCGGGGGCTTCGAAGGGGTCCTGGCGCCGGGGCTGGCCCTGGGCTACCTGGTGGGTCCCCCGGGGCCCCTGAGGAGCCTCGCGCGGCTGGGGGCGCGCCTCGACCTCCTGGGGGATCCCCTGCTGGCGGCGGCCCTGGCCGGCATCATGGCCGACGGGTCCCTCGCCGCCCTCCTGCGGCGCCTGCGGCAGTCCTACCGCGCCCGGGGCGCGGCGGCCGTGCAGGCCCTGGAAGGGGCCCTGGGCCCCGCCTTCCGGGTGGAGCTGCCCCCCCTTGGGCTGGGCCTCTGGCTCCACCTGCCGGCCCACCTGGACGCCCGCAGCTGGATCCGGTCCTGCCGGGCCCTGGGCCTGCGCCTGCCGGATCCGGGCGCCGACGGGCGCTGCCTGCACCTCGGCTTTGCCGCGCACGGGCCGGAGGTCTTCAGCCAGGCGGTCCGCCTCATGGCCCAGGCGCTCCAGGAGCCGTGACGGCGCGTTTTCCCATGGGGTCCCTGGACTGCAGGCGCCGTACCTGCTGCAAGCGGCCGTTCAGTTCGGCGAGGGGGCCGTCCCGCTGGATGCGGGCCTCCAGGGCCGCCGCCAGGCGGTCCAGGGCCGGGCCGTCCAGGGCCTGCTTCGCCCGGAGCCGGGCCTCCCCATCCGCCAGGCCCCAGTCCACCCAGGCCGCCAGCCGGCCGGGGGCGCGGGGAGCCTGCTCGTAGCAGGCCTGGACCGGAGCGCGGGAGGCTTCCAGGAAGGCCCGGGCATCCTGGTTGCGGCGCAACAGCTCCTCGGCGATTTCCAGATCGAGCTGGGCGTCGGCGAAGGCGGCCTCCTCCGGGGGCAGGCCCGCCGGCAGGTCGGTCCGGTAGCGCCGCGTTTCGGGGCCGTCCACGGCGCCCCCGTCGGACCAGGCCACCAGCATCGCCTCGTGGAGGATGCGCCGCCGGGGCATTCGGAGCCAGGCCTCGCCGGGGCTCCGGGCCTCGGCCTCCCCCAGGGCGGCCAGGGCCTCCTCCAGGGAGGCCCGGACCGGAAGCCCGTGGGTGCGGCGGAGGGCGACCCTGCGGCGCAGGCCATCGAGGAGGTACTTCCGGGCCAGGAGCAGGTCCGGCTGCAGGTTCCGGGCGAAGGCGAAGGCGGCCACCGCCCGGTCCAGGCTCGCCGCCGCGGAAGGGATGCGTCCCTCCTCCTCGAGGATGTGGGCCTCGGTGAAGGCGAGCCAGCCCTCCGAGAGGCGCAGGGAGGGATCGCTGCGGGCGGCCTCCTGCGCCCGGTGCAGGGCCGACCAGGCCCGGGTCAGCTGGGACCGGGCGGAGTCCAGCTTCCGGAGGCCGATGGCCACCTGGGCCCGGTACTCCCAGTACTGGGTGAGGATCCGCCAGGGCAGCACGTCCCAGGGCTGCACCGCCGGCGCCACGAGGGCTTCCGCCGCCAGGCGCTCCGCGTCCCCGGCCCGGCCCTCGATGTCCGCCCGCACCGCCTCCAGCACCCGCGCGGCGTCGGGGTTCTCCTTCGCCGCCCGGGCCAGGAGGTCCGCCGCGGGCAGCGCGTGCTTCTGCCGCAGTTCCGCCACCGCCGGATGGTTCGGGGCGCGGCCGAGATCCACGCCGAGGTTCCGGATCGCGTCCAGGTAGACCGTGGCCCGGGCCAGGCCCAGGGCCTCGGCGCATTCGGGGCTGCGCATCCCCCGGGACCAGGCCGCCTCGAGCCCCTCGAGGCCTTCGTGATCCTCGCCAAGGAGCTGGTGGGCCCGGCCGAGGGCGTACCAGCCTTCCCCCTGGGCCTGGGTGTCCAGCCCCGCCATGGCGCGGCGGATGCCTCCCATCCGTTCCCGCACCCGGGCCAGGGTGGGCCGGCGGTCGTGGGGCGGCGAGAGGTGGCTCTGGCGAAGCAGGGCCTCCACGGCCTGGAGGTCCTGGCCGAAGCGCTGGGCGAGGCGGGCCTGGGCCCGCGCCTGGAGGCGCAGGCGCAGGAGCTGGGCGCCGCCCAGCAGGAGGCAGGCGAGGCCCGCGGCGAGGGCGGCGGTGCCCGCCCGGTGGCGGCGGGCCCAGAGGCGCGCCCGGTGCCAGGGGGCGGTGCGCAGGCCCGGCAGGGGGCGGCCCTCCCGCAGGGCCTGGAGATCCAGGGCCAGGGCCTGGGCGCTGGGGTGGCGCCGGCCGGGATCGAGGGCGGTGGCCTTGGCGAAGAGCCGGGCCGCGTCGCCCCGGAGGCGGGGCTCGCCGGCCTCGTGGGGCAGGCGCCCGGTGAGCACCTGGTGCAGCAGCACTCCCAGGGCGTAGACGTCGGCGGTGGGGCCGGGCTGCACGGGGCCGCCCTGGAGCTGCTCGGGGCTGGCGTAGGGGGGCGTGCCCACCCGGCCCATGGGCGCCTCCCCGGCCCGCCAGGCCAGGCCGAAATCCCCCACCCGCACCCGCAGCCGGTTCCCGGGCAGGCGCTCCAGGAGCAGGTTCCCGGGCTTGAGGTCGAGGTGGACCAGGCCCTCCAGGTGGGCGGCGTGGACCGATTCGCAGGCCTGGACGAGGAGGTCCAGGCGGGAGTCCGTGTCCAGGCCCGGCAGGGCCTCCTTCAGGGAGGGCCCTTCGATCCAGGCCAGGGCCAGGTAGGTTTCGCCCCCCAGCTCCCCCACCTCGTGGACCGGGCAGATGCCCGGGTGGGCCACCTTGGCCTGGGCGCGGCCCTCCCGCAGGAGCCAGTCCCGCTGGAGGGGGCTGTCCCAGCGGAGGAACTTGAGGGCCACCTCCCGGTCCAGCAGGGTGTCCTTCGCCCGGTAGACGCGCCCCTGGCCGCCCACGGCCACCAGGCTGAGGTCCCGGTACCGGCCCCAGCTGCTGGGGAGGCCCGGGGAGGTCTGGATCTCCCAGCCCGGATCCTCCTGGCTCCCCGGCGGGGTCGCGAGGGCGCGGGCCTGCTCCTCCACCCAGGCGGCGTCCAGGCGCCCCGAGGCCACCAAGGTGGCGATGCGGGGCCCCCAGACCGCCGAGGGCGCGTCGGGATCCGGCCTTGGATCCGCCTGGGATTCCGGCGGCGTGATCAGCCCTTGGGACAGGGCCAGGGCGAGGAGGCGGGCTTCCAGATCCATGGGGAGTGGATCCAGCATCGCACGGGGCCTGCGGCGCGGGCGACGGCGCCCGGGAAGGGCCTCAGGCGGTTTCCACCGGGAAGGCGGGGAGTCCCTCCTCCTGCATCCCGAACACCTTCTCGTAGGTGATCCAGTGGGCGGCGAAGGTGAGGGGCATGACCAGGAAGGCGCCGACGTAGCAGAAGAGCAGGCCCACGAAGGTGAGGAGGAAGGTGAAGAGGGCGAGGCCCACGAGGCCGCCCAGGTTGGCCAGGGCGGCGCGGGCGCTGAGCTTGACGGCGTCCAGGCCCGAGACGCCGCGGTCGGCGATGAGGGGGAAGGTGAAGGTGAAGAAGAGGCTCACCAGCATGGAGGCCAGCATCATGAAGGCGATGGCGCCGAGGTACACCAGGCAGGAGCCGGCCGCCAGGCTTCCCGCCGCGGGTCCCCGGGTGCTGGAGGCGGCCGCCGCCATGCCCGCCGCGCCGAAGATCGCTCCGAACAGCACGACGAAGACCAGGGGCAGCACGATCACCAGGCTCGCCGCCATCATCAGCAGGGCCGCCACGAAGGCGTCCAGGAAGCGGTCGAAGCCCTTGAAGAGCAGCTCGAACTTCACCTCCTCCCCCCGGGCCAGGGCGCGGTGGCAGAGGTAGATGCCCACCATCATCGGGCCCATCATCAGCCCCATGGGCGCCAGCCCGCCCAGCAGCACGCCCACGGCGGTGACGCCGAGGAACAGCCAGTACTGGTCCCGGATGCGGGACCAGGCTTCCTGGTAGGTCGCGATGGGAGAGATGGCGGCGCGGGTGAAGGCGGGGGATTCGGTCATGGGCGGGCTCGGGATCCGGGCCCCCAGGGAAACACAGTTGGGCGCGGATGGACAGGCCCGAGGATGTTCCGGGACCGATCCTGCCGGCGGGGATCGGAGTTCGCCTCCTGGATGGCCGAACCCCGGTCCTGGATGCGCTCCCCGCGGCCCACGCGCAAGGGGAGGACGACCGTCCTCCCCTTGGTTTCGGCGCGTGGAACTCCGGCGGCCTATCGCCGGCCGCGGCGGGATCAGGCGCAGTAGATGTTGGAAGGAAGGCAATCCGCGGTCGGCACGCAGAGGTCGGTGAGGCAGCGGCAGCTGTTGTTTCCCTTGGAGGCTTCGCAGGTCACGGTGAAGCCGCAATATTTCGTTCCCGCGCCCTGCACCTGCGCCGATTCCCCTGCGAGGACCTTCAGCGTTTCCTTCGTGAGGTTGAGTTTCTTGGCTGCCATGACGGCTCCTTGAGAATCCGGGGATCGCCCCTGGCAGCCCCAACGGGACCAGGAAGGCAGCCGGATGCAGCCGGTTGCGAAATCCAGACGGGGCCGGTGGGACGCTAGTACTGCCCGTAGCGCCCCTTCACGGAATCGAAGAGCTTGACGGCGTCGTAGCCGTAGCCGTCCTTGAAGACGAGCTCGACCTTTTCGAGATCCTCGATGTTCGCGGCGGGATTGCCGCGGAGGATGACGAGGTCGGCGTTCATCCCGGGGGCGAGGGACCCGATGCGGTCCTGCAGGCCGAGGAAGCGGGCGCCGGTGTGGGTGGCGATCTGGATGGCCTCGACGGGGCTGAAGCCGGCTTCGACGAGCAGCTCCACCTGCCGCCAGTCGCTGATGCCGGGGATCGTTCCCCCGTTGCCGGTGGGGTCGCATCCGGCGATCAGCAGCCCGCCGGCGGCCACGAAGGCGCGTTCCAGGGCCATGGCCCGCCTGAAGGTGGCGAGGGGGCCTTCCGGGGATCGTCCGGCGGCGCGGGCCCGGGCGTAGAGGAAGGCCTCCCGGGCCTGGGGGCTCATGACGTCGAGGGCGAGGGGCCGCAGGGGCGGGCGGTTGGGGACCATGTGCTCGAAGACGGGCAGGGTGGAGGTGACGGCGATGTGTTTCGCGATGAGCTTGGCGAAGAGGGCCTTGGCCACGGGACCGTCGGGAGCCATGGCCAGGGGCGTGGTGCCCATGGGTGCGCTGGAGGGCTTGTCGGGCTGCTTGCCGGGGTCGAGCTGGGTGTTCACCAGGAAGCCGTGCTCCAGGTTGTCGATGCCCAGGTCGGCGGCCTCGTCGTAGGTGACGGAGCTGAGGTGGCCGGTGACCTTGAGGCCGCGGGCATGGGCCGCGTCGATGGCGGCCTTCAGCTCGGCCCGGGTGATGTGCATGTAGGCCTTGAAGGAGGTGGCGCCGGCGTCCGCCCAGAAGTTGACGAAGGCCTTGGCGTCCTCGGGGCCCTTGAGCGGGTGCATCTGCAGGAAGGGGCTGCCGGTCCCTTCGAGGTAGGGCGCCGTGACGTGGATGTGGGGCCCGACGAGCCTCCCTTCGTCCACCAGGCGCTTGAGGTTGAGGTCCGCGTAGGGCTCCACGCTGCCCGTGGTGCGGATGGTGGTGACCCCGGCGGCCAGGTAGAGCCGCGGCGCCGAGAAGGTCATCTGCGGCACCAGCACCGGTTGTTCGGAGGTGCCGTTCGCGCGCAGGTTGGGCCGCGCGATGTGGAAGAGGTGGTCGTGCATGCCCACGAGGCCGGGGATGACGGTGGCGCCCTGGAGGTCCAGCACGGTCTGGTTCGGAGCCGCGGCGACCTCCGCCCCCGCCGTGATGCTGGCGATCTTCCCGCCCTCGATCACCAGGTTCCGGTCCTCCACCGGCGCATTGCCCAGCCCGTCGATGACGCGGACGTGGGTGAGCACGACGCGCGGGGCGTCGACCTTGATGTAGCGGGCGACGTCGGGGGATGGTTTGGGGGATTGGGCGAAGGCGGTGAGGGAGAATAGGGCGAGGGCAAGCGAGGCCAGGGGGCGGTGCATGGGGGCTCCGGGAACGAAGGTCCACCATACCGGGCCAGGCGCTCAGGTGGGCAGCGGGTTACGGAAGCTGGGCGAGCCCTTCCTTCTTCAGGATCGAGTCGAAGCTGAGGAAGCCACTGGTGCCGTAGAAACCCCCGTCCTGTGGGATCAGAAAGTCCCGGAAGCCACCCTTGCCCCCTCCGTAGGCATTTAGGCCGGCAATTACCTGGGCGTAAAACCCCGATGTTGATGCCTGAGGTCATTAGCAGGGTGCGCAGGCTTCCGATGCCTTTCCCGCATGGCACTTTATTGGGATACGGGCCCCCTTGCCAAGTTCAACAATCTGACGCTTACCGATGTGATTGGGACAACTCTTCGACAACCACCTGCATGATTAACGGATAAGGAGTGTACCGAAGTGGTGCTGGTTCAAGTTGGCCATTTTCCCCTCGTAGTTGAGGTCGTAATTCACCAAGCACCTCATCCTCAATCATACGAATTCTACGCCGAGAACTACTGGGAAGGCCTCTTTGCTCAAGGAGCATTGATGCTGCACCGCCTGAACTCGTTAGCGCGTAGATCGGAAGTCTGTCCTGTACCTCAAGAAAAATATCGACCTCTTCTTCAATCCCTTCCATTCCACCAATACAGACCATTCCTACAATCGTAGGTGTTGACAGCATAGAACGGCGCATTTTGCGAAGGCTCTGCGGGAAAGGAGGTTGCCCGTCCTCACAATGAAGTTCGAGTTCACTGTCCAAAGTTGGGTGCCACACAACTCTTGCCTGACCAAGTTCCTCCATGATCCTGGTCGCACGTGGGATCTCATTTCGAAACGCATCCAATTGATGGATGGTCACAAATGCGGGCTTTTCAATATTCGTCTCTAATCCTGGACGGTACAAAGTTGCAACGCTTTGATGACGCGTGTATTCGCCCGCAACAAGGCTGACAAGTGGTGAAATCGATGGGTGACCTCCAAATACCAGGCCTCCTCCCTCGGTGAATATTGCTCTAGCTAGACAAACCACAGCGTGTTCGATTTCAACTTGCGCATGAGGAATACGGCGGTAGCGATCGGCCCGATGTTGACTCGGAACACTTGCGGATAAAAAAATTGTTCGTCCCTTCAGCCTACCTTCTCTCTGATCGAGGCGATCGAACCGGGCCCCCTCATTCATGACAGATCCTTCCCATCCGCTATTGCTTGAGCAAGGTCGCTAATCTGCCCCTCGTCCGCGAGCCGGATCATGCTTACTTCTGCGAGCCAATTCGCCTCCCTATGCCGCCGAACCTCACGATAGACGGTTGTAGTAACCATTGCTCTGCTGGGGCCAATACCAAATGCCGAGGCTCGATGAGCTTCATGGAAGTCGCTTGTTCGTGGTGGTCGAGGAGAGGCCCATACGAGATACCGCTTCCTCTTTGTTATAGGTCCGACTTCTACGACGAGATGACCTCGAGGGTCGAGTAGCTGGTCAGTGGCGCCATGTCTCGTGAGAGCGGCGCGGATCGACTCAAGAAGAAATTCTCGCCTTCGGATGTAGGAACGGGTGTGTTCTTCAATCAACCGTTGAGTCAATTTTGAGAGTGCTTCGGGAGTTAATCGGCTAGAGGCCGAGAGAGCGGCCGGAGGGTCAAGGTCAGTGATATCGAACTCAACTCGATATTCATCATCCAACCATGGAACAGATACACCCCCGGGTAGGTGGATGGCCAAGTGCCCAAGATCATGTTTTTTCGCGAAGGCCAATTCATATTCTGTCCATTGCGAAAGTAAAATCGAAGGTGATTCCAATACGAGAACCATTGCTTTATCTGATAGTTCATCGGTAAGACGTTCTTGGAAATCTATCCCCGGCGGGACCCGAAAACGATCAACAAATACGTCGAAACCAAATTTCGGAAGTTCTTCGAAAAGTTGTTCAGCAATTTCGAGTGACTCATTTCGCCGGTAAGAAATGAATACTCTCCGATCTTGGGTTCCGATTCCTGCAATACCAAGAATTTCATCCAGGCAATCCTGTGGAGCGTTCTCCCACCAAGCAACATTCAGGTGATGGAGTTCATGAGGAAGGAGTCCCAACGGGTCCGACCCTTTTGGCAACAAAGGTAAGACGAGGTATTGCTCGCCCCCCGTCATCCACTTGCCAAACAATGGGTCATCCATAACTGGGGTACTAGAATCAGTGATGATCACAAGCAATTTTCTACACGCATCGATCTTGTGGACATGGCATTCCAATTCGTTTTGAACGGACCCGTTGCATGGAGGAAGAGCTTCGCTTGTCGAGTGTGTCAAGTTGAGAATTGCTTGATTGATCGCATCAGTCAGGCGACGCCCAAGTAACTGGGCTGCAGGCGCAGGGCCAGCCCAGATTAAGATGAGGGCTGGTGAAGTACCAGGGAGGCCGGCGTATCCACGACAGCTAACGGTCCCATCAGAATCTTTACGTTGAACCACTACCTGCATGCCATTTTGGAGCCCCTCATCGCCCATGATTTGCTCCTAGCTTGACTCGAGTGGAATCACAAGTGCTTCACCGTTTCAACAAACCTGGAGGGATGATCATCGACGAGTAGGAGAATGCCCCAAGGCAGCGATATTGTCAGTTCGCCTTCCGAATAGCGATCGCCTCTTCAACAGCGTTTGCCAAGTGTGCAGAGATCCATGCATACCGTTCTTTGCTGTCCGCCCCCACAGGGTCGTAACACCTAACTATTCTTGAGAGCCTTGTTTGTGTTGGATCGTGAATAATAAAGTCGAATGGATTGGCACCCGGGGCGGATGTGTTTCCGTTGAAGTCCTTCAGTCCATGAATTCGGAGACCAACTACACCCAATCCTTCATCCCAAGCCTTGACGATCTCGTAGTTGATCCATTTCCGATCAGCAGTATTGGCCCCTACCAATACCACGGCGCATGATTTCCCGAACATTTGCGCCGAAATCCACCTCTTGATTGCGCTTTCACCACCACCGGTGATGGTTTCCCAATCGTTATCACGCGCTGGCGGATTCCCCTCAATGGCTCCAATATTCCTTACCTGAGAAGCCCTCACCGAGTCGGGAATGTAGTGGAAGCTGAAAAAGCACTTCCTAGCCATTCAAGACCTCCTTTAGGTCATGTTTGGTTATTTTATGAGCACCCCGTCGTCGCCCCGCAGGTCTGGCACTTCATGCACGCGCCATTCCGCACCAGCGTGAGATGCCCGCACTCCGGGCAGGGATCGCCGGTGTAGCCCTTCTCCCGCGCGGCCTGGATGGCGCTCTTGGCGGTGGCGCCGGCGACGGTGCGGTGGCCGACGGCCACCAGCGCAGGCGCAGGGGTCGCGGGCGCGGACGCCGCGCTCATGTCGCCGCCCTGGAAGAGGGGCGTCATGCCGCCTTCGGCCACCGGCGCCTCGCTGGCCAGACCCGGCGCGTGGCTCACGGGCTTGGTGGTGAGGTGCATGAGCTGCTCGGGCTCCACCTGGGCCAGCTCGTAGCGGCCGAGGTAGGAGATGGCCAGCTCGCGGAAGACGAAATCAATGATCGAGGTGCTGAACTTCACCGTATCGCTGCCCTGCACCATGCCGTTGGGCTCGAAGCGGGTGAACAGGAAGGCGTCGCAGAACTCCTCCAGGGGCACGCCGTGCTGCAGGCCCATGCTCACCGCGATGGCGAAGCAGTTCAGCACCGCGCGGAAGGCCGCGCCCTCCTTGTGGATGTCCAGGAAGATCTCGCCCAGCTGGCCGTCCTCGTACTCGCCGGTGCGCAGGTACATCTTCGTGCCGCCCACCGTCGCGCTCTGGGTGTAGCCGCCCCGGCGGTTCGGCAGCTTCTTGCGATACGACCGGATGATCTGCTGGCTCAGCGCCTGGGTCTGCGCCGCCGCCATGGCCGCCACCTTCTCCTGCTTGCTCGACGCCTCGTCCTGCAGCGTTTCGCTGGCTTCGGCCCCGTCCAGCAGGTCCAGGCTCGTCGCCATCGCCTGGCTCATCTTCGAACCGTCCCGGTACAGCGCCACCGCCTTCAGCATCAGCTTCCAGGACGCCTCGTAGACCTCGGCGATCTCCTTGACCGTGCTTTCCGCGGGCATGTTGATGGTCTTGCTGATGGCGCCGCTCAGGAAGGGCTGGGCGGAGGCCATCATCTTCAGGTGGCCCATGGGGGCGATGAAGCGCTGGCCCGTGCGGCCGCAGCGGTTCGCGCAATCGAAGATGGGCAGGTGCTCGCTCTTGAGGTGCGGCGCCCCCTCCACCGTCATGGTGCCGCTCAGGGCGTCCAGGAAGGCCTTCACCTGCTCGCTGCCGAACTGCTGGTTCAGCTTCTCCATGGGCAGCACGAAGGTCGGGTCGAAGGCCGTGGGCAGCTTCGCCTCGATGGCGTTCAGCTCCTCGTCCGTCCAGCCCTTGGCCAGGAACTCCGCCCGGGTGATGCCCGGCGTGTGGGCGTTGAGGTCCTGCCAGCCCACCACGTGGCGCTCGATGTCCTTGATCTGGTCCGGCGCGTAGCCCAGGCGCATCAGCGCTTCCGGGATCGCGCTGTTCACCAGCTTGAAGTAGCCGCCCCCGGCGAGCTTCTTGAACTTCACCAGGGCGAAGTCCGGTTCCACGCCGGTGGTGTCGCAGTCCATGAGCAGGCCGATGGTGCCCGTGGGCGCCAGCACCGTGGTCTGGGCGTTGCGGTAGCCGTGCTGCTCGCCCAGCGCCAGGGCGCGGTCCCAGGCCTCCCGGGCCGCGTCCAGGATGGACTTCGGCACGCCGGTCCCGTGCAGGCCCTGGGGCCGCACGGAAAGGCTCTCGTACTCGCTGTCCGGCGCGTTGTAGGCCGCCCGGCGGTGGTTGCGGATGACCCGCAGCATGGCGTCCTTGTTGGGCCCGTACTTGGGGAAGGGGCCCAGCTCCCCGGCCATCTCCGCCGACGCGGCGTAGGCATCGCCCGTCAGGATGGCGGTGAGCGCGCCGCACCACTGGGTGCCTTCCACGCTGTCGTAGGGGATGCCCAGGCGCATGAGCATGGCGCCCAGGTTCGCGTAGCCGAGGCCGAGGGTGCGGAAGTCGTAGCTGAGCTGGGCGATGGCCTCCGAGGGGAACTGGGCCATGAGCACCGAGATCTCCAGCACCATGGTCCAGAGGCGGATGCCGTGGCGGTAGCCCTCCAGATCGAAGCCGCCGTCCGCCGTGAGGAAGGTGCACAGGTTCAGCGACGCCAGGTTGCAGGCGGTGTCGTCGAGGAACATGTACTCGGAGCAGGGGTTCGACGCGTTGATGCGGCCGTGCTCGGGGCAGGTGTGCCAGTCGTTGATGGTGGTGTCGAACTGGAGGCCCGGATCCGCGCAGGCCCAGGCGGCGTTGTTCACCTTCTTCCAGAGGTCCTTGGCGCGGAGCTTCTTCGAGACCTTCCCGTCCACCCGGCGCTTCAGCTCCCAGTCGCCGTCGTTCTCCAGGGCGCGCATGAAGGGGTCCGGCACGCGGATGGAGTTGTTGGAGTTCATGCCGCCCACGGTGGCGTAGCCCTCGCCGTCCCAGGAGGTGTCGTAGCCCGCGATGTCCCGGTCGAAGTCGCCGTCCTGGAGCCGCGCCAGGCACTGGCTGAGGAAGGCCGCCGGCACGCCGTCCTTCTTGGCCTGGAGCAGGGCCTTCTTGAGGGCGCCGTTGGTCCTGGGATCCGCGTCGCCGTGGGTGTTGCCTTCCACCGTCTCGCACAGGGCGTTCCAGGCCTTCTTGAGGGCCAGGCTCCCGGCGGCCAGCATGGCCACCTTCCGCTCCTCGGTGACCTTCCAGTCCACGAAGGCCTCGATGTCCGGGTGGTCCAGGTCCAGGCAGACCATCTTGGCGGCGCGGCGGGTCGTCCCACCGCTCTTGATGGCGCCGGCGGCCTTGTCACCCACGGCGAGGAAGCTCATGAGGCCCGAGCTGCGGCCGCCGCCCGAAAGGGGTTCTTCCGATCCGCGGATGCGGGAGAAGTTGGAGCCCGTGCCCGAGCCGTACTTGAAGATGCGGGCTTCCCGGGTCCAGAGGTCCATGATGCCGCCCTCGTTCACCAGGTCGTCGCTGACGCTCTGGATGAAGCAGGCGTGGGGCTGGGGCCGCTCGTAGGCCGACGTCGACTTCTGCATCGCGCCGGTCTTGGGGTCGACAAAGCTGTGGCCCTGGGCGGGGCCCGAGATGCCGTAGGCATAGTGCAGGCCCGTGTTGAACCACTGGGGAGAGTTGGGCGCGCACATCTGCCGGGCGAGCATGACCGTCAGCTCGTCATAGAAGGCCTGGGCGTCCTCGGCGGTGTCGAAGTAGCCGTGGGATTCGCCCCACATGCGCCAGCAACCCGCCAGGCGGTGGAAGACCTGCCGGGCGTCCTTCTCGCCGTTGTTGCCGGCGTCGATGCCCTTCCGGCGGAAGTACTTCTGGGCCAGGATGTCCACCGCCACCTGGGACCAGGATTCCGGCACCAGCACGTCCTTGGCCTCGAAGACCACCGTGCCGTCCAGCTTGGTGATCCGCGAGGTGCGGGGCGCGAAGGGGATGCCCTTGAGCGGATCCTGGCCGGGTTGGGTGAAGTGGCGCGCGATCTTCATGCGATGCCTCGGGCGGGGGGACCCCTGCGGGTCAGCAGAGGTCCGTCGGGATGGGAATGGAGGGGAAAAGATCAGCGGTTATGGCAACAAGATCCAGGCCACCGGGGTTCCAGGTGGCGAAGGTGCTCCAAAGCGATATGAACCTCAAGGGCTTGTGCCGGAGTGAAAGAATCACCCCAAGATCTAGGGGTGTCAAGGGGGGCCGATGCGGATTTTTCCACCCCTTTCCCAAGCCTTCGCCCTTCAGCACTTGTCCCCCGCGACCGGGGCCTCCCGATGGTTGTAAACCCGCACTGCGGCTATATTCAATCCAAGCCGGGCCCCATGCATCGGGGTGCGATGAACCGGGTCAGGTCGGAAGAAGCAGCCCTAAGTCGTTCCCCCGAGTGCCGTGGCAAGCCCGGCCCCTTTGTGCCCGGAAGCGCCGCAGGCGCGGGCCGGACGCGAGAGCGTTCGGCGGGCGCAAAGCCGAGGACCCGAGCAAAGCGAGAGGTCCGCTGGAAGCAAAAAGTTGAACGCCTTTGCTACGCGTTGCCTCAGGGTCTCGTTCGGAGACGCGTTCGCCGGGCGCAAAGCCTGAGGACCCGAGCGAAGCGAGAGGTCCGCTGGAAGTAAAAAGTTGAACGCCTTTGCTACGGTGTGCCGCAGGGTCTCGTTCGGAGGAGCGTTCGCCGGGCGCAAAGCCGAGGACCCGAGCAAAGCGAGCGGCTTCGCCGACCACCCCCCGATCGCGCAGGACATCCAGTCCTGCGCTCCCGCTCCTCGCTTCGCTCGATCGCGGAGGGGGCCCCGTGGGTCCGCTGGAAGCATCGCCTGCTGCGCAGTCTCGACGAACGAGCCAAGCAGCCTGAACCGGTCAGTGTGCGCCGATCCAGCCCCTCATGCGGTCTCGACCCGCAGCGCCTCCGCCTTGCGCTTCATCGCCGGGAAGGCCCCGTAACTGATGCCCCGCCACACCCACTCCACGGGCCCGAAGTGGTACCTGGCCGTCCACGCCTGGCTCAGCAGGATCTGCCCTCCGAACACGCCCAGCCCCAGCACCACGCCGGCAAAGGGACCGAGCTGGTCGTACCTCCCCAGGCCATACCCGTTGTAGATCCACGTGAGGATCAGCGACTGCATCAGGTAGTTCGTCAGGATGAGCTTCCCCACGGCGCCCAGCCCCTTCAGCCTCCGGGCCCAGGCGGGGTCCCGCGCCAGCAGGATCAGCGCGGCGCCGTAGCCCAGGCTCAGCACGGGCTCCCCGAGCCGGTAGGCGATGCCCAGCACCGGCTTCGCCCACGGCGGCAGGCCGAGGCCCGGGAAAGCGCGGGCCGCCACGTCCAGGCCCTCCATCACCAGGCCCAGGCCCAGGCCCCAGGTCCGCGCGCGCCGCAGGGCGGCCAGGTGGCTTTCGGGCTCCTGCACGGCGCCGCTGCGCCAGAGGGCGGAACCCAGCAGGAAGAGGGCCATGAGCCCCGGCCAGAACCAGGCGCCCGCGCGTTCGTACACCCCCGCCAGCTCGGCCCACCGGAAAGCCGCCGCCTGCAGCCACGTCCCGTGCAGGTAGGCCTCGCGGCTCAGGTCGATCCAGACCTGGGGCGGCAGGGTGGCGCCCCGGGAAGGCAGCAGGAACTGGGCGAGGTAGACCGCCTCGAGGAGGCCCGCCGCCAGCAGCAGGGTCCGCGGCCGGCAGCCCAGGAAGGGGAGGAGGGCGAGGCCGAGCACGGCATAGATGTGGAGGATGTCGCCGCTCCAGAGCAGGGTGAGGTGCAGCAGGCCGATGAGCAGCAGCGCCCCTTGCCGGCGGCGCACGAAGGCCGCGAAGCCCGCGCTGCGGGCCGCGGCCCGCTCCATCTGCAGGGTGAGCCCGAGGCCGAAGAGCATCGCGAAGAGCGACATGGACTTCCCGTTCCAGAGCCAGGCCAGGAGGCCCTCGGCCAGCGCGTTCGCCGTCCCGGGCCAGGGGTGGTCCGTCAGCCGGTAGCGCGCGCTCGGAGCGCGGAACCAGTACTGGTTGTTCATCAGGAGCACGCCCAGGAGGGCGAAGCCCCGCACGATGTCGAGGTGGATCAGGCGCTCGCCGCCCTTGCGGGGCTGGAACTCGGGCTCGGCGGAGGGGTCGCGGTCGTTCATTGGAATCCGGGGCGGGGAGGCCTCCACCTTGGGCGAGTCCCGGGAACACCGTCAAGACCGCCCTCTCGTGTCCGCCTCAGGCCTTCCCCGCCTTGCAGACCCCCACCAGCGGGCAGGGCCGGCACCCCGGCAGCGCCCGCACGCCGGGACAATCCCCCAGGATGCCGAGGTGCGAGAGCGCGAAATCGAAGCTCAGCGGATCCTCCCGGTCCCGCCGCTGCAGCGCCGCGGTCACCTCCGCCGCCATGATCCCGTCCGGCGTGGCCCGCGTGCTGAGGCCGATGTAGCGGGCGATGCGGGCCACGTGGGTGTCGAGGGGGATCACGAGCTGGTCCGCGGGGAAGCGCGTCCACTGGCCCAGGTCCGGCCAGCCCGCGCGCACCATCCAGCGCAGGAACATGCGCCACCGCTTGCAGGCCGAGCCCTCGGCGGGATCCGGCAGGTTGAAGCGCAAGCCGTAGGTGGCCGGCAGCTCCCGGCGCAGCCGCTGGACGAGGCGGGAGAGGGCCGCGTCGGCGGCTTCGCCCGCCGCCGGGAGGAGGTGGATTTCCAGGCCCGCGCCGCTCTCCCCATCGAGCCGCGTCCAGGCGGCCAGCCAGTGGGCGAGGTCCTGGCCGGTGTGGAAGCGCCATTTCCAGGCGGCCAGGGCCGCGGCGAGTTCCGCCTGTGCCCGCGCCGCGCCGCGCTCCCGCAGCCAGGTGGCGGGATGGGGCCCGAGGGGCGCCAGGACGCCCTCGATGGCCCGCAGCATGGGGGCCACGCGGCCGTAGGCGAGGTGGGCGGCGGTGAAGGCCGCCACCTCCCGGTCCAGGGGCTCCGCGAAGCGCAGGGGGATCGCCAGGGGATCCAGGGCCAGGGCCTGGGGCGTTTCGTAGCGCTCCCGCAGGGCCAGGAGCCGCGCCTTCACGGGGCCTGCTTGGAGGGGGGCGGCGGGGGCTCGGGGGAGGCCTTCCCGGCGGTGAAGGGCGCGAAGCTGCCGTCGAAGCGCCAGGCCTGGGTGTAGTGGCAGGCTTCGCAGGCCCCGGAAGCCGCGCCCCGGTAGCGGCCCGTCACCCGGCCCCCGCCGTCGCCGGTGATCCAGATCCACTCCCCGGCCTCCTTGCTCATGGCGGTCATCACCACCCGCTCACCCTTCCGCGTGAGGGACTCCTTCACGAGGCGGGTGCCATCGGGCCAGGGGGCGGTGGCGCCCCGGTCCAGGGCCGCGGCGGCGACGGCGTTGGCGTAGGTCCGCTGGAGGAGGCCCCGGTGGGGACCCGCCTGGCTGAGCCGGGCCTCCGCCAGGAGCCGCCAGCCCTGCAGGTCGGGCATGCGGGCCGGATCCCCGTCGGCGGCGGGAGGGGCCGCAAGGGCCGGAACCTCCGCGCCCTGGGACCGGGCCGGAGGCAGGCGCCGCGACCCGCAGCCCAGGGCCAGCAGGGCGCAGAGGGGGACCGCGGGAGAGATGCGCATGGGTCATTGTGATGCAGGCGGCGGCGCTGGCGTGCCCTGACCCGGGGTCAGGCCCGGGGATTAGCCTTGGCTCGCAAGGCTTTCGCCGCTATTCTGGTGCGCTGGCCCGCGACCTTTCTGCGGCGCCGCCTGGAGACCCATCCACCTATGAACAAGCGCAACCTCGGCAGCCTGGCGGATCTCGCGAAGATCATCGAGGAATCCGTCAATCCCGAATCCACCGTCCGCGAGGACCGCAAGGTTGTGAAGGCCAAGAAATCCGACGGCCGCAAGTCCGTGCAGATGAAGGCCAAGGTGGTGGATCCCAAGCGCAAGGCCTGGCACGACCGCCGCCTCCGGGAGAAGGCCGCCGCCGAGAGCAGCGCGCCGAAGGCCGCGGTGCAGGCTCCGGAGAATCCCGTCAAGCCCGCCCTCACCAAGGCCGTGGCCACCAACCTCACCGGCAGCCTGCTGAGCACCCTGGCGGCGGTGAAGGACGCGAAGCCCAAGCAGGAGGGCACCGGCAAGAAGGCCGAGGCGTGGCGGCGCAAGCCCGGGGACCCGATCTTCTAGCGGGACGTGGGGATCGGCCAGCGCAGTCCTGGACGATTCATTGGTTCCGCTTGTGCCGGCTACGGTCGAGGCGGGAACCACCCATGGAAAGGGCCGGCGCATGCGGCCCTTTCCATGTCCGGAAGCCGGCTGCGCCTCAGCCCTGGGGAGCCAGCACCGCCGCGTACTTCCGGGCGATCCACGTCTGGCCAAGGGGCTTCTCTAGGCCGCCCTGCCGCAGCTCCCCGAGATGCTGGAGGGTCAGGTCCAGCACCGGGGTGTCGGGGCCGATCTCGCCGCCCTGGAGCATCGCCTCGATACGGGTCTTGGGGACGGCCTGCAGGTTTCCGCCGGCGCGGACGAGGACCTTCTTGCCGTTGGCGGTGATCTCGAAGGAGTCGAAATTACCGAGCTCGGTCTCCTTGCGGGCCTTGAGGTCGTAGAG
>JBGAST010000058.1:0-19824 GCA_044229575.1 Holophagaceae bacterium | reverse complement strand
CGTCCTGCTCGAGCTTCAGGTCCTTGGCGCGGTATACCTCGCCCATGCCGCCGGTGCCGAGGAGGCTGGCGATCTCGTAGCGGGAATCGAGGCAGAGGCCGGGGGCGAGGGGCATTGGGAAGAGCAGTGCGGACTCTCCGCAGAGTACGCAGTCGGCGGGGATTGTGGAACGGCAACCCTTGGAGACCCGAAGGGCTAGGCGGTTTCCTCGCCCTCTCCCCGGGCATGCTCCACGTACATGAAATCGTCGTGGAGGATGTGATCGCGCAGCCACCCGAAGAGAAGCAGGGAGAGCTCCATGCCGGTCCCCGGCGCCCCCCGGGACACCTTGTCCGCAAGGGCCTGCACCCGGATCCGCAGCCGTCCGTGGAGGTCCCGGTGCTCCGCGAGGCCCGGATAGCCGATGTGCTCCATGTAGGCCTCCTCGAGGGTGAAGTGCTCGTCCACGTAGCGGACCAGGAACTCCATCAGCCCGGCGGCCTCCTCCTGGATCCGCTCCGCCTCCAGGGCCTGCTGCAGCTTGCCGATGTGCTCGACGAGGGTCTTGTGCTGGTAGTCGATGGCGGCGATGCCGGTCGCGTAGCGCGGATTCCACTCGATGGACGGCATGGGGCCTCCGGGGGTGACCGGCCTGGGTGATGGGTGGAATCGTATCCGCACGGACCGATTCCCGGCATGTCTCCCTTCGCCCGGTCCACAGGGAGCCCGGCGAAGGTTCAGAAGCCCAGCACCTTCCGCATGGCTTCCAGCACCTTCGCGGTGTTGGGCAGGGTGGCCCGTTCGAGGATGCGGTTGAAGCCCACGGGCGTGAATTCGCTGCCCACCCGAGCCACCGGGGCGTCGAGCCAGGGGAAGCATTGCTCGCCCACCTGGGCCGCCAGTTCTCCGCCGAAGCCGCCGAAGACCTTGTCCTCGTGGGCCACCAGGCAGCGGTGGGTCTTCTTCACGGAGGCCAGGATGGCCTCCGTGTCCAGGGGCAGCAGGCTGCGCAGGTCCACCACCTCGACGGATTTGCCCTCCTTCTCCAGCTTCTCGGCGGCCTCCAGGGCGAAGTGCACCGGCGTGCCGTAGGCCAGCACCGTGAGGTCCCTACCTTCCCGCCGCACCCGGGCCTTGCCGAAGGGCACCGCGAAGTCCGGGGGCACCACGGCCTGGGCCATCTTGGAGTTGTAGAGGAACTTCGGCTCCAGGTAGCAGGTCAGCCCCCGGGAGCGCAGGGCGGTGCGCAGGAGGCCCGCGGCGTCGTCGGCGAAGGCGGGAACCACCACGCGGAGGCCCGGGAGGTTCGCGAGCCAGGCTTCCACGTTCTGGGAGTGGTAGAGGCCGCCGCCGATGTAGCCCCCCGACGCCAATCGGAGGGTGATGTTGGGACTGAACTGACCATTGGTACGCCAGTACTCGTGGGTGGTTTCCACGATCTGCTCCGCGGCGGGCCAGATGTAGTCGGCGAACTCGGCGCCCTCCACCACCACGCGGATCCGGTCGTCGAAGCGGGAGAAGCCATTGGCGGTGCCGACGATGAAGTCCTCGGCGATGGGGGCGTTGAAGACCCGGCCCTCCCCGAACTCCTGCTGCATGCCCTTCGACACGTTGAAGATGCCGCCCTTCTCCTTGTTGGCCATGTCCTGGCCCCAGATGAAGGTGTCGGGGTTGTGGCGGAACTCCTCCTTCAGGGTCTGGTTGAGGGCCGTGATAAGGCTGATGGGCGTGCCCTTCTCGGCGTGCAGGCCTTCCGGGTACTTCTCGCTGACCCACGCTTCAGGCAGGACGAAATCGTGGATGCTGGCGGCGTCCGGATCCGGGCTCTGGATGGCCTTCGTGGAGGCGGCGTCGTACTCGGCGATGTTGGCGGCCTCGAGGGCCTTCAGCTCCTCCTCCGCCACGCCGTTGGCCAGGCAGTGGGCCCGGAAGCGGGGTAGCGGATCCGCGGCCCGGGCGGCGGCCAGCTCCGCCTCGTCCCGGTACCACTCGTGCTTGTCCGAATTGGAGTGGGAGCCGATGCGCACGCAGGTGGCATAGACCATCGCCGGTCCCGCGCCGCTGGCCGCGTGGGCGATGGCCTCGTCCATGGCGGCGAGGCTGTCCATCACGTCCAGCCCGTCGCAGCGGAGGATCCGCAGGTTGGGCAGGCCCTTGAAGTTGTCGCAGAGGAACTCGTTGGCGGCCTGGTCCCGCTTGGGCACCGAGATGCCGTAGCCGTTGTCCTGCACCACGAAGACCACCGGCAGCTTCTCCCGGTCGGCCCCCACGATGGCCTCGTAGCAGTAGCCTTCCGACAGGCTGGACTCCCCCTGGCTGCAGAAGACGAGGGCCCGGGACTTGTAGTGCTTCACCGCCCGGCCGAGGCCCGTGGCGTGCTGGGTGTGGTTGCCCGTGAGGCTGCTGACGTTCTGGATGCCGATGGCGGGCTTGGCGAAGTGGTTGGACATGTGGCGGCCACCGCCGGCCGCGTCCGCCCGCTTGGAGATGCCATTGAGGATGATCTCTTCCGCCGTCAGGCCGGCGGCCAGGCAGGTGGTGAGGTCGCGGTAGTAGGGGAAGAGGTAGTCCAGGCCCGGGCGGAAGCTCAGGCCCAGGGCCAGCTGGATGCCATCGTGGCCGGCGCTGGGGGCGTGGTAGGACCAGCCGATGGCCTGCTTGAGGTAATTGGGGGCCTTGTCGTCCAGCACCCGGGCCAGGTGCATCAGCCGGTACATGCGGGCCAGGTCCTCCTTGCCGGGCTTGCGCGGCTGGGCCATGGGCAGGGTGGCGCGGTCGGCATCCTGGCCCGAGGCCTCTTCGGCGGCGAGGGCACTCAGGGCGGCGCGCACCAGGGTCGGCGTATCCAGGGACAAGAAGCACCTCCGAAGACCGCGCCGGGCCCCGGAGGACCGGAACGCGCGGGGTTCCCATCATCCCATGCCCGGGGGGGAGGCGTCAGCCCTGGGCCCCGGGCCTCAGAGCTCCCAGACCACCTCGCCCCCGGACCGGGCCGCGCTGGCCTTGAGGGCCCGGTCCAGCCGCGCGCTGGCGGCGCGGGTTTCCAGATCGTCGGTCTCCGGCTCCCACATGGTGGCCCCCATGGGAATGGCGCCGATGCGCTCCCGGATGCGGTCCAGCAGGATCTGGGCCCCGTGGCGGGGGGTGTGGGGCAGGAGGAGCAGGAAGGTGTCCCGGCCCCGGTCCACCAGCAGATCCTCCCCCCGGAGGGCGTCGTTGACCTCCCGGATGGCGGCGAGGGTCTCGCGGTCCAGAACCTGCCGCCAGGTGGCCATGGCCATGGCGTCCTTGCGGCGCTTCGCCAGGTAGAGGTTGGCCTTCAGCCAGACGTCCAGGTAGCGGTTGTTGGGGAGGCCCGTCATGGCCTGCAGGGCGCTGTCCTCCACCACGGCGTTGGTGAGGTCCAGGGCATCCCGGGTGAGCCGCAGCTCGTGGCGTAGGGCCTCGACTTCGAGGGTCTTGCCGATCAGGCCGGCCACGGCTTCCACCAGGGCCACGTCCTGCCGGCTGAAATCCTTAGCCCGGCCGTGCTCCACGCAGACCACGCCGACGACCTTGTCCAGCTCCCGCAGGGGCACGCCCACGAAGGCGCGGATGCCCAGCTCCCGGTAGGCGGGATCGTCGCTCCACCGGGGGGAGACCGCGGCGTCCCGGATGACGAGGATGCGGGAGGGCTCGTCCATGGGGTGGATGAGGAAGCCAAGGCCCGGGGTCGTGATCTCCGGCCCGACGGTCTTGTCCGGGGGCTGGGCCCACCAGAAGGTCTCGAAGCCCAGGTCCGTCTGCCGGGACACCAGGGCCCGGTCCACCTCCAGCCGGCGCACCAGCATGTGCAGGCCCAGATCGAAGAGCTGGGTAGCGTCCATGAAGGCGCGCTCCACCAGTTCGCCCAGGGCGCTCATGTGGTCGTCGGAGACGTCTGCGGGTTTGGCCTTGGCCATATTGGGAGGGTGCGGCAGGAGTGGGCCCCAGGATGCATCGCCCACGGGCCCGACTCAAGGCGGAAATTCACCAGCTGAATTGAAAAGGGACCGGAGTCCCGGGTCCTGAACCCGGGGACCAAGCCTGCGACCCGGTCGGCCCGGCCTAGTAGCTGATCACTCTTAGGTTCGGGTCTACCTCTTCCTCTTGGTATGGCTGCGCCATACGCAAGAAGCCGTTCACCTGGCTTGGACCAGACCTGCCGGGATCAGTACGAAATCACCCTAAGGTTCGGATCCACCTCCTCTCGGTATCCCTTCGGGATACGCGAGACGCCGTTCATCATCCGTGGGCCTGGCTTCGTTTTGGCCTAGTAGCTGATCACTCTCAGGTTCGGATCCACCTCCTCCTGCAGCATCCCCTCGATGTACCTCAGGGTGCCGCTGGTGGAGCTGGGGCAGGAGCCGCAGGCGCCGTGGTAGCTGATCTGCAGGGTGTCGCCGTCGAAGGAGATCACTTCCAGGCCGCCGCCGTCCCCGGCGAGGCCGGGGCGGATGCGGTGGTCCAGGAGCTCATTGATCCTGCGCAGCTTCTCGTCCTGGCTGGCGTCGGGCCCCGCGGCGATGTGGCCGCCGGTGGCCTCCGTCTCCAGCTTCACGTCCTCGATGGCCTCGCAGATGGGATCGATGAGGTCGCTCCACTCCGAGCCGGTCTCCTTGTTCACGGTGACGAAGCGGTCCATGTAGAACACGGAGGTGACCTTGCCCAGGGCGAAGATGGCGGAGGCCAGGGGATCCCCCACCGCGGAGGCGAAGTCCTTGAAGGAGCGCGTGCCGCCCCGCAGCAGGGCCGGCTGGCAGATGAACTTGAGCGCATCCGGGTTCGGGGTGGGCTCGATGTTGATGACCTTCGGCATGGGGGCTCCGAATCCTAAGTTTACCGCCACGGTCAGGATTGCGCAGGGCCTAATCTGGAGGCATGTCCCCCCTCCGCGTCCTCCTGTCCTGGTCCTCCGGCAAGGACAGCGCCTGGGCCCTCAAGGCCCTCCGGCAGGATCCGGACGTGGAGGTCGCCGGCCTCCTCACGACCCTTAACGCGACCCACGGCCGGGTGGCCATGCACGCCGTCCGGGAGCGGCTGCTGGACCTCCAGGCCGAGGCGGCGAACCTGCCCCTCTGGAAGGTGCCCCTGCCCTGGCCCTGCCCCGACGGAACCTACGAGGGCCTCATGGCCGGCGTCCTGGACCGCTGCAGAGCCGAGGGCATCACCGCTGTGGCCTACGGGGACCTCTTCCTCGCCGACGTCCGCGCCTACCGGGAGGCCCGGCACGCCGGCACCGGCATCGGGACCCGCTTTCCCCTCTGGGGCATTCCGTCGGCGGAGCTGGCCCGGGCCATGGTGGCCGGCGGGCTCCGGGCCACCCTCACCTGCGTGGACCCGAAGCAGCTGGATCCCCGCTTCGCCGGACGGGACTTCGACGCGGGCCTGCTCGCCGACCTGCCCCCCGCCGCGGATCCTTGCGGCGAGAACGGGGAGTTCCACACCTTCGCCTGGGACGGGCCGATGTTCGAACACCCCGTGCCGGTGGAGAAGGGTGCCATCGTGGAGCGGGACGGCTTCGTCTTCGCGGACCTCACGCCGGGCCGCGCCCTGGCATCGGAACTTCCATGACCGACTACGCGTTCGTCACCTACTGGACCTTCAAGGCGCCCCTCGAAAGAGTCTGGCCCCTCATCCACGACACGGACGCCTGGCCTTCCTGGTGGCGGGGGGTGGAGAAGGTGGAGCTCGTCGCGAAGGGGGATGATTCCGGCATCGGCGCCGTGCGGCGCTTCACCTGGAAGAGCTCCCTGCCCTACCGGCTGCGCTTCGACATGCGCGCTACCCGAATCGAGAAGCCCAAGCTCATGGAAGGCGAGGCCTCCGGCGAACTGGAGGGCACCGGGCGCTGGACCCTGCGCCAGGACGGGGCCTGGACCACCGTGCGCTACGAGTGGAACGTGCGCACCACCAAGCGCTGGATGAACTGGCTGGCCCCGCTGCTGAAGGGCGCCTTCCAGCGCAACCACGACATCGTCATGGCCTGGGGGGGCGAGGGCATCGCCCGGCAGCTCGGTTGCGAGTGGGAGAGCGGGGCCTGAGCGGCCGGGAATTCGGCCCTTGGCCCGGGCCCGGCCCGGCGTGAAGATGCTCCCCAGCCTCCGGAGCCCCCCATGCAGAGTCCCGCCGCCACCGTGGACGAGTACCTGGACAGCCTGCCCGCGGAGCGCCGCGCCGCCCTCCAGGCCGTGCGGCAGGTCATCCTCGCGAACCTCGACCCGGGCTTCGCGGAGGGAATGCAGTACGGGATGATCGGCTACTACGTGCCCCACGTCCTCTACCCGCCGGGCTACCACTGCGATCCCCGGCAGCCCCTGTGCTACGCGGGCCTCGCTTCCCAGAAGCAGTACATGGCCCTCTACCTGATGTGCGTCTACGGCGACGAGGGGGAGCGGGCCTGGTTCCAGCAGGCCTGGGCCACGTCCGGCAAGAAGCTGGACATGGGCAAGAGCTGCATCCGCTTCCGCAGGCTGGAGGACCTGCCCCTGGACGTGATCGGCGAGGCCTTCCGCCGGGTGCCGGCGAGGGCCTACATCGCCCAGGTCGAGGCGGCCCTGCAGAGGCCACGGGAAGGGCGGCCCAGGGCGGCCTCCAAGACCTCCCATGGGAAGGGGGCGAAACGGGCGCCGGCGAAGAAGGCCGCGCCGAAGCGCTGAAGGCCGATCCATGGTTTCCTGAAACCATGTACGACGCCCAGAAGGACGCCTGCCTCGAAGCCGCCCGGGCCGCCGGCGCGGTGCTGCTGAAGCACTTCCGCCACCTGGACCCCGGCGCGGTGCACGAGAAGTCCAAGAACGACCTGGTGAGCATCGCCGACCGGGAGGCCGAGACCGTCATCCGGGAGATCCTCGACTTCCGCTTCCCCCAGTACGGCTTCCTCGGGGAGGAGGGAGGAGCCTCCGGCGACCCGGAGCGGCTCTGGATCGTGGATCCCCTCGACGGCACCCTCAACTTCGTCCAGGGCTTCCCCCACTGGTGCGTGTCCGTCGCCCTGTGGGACGGAGAGGGCGCCGTGGTGGGCTGCGTGCTGGATCCCCTGCGGGGCGACGAGTTCGTGGCCGTGCGGGGCGGGGGCGCCACCTGGAACGGCCGGCCCATGCGGGTCTCCGGCCATCCGGGCCTGGATTCGGCCTTCCTGGCCGTGGGCTTCGCCTACCAGCTCGGGGATCGCTTTCCCGCCTTCCTCCGGGCCTTCGAGCGGGTCTTCAAGCGGGCCCGGGGCCTGCGCCGGGCGGGGTCGGCCGCCCTGGACCTGGCCCACACCGCGGCGGGCATCTTCGACGGCTACTTCGAACTGGGCCTGAAGAAGTGGGACGTCGCCGCCGGGGCGCTGCTGGTCCAGGAGGCCGGGGGGCGCATCAGCGACTGGGAAGACGGGGAGGACTGGTTCGAAAGCGGCAGCGTGGTGGCGGCTAACCCCGCCGTGCATCCCGGCCTGGTGGCAGCCCTGGGCGATCAGAGGCCCTGAGCGTCCAGCAGGGGCTTCTCGTAGACGTCGTCCTCGGCCGGATACCGCAGGCCTGGAAGCCCTTTTTCCTTGGCCAGGGACCACAGCAGGCTTTCCCCCGCGGGCAGGACCGGGGGCTGGCGCTCGAAGAACGGATCCCGGAAGGCCTCCTTCGCGTCCACGACCTTCCAGCCCTTCTGACGGAACATGGCGAGGATATCGGGCAGAAAGGCGGCGTTGATCTCGTTGGTGTGGAGCAGCAGCGTGTGCTTCACGCGGTGCAACCCAAGCTGCCGGGCCAGCCCCTCGTAGTAGCGGGCGCGGTCCCACAGGTGGGCGAGGTAGGCGTGGCGGAAGGGCGCCGGATCCGCCGGGGCGGGGTGGGCCTCCCTCCATTTCCGGTAGCGGGCGTCGTAGTACCAGTCGCTGGCGTCGATGGTGACGGCGCCGGGGCGGTAGCCCTTGGCCTTCATCCAGGCCCGGAAGCCGTCCCGCTTCTCCGCCGTGTCCCCCTCCTTCAGAAAGGGGAACCGGAACAGGCGCGTGAAGCCGGGCATCGGCTGGAGGAGCCCGTCCATCCTGGCCACGTCCGCTTCGAAGTCCGCGAGGCCCACCTTCTTGGAATGGAAGTAGGGATGGGAGTAGCTGTGGTTGCCCACCAGGTGCCCCGCCTCCCCCCAGGCCCGGACCAGGGCCCAGCCTTCGGGGCTGTCCGCTCGCATCCCCGAGGAGAAGAGGATGCTGCGGACCTTGGCCTGGGAAAGCGCCTTAAGGATGCCGGCGTTCAGGGCCTGGGCCCGTGCCAGCCCCAGCTCCTTGATGTCCGGTCCGTCGTCGAAGGTCAGGGCCACGCTCTGGGCGCGCAGGAGGGTCGAGACGATGAGCAGGAGCCAGGGTCTGGAACGCATGGCTTCATCTTGCCCGCCAACTGGCTGAAACTGGAATCTTCCCGGAAGGTACCCATGCGCAACCCGATCCTGCTGAGCCTCCTCGCCCTCGCCCTGGCCGCCGGCCCCGGCGCCGCCGCCCAGGAGCCCGAGGCCGACAACGCCGCGCGGCGGCCCATGCCCGTCGGCCCCTTGCGCGCCCACTGGGAAGCGGCCCGGGACCTGCACTCCGCCGCCAATCCGGCCCAGATCCGGGTCACCCACCTGGACCTGGACCTGAAGGCGGACTTCGCGAAGCGGATCCTGGAAGGCAGCGTCCGCCTCACGGTGAAGAAGGCCGACGAGAACCTCACCACCCTCCTGCTCGACACCCGGGACCTCGAGATCCAGGCCGTGGAGGCCGGCCGCGGCGGCAAGACGTGGGCCCCAACCGAATTCCAGCTCAACGGCGCGACGCCCTTCCTCGGTTCGGCCCTCCAGATCACGGTGCCGAAGGGGGCGGACCAGGTGCGCATCGCCTACCGCACCCGACCCGAGGCGTCAGGCCTCCAGTGGCTCACGCCCGCTCAGACCGCGGGCAGGAAGCAGCCCTTCATGTTCAGCCAGAGCCAGGCCATCCACGCCCGCTCCTGGGTGCCCTGCCAGGACAGCCCGGCGGTGCGCGTCACCTTCACGGCCCGCATCCGCACCCCCAAGGGGCTGCGGGCGGTGATGGGCGCGCAGAACCCCCCCGCCGGCCCGAGGCGCGGCGACTACCGCTTCACCATGGAGAAGGCCATCCCCAGTTACCTCCTGGCCCTCGCCATCGGGGATCTGGATTTCAAGCCCCTCGGCAAGCGCACCGGCGTCTACGCCGAGCCCTCCGTGCTGGCCAAGGCCGCGGCGGAGCTGGGCGACACTGAACGCATGGTGGCGGCCGCGGAAAAGCTCTACGGGCCCTACGCCTGGGGCCGCTACGACCTGCTGGTGCTGCCGCCCTCCTTCCCCTTCGGCGGCATGGAGAATCCCCGCCTGACCTTCGCCACGCCCACGATCCTGGCGGGCGACAAGAGCCTGGTGAGCCTGGTGGCCCACGAGCTGGCCCACAGCTGGAGCGGCAACCTGGTCACCAACGCCACCTGGCGGGACTTCTGGCTCAACGAAGGCTTCACCACCTACGTGGAGCGCCGCATCGTGGAAGCTCTCTACGGGAAGGACCGCGCGGACATGGAGGCGGTGCTGGGCTACACCTCCCTGCAGGCGGAACTGAAGGCCTCCACCGCGAAGGACCAGGTGCTGCACATCGACCTGGCGGGCCGGGATCCCGATGACGGCATGACCGGCGTGCCCTACGAAAAAGGCTGCCTCTTCCTCCGCAGCCTGGAAGAGGCCTTCGGCCGGCCGGCCTTCGACGCGTGGCTGAAGGGCTGGTTCCAGCGGGGCGCCTTCACCAGCCGCACCACCGCGGACCTGGAACAGGACCTGGAGGACACCCTCTTCAAGCTCGATCCGGAGAAGGCGGCCGCCGTCCATCTCGCGGAGTGGATCAAGGCCCCGGGCCTGCCGGATTCGGCGCCAAAGCCGTCCAGCAAGGCCTTCGCGGAGGTGGAGCGCGTCAGCGGGGAGTGGCTGGCGGGCCGCCTGAAGACCGCCGCCCTGCCCGGCCAGGCCTGGGTCACCCAGGAGTGGCTCCGCTTCCTGGAAGCCCTGCCCGAAGACCTCTCCCTGGAGCGCATGAAGGAGCTGGACCTCGCCTTCGGCCTCACCCGGCGCGGCAACGCCGAGATCGCCCACCGCTGGCTGCTCCTGGCCATCCGCCACAAGTACGAGCCCGCCTACCCGCGCCTCGAGCAGTATCTGGTCGCCATCGGCCGCCGCAAGCTCATCAAGCCCCTCTACGAGGAGCTCGCCAGGACCCCCGACGGCAAGCTCATGGCCATCGACATTTACCGCAAGGCGCGGCCGGGCTACCACCCCATCTCGCAGGCGAGCCTGGATCCGGTGCTCGGGTGGAAGCCGTGAGGGGGCTTCGATCCTGAAGTCGTGAAGCTCAGCGCTTCAACACCGTCTCCAGTTCCATCCCGTCCGCCCTCTCCACAATCCTCAGCAGCGCTTCGCAGGCCCGCAGGAAGAAATCCTGCTGGATGCGTTCGAAGGTGTCCGTGGGCTGGTGGTAGTCGGCGTGGTCCTCGACGCCGACGTAGAGGCCGGGAATGCCCGCCTGATTGAAGGAGAAATGGTCGGATTCGTCGCTCCAGTCCTCATCGGGTTTGGGGACCTTCGGCGTGTCGTGGCCGAAGCGCAGGGTGACGGGAACCTCCTTCGCCAGGGCTTCCAGGGGCCCGCGCAGGGCCGGGTGGGCCCGGAGGCCGGAGATCCACAGCTCGCCCTTGTCGCTGCGGCTCATCATGTCGGCGTTGAGGTCCAGCAGGGGCTTCAGGGGCTTCCAGGGCGCGGCGGCCACGAAGGCGCGCGAGCCGTTCATCCCGCGCTCCTCGTCGTCGAAGAGGGCGAAGACCAGGGTGTGCCGCGGGGGATGGGCCTTGAAGTGGGCCGCCAGGGCCAGGACCGCGGCCACCCCGGAGGCGTTGTCGTCGGCGCCGGGATGGAAGCGGCCGTAGCGGACGCCCAGGTGGTCGTAGTGGGCCGTCACGAAGATGCAGCTTGAAGCCCGCGCCGTGCCGCGGGCCACCGCCGCGAAGTTCACGCCCCCGCCGGAGGCGCGGTAGGGAAGGCGGTAGGCCTTCCCCAGGGGCGGCAGGCCGATCTCCCCCAGCCGCGCCTCCACGTGGGCCTGGGCCTTGAGGTGGCCGGGCGTTCCGGGCCTTCGCCCCTGGAAGGCCCGGCTCGCCAGGATCTCCACGTCCTTCAGGAGCCTGGCGGCGTCCAGCCGCGGGGAGGCCGGGGCCGGGGCGACGAGGGCGGGAGCCTGGCGGCCGGAAAGGAGGGCCGGAAGCAGGCAGAGGAGGCTGGAGCGGAGGCGGTGCGGCAAGGGCGGTTCCGGTGCGAAGGCCCGTCAGGCTTAGGTTTCAGGCAGGTCCACGGTAGCATGGAGGATGCACGCCGACAGCCACCCTTCCGCCTTCCGTCCCGTCCCGCGCACCGGGGTCATCTACGTCACCGGCGAGGCCCGCAAGCTGGGCTTCGATCCCGCCAACCCGGACTGGTGCAACCTGGGCCAGGGGCAGCCAGACACCGGCGAACTGCCCGGCGCGCCCCCCCGGGAGCACACGGTGCCCATCCTGGTGGACGACCAGGAGTACGCGCCGGTGCCGGGCCTCATGGAGCTGCGGGAGGCCATCGCCGGCTACTACAACCGCACCTACCGCCGCGGAATGAAGACCCAGTACGGCGCCGAGAACGTCTGCGTCAGCGGCGGCGGCCGCGTGGGCCTGGCCCGGGCCGCGGCCGCGCTGGGCCAGATCAACCTGGGCCACTTCCTGCCGGACTACACCGCCTACGAGGAGCTGCTGGACGTCTTCAAGGCCTTCACGGCGATCCCCATCCTGCTGGAGGCGGAGCGGGCCTACGCCCTGCCCATCGAGGAGCTGCGCCGGGAGATCCAGGGCCGGGGCCTGGGCGCCCTGCTCTTCTCCAATCCGAACAACCCCACCGGACGCCACATCCAGGGCGAGGAGCTGCGGCGTTGGATCGAGCTGGGACGGGACTGCGACTGCTCCCTGCTCATCGACGAGTTCTACTCCCACTACGTCTGGTCCGGAAAGCCCGGCCGGCTGCCGGTGGAAAGCGCTGCCCGGTACATCGAGGACATCGAGCGCGAGGAGGTGGTGCTCCTCGATGGCCTCACCAAGAACTGGCGCTATCCGGGCTGGCGCATGACCTGGACCGTGGGGCCGAAGAAGGTGGTCGAGGCCGTGGCCAACGCGGGCAGCTTCCTGGACGGCGGCGGCTCGCGCCCCCTGCAGCGGGCGGCCATCCATCTCTTGGACGACGCCCACATGGAGGCGGAGACCCGCGCCACGCACCAGGCCTTCCGGGCCAAGCGCGACCTGGTGGTCTCGCGCCTGGAGCGCCTGGGCGTGCGCTTCGACCGGCCTCCTGAGGGCACCTTCTACGCGTGGGGCAACGTCAGCGCCCTGCCGGAAGGCCTCAACGACGGCATGGGCCTCTTCCGCGCCCTGCTGCAGGAGAAGGTCATCGTCGTGCCCGGCGAGTTCTTCGACATCAACCCCGGTAAGCGCCGCCACGGCCGGGGCAGCCGCTTCCGCCAGCACGTGCGGTTCAGTTTCGGTCCGGCGATGGGGGTGCTCGAGAAGGCCCTGGAGCGGATGGAACGCATCGTCCTGGGAGCGGCGCGGTAGACGGACCCCGCCCTACCAGATGGCGGGCCGCACCTCCGCCGCGCGCTTCATGGGATCAGAATCGCCGCAGCCGAAGGCCTCGTAGAACTCCGGCAGGTTGGCCAGGGGCCCGAGGACGCGGTACTTCCCCGGGGCGTGGGAGTCCGTGTTGAGGCGGACCCGCAGGGCCTCGTCCCGGATGTTGGCGCGCCAGATGTTGGCGTAGCTCAGGAAGAAGCGCTGGGAGCCGGTGAAGCCGTCCGCCGCCGGCGCCGGCCGTCCCTTCAGGCTGCGCTGCCAGGCGGCGTAGGCGATCTTCAGGCCGCCCAGGTCCCCGATGTTCTCCCCAAGCGTCAGCTTCCCGTTCACCGTCTGGTCCGGCAGGGCCTGGAAGGCGTCGAACTGCTTCACGATGAGCCCCGTGCGGGCCAGGTAGGCCTTGCGGTCCGCCTCGGTCCACCAGTTCTTCAGGTTGCCCTCCGCGTCGTACTGGGAGCCCGAATCATCGAAGCCGTGGCTCATCTCGTGGCCGATGACGGCGCCGATGCCCCCGTAGTTCACCGCGTCGTCCGCCGCCATGTCGAAGAAGGGGGGCTGGAGGATGCCCGCGGGAAACACGATCTCGTTCAGGGTGGGCGAGTAGTAGGCGTTCACCGTGGGCGGCGTCATGCCCCACTCGGTGCGGTCGATGGGCTGGCCCAGCTTGGCCAGGTTGCGCTTGGTCTCGAAGAACCGCGCCCGGGTCGCGTTTCCGAAGTGGTCGCCCCGCTTGATCTCCAGCTTCGTGTAGTCCTTCCACTTCTCCGGGTAGCCGATCTTCACGCCGAAGGCCGCCAACTTGCGCTGAGCCTGGGCCTTCGTTTCCGCGCCCATCCAGTCCAGGCCCTCGATGCGTTCCCGGAGGGCGGCGCGCATGTTCTCCACCATGGCGAGCATCCGGGCCTTCGCTTCGGGGGTGAAGACCTTCTCCACGTAGAGCTGGCCCAGGGCTTCGCCCAGGGCCCCGTCGGTGGCCGCCTGGACGCGCCGCCACCGCTCCTGCGGCTTCTCGATGCCGTTGAGGATCCGCTCGTTGAAGTCGAAGGCCTCGTCCACGAAGGCCTTGGATAGGAACCCCGAGGCGGCGCGCACCGCGTGCCAACGGAGGTAGATCCGCCACTCCGGGAAGGTCACCTGGTCCACGAGGGCTCCGAACTCCCTGAAAAAGCCCGGCTGGCGGACGTTCAGCTCCGCCGGGGGCGGGATGCCCAGGGCCTTGAAGTAGCCCTTCCAGTCGAAGGCCGGCGCCAGCTTCTCGACCTCCCCGAAGGCCAGCTTGTTGTAGGTCCTCTGGGGATCCCGGTTCTCCACGCGGGTGAGGCTGGCCCTGGCCAGGCGGGTCTCCAGGGTCATCACCGTCTCCGCGTGGGCGCGGGCGTCCAGCGCGTGCTCCCCGGCGAGCTCCAACATCCGGGCGACGTGGACGAGGTACTTGGCGCGGATCGCCTTCGATTTCCCGTCCTCCTTCAGGTAGTAGTCCCGGTCGGGAAGGCCCAGGCCGCCCTGGCTCAGGACCCCGATGTAGCGCGTGCTCGCCTTGGCGTCCTGGGCCACGAAGAAGCCGAAGCCGCCCCCGGCCCGCATCAGGTTCAGCTCCCCCAGCACCGCGCCGAGCTCCCGGGGCCCCTTCATGGCCTCGATGCGGTCCAGCCAGGGCTTGAGGGGCGCGGCGCCCAGCTTCTCGATGGCGGCCTCGTCCATGCCGCTGGCGTAGAAGTCGCCGACCTTCTGCTCCCGGCTGCCCTTCTTCCAGTCCGTCCGCTTCGAGACGGCCTCGAGGATCCCGTGGAGCACGTCCCGGTTCCGGTCCGCCAGCTGCTCGAAGCTGCCGAAGCGCGCCTTGTCCGCGGGCACCGGGTTGTTCTTCAGCCAGGTCCCGTTGGCGAACAGGTAGAAGTCCTCGCAGGGCTTCACCGCGCGATCCAGGTTGGCGGGGTCGAAGCCATCCCGGCGGAGTCCCGAGGGAGCCTGGGCGAGGAGCGGCGCTGCGAAGGCCAGGGACGCGAGCAGGGGGGTGCGGAGCATGGGAGCCTCGTGAGATGAGGCTAAAAGCCTAGCAGCCCTGGATGCGGCTGGGAGTCGTCCTTCTCGCCGGGCTCCGCGGTACCGCGGACGGAACCGTCCGGCCGTGGTGGCTGAGCCGCGCCTTTGCGGAGGATGGGGGTCCGGTATTCCCCGGGCTCTGAAGACCGGGGCTTCCTGGTCCGCGCGGCCGGAGGAGGACAGGAACTACTTGTTGCAGCCGTCCTTGCAGCCGTTGTGGTGGTTGTGGCAGGTGCTGCAGTTCTTGTGGGTCTGCTTGCAGGCGTTGCACTTCGAATGATGGTCCGCGCACCACTTGCAGGGCACGCCGGCGGCGGCGAAGGCGGACAAGGCGAAGACGGCGAGAAGGGCGCGCACGGGGACTCCTGGGGTGGGTTGCAGCCACTGTGATGGCAGGCACAGCCTGCGTCAAGGAGGCCTTGACCCCGGGACAACGTGACGTTCCACACACGGAATGGACGCGATGTTAGGGAATCCTGCAGGAGGATGCCATGCTCGCGCCCCATGAACAGCACATCATCGAGGTCCTCAGGGAATTCCCCGAGGAGCGGCAGCTGCCCATGGCCCGCGCCTGCGCGGAGCTGCTGAGGATCACCGCCCACCACGCCCTCTGCACCGGCATCGGACCCGACGGCTTCCCCTGCGGAACCCCCAGCGACACCTGCGAGAACTGCCACTCCCTGGTGCACGCCTTCGAGGAACTGGCCCAGTGATGCGGCCCCTTCGCCGCCCCTTCCGCCGCGCCGCCTCCGCGCCGCCGGCGCCGCGCCGTTGAACCGAGGAGCCCCGACCATGGCCATTTCCGCCTCCAGCCGTCCGAAACCCTTCCTGGAAGCCGAGTACTGCAAGGGCTGCCTGCGCTGCATCGACGCCTGCCCGAAGGACTGCATCGCCCAGGGCACCGAGATCAATCCCGCCACCGGCGTGGTGCCCGTGGTCCTGGACCTCGCCACCTGCAACGGGTGCGGGCTCTGCATCCAGGCCTGCCCCGAACCCTACGGCCTCCGCTCCGAGGCGGACCGTCACGTCGATGCCGCGGGCTTCGAGCTGGAGGACCCGGCCGCCCTCTTCGGCCCCCGCGGGACCACCGCGCCGCTTCCCGTGGACATTCCCGACCACCACCTCCCCCTCGAAGCCTCCGAGCCCCTGGTGCTCAAGGGCACCTACGCGTCCGCCCTTGGCGCGCTGCTGGCGGGCTGCCGCCACGTCTTCGGCTATCCCATCACTCCATCCACGGAAGGCGCCGAGCTGATGGCCAAGGTGCTGCCCAAGCTGGACGGCGCCTTCGTGCAGGCGGTGAGCGAAGTGGCCGCCGTGAACATGATGTACGGCTGCGGCGGCGCGGGGCTGCCCTGCATGACCTTCACCAGCAGCCCCGGGTTCAGCCTGATGCTCGAGGGAATCAGCTACATGATCGGCGCCGAGCTGCCGGGGGTCTTCGTGAACATCATGCGGGGCGGCCCGGGCCTCGGGAACATCGGCCCCGAGCAGGCGGACATCAAGCTGGGCTGCCGGGGTCTCGGCCACGGCAACACCCAGGCCATCGTGTTCGCCCCGTCCACCCCTCAGGAGATGCTGGACCTCACGCGCCTCGCTTTCGAGCTGAGCTTCAAGTACCGCAACCCCGTCATCCTCCTCGGCGACGGGTACCTCGGCCAGATGACCGGCGTGGTGCGCCTCCCGGGTACCTTCACCAAGCCCGGCCTGCCCGCCTGGGCCGTCTGGGGCGACCGGGACCACCGGCGCAACCTGGTGAGCTCCATCCAGCTTTCTGAGCCCGACCTCGAGCAGCACAACCTCCACCTGCTCGGGAAGTACGGCGCCATGATCCGGGACGAGCAGCGGGCGGACCTCTACCGCTGCGAGGACGCCGAGATCCTGCTGGTGGCCTGCAACACCCCCGCCCGCATGGCCAAGGGCGCCGTGGAGGACCTGCGGCGCCAGGGCGTCAAGGCCGGCCTCTTCCGGCACGTGCAGCGGCCGCCCATCGACCACGTCCAGCGCTACGGCGGCATCCTGCCCCAGCAGTTCGAGATCGTGGACCGGGTCCTGGCCCTGAGTCCGGTGCACAGCGGAGAGGTGATGGCATGAGCGTCTTCTACGAGCGGTTCGAACGCCACGCCCACGGCGAAGGCCTCAAGGGCCAGTCCACCCACTACTGCGCCGGCTGCGGGCACGGCCTCGCCCACCGGGACCTCGCCGAAGCCATCGAGGCCCTGGGCATCCAGGACCGCACGGTCCTCGTGAGTCCCGTGGGCTGCTCCGTCTTCGCGTACTACTACTTCGACGTGGGCAACACCCAGGCCGCCCACGGCCGCGCGCCCGCCGTGGCCATCGGCCACAAGCTGGCCAATCCCGACAGCATCGTCATCAGCTACCAGGGCGACGGCGACCTGGCCTCCATCGGCCTCGCTGAAACCATCTCCACCGCCCAGATGGGCCTGCCCCTCACGGTCATCTTCATCAACAACGCCATCTACGGCATGACCGGCGGCCAGCTGGCGCCCACCTCGCTCATGGGCCAGAAGACCAGCACCAGCCCCGACGGCCGCACGCCCTTCATGGGCCAGCCCCTGCGCATGGCGGAGCTCATCGCCCAGCTCGACGGCCCCATCTACGTGGAGCGCGTGGCCCTCTACGACGCCAAGCAGCGCATCAAGGCCAAAAAGGCCATCGAGAAGGCCCTGCGCCTGCAGAAGGAGGGGCGCGGCTACACCTTCATCGAAGTGCTGGCGGAATGCCCCACCCACCTGAAGATGTCCCCGGACCAGGCGGAGAAGTGGGTGAAGGAGAACATGGAGCCCATCTATCCCCTGGGGGTGAAGAAGGACCTCACCGTGGAGCCCTGGTGGGACCGCAAGGCTCCCAGCTTCGAGGCCGACAAGCTGCTGGCCCTCATGGGCGCGGCCAAGGGCGCGCCGACGAAATTCTCCAAGGGCTTCCCCACCCACCTCGGCGGGACGGATATCAGCTTCAAGTTCGCCGGCTCCGGCGGCGACGGCGCCCAGACCGCGGCCCTGCTCCTCGCCCGGGCCGCCATCGCCGAAGGCTTCGACGCCACCCACATCCCGAGCTACGGCCCGGAAAGCCGGGGCGGCACCTCCTACGCCGACGTCCACATCGCGGAAACCGAAGTCCTCAATCCCGCCGCCCCCCACCCCGACGTGCTCATCGCCTTCAACGCCCCGAGCCTCGCGAAGTTCGCGGGATCGGTCAAGGAGGGCGGGACCATCATCTACGACAGCACCGTGGTCACGGAGGTGAAGAACATGCCCCCGAACCGGCGCCTCGTGCCCGTGCCCCTCACCGGCCTGGCCATGGCCCTCGAGCGGCCCATGGTCAAGAACGTGGTGGCCCTGGGGGCCCTGCAGGGCAGCACCGGCGTGCTGCCGGTGGAACGCTTCCTCGACACCATCCGCACCGTGCTGAAGGAGAAGCCCCAGCTGCTGCCCCTCAACGAGACCGCCTTCGCGGAGGGCGTGCGCCACGCCGCCCCCGTCCCCGCATGAGCCAGGCCGTGCTCAGCGCGACGGCCCCGGCCTTCGTCCACGAGGCGGAGGCCTACCGCCTCCTGATGGATGCCGGCCTCGCGCCGCCCATCCATGCCTGGCTGGGCCAGGTCCTGCCCTTCGAGGCCGGGGAGACCGTGGTGCTGAAGGGCCTGGGGGAGGGCCTGTGGCACAAGTCCGAACTGGGCGCCGTGCGCATGCTGCCCTTCGAACCCGGGCCCCTGGCCCAGGCGGCGGTGGAGATGCGGGCCCGCGTCGAGGCCGAGGGCCACCGCTGGATCGGCGCCCTCGTCTGCGAAAAGGTGGACATCGCGCGCGCGGAGGGACTGCCCACGGAGGCCTTCGCCTCCCTCACCCGGGGCGAGGGGGGCTGGACCCTGGTCCTGGGCATCGGCGGCCTCCAGGCGGAGGCCCTGGGCGCCCTGGCGCCCCCCCTGCGGCTGCCCCTGTCGGTGACCACCTGCGAGGAGGCCCTCGACGCGTTGAAGGCCCACCTCCTCGGCCGGGTGTGGCTGGGCTCCCTCCGGGGCACTTCGCCCCTCACCACCGAACTGCAGCTTTCGCGCTTCTTCGACTCCCTGTGGCGCGCCGCCGACCTCGCGGAAGTCCGCGGCCTCGACCTGCTGGAGATGAACCCGGTCGCCCTTGACGATTCCGGCCATCCGCGCCCCCTCGACGCCGTGGGCCTCCGCTCCACCGGCCGCGCCCCCGCCCGCCGGCCCCCGCCCCCGGGCTTCCTGGAGACCCTCCTGGCGCCCCGCACCGTGGCCCTCGCCGGCGTCTCCTCCCAGCGGGACACCGTGGGCCGCACCATCCTGGATAACCTCCGGCGCCGGCCCTGGGAACGCCTCGTGGTGGTGAAGCCTGGCTTCGACGAGTTCCTCGGGCTGCCCTGCGTGCCGGACGTGGCGGCCCTCCGCCAGGCGCCGGTGGACCTGCTCCTGCTCGCCCTGCCCGCCCCGGCGGCGGCCAAGGCCCTGCTCCAGCTCATCGACCAGGGCGGCGGGGCCGCCGTGGTCGGGCTCGTCTCCGGCGGTCTCGGCGATGGCGCCGACACGGAAGGGCTGGGGGCGAAGCTCGCGGAGGCCCTCCGGGACGCCCGGGAAATGGGCTGCTGGACGCCGGCGGTGCTGGGGCCGAACTTCCTCGGGCATTGGGTGCCCGCCGCGCGCCTCGATTCCTCCTTCATCACCCACGGCCGCCTGCCGGATCTGCCACCCCACGGCGGTCCCCTGGCCCTCCTCAGCCAGAGCGGCGCCTTCCTCATCACCCGGCGTTCTCGGCTCCCCCACCTGCCCTTCGGCCTGGCCCTGGCCCTGGGCAACCAGATGGACGTGGCCCTGCCGGATCTCCTGGACGCCCTCGCCGAAAGGCCGGCCTTCGGCGCGGTGGCGGCCTACGTGGAAGGCTTCGGCCCCGGCCACCTCGCCGCCACCGCCCACGCGGTCGCCCGCCTTGCACCCCATCTGGCGCAGCGGCGAGTAGGTGGTGATGCCCGCGCAGAGGAGCGGCGCCGCGCCGGCGGGATCCAGGCCGTCGGGCACGCGCAGCGTGAACGCCTCGTCGACCACGATCTGCGTGGAGTAGCCGCCGTACGTCGGCGTCTTGCGGTCCATCTC
>JBGAST010000057.1:0-20568 GCA_044229575.1 Holophagaceae bacterium | reverse complement strand
CTCATCGCTGACAATCCTGTTCAGCGATGCGTACAGCGTCGTGCTCTTACCGCTTCCCGTCGGCCCGGTCACCAGCACCATGCCGTAGGGTTTCGAGATCTGGCGGTCCCACCGTTCCAGGCTTTCAGGCTCGAAGCCCAGCTTCGTGAGATCGAGCATCAGCTTGTCGCTGTCCAGGAGCCGGAGGACGATCTTCTCGCCGAAGAGGCAGGGCAGCACGGAGACCCGGTAGTCGATGGTCTTCTGCTTGCCGCTCATGTTGACCCGGAGCTTGATGCGGCCGTCCTGGGGCAGGCGCTTCTCGGCGATGTTGAGCTTGGCCAGGATCTTCACGCGGCTGGTGAGGGGATCCTTCAGCTTCAGGTTGGGCCGCATGACCTCCATCAGCAGGCCGTCGATGCGGAACCGGATGCGGTAGTGCTTCTCGTAGGGCTCGATGTGGATGTCCGAGGCACCCTTCCGGATCGCGTCGATGAGCACCATGTTCACGAGGCGGACCACCGGGGCGTCCTCGCTGCCCTGCTTCAGGGCGTTGACGTTGACGCTTTCCTCGTCGTCGCCGACGGCGTCGAATTCCGTGTCTGTGTCCCCGAGCTCCTCTTCCAGGGATTTCAGGTCCAGGGCGTCCCCGGCGCCCTCATCGAAGTTGAAGGGGGTCGAGCCTTGGGACGCCGACTGGGGCATGGCCGCGGATTGGGCGGCGGATGCGCTGCGGGGGGATTCGTCCCGCAGGCGGAGGCCCGAGGCGCCCCCGTAGTAGCGCTCGATGGCCCGGGCCAGCCCCATCTCGCTGGAGACCACCGGGTCCACGTTGTAGCCCGTGTGGAAGCGGATGTCGTCCATCGCGAAGATATCCGTGGGATCGGACATGGCCAGGGTGAGGACGTTCCCGGAGCGCTGCAGGGGCAGGACCTTGTGTTTCATCGCCAGGTCCGCGGGCACCAGGGCGACCACGGACGGCTCGATGGCCGGCCACTGGTCGAGATCCGCGGCGGGGACGCCGTATTGCATGCCCAGGAAACTGACGATGTCCTGGTCCGAACAGAACCCCTGGCGCACCACCAGGGTTCCCAGCTTCCCACCCTCCCGGCGCTGGATCTTCATGGCCTCTTCCAGCTGCTCCTGGGTGATGAGCTGGGCCTTGACGAGCATTTCGCCGAGCTTGCTGGCCACAGGTTGCCTCCGGATGGGTGCTGAATGTTAGCACTGTAGAAACCTGGGATGCGTCTAGCAAGATTCCGCGACCGGGATATTCTCTTGGGCATGTCTTCCATGGCAAGTGGACCCCAGCGCTTGCATCAAGCCCGCGAGCTGGTCCGGGAAAAGGGGCTGTCCCGGCAGGATCTCTCCCTCCTCCAGGAGATCCTGGACCTGGGCCAGGGGGGACTGGAACCCCTCATCTACCCCGCGCCCACCCTGGCCGCGCCGTCCTCGGACTCCCCCCAGCTGGCCCGGCTCCGGCGTTCCTACGGCCTCTTCCTCGCCTTCCTGAACCAGTTCTCGGACCGCCGGCTCGGGGAGGCCCGGGCCGCCATGGGCCTTGTCCTGACCCACAGCCTCATGGAGCTCGGCGAACTCGCCGAGGAGGCCAACATGGAGGTCATGGAGCTCAACGAGGAGCCGGAGTGGATCGTCCACCTCCTGAACCTCATCGCCTCCCTGCGGGCCATGTCCACCAGCTTCGGGCGGGAGGGCCAGACGGAGCTCCAGGAGCACTGGTCGGCCTTCATCCAAGAGCGCCGGGAGGATATCCGGGAACTGCTGGCGGTCCTGGAAAAGGGGGAGGACGGCGAAGCCCGGGTGGCCCGGCTGAACGCCCAGATGAAGACCCTGAACCGGGCCCTCCAGGGCGGCGGAGGCCGGCCCATCGAAGCCGTCCAGAAGCTCGTGGAGGTGCTGGAAGGCTTCGTCCCCGACGCCACCCGGTCCCGGGTGGAGCCCCTGATGCTGGTGCAACACGTCCTGGCCTCCCTGCGCCTGATCCTGCTCCGCCCCCTGGACCGCGGCATCCACTGGCCGGCGGTGGAACAGGTGCGGGGGAGCCTCCAGTGGCTGTGGAACCATCTCACCTGGACCCTGCCGCGCTACGACGAGCACATGCTCCAGCAGGCCCTGCCCGGCGAGGTCCGGAGGCTCCTGAAGGAGCTGCGCCAGACCCATCCGGCCGCCTTCCGCATCGTGGCCCGGGGCCTGGCCTCCCATCTGGCCCTGCTCAGCCTCGTGGAGCCCATCCCCCCGGCGGCGAGCATGTCCACCCCGGAACGGTACGCGGTGGTCCCGACCTTCTACGTCATCGAGACGGAGCTCGGGCGCCTCGCGGACCGCGTCTACCAGCCCCAGGCCGCCGAGGGCCTGCCGAAGGGTGCCGAGGAGACCCTGCTCCTCACCGCCTTCCTGAGGCAGGCGGTGCTCACCCTGCTCCAGGACCAGAGCACCATCCGCGGCCTCCTCCAGCAGGCCCTGGCCCTGAACGACGCGGACCACCTGGCCCTGACCCTGGACAACCTGAAAGCGCTCCTCGTCAACCACCAGCGCCAGCTCATGGGCGACCTGGTGGGCCTCTTCTCCCCGGAGCTGCGCCAGCGGATGTTCCCGGATTCGCCCTCCCTCACCGAGGAGGGCGACCGCCTGCGCCAGCGCCTGCACCGGCTCTGGGAGCTCCTGGACCCGGTCCTCAGCCAGCTCCAGGTCCAGCTCGAACTGAAAGACTGGCCCCGCCTCGCCCTCAGCCTTTCCCAGGCCCAGAACCAGGTCATCGCCTTCCGCCGCAGTCCGGAATTCCTGCTGATCCGCACCCAGGACCGGGCCGAGATGGAGCGGCTGACCTCTTCCCTCTCCCGGATCCTGGAGGATCCGACCGACATCGAGAGGGCCCTGACGGACGGCACCGAGGTGGTCGGGGAGTTGCTGCGCTACCTGGAGCTTTTCCTTCTCCGGATCAACGCCCGGGTCCCCCTGATCCGCCACGACCTGATGGTGGCCCGGGAGGCCCAGCGCCTCAGCCTCCAGCTCCGGGAAACCCCCAAGGACAGCGGCGACCGGACGCGGCTGGCCCACCGTCTCATCCAGTCCACCAAGAAGCTGGGGGTGCGGGATCCCCAGGCCCTGGCCCTGCTGAAGCGCTGGGTCCGATCCGAGCGGGGCACCCGCGAGGCCGCCGGCCCCCTGGACGCCCTGGCCTCCCACCTCGAACGGCTCGCCGCCCGGCTCGAAGCCGCCCTCGGTTGAGGGGCCCCCGTGCCGCGCATCAAATGGCTGCAGACCCGCGCCGATCCCCAGGCGGGGGCGCTGGAGGCCGTCCTCCGGGAAGCGGGCTACGAGCGGGATGAGCCGAAGGGCGAGGGCATCTACCTCATCATCGCCGAACGCCCGGACATCAACCTCATCCCGCCCGAGGCCACCGACGTCCTCTGGTGGGTGGGCGAGGCGAGTCCTGAGGATGCCAGCCATGTCCTGATGCACCGCTCCGGCTGGGTGCTGCGGTCCAGCAACCCGGTCCAGGCGGCCCGCGGCGCCCTGCTGCGCATCCGGTCCCGGGAGCTGGGCGCCGAGGGCTGGCTGCGGCAGATGCTCCATTCCGCGAGCCTGGACGAACTGCTCCACATGGTCTTCGATCAGGCCGCCCGGTCGGGCGGCGCCGAGGCAGGCGGCATCTGGGTCAAGGGGGAGGACGCCTACTACCAGCGGGTGGGGATCGGGCTGCCGGAGGCGCCCCTGGCCTTCCACGAAGCTGAGACCCTGGTGGAGCGCGGCGAAGCGGACTGGATCTGCCCGGACGCGCGGATGGGCATCCTGCGGCTCAAGCCCCGCCTGCGCCGCCCCAGCCGCGTCCTTTCCTGGATCAAGGAGGTCGAAAACCTGCTGGAAAACGCCTGGGACCTGGAACGGAGCCGGCTCCTGTCCTTCAAGGACGACCTGACGGTAGCCCAGAACCGGCGCTGCCTGGAAGTCGATCTGCCCAACCGCGTGCGGGAGGCGGCGGCCCGCGGGGAATCCCTGGCCCTGCTCTTCGTCGATGTGGACAACCTGAAGGCCATCAACAGCGCCAATGGCCATTCCGCGGGCAGCCGCGCCCTGGAACGGGTGGCCCAGGTGGCGGACGGCCTCATCCGGAGCCAGGACCGGCTCTACCGGTACGGCGGCGATGAGTTCTGCATCCTGCTCCTGGGCGCCAGCGCCATGGGGGGCGCGAAGCTGGGCGAACGCCTCCTCGAACGGGTGAAGGAATCCCCCCTCGACGGAGACGGCCGGCAGATCCGGCTCTCCGTCAGCGTCGGCGTGGCGGCTTTCCCCGAGCACGCGGACGGCGCCCAGAGCCTCCTGGACAGCGCGGACCGGGCCCTGCTGAAGGCCAAGATGCAGGGGAAGGAACAGGTCCTGATCGCCGAGTAGGGCGGCGGGAAGTCGGCTACCTCTTCTTCTTTTTCTTGCCCTTGTCGGAGCCGCCGAAGACCTTCGCCAGGAAGCCCTCCTCCTCGGCGCCCTGCGCATCCCCCCCCGGCTTGGGACCCTCCTCCGACAGGGCCGCGGCGAGCTGCTTCACGAGATCCTTCTGGGGGGAGGACAGCCTGGCCGGCACTTCGACCCGGAGGTGCAGGTAGAGATCTCCCCGTCCGCCGCCCCGGAGCCTGGGGATGCCCGCATTCACGAGCTTGATGACCTTGTCCCCGGGGGTCGCGGGCGCGAGCTTGATCTCATCGTCCCCATACAGGGTGGCCACCTTCACGGCGCCTCCGAGGACGAGGGTCGGCCAGGGCACTTCCAGCCGCGCGTGCAGGTCGAAGCCGTCCCTCTCGAAGCGGGCGTCCGGCTCCACGTCGAAGACGACGTACAGGTCGCCGGCCTCGCCGCCCCCCCGGCCGGATTCCCCCTGCCCCGTCAGCCGCAGGCGCGTCCCCCGGTCCACCCCGGCGGGGATCTTGAAGCTCACCTTGGAGCGGCGCTGCACCCGCCCCTCCCCCAGGCAGGACTTGCAGGGCTTCGGGATGACCTGGCCGCGGCCCCCGCAGCGGGGGCAGGTCGTGAGCATCTGGAGGAAGCCCTGGCGGACGGCCATCTGGCCGCGGCCGCCGCACTGGCCGCAGGTCTCCGGGTGGCTGCCCTTCTCGCAGCCGCTGCCCGCGCAGGTGTCGCAGGACTCCAGCCGCGGCACCTCGATCTCCCGGGCTTCCACGCCGAAGACCGCGTCCCGGAAGCTCAGCCTCAGGTTCACCTGCAGATCGGATCCGGGCTCGCCCTGGCCAGGCCGCCGGCGCTGGCCGCCGAAGAAGTCGCCGAAGATCCCGCCTCCGAAGAAGCTGCCCAGGATGTCCTCGAAATCCGTGAACTGGCGCGGATCGAACTGGAAGCCCTGGCCGCCGCCGGAACCGCCCAGCCCGGCGTGCCCGAACTGGTCGTAGGCCCGGCGCTTGTCCGCGTCGGCCAGCACCGAGTAGGCCTCGGCCGCTTCCTTGAATTTCTCCTCCGCGGCCTTGTCCCCCGGGTTCTGGTCCGGGTGGTGCTGCATCGCCAGTTTCCGGTAGGCCTTCTTGATCTCGTCGAGGGAGGCGTTTTTCGAGACGCCCAGCACGTCGTAGTAATCCCGCTTCATGCTTCCAGATTACCCGACAAGGCCCGCGGGAATCACATGGGCGGCATCATGTCGTCGCCGCCCTCCAGGCTCTTCATCATGGCGTCGCTGGCCGCCAGGACCGCGTCCGTGAGGAGCTTCTGGCACTCCAGCAGCTTCTCCTCGGTCTCCCGCAGGGAATCCAGGTCCTTGGCCGCCACCGCCTGCCGGGTGTCGCTCAGCACTTCGCGCACGAAGGCCTGGTTCTCGGGGGACAGGTATTTCCCGCAGTCGGCGAAGCTCTTGTCGCAGGAGAACAGCAGCCCCTCGGCGGAGGCGACGTACTTGAGCTCGTCCTTGCGCTTGGCGTCCGTCTCCGCGTTGGTCTGGGCCTCCCGGAGCATGCGCTGGATCTCCAGTTCCGACAGCCCCGAACTGGGACGGATGCTCATGCTCTGCTCGAGCCCGGTCATCAGGTCCCGGGCGCTGACCCGGACGATGCCGTTGGAGTCGATGTCGAAGGTGACCTCGATCTGCGGCACGCCCTTGGGCAGGGGCGGAAGGTTGATGAGGTCGAAGCGGCCCAGGCTCTTGTTGTACTCGGCGAGTTCCCGCTCGCCCTGGAGCACGTGGACCTCGACCCGGCTCTGGTTGTCCGCCACCGTGGTGAAGGTCCGGCTGTCCCGCACGGGGATGGTCGTGTTGCGGCCGATGATCTTCACGAAGCCGCCGCCCTGGGTCTCGATGCCGAGGCTGAGGGGCGTCACGTCCAGGAGGACCAGGTCCTTCACGTCCCCGGAGAGCACGGCGCCCTGGATGGAGGCCCCGGTGGCCACCACCTCGTCGGGGTTGATGTTGCGGTTGGGCTCCTTGCCGAAGAACTCCTGGACCTTCCGCTGGACCAGGGGCATCCGGGTCTGGCCTCCCACCAGGATCACGTCATCGACTTCAGCGGGGTTCTTGCCGGCGCTGTCCAGGGCGTCCCGGACCGGGATCATGGTGGAGTCCACCAGGCCCTTCACCATGTCCTCCAGGAGGTCGCGGGTCAGCGTCGCCTCCAGGTGCTGGGGCCCGCTCGGGCCCTGGGCGATGAAGGGCAGGCGGATGTCCACGCGCTCGAGGGTGGAGAGCTCGCACTTGGCCTTCTCGCTGGCCTCCTTCAGGCGCTGGAGGGCCATGCGGTCGCCCATCAGGTCGATGCCGGTCTTCTCCTTGAAGTGGTCCGCCAGCCAGACGAGGATCGCGTGGTCGAAGTCCTCGCCGCCGAGGAAGGTGTCGCCGCTGGTGGCGAGTACTTCAAAGACCCCGTCGTTCATCTCCATGAGGGTGAAGTCGAAGGTGCCGCCGCCGAGGTCGTAGATGGCCAGCAGCTTCTTCTGGCCCTTCTTGTCGATGCCGTAGGCCAGCGCCGCGGCGGTGGGCTCGTTGATGATGCGCAGGACGTTCAGTCCGGCGATGCGCCCGGCATCCTTGGTGGCCTGGCGCTGGGCGTCGTCGAAGTAGGCGGGGACGGTGATCACCGCGTCGGTCACCTCCTCGTGGAGGAAGGCCTCGGCGGCCTGCTTCAGACTCCGCAGCACGATGGCGCTGATCTCCGGGGGCGCGTAGTCCCGGTCCCCCACCTTCACCCAGGCGTCGCCGTTCTGCGCCTTGATCACGTTGAAGGGCAGCCGGCCGATGGCCTCGAGGACCTTCGGCGTGTCGTGTTTCTGGCCGATGAGCCGCTTGATGGCGAACAGGGTGCGCTGGGGGTTGGTGACGCTCTGGCGCTTGGCGATGTGCCCCACCAGCACGTCGCCCTTGTCCGTGAAGGCCACGATGGAGGGCGTGGTGCGGCTGCCTTCCCGGTTGGGGATGACCCGGGCGTCCCCGGACTCCATGACGCAGGCGCAGGAATTGGTGGTGCCGAGGTCGATTCCGATCAGCTTTCCTGGCATGGGTGAGCTCCGCGTCTACTGGATGGTGGGATCGGGGGAGGCGGCGTCGGAAGGGGCGGAGCCTGGCTCCTGTCCGCCCTCCATCCGGGTGGTGCCGGCCTCGGAAGCGGGAATGAAGGGGAGGGGCGCGTGGTTCACCACCACGCGGGCGGGGCGCAGGAGCGTGTCGCGGAGCATGTAGGCGCGCTCGTAGATGGCGGCGATGGCGTGGTCCGGAAGGTCCGGGCTCTGCATGGTGGTGAGGGCCTCGGCATGCTGCGCGTCGAAGGGGTCGCCGACCTTCAGGTCCAGGGGGATGGCCCCGAGGCGGCGGAGGGCATCGACGAACTGCTTCCGGATGAGGTCGACGCCCCCCCGAAAGGCGTCCATGTCCTGGTAGGTGGCCTCCAGCCCCCGGTCGAAGTTGTCCAGCACCGGAAGGATTTCCAGGAGCATCCGGCGCTCCGCCTGCTCCACCGCGAGCTGGGCGTCCCGCTGGGCCCGGTTCCGGAAGTTGGTGAAGTCGCTGGCGAGGCGGCGGAACTGCTCCATGATCTCCGTCTCGCGCTTCTCCATGTCCTCGATCTGCGCCTTGGCGGAACCGAGCTGGGCCTGGAAGGCCTGGTGCTGGGCCTGGACGAGGCTCGAATCGGCCTCCATGAGGGAGCTGAACTCGTTCTCCTCCGGCTCGCCCCCCACCACCTCGAGCCCCAGGTCCTCGTCCGTCTGGCTGGCGATCTCGTCCGCCAGGGCCTGCAGGTCCATGGTGTTCGGGTCGTCGTAGCTGATCTCCAGCTCGGATTCGGGCTCTGGCCTGCCAGCGCGGGGCTTCGGTTCGTGTTCCGGGGTCATGGCGCCATTGTAGGCGGGCAAGGGTTCAGCTCCTAGACCCCGCCTTCCGGGGAGCCCCCGCTGCGCCGGGCGAGCTGCCGGGACCACCAGTCCAGGCCCCCGAGCAGGCGGCCGTAGTCCACCCGGAGGGGCCCCACCATGGCGAAGGTGGCCCAGGTCTCCCGCCCCAGGGGCACGGTCCGGACCGCCGTGGACAGGGGGATAAGGCCCAGGAAGGGGTTCTCGCTGCCCAGCAGCAGCTTCACGTCCCGGGAGGCGCTCTCCGCGAAGGCGTTGAGCAGGCGGGCCAGCCGCTCGTGCTCCTCGAAGGCGGCCACCAGCTCGCGGAAGCGGCCCTGGTCTTCGAATTCCGGCAGGGATCCGAGCTGGCCCAGGCCGGAAACCACCAGGTCCGCCTCGGAATGGGACGCCGCGTTCCGGAGGCCCGCCGTGAGGGTGGCCAGGCGTTCCTGCAGCTGCCGGGCGGCATCGGCGCGTTCCCGCAGGGCCTGCAGCAGCTGCTGCCGCAGTTCGGCGAGGGTGCAGCCGCTGAAGCGCGCCGTGGCGAAGTTCCCGATCTCCGAGAGGACCTCCTGCGGGAAGCCGGCGGGATTGTCCACCACCTGGTGCTCGACCTCCCCGCCCGCCCCCACCCACACCGCCACGATACGGCGGGCGTCGAGGGGGACGAACTCCAGACGGACCAGGCGGGAGGCGGCCAGGTGGAAGGGAATGGCCACGCATACCCCCTGCAGCACTTCGGCGAGAGCCTTCGATGCGTGGCGGAGCCACACCTCCGGTTCGGCTTCGAGCCCCTCCAGGGTGCTGGCGAGCTGGGCCCCCAAGAAGGGGTCGGGGGGCGTGGGATGCACCCAGCGGTCCACGTAGTAGCGGTAGGCCCGCTCCGTGGGCACGCGGCCCGCAGACGTGTGGGGCTGGCTGAGCAGTTCAAAGTCCTCGAGATCCGAAAGGACGTTCCGGATCGTCGCGCTGGAGAGCTGCTCGGGATAGCGCTTCGCGAGCAGCCGCGAACCCACCGGTTCGCCCTCGGCGAGGTAGGTCTCGATGAGGGTGCGGAGGATCGATTCGCTGCGGGGATCGAGGGGCAGGGTCAAGGGCGGTCCAGGATTTCGGGAACCCCCATGGGGTTAGGCCTACTATAGCGATAGGAAGAAGGAGAACCCATGTCCCACCTCAGATACGCCGCCCTGGCCGCCGCCCTCCTCGCGGGGTCGATCGGCTGCGAAAAGAAGCTCGACGAAGCCCAGATCCGCGCGAAGGTCCTGGCGGAGGAAGCCGCGAAGGCAGCCGACGCCCGGGTCGCCAAGCTCGAGCAGGAGCTGGCCGACCTGAAATCCGGCAAGTCCGATCCCAAGGATGGGGACAAGGATTTCATGGTCCAGGCCAAGGCGGACCAGAAGAAGGCCCTGGAACGCCAGCTGGCGGAGCAGAAGAAGAAGGCCGAGGCGCGCAAGCAGGAGGCCCTGAAGCTGGCGGAGGCGAAGTCCGCCGCGACCGCCACCGGCGGCCCCTCGGCGGCGACACCGGCCCCGAAGCCGGTGGTGGTGGAAGTCCCCGCGGGCACCGCCGTCTCCGTGAACCTGGGCGCCGCGCTGAGCACCGAGAAGGACAAGGCGGGCGACCTCTGGCAGGGCACCCTGGCTGAATCCGTCGCGGCGGGCGGGCATACCGTCTGGGCCGCCGGCACCCCCGTGCGGGGCGTGGTCAGCCAGAGCGTGCCCGCGGGCCGCCTGGCCTCCGGCAAGGGCGCCCTGAGCATCCGCCTCACCGAGATCGGCGACAGCGACGTGGACGGGGGCAACTACATGGTGACCGGCGGCGCCACCGGCGAGCGCAACGCCAAGATCATCGGAGGCGCGGCGGCCCTGGGGGCGCTCATTGGCGTCCTGAGCGACAAGAAGAACAAGGAGGACCACGCCCTCGGCGGCGCGGCCATCGGCGCGGCAGCCGGCACCGCCGCGGCGGCGGCGACCGCCAAGACCACCATCGTCATCCCCGCGGACAGGACGATCTCCTTCAGCCTCGCGGCCTCTGAGAAGGTCACCCTGAAGAAGCCCTGAGACCCTCCCGGGTCTGGATGAGGAAGGCCCCCGCGCGAGGGGGCCTTCGCATGCCGATCAGGATTCCATGGCCTGCAGCCGCTCGGCCTCGAAGGCCGCCCTCAAGGGCTCGATGATGGGTTCGATCTCGCCCTGCATGAATCGGTCGATCTGGTGGAGGGTCACGCCCACGCGGTGGTCGGTGACGCGGCCCTGGGGGAAGTTGTAGGTCCGGATCTTCTCGCTGCGGTCGCCGGAACCCACCTGGGACTTCCGCAGGGCGGAGTGGGCGGCGTCGGCCTCGTCCTGGGCCTTCTGGAGCAGGCGGGAGCGCAGGACCGTCATGGCCTTGGCCATGTTCTTGATCTGGCTGCGCTCATCCTGGCAGCTCACCACGGTGTTGGTGGGAAGGTGGGTGAGGCGCACGGCGGAGTAGGTCGTGTTCACGCTCTGGCCGCCCTTCCCGCCGGAGCAGAAGGTGTCGACGCGCAGGTCCTTGTCGTGGATCTGGATGTCCACCTCCTCGGCCTCGGGCATCACCGCCACCGTGCACGCGGAGGTGTGGATGCGCCCCTGGGTCTCGGTCTTGGGCACCCGCTGGACCCGGTGGACGCCACTCTCGAAGCGGAAGAGGGAATAGGCGCCCTCCCCCTGGATCTCGGCCACGGCCTCCTTCAACCCGCCCTGCTCGGCCTCGCTTTCGTCCAGCACCGTGACCTTGAAGCCCCGGCGCTCGGCGAAACGGGCGTACATGCGGAAGATCTCGCCCGCGAAGAGGGCGGCCTCCTCGCCGCCGGTGCCCGCCCGGACCTCCAGGATCACGTTCCGGGCGTCCTTGGGATCCTTCGGCACCAGCAGGGCCCGCAGGTCCGCCTGCCCCTTCTCGAGAGCCGCCTTGAGGCCGGGGATCTCCGCCTGGGCCATCTCCCGCAGATCCGCGTCCATGGTCTTGTCATTGAGGATGCCCTCGGCCTCTTCGAGCTGCTTCAGGAGAACCTTCTGGGACCGCCAGGAGGACACGACGGGTTCCAGCTCGGCCCGCAGCTTCGTGAGCTCCCTGAGCTTCTTCGGGTCGCTGACGGTGGCGGGATCCTGGAGCTGCGCCTCCACTTCGAGGAAGCGGGATTCCACGGCGTCGAGCTGGTCCTGCATGGGACCTCCCCGGGATAAAAAAAGAACGGGCCGAGGTTCGGCCCGTTCTTGGGAGCAGGGGAGCTAGGCGTTCGCTTCGACCGCAGGCGCGTCGGCCGCGGGGACCTCGGCAACAGCTTCGGCGGCGGGAGCGTCGGCCTTCTTGGCGTACTTGCGGTTGAACTTGTCCACGCGGCCGGCGGTGTCCATCAGCTTCTGCTTGCCGGTGTAGAAGGGGTGGCAGGCGGAGCAGATCTCGACGCGCAGTTCCTTCTTGATGGAGCGGGTCTTGAACTCGTTGCCGCACTGGCAGTGGACGAGCACTTCATGCATTTCCGGGTGGATGGCGTTCTTCATGGAGACTCCTTGGTATGGCCGACCGGATGCGTCGATTCGCACGCGGCTTGCCCATAGGGAACCACCAGCTTATCGCCGGATGCCATGGAGATCAACGGCGAAAAGGGAACCGCACCCCTCTATGAGGGCCGTGCGGACAGGACCCAGCGCTCGTCCAGGGTCCGGTGCAGCCAGAGGGCGGCCCACACCCCCATCTGCAGGATGAGGTTGAAGCTCATGGCCCGGATGAACCGCTCCGCATCCGGCCAGGGGATCCGGTGGAGCAGGCCCGAGGCCACCCCGTAGAGCAGGGCGGTGAAGATCAGGTTCTCCAGGGCCCAGTACACGGCCTCGAGGACCGCGGGGTGGGACCTCTGGCGCATGAGCCGCTCCGCCAGGAAGCCTGTGAAGCCACCGTAGAGGAGGCGGGTCCAGGCGAAGGTGTTGGAGGCCGAGGTGAACCCCAGGGGCAGCGCCAGCAGGGTGCCGAAGAGGGTGGCGGTCAGCAGGCGGGAGGCCGGCGGGAGCTGCTGCCAGGCGCGGCGGAGCCAGAAGAGGCCACCCGCCACCAGCAGGCCCTGGGCCAGGCCGTACGCGAGGGCGATCACCGGCTGGTGGCTGAGGACCACGAACATGTAGCCGCCGGTGGCAGCGCCGAGGACGGCCCCGGCCAGGAGCTTGGTCCCGCTGCGGTGGCGGAACCCCTCGTCGTCGCTGGCGAGGATCTCCTTCGCCAGGTCCCGGGGGTGCTCCTTGTCCCGCAGCATCGCCCGGATCTCTGCTTCGCTCGCCAGGCCCCGGGCTTCGACCTCGTCGAGGAGGTGGCTCTCCAGCTCCCGCAGGATGCGCCGGCGGTTCCGGGGCGGGGCGGTCCGCAGGCCGGCCTCCACCTCGGCGAGGTAGGAGGCCAGCGCGTCCGTCATCCGCGATTCCCGACGAAGCCGTCCACCATGGACACGAAGGCGGCCCACTCCCGCTTCTTGGCTTCCAGGAAGGCCTTCCCCGCGGGGAGGATCGCGTAGTAGCGGCGATCCCGGCCATTGGTCTGGGTCTCCCAGTAGGAGGAGATGAACTCTGCGGCCTCCAGCTTGTGGAGGGCCGGATAGAGGGCCCCTTCCTTCAGGGTGTAGGTCCCGTCCGTGCGCTGTCGCACCGTCTCGATGATCTGGTAGCCGTACATCGGGCCTTCCACGAGCAGGGAAAGGAGAAGGATGGGGGTACTTCCCTTCAGCAGTTCACGGTCCACGACGCCCTCCGGTTTAGGGGTCAGTTTACATCGTGAACCGATGGTATCAAGGGGCGACATAGGGTCGCGGTCACCTCACCCCTTCATGGCTTCCGTCAATGGGATCCGACTGGCCCGCCAAGCAGGTAAAAAACCGCCCAGCAGGCCCATCACCAGGCTGAAGGCCACCCCTTGCAGCATGAGTTCCGGGGTGATGGTGAAGGCGAAGCTCACGTCCGAGAAGGTATCGAAGCTGGTGGTGCCGGTCTGGATGCCGTTGGCGAAGAGGGCCAGGACGGAGCCGAGGGCTCCCCCCGTGCCGCAGAGGATGATGGCCTCCCACTGGAAGCTGGCCAGGATCTCCCGCTGGCGGAAGCCGATGGCCCGCAGGGTCCCGATCTCCTTGGTGCGGCTGGACACGGCCGCGAACATGGTGTTCATGGCGGCGAAGACCGCCGCGGTGGTCAGGATGAAGGTGATGAGGTTGCCCAGGACGCGGATGGGATCCCCGGCCTTGGTGAGCTCCTTGAAGTAGGCCCGTTCCCCGACGACCTCCAGCTTGAGCCGCTTGTCCTCGTCCACGGCCTTGGTGAACTCCGGCAGCCGCTCGGAGGATTCCAGGCGCGCCAGGAGGCTGGAGTAGCTGTCCCGCCGGAAGGCCTGCATCACGTCGTTCACGTCGGAGAAGACCTCGCTTTCGAAGGAACTGCCCCCTGCCTCGAAGACGCCCACGATGTCCCAGGACCGCCCGCCCATGCGGATGGCGCGGCCCCGTTCCAGACCATTGAAACGGCCCTGCATCTTGCGGGGGACCACGACTTCCGACAGGCCGGGGCGGAACCAGCGGCCCTCCAGCAGTCGGATCTGCGGCCGCATGGCCAGGCCCCGGGCCTCCAGGCCGCGGATAGTGACATTGCTGTCGGAGCCGTCGGCCATGGGGAAGAGCTTCACCACGACCACCTCGGCGGAGCAGACGGGGCCTTGCTCATCCCTTGCAAGCAGGGGATGGACCTTGAGGATCCGCATGCGGTCCCGCTCGATGCTGGAGTTCAGCTCGAAGCGCGCGTTGGGCCGCAGGACCAGGGCCTGGTCCTCCCGGCCCGAGCTGACGAAGGCCACGGAAAGCCCCTGGGCCAGGGACAGCACCACCACGAAGATGCCCACCACCAGGGCGATCGCGCCGGCGGTGGTCAGCGTGGTGACCTTGCGCTGCCAGAGGCTGCGCAGGTTGTAGCTGAGGGGAATGGGATAGGCCAGCAGCGCCCAGGCCAGCCAGAGGAGGTAGGCCAGGAAGGGGGCGAGGACGAGGAGGAGGAGGGCCATCAGAGGGTCTTCAGGCCTTCGGTGATGGGCTTCCGGACCGCCTCGTAGGCCGGCATGAAAGTGGACAGCAGGCCCACGCCCAGGGCGCCGCCCATGCAGACCAGCATGGTGCCCGCATGAACGTCAAAATCCTGGAAGAAGGGGAAGACGGACCCCATCACCGGGCGCAGGGCCGCCGCCAGCAGCCAGGTGAGGCCCAGGCCCAGGGCGCCGCCGGCCCCGGTGAGCACCAGGCCCTCCAGGATCACCAGACCCATGACCCGGTTGGCCGTGAACCCCAGGGCTCGGAACACGCTGATCTCCGTGGTGCGCTCCCGGATGGCCATGGCCATGGTGGAGAAGGCCACGAAGATGAGGGCCACCAGCACCACCAGGGAGATGCCCTGGAGCAGGACGCTGATGTTGCCGAGCATCTTCACGAAGCTGAGGTTGAAGGCGTTCTCCGTCTCGCTGAGGGTCTCCGATGCGCTGTTGGCGAAGTTGCGGTCCACGCGCTCGCAGAGGCGGGGGATGTCGTCCGGGGACTTGGTGCGCACGAAGTATGTGCCGACCCGGCCCTTCATCCGCGGCACGCCCTCTTCCAGCACCTTGGTGTGGAAGTGGAGGACGTTCTCGTCGCTGGGCTTGGGGGAGCGGAAGATCACGCGCACCGTGAGCCGCGGGCTGATGGGGAAGATGGTGCCGGTGAGGGGGATGGTGTCGCCCACCTTCCAGCCGAACTTGTCCGCCAGGGCCTTGCCGACGATGCAGCCGGTGCCGTCCCGGATGTACTCCTTGAGCTGCTCCTCCGTGATGCCCGAGGTGCCGAACTCCTCCCGGAAGACCTGGAAGAGGGTCTCTTCGTCGGAGGCGAAGTTGGCGAAGAAGTTCCGCGGATCCTGGTAGAAGCCGCCGAACCACTGGAGCCCGCACACCGTCTCCACCTCCGGCTGCTGCTTCAGGTAGGCCTCGTAGCTCCGGGGCAGCACCTGAGTCAGGCCCGATTTGTGGCGGACTACAATGCGGTTGGTGGAATTGGGGTTGTTGGCGACGGAATCCAGGGTGGTGAGCAGGCTCAGCAGCAGGGCCACCACCAGCACGCCGAAGGTCATGGTGCCGAGGATCAGCAGCGTGCGCAGCTTGGAGCGGCGCATGGACTTCAGCACGAAAGCCAGCCACTTCATCGAACCCGCCGCCTCACCGGTTCACCTCGATGGTCTTGTCCAGCAGGCCCTTCTCCAGGTGGATCTGGTGCCGCGCGTGGTGCGCGGCCTTGGGGTCGTGGGTGACGATGACGATGGTCTTGCCCAGGTCCTGGTTGAGGCGCTCCATGAGCAGGAGCACCTCCTCGGCGTTCTTGCCGTCCAGGGCGCCGGTGGGCTCGTCGGCCACCAGCAGCTCGGGATCCGTGACGATGGCCCGGGCGATGGCCACCCGCTGCTCCTGGCCGCCGCTAAGCTGCCGCGGGTAGTTGAGCATCCGGTCCGTGAGGTCCACCAGCTCCAGGGCGTGCTCCACCTTCTCCCGGCGCTCCCGGCGCGAGAGCCCGCTCAGGAGCAAGGGCAGCTCGATGTTCTCGTAGGCGTTGAGCACGGGCACCAGGTTATAGTTCTGGAAGATGAAGCCCACGTACTGGTTCCGCCAGCCCGCCAGCTCGTCGTCGTCCAGGTCGTTGAGCTCGAAGCCGCAGACCCGCAGGGTGCCGCCCGTGGGCCGGTCGATGCCCGCGATGAGGTTCAGCAGGGTGGTCTTGCCCGACCCCGAAGGCCCCATCAAGGCGTAGTAGCCGCCCCGCGGGATCTCCAGGTCGATGCCGTGGAGCACGGGGATCTCCAGGGTCTCCCGCCAGTAGCTTTTGGCGATGTCCCGCAGGATGATGACGGGCTCGCCGTTCACTTGGCCTTCACCTTGACCTTCGCACCATCCTTCAGCTTCTCCGGGGGGGCGACGATGAGCTGGGTGGCGGGGGTCACGCCGCTCACCTCCAGGCCGATGGGGTTCTCCGCCAGCACGGTGATGGGCTTGAGGACGGCGGCGTCGCCTTCCATCGCCCACACATGGCTGCGCCCTTCCCGCTTCACCACCTGCTCCCGGCCGATGATGACGGCGTCCTGGGCATAGGGCTCGCCGAGGAAGGTGACCTTGGCGCCCATGTCCGGCACCAGGGCGGGATCCCGGTCCTGGATGGCCACCCTTACGATGATCACCGCCTTCTGCCGGTTCGAGCTGGGGTAGATCTCCCGCACCTGGCCCTTGAGGACCTTGGGGTCCAGGGCATCCACGCGGATCTCCGCGGGCATGGCCTTCTTCAGTTTGGCGATGGAGGCCTCGTTCACTTCGACTTCCACTTCCAGGGTGTTGAAGTCCGCCAGCACCGCCACGGCGTTGATGGCGTTGGCGCCGCCGGCGCTGCCGGGGGCCACGGTCTCGCCGACTTCCGACAACTTCTGGGTCACCACGCCGGTGAAGGGCGCCCGCAGCACCATGCTTTCGAGGAGGGCGTCCTGGTACCTGAGCTGGGCGGTCTGCTGCTTCTGCAGGTTCACCAGCCGGTCCAGGGAGGCCTGGTCCGCGATCCCCTCCTTCACCAGCTTCTGGGAACGCACAAGGTCCAGCTCCGTCTGGGCCAGCTGGGAGGCCACCGAGTTCCGGGAGGCCACCAGGTCCGGCGCCTCCAGGCGGGCGATGACCTGGCCCTTCTCCACCCGGCTGCCCTCCTGGATGCCCAGCCATTCCAGGCGGCCCAGCACCTTGCTGGAGAGGGTCGCGCGGGTGCGGGCCACGATGTAGCCCGAGGCCGTCACGAGGGGATTGCGCTCCCCGGCCTTGAAGACCGTGGCCTTGCCCGTGGACACGGTCACCGGCGCGCGGCCCTGGGCCATGACCGCCCCCACCACTCCCACCGCCACGAGGCCCAGCACCACCCAGCCCCACGGAAACCGCTTCTTGATCACCGAACGCGCCCGAGCGTCTCCGTTGGCCACGCAACCCCCGTTGTCAATCCGAGCAGACTAGGCGAAGGGCCGGCAAGATTCAACACCCGTTGAGCCCTCCACGGCTTCCCCCTGGACGAATGCCCCGGGATCCGGGCGGTCCCGGTCAGGAGACCTGCTGCCCCGCGATGGACTGGCAGGCAGCCTGGGCTTCGGCGAGCTTCGCCTTGGCATCCGCAAGCCGCTCCCGGGCCTCCGCCACCATCGCGGCGGAAGTCTGGGCCGCGCTCGCCTGGGCTTCCGCGACCCGGGCCTTGGCCTCTTCCAGCCGCAGGAGGGCAGCCTCCAGGCCGGCCTCCATGTGGGCGCCGACCTGTTCCATGGCGACGCCCAGCCTGGCCTTCGCGGCCAGGCGGACAGCGGCTGGGAAGGTCCGGATGTCGCGCACCACCCGCAGCCAGCCCAGCACCCTCAAGGCGTAGTAGGTCGGGTCGAGCTCCCACCACCGCAGGCCCTGGGCGCAGCTTGCCTGGTAGTGGTGGTGGTTGTTGTGCCAGCCCTCGCCAAGGGTGATCAGTGACAGGAAGAAATTGTTCCGGCTGGTATCCGAGGTGGCGAAGCGGCGGCTGCCCCACACATGGCAGAGGCTGTTGATGGTGAAGGTGCCGTGGTAGAGGAACACCGTGCTCACCACGAAACCCCACACCAGCATGGTCCAGCCGCCTACGCCCGTGGCCACGCCGAGGACCCAGGTGGCGGTGCCCAGGGCCCAAGGGCAGAGCCAGTGGTAGCGGTCCAGGAAGCGTAGTTCGGGGAACCTACCGAAATCCGCGATCTCCTTAGCGTCATAGGTGTCGTAGGTGCCCACCAGGATCCAGCCCATGTGGGACCACCAGAAGCCCTTGCGGACGGGGGAGTGGATGTCCTGCTCCGTGTCGCTGTAGCGGTGGTGGTTGCGGTGGTGGGCGGCCCACCAGAGGACGCCCTTTTGGGCGGAGGTCTGGGCCAGGAAGGCCATGAGGAACTGGGGCACGCGACCCATCCGGTAGGTCCGGTGGCTGAAGTAGCGGTGGTACCCGGCGGTCACCGCGAACATCCGCACCAGGTAGAGAAGGACACCGAGCCCCAGGGCCCACCAGCTGAAGCGCACCAGCAGCACCGCCAGACAGGCCAGGTGCAGCAGGAAGAAGGATGCGCTGGAGACATTGAGGACGAGCTTGGGTCGCATGGGGTGCCCGATGTGATCCTCCAGCCTAGCGGATTGCCTGGAATCCAAGCACCGGAAGGACCTGGACCCGGGGAAGAAGGGCCTTGGCCACGAATCCGCGGCGGGGTGATGCCCGTCACTGAAGGAAAAAACCATCAGGGCCATCCTGGCCGTGGAACCTTCCCAAGGAGCCTTCCATGCGCCGTACCGCCCTCCTCTTCTCCATCCCCGCAGGCCTCGCCCTGCTGCTCGCCGGAACGCCGGCCCAGGCCAAGCTGCCCTGGGTGAAGAAGGCCCAGGCCGCGGGCTTCGCCGACGTCAAGAACTGCGCCTCCTGCCACATCAACGAAAAGCCGAAAAAGGGTGAAGGCTACAACGAGCGGGGCAAGTTCCTCATGGACATGAAGGCCAAGAACAAGGCCGCCGAGATCGATCTCGCCTGGTTGAAGGACTACAAGGGCAAGTGACGCCCGACGGGATCCCCCTTCCCCCCCGGGGCGGGGAGGTGCGCCCCTGGATCTCTGGGGATTTCGGACCCATGTGATTGAAATCATTGCCACTCTTGGAAGGGTGGGAGCACAGTATCGGTGGAACCTTTGAAGGAGGCCTCCATGCGACGCTCCCACGTGCTCCTTTCCATCCCTGCAGGCCTGGTCCTGCTGCTGGCCGCCACGCCGGCCCACGCGAAGCTCCCGTGGGTCAAGAAGGCCCAGGGCATGGGCTTCGCCGACGTCAAGAACTGCGCCTCCTGCCATTCCTCGGACAAGCCGAAGAAGGGCGAGGCCATGGCCGAGCGCGGCAAGTTCCTCATGGACATGAAGGCCAAGAACAAGGCCGCCGAAGTGGATCTCGCCTGGCTGAAGGACTACAAGGGCAAGTGATCCAGAACGCCTCGGGGTTGGTAGACCCAGGAAAGGGCCGGGATCCCCCGGCCCTTTTCATCGCCTGCCCGCCAAAGAGCCATGACATAGTCCGGAGTCACCACGCCTCGGACTGCCTATGCGCTATCGCGATCTCCTCCTCATCCCCGCCCTGACGGCCCTTCCCTTGCTGGTCCAGGGCGCCGCGGTTCCCGCGCCTCCCCCGGTTGCCATCGAGACGCTGGCCTGGATGGCCGGCGCCTGGTCCGCGCCGGGGATTGTGGAATTCGAGGAGCACTGGATGGCCCCCAAGGCCGGCGCCATGATTGGCATGAGCCGCACCGTGGCCCGGGGCCGGATGGTGGCCTTCGAGTTCCTGCGGATCGAAGCGAAAGAGGACCAGATCGCCTACGTCGCCAGCCCCGGCGGTAGGCCCCCCACCCGCTTCAACCTGGTGCGGGCCAGCGCCACGGAAGCCGTCTTCGAGAACCTCGCCCACGACTTCCCCAAACGGATCATCTACCGGAGCCTGCCGGACGGCGGCATGCTCGCCCGGATCGAAGGGGATGGAAGCGAGAAGGAGAAAGCGATGGGGTTCAGGTATGGACGGATGAAGCCGTAGGGGCGCAACGCCGATCGCTGGTTCGAACCAGGGTTCGCTCTGCTCACCCCGCGGCGCTGCTGCGCCCGGCCCTCCGGCTGCGCCGGACCGGGCTCGACGCTCTCGCGTCTCGCCCTGGGCCTACCGGCGCGCAGCCGCCGATCGCTGGTTCGAACCCAGCGCACCAACAAGGCATCGAGGCCCAGAATGCGGGCCCCGATGCCTTGTTGGTGCACCCGACTGGAATCGAACCAGCGACCTCATGCTTAGAAGCGAAGTAACCGCGATCTACGGCAACAGCGCAGACATACGAGCCTAGGAAAATGGCGGAGACGGTTTACTGTTGAAGAGCGAAGTAACCGTCGCCTACGCCATAGGCTCGGATAAGAGTATGGCGCAGATCCGTTGCATTATGCAACAACAAAGTTAGGGTTGGTCGGGAAGGCTGGATTCGAACCAGCGGCCCTCTGCTCCCAAAGCAGATGCGCTGCCAGGCTGCGCCACTCCCCGACGCGGCCAGTATAGCGGTTTCCCTTGACTTTGCTACAGTTTTGTGTTTCAGCATGGAGTAATTCAACACTATTTCCGGTGTGAAATGGGGAAGAGTGCTCCGAAGCC
>JBGAST010000056.1:0-22492 GCA_044229575.1 Holophagaceae bacterium | reverse complement strand
CGTCGGCGCCCACCTGTTCGGCTCGGTCAAGGGGGCGTACACGGGCTCCATCGCCGACAAGCGTGGCGCCTTCGAGGAGGCCGACCAGGGCACGCTCTTCCTCGACGAGATCGGCAACCTCAGCGAGGACGTGCAGAAGATGCTGCTGACCGTCCTGCAGGAGGGCGCGGTCACCCGGCTGGGCGACACCCGCGAGCGCCAGGTGGACGTCAAGCTGATCGTCGCGACCAACGAGGATCTTGGCGAGATGGTGCGCGCCGGGCGCTTCCGCGCGGACCTGTACATGCGGCTGAACCCGGCCTGCACCGTGGCCCTGCCACCGCTGCGCGAACGATCCATGGACGTCGAGCGCCTGCTGGGATTCACCGTCGCGCGGGTCGTGCGCGACGCCTACGTGGGCGAGCTGGTGGACGAGTACCGACGGCAGGCCGGGCTGAGCGCCCGCGACGAGTCCCTGCCGGCCGAGGGCCCGGTGGTCGGCGGCCTGGAGCTGCGCCTCGCCACCGACGACGAGGTGCCCGAGGCCCGGCCCGGTGCGCTGGTGCTCCTCTTCCCCGAGCGCACGATGGATCTGCTGCGCCGGCACCGCTGGCCCGGCAACCTGCGCGAGTTCACCATGGCGGTCGAGAACGCGGTGACGCTGACGCTGGCCGAGGCCATCGGCGCGGGGCGGCCGGTGGGCCCGGTCGAGGCGCGCCAGGACGTCATCCAGGTGCGGCCCAAGCTGGTGCGGGACCTGCTTCAGGCCGGGCGGGTCGCGGCCGAGGAGGAGAGCGAGGAGGGCTGGAAGGTCGACGTCGTGATCCACCCGGCAGACACGCTCAACAAGGTCGCCCAGGACGTCGAGCGCCAGTACTTCACCCGGCTCTACCTCCAGGAGCGCGGCGACTTCGGCGCCATGGGGCGTGTGCTGCTCGGTGACGCCGATGGTGGGCGCAAGATCCAGCTTCGCTTCAACCAGCTCGGGCTGAAGGTGCGAGACCTGCGGGAGCAGGTCTCTTGACCGCCCTCGCCTCGCTGGTGTGGCTCCTGGCCACGGCGCAGGCGACCCCCATGGACGCGTTGGACCCGCTGGCGCGGCGCTTCTACGAGTCCGGCGTCGAGGCTGAGGCCTCGGGCGACTGCACGCGCGCGCTCAGCGCCTACGCGCTGGTGCTGGAACAGGACGCATCCTTCGTGCCGGCCCGGCTGGGCGACGCGCGCTGCCGCTACAAGGCCGGGCAGATCGCCGCCGCCGTGGAGATCTGGCGCGGTCTGCCCGACGAGGCCGAGGCGGTCGAGTCGCTCGCGCGGCACCTCCCGGCCGAGCAGCCCGCCGAGGCCGCGCTGCTGTACCGCCGGCTGCGCACGCTGCGACTGGGCGACCCCGAGCCCTACCTGTGGGAGGCGGCCGCGCTCACCTCGGTGGACCCGCTGCGGGCGCGCGAGGCGCTCGGCATCTACCTGGGCCTGGTGGACGCCGAGCCCGATGGCGCGGTGCTGCTCGGCGTGGCGGTCGCGCTGCGTGACACGGGGCACGAGGCCGAAGCCACCTCGCTGCTCGAGGAGTACCTGCGCCGCTGGCCCGATAGCAGCCATGTCGCCGAGGCCCAGGGCCGGCTGGACCGCTGGTCGGTCGAGACCGCCGCGCGCGCGCTGGCGGTGGGCGGGGCCGAGCCTCTCGCCGAGACCGCGCGCCGGCGGGTCGAAGCCGCGCGCCGTCAGGCGACGGCCGGCGAGCTCGACGCGGCGGTGGCGGCGCTGCGCGAGGTCGTGCGCGATCACCCACGCGCGCCCGAGGCCTGGGGCGGGCTCGCGGAGGTCCTGTCCAACACCGGCGAGGTCGTCGAGGCCGAGCGCGCCTGGAGCCGGGCCGCCGCGCTCGCGCCCGACGAGCCCGACTGGCACGCGCGGCTCGGGCAGCTCCTGGCGGACCGCTACGGCGGTCGACGGGACGCCGAGGCCGCAGCGGCCCTGGGGCGCGCGCTCGCGCTGCGGCCCGGCTGGGCCGAGGTCCAGCTCCAGCTCGCGGCGGTGCTCCAGCGGCTGGGGCGCTGGGCCGAGGCGGCCTCGGCCTACGAGTCCTGGCTGCGGCTCGCGCCGGACAGCCCCGAGGCGCCTCGCGTGCGCGCACAGCTCGAGGATCTGCGCCGGCCACCGCCAGATCCCGAGCCGCCCGCCGAGGAGACCGGCTGCGGCGGCGCGGTGTCCGACGAGCTCTGCACCCACTACCGCGTCGCCCGCGTCTACCAGCTCCGCGGCGAGCCGGCGCTGGCGCGAGACGAGCTGGATGTCGTGATCCAGCGGGCGCCGTCCTGGCCGCCTGCGCTCAACCTGCAGGCCGCCCTGGCCCAGGATCGCCGCGACACGCCCGCGGCGGTAGCGGCCTGGACCCGCTCGCTGGCCGCCGATCCCCGGCAGCCCACCGTGCTGATGGCGCTCGCTGAGCAGCGCCGCGCCCAGGGCGATCTCGCCGAGGCGGAGCGCCTGTTTCGCGAGGCCGCGGGGCTGGGCGCCAGCGAGGCCAGCTACTGGCTGGCGGAGCTCGCGTGGGCGCGGGGAGAGATCGACGCCTCCGCCGCGCTGCTCGACGCCTACTTTGACGCGGCGAGCACCGGCAGCTTCACCTGGCAGCCCGCGCTGGCGCTCCGCGAGCAGATGGAGGCCCGCGCTCGCCGACAGCGCGAGTTCCTGGCCATCGGCCTGGGCGTGACCGTGGTCGCCGGGCTGGGAGCCTGGCTCGGTCGCCGCCGCGGCGCCACCATCGCCGAGCTCGCGGCCCACGCCCCCGAGTCGGTCCAGGAGCTCAGCCGCATCCTGGCGGCGCTGCGTCACGAGGTGCTCAAGCACAACACGACGCTGCTGCCCGAGGTCGCCGCCGCGCTCGACCGCGGTGACCACGCCGCGGTGGGCTTCGCCGCGAACCGCCTGTTCGGCGAGGGCGGCAGCGGAGGCATCCTGGAGCGCTTCGACGGGTACCTGGGCGCTATCGAGCGCCTCGGCCGCGGCGATGGCGATTGCAGTGGACTGGGGCACGAAGGGCGGCTTGCTGCCGGACTTCGCGGCGGGCTTTCCACCCTTCTCCCGGGAAGCCGTCCTGGCTTCCGCTTTCTGCGGGGGCGCTGGTGCCGCGGCGGGCTCGGAGTCGGGGGTCCCTGCGCCGGGAGCCGCCGCGGTCTCGATCCCCTTGGCCATTTCACCCCGGGCCCCCTTGCCGCCCCGGCCCCGGCGGCGGCCCTTGCCCTTGGCGGCCTCGGCGGCGGCTTCGGCGTCCTCTTCCTCGCCGGCCTCGCCCTCGAGGGGCTTGGCACTTTCAAAAAGGGCCCGGAGCCGCTCCCGCTCCTCCAGGGCCGCGCGCTGCAGGTCCCGGCGGTCGAACTTGAAACCGTCCTTGTCCTTCGCGCCCTCCTTCGAGGCGGCGGGCTTCTTGGAATCCTCCCCCAGGGCCTTCTCGAAGGAGATGGGGCTGTCGCCGCCCAGGACCACCGTGTCCTCGTCGGGATCGCCGGGCTTGGAGAACTCGCGGCGGGGAAGCTTCTCGACGGGCTCCTCCTCGGCCTTCTCGATGGCGGCCACCATCTCGCCGTAGCCGACGGCGGGATCCGCCAGGATGACGACGGTGGCGCCGGACTGTTCCTCCATCTCGGCGATGTCCCGGCGCTTCTGGTTGAGCACGGCCATGGCGATGGCGGGGGCCAGCTTGACCTCGATCTCCTTGATGCCATCCCGGCTGAGCATGGACTTGATGCGGCGCGCGACGCTCAGCACCAGGGCCTCGAGGTTCTTGACCTTGCCGACGCCCTGGCAGGTCGGGCAGGGCTCGTGGGTGACGTGGTGGATGGAGGGCCGGATGCGCTGGCGGGTCATGACCAGCACGCCGAAGCGGTTGATCTTGCCCACCTCCATGCGGGCCTTGTCCTCCTTGAGGCAGTCCACCAGCTTGTCCTGCACGGACTTGATGTGGCTGTCCCGCTTCATGTCGATGAAATCGATGGCCACGAGCCCCGCGAGATCGCGCATGCGCAGCTGGCGCGCCACCTCCTCGGCGGCCTCCATGTTGGTCTTGAAGGCCGTGTCCTCCTGGTTCTCGCCGCTGGTCTTGCCGCTGTTCACGTCGATGGCCACCAGGGCCTCGGTCTGGTCCAGCACCAGGGCGCCGCCGCTGGGCAGGTTCACCTTGCGGGCGTAGATGCGGTCGATCTGCTCGTCCGTCTGGTGCTTGGTGAAGAGGGGCTTCTTGCCGACGTGGTGCTTCAGGACCCCGAGGTACTGGGGCATGGTGCGCTTGAAGAAGTTCTGGGCCTGGTGGAAAGTGTCCAGGTCGTCGATGTGGACCTCCTCCACGTCCGCGGTGAAGCCGTCCCGCAGGGTGCGGGTGACCACGTCGTCCTCCTGCCAGACGAGGCCGGGACCGTGCCGGTGCTTGTAGCGGGTCTGGACCTCCTTCCAGGTGTCCAGCAGGAATTCCAGGTCGCGCTGGAAGTCCTCCTTGGTGACGCCCATGCTCGCCGTGCGCACGATGACGCCGAACCCCTTCGGGATCTCCATCTCGTCGATGAGCTGCTTGAAGTACTCCCGCTCCTCGCGGCTCTCGATCTTGCGGCTGATGCCGTTCACCGGATTGCCCGGCGTCAGCACCAGATAGCGGCCCGGCAGGCTGAGCTGGCCCGTCATCATGGCGCCCTTGGAGCCCAGTTCCTCCCGCACCGCCTGGACCATGATCTCCGCGTCCCGGGAAAGGATGTCCTGGATGCGGCCCCGGCGGCCGTCGGCGCTCACCATGTCCCGGGGCAGCTCGCCCAGGGGCAGGAAGCCGTTCTTCTGGCCGCCGTAGTGGATGAAGGCCGCCTGCAGGGCCTGGTCCACGCGGACCACCCGGGCCTTGTAGATGTTGCCCTTGATCTTCTCGTTGTGGATGAACTCAATGTCGAAGTCCGTCAGGACGCCGTCCATCAAGGTGGCCACCCGGATCTCTTCCGGATCCGTGGCGTTGATCATCATCGTCTTCTTGCCCAAGGGGACTCCCGTTCGGCTTCGCGCCCGCGCCGGACCGTCATCGGAGACGGGGCGCCAGGAACGCGTGCTGGATGTGTGGATGGATGGTGGGGATGGGAAGCGAGGTGTCCGGTTCGGGGCGTCCTGCCCGGCCACGGGCCTCGGTGGGACCGTCCAGGATGCGCTGGCCCGAGGGGCCGGGCACCGCTGGATGCACGTTCATTGTCCCCGGAAAACGGAGTGGTGGCAATATTCCATCTTTTCTTTAATTACATGGGTTTTTATGGATTTTAACTCCCCTGGGGCGGCCCGCGTCACGGGGATTTCACACGGGGGGCATGGTCCCGCCCCAGGCGGCCCCCACCCTCGGATCATCCCTTGAGGAGCGCCCATGCCCCGCATGACCCGAATCCTGTCCACCCTCGCCGCCTGCGCGGTCATCGCGATTCCCGCCCTGGCGCAGAACGTGAAGGTGGACGCCAAGCTCTCCGTCTACAGGAAGGTGGCCGGCATCTCGGGCAACCTCAATTCCGTCGGCTCCGACACTTTGAACAACCTGATGACCTACTGGGTGGAATCCTTCAACAAGCAGTACCCGAACGTGAAGATCCAGGTGGAGGGCAAGGGCTCCTCGACGGCCCCTCCGGCCCTGCAGGAAGGCACCTCCCAGCTGGGCCCCATGAGCCGGGAGATGAAGGGCGAAGAGATGGACAAGTTCGAGAAGAAATACGGCTACAAGCCCACGAAGATCGCCGTGGCCATCGACACCCTGGCGGTCTTCGTCCACAAGGACAATCCCATCAAGGAGATCACCCTGGAGGAGGTGGACGCCATCTTCTCCAAGACCCGGAAATGGGGGGCCAAGGCCGACGTGAAGAGCTGGGGCCAGCTGGGCCTCAAGGGGGAGTGGGCCGCCAGGCCGATCTCCATGTACGGCCGCAACAGCGCCTCGGGCACCTACGGCTATTTCAAGGAGCACGCGCTGAACAAGGGCGACTACAAGGACACGGTGAAGGAGCAGCCGGGCTCCTCCTCCGTGGTGCAGAGCGTCTCCACGGACAAGGGCGCCATCGGCTACAGCGGCATCGGCTACGCCACCTCGGGCGTGAAGGCCGTGCCCCTGTCCATGAAGGGCCGCTATAACGACCAGGCCTTCCCGGCCACCTACGAGAACGCCCTCAGCGGCAAGTACCCCATGACGCGCTTCCTCTACATCTACGTGAACAAGAATCCCAAGAAGCCCCTGGATCCCCTCACGAAGGAGTTCCTGAAATTCGTGCTCAGCAAGGAGGGCCAGGAGATCGTCGTGAAGGACGGCTACCTGCCCCTCACCGCCACCATGGAAGGTTCCGAGCTGAAGAAGGTCCAGTAGTCCTCGAAGGGGATGGATGCCGGAGGCGACTCCGGCATTCGTCTATCCCGGCAGGCTCTGTGTAGAATCCCCCCCCCCAGGAACCCCGCCATCCATGAGCCCCCATCCGCCGAAAGACGCCGTCCTGCGCCGCGCCAAGCGCGTGGACCGGCACATGGCCGTGGCCATCTCCGTAGGTGGCCTGGCCATCATCGCCGCCGTGCTGGGCATGCTGTTCTTCATCGGGAAGGAGGCCTTCCCCCTCTTCCGGGGAGCCCGCAGCGCGGCGAGGCAGGGCTTGAAGGTCCCATCCCAGACCGCCCTGCTGCTGGACGAATCGGGCAAGGCGGCCGTCGCGGTTTCGGCGGAGGAAGGCCTGCAGCTCATCCGCCTGACCGATGGTTCCCGGTTGAAGAGGATCGAGGGAGGCCCCTCGCTTCCCTGGGCGTGGACCTCCCGGCCCACCGCCATCGGCGAGCTGCTCGTCCAGGATCGGGAAGGCAGGCTGCACGAGGGCCGTCTGAAGTGGTCCAAGCCCTCGGGCGAGGCCGACCCGGCGAAGTGGGACCTCGAGCCGGCCTGGCAGGCGCCCCTGCGGCCCGCCGAGGCCCCGCGCCGGATCCTGCACTTCCGAGTGATGGAGGGCGGCGGCCTGGAGGGCGCGTCCATCCTGCGCATCGCCGCCCTCACGAAGGCGGGCCCGGCCTGGCTCGAATCCCAGCCCGGCGGCCCGGCGGCGATCGACTGGAAGCCCCTGCCCCACCTGGAGGGCCAGGAGGTCCGCGCGGCCCTGTGGAGTGCCGACGGTCAGCAGCTCTTCCTCGGCACCGCCGCGGGCCGCCTGCTGGCCGTGGACGTGGCAAGCGGGGCCCTGACCGCCGAAGGCGCCTTCCCCGAACCCGTGACCGCCCTGGCCTTCGCCCTCGGCGGCAACTCCATCCTGGTGGGCGGCGAGCGGGGCGCCATCGGGGCCTTCCAGCTGCTGCGCACCGGCGACCGTCCTCAGCTCCAGACCCTGCACGGCTTCCAGTCCCTCGCGGGCCCCGTCCAGGGCTTCATGCCAAGCCTTCGGGACAAGCGCTTCCTGGTCTGGAGCGACCGGGACCTGGCGGTGGACCACCTGACCACGGAAGCCAGGCTGTTCCATGCCGAAGCCCCGGAGCTCGCCTCCGCGTCCATTTCCACGCGGGGCGACTTCATCACCGCGAGTTCCCGGTCCGGCGAGACGAAGGCCTGGACCCTGCAGTCGGCCCACCCCGACGTCACCCTGAGGAGCCTCGCTGGCAAGGTCCACTACGAAGGCTACGACAAGCCCGAGTACGTCTGGCAGAGCAGCGGCGGCACGGACGATTTCGAGCCCAAGTTCAGCCTTATCCCCCTGGTCTTCGGCACGCTGAAGGGGACCCTCTACGCCATGCTCTTCGCCCTGCCCCTGGCGGTGCTCGGGGCCCTGTACACCAGCCAGTTCGCGACCCCGCGGCTGAGGAACGCCATCAAGCCCACGGTGGAGATCATGGCCGCCCTGCCCTCGGTGGTGCTGGGCTTCCTGGCGGGCCTGGTGATGGCGCCCCTCTTCGAGAAGCTGGCGGTGGAGGTCCTGGTCTTCCCGGCGGTGGCCCTGCTCCTCGCCCTCCTGGCCTTCCCGATCTGGACGCGCCTCCCGGGCCGCTTCCGCACCATCTGGGGCGCGGGACGGGAAGTCCTCTGGGCGGTGCCCCTCCTCCTCGCGGCGGGCCTGCTCAGCCTGGCGGCCGCGCCGGCCTTCGAGCGCGCCTTCCTTGGCGGCGACTACCGCCACTGGCTGCTGTCGGCCCAGGGCATCACCTACGACCAGCGCAACAGCCTGGTGGTGGGCTTTGCCATGGGCTTCGCGGTCATCCCCATCATCTTCACCCTCAGCGAGGACGCCCTCGCCTCGGTGCCGAAGTCCCTCACCTCCGCCAGCCTCGCCTGCGGAGCGTCGCCCTGGCAGACCGCGTGGCGGGTGGTGCTGCCCACCGCCAGCCCCGGCATCTTCTCCGCCGTGATGGTGGGCCTAGGCCGCGCCATCGGGGAGACCATGATCGTGCTCATGGCCACCGGCAACACGCCGGTCCTGGACTGGAGCCCCTTCAATGGGATGCGCACCCTGGCCGCCAACATCGCCGTGGAGATTCCCGAAGCCCCCCACCACGGCTCCCTCTACCGGGTGCTCTTCCTCGCCGCCTTCCTCCTCTTCCTCCTGACCTTCCTGCTCAACACCCTCGCGGAGCTGGTGCGCCAGCGCCTGCGCCGGAAGTACGAGAGCCTCTGATGGACTGGAACGCCTCTCCCCTCCAGCGCGGCCGCGAATTCCTGCGGCGGGGCAGCGCCTTCGTCTGGCTTTCCGCCTCGGCCCTGTCCCTCTCCCTCCTCATGATCACGGGCCTGGTGGGCTTCATCGCCGTGAAGGGCCTGGGTTTCTTCTGGCCCCGGGCCCTCGTCCAGACGACCACCCCCGAGGGACCGCTCCTCGGGGAGATTTCCGCGAAGGAGGCCGCCCTCGGGGAGGAGCCCGCCAAGGTGCAGTTCCGCGTGGCCAACCGGGACCTCTACGGCCAGGACTTCCGCTGGATCAAGGCCGCGGAGCTCGGTGCCCAGCGGCTCCCGGCCGGCGCCGTCCTCGTCGAACGTCTCGAGAACGGCGCCTTCATCGGGTTCGTCGATTCGCTCGTGGAGAAGGGGACCCAGGCCGCGGCGGGGGATGCCGCCTTTGAAGCGGCCCTGGGCCGCCTTCCGGAAGCCAAGGCCCTCCAGGCCGACATCCGCGCCATCGAGAAGGACGAGGTCGGCGCCCTCAACCGCACCCTGGAGGAACTGCGCCTCCGGCGCCGGGGCCTGGAATCGGGAGCCGGGGATCTCCCGGCCCTGGCCGTCCTCGACGCCGAGGAAAAGACCCTGCGCAGCCGCTACGACGAATTGCAGGCCCGCCTGGACGGCCTCCGCGCCAAGTCCGCGGAGCTGCAGATCACCCTTCGCACCGTGGACGGGCAGACCAAGGAGATCCCCCTCAGCGCCGTGGTGCGCATCGTGGCGCCCAACCGGATCGGGATCCTCGGCAAGGCCGGCGTCTACTTCGCGCGGCTCTGGGAATTCGTGTCCGGGGACCCCCGGGAATCCAACACGGAGGGCGGGATCTTCCCGGCCATCTTCGGCACGGTCCTCATGGTCCTGATCATGTCCATCATGGTGGTGCCCCTGGGGGTGGTCACCGCCCTCTTCCTCCGGGAGTACGCCCGGGACGGCTGGCTGGTGCGCAGCGTGCGGGTGGCGGTGAACAACCTGGCGGGAGTGCCCTCCATCGTCTTCGGCGTCTTCGGGCTGGGCTTCTTCGTCTACACCCTGGGGGGCGCCATCGACCAGGCCTTCTTCGCCGACCGGCTGCCCACCCCCACCTACGGCACCGGGGGCATCCTCTGGGCCTCCCTCACCCTGGCCCTCCTCACGGTCCCGGTGGTGGTGGTAGCCACGGAGGAGGCCCTGGCCTCCGTGCCCCGCTCCCTCCGGGAGGCCAGCCTCGCCCTGGGCGCCACCAAGTGGCAGACCATCTGGAAGGTCGTGCTCCCCGGGGCGACCCCGGGGATCCTCACCGGGCTGATCCTGGCCATGGCCCGGGGGGCCGGGGAGGTCGCCCCCCTCATGCTCACCGGGGTGGTGAAGCTCGCGCCGGCCATGCCCCTGGACGGCCAGTTCCCCTACTTCCACCTGGACCGCAAGTTCATGCACCTCGGCTTCCACATCTACGATGTGGGGTTCCAGAGCCCCAACAGCGAGGCCGCCAAGCCCATGGTGTACATGACCGCCCTCCTCCTCCTCCTCGTCGTCGTGGCCCTGAACCTCTTCGCCCTGCGCCTGCGGCGGCGCCTGCGGGAACGCCTGGGCGGGAGCGCCTTCTGATGCCCGGAGCCCTCATGGATCCTGAAACCGCGCTTCCCATCCCCGAGCCCGTCCACCTGTCGGCGGAGGGCGCTCCCGCGGCCCCGGCCAAGCCCCTGGAGGTCCCGCGGACCCGGGACCTGCCGCTGACCGACGCCGCCGCCCTCACCGCGCCCCCCATGCTCCAGGTGCGCGGCCTGAACCTGTACTACGGCGAGAAGCAGGCCCTGCAGGACATCAACCTGGACGTCCGGAAGCACACCGTAATGGCCTTCATCGGCCCCTCGGGCTGCGGCAAGAGCACCTTGCTGCGCTCCCTGAACCGCATGAACGACCTCATCGACGGCGTGCGGGTGGAAGGCAGCGTGGAACTGGCCGGCCAGGACCTCTACGCCCCGGGCGTGGACGTCATCGGCCTGCGCAAGCGCATGGGCATGGTCTTCCAGAAGTCCAACCCCTTCCCGAAATCCATCTTCGAAAACGTGGTCTATGGCCTGCGCATCCAGGGGGTCCGGGACCGCCACGTCCTGGACGAAGCCGTGGAGACCAGCCTCAAGCGCGCGGGGCTCTGGGACGAGGTCAAGGACCGGCTCCAGGAGTCCGCCCTGGGCATGTCCGGTGGCCAACAGCAGCGCCTCTGCATCGCCCGTGCCCTGGCGGTGAAGCCCGAAGTGCTCCTCATGGACGAGCCATGTTCCGCACTCGATCCCATCGCCACCAGCCGCATCGAGGAGCTCATCTTCGAGCTGAAGCGGGACTACACCATCGTCATCGTCACCCACAACATGCAGCAGGCCGCCCGGGCTTCGGACTACACGGCCTTCTTCTGGCTGGGCAAACTGGTCGAGGTGGGCCTCACGGAGAAGGTCTTCACCACGCCGTCGGAGCGGATGACCGAGGACTACATCACGGGGAGGTTCGGCTGATGCCCAGGCACTTCGACACGGAGCTCGCGGAGCTCAAGAACGGGCTCATGGCCATGGCCGGGCAGGCGGAGGAGATGATCGACCTCGCCCGCAAGGCCCACGAGCAGCGCTCGGACGCCCTGGCCGACAAGGTCATCGCCCTCGACGCGGCGGTGGACGAGAGCGAGTTGCGCCTGGACCAGGCCTGCGTGGACATCCTGGCCCTGCGCGCTCCCATCGCCACGGACCTGCGCCTCATCGCCAGCACCCTCAAGATCATCCCGGAGCTGGAGCGCATCGGCGACCACTGCGTGAACATCGCCCGCCGCGCCAAGCTCCTGAACCCCCAGCCGCCCCTGCGGGTAGGTGGATTCCTGGAGAGCCTCGGCCTGGAGACCCGGGAGATGGTCCGCCGGGCCCTCGACGCCTTCGTGAACGGGGACGCGGACCTGGCCCGCCGGGTCATCGAGGACGACGACCGGGTGGACGCCCTCTACCTGGACACCTACAAGGAGCTGCTCCGCATCATGCTGGCGGATCCCCTCGCCATCGAACGGGCGAGCCACCTGATCATCGTCATCAAGAACTGGGAGCGCATCGCCGACCAGGCCACCAACATCGCCGAGGAAGTGCTCTTCATCCTGGAAGGCGTCAATGTGAAGCACAGCTACCTCCAGTCCCGCGGCCCGAACGCCGATCCTTCCTGAGGAATCCCGATGCCCCACCTGCTCCTGCTGGAAGACGACGCCGACATCCTGGCGGGCCTGCAGCAGCACTTCCAGCGGGAGGGCTTCGGCGTGGCCGCCTGCCCCACCGGCGGCGAGGCCCTCCAGCTGCTCCGCCATGTGGCCGCGGGCAAGGGCACGCGGCCGGACGCGGCCCTTCTGGACCTGACGCTGCCGGACATGGACGGCCTCGACGTCCTGCGCTTCATCCGCGCGGAGCCGAGCCTGCGGAGCCTCCCGGTGGTGCTGGTCACCGCCCGGGGCGACGAGATCGACAAGGTGCTCGGCCTGGAGCTCGGGGCCGACGACTACGTCTCCAAGCCCTACTCCACCCGGGAGCTCACCGCCCGGGTGAAGGCCATCCTCCGCCGGGCGAGCTTTCTCGACGACCAGGCCAAGGGGAAGGTGCTCTCCTTCGGACCCGTGAGCGTGGATCTCGACATGCACGTGGCGAGGACCAGCGGCCAGGCCCTGGACCTCACACGCAAGGAGTTCGAGCTGCTGGCCTACTTCCTGAAGAACCCCCGGCGCGTGCTGCCCCGCGAGCGCATCCTCCAGCAGGTCTGGGGCCTGGAATACCTGGGGGAGAGCCGCACCATCGACGCCCACGTGCGGCGCCTGCGGGCGAAGCTCGGGGAGGCCGCCGCCCACATCGAGACGGTGGTGGGCGTCGGCTACCGGCTGGGCAGCGTGAACGACTGAGCTTCGAATCCCGGGACCTCGGAGCCCGGACCCGGGCTTCAGGTCTCCTGCGCGGGCAACGCGGGCAGGTCGACCCAGAAGATGGATCCCCGCCCCGGTTCGCTGGTGAAGCCCACCTCGCCGCCCATGAGCCGCGCCAAGTGCTTCACGATGGCGAGCCCGAGCCCGGTGCCGGGCACGCCCCGGACCGTCGCGGCCCGGAAGAACCGCTCGAACACCTTGGGCTGATCCGCCAGGGCGATGCCGGGACCCCGGTCCCTCACCTCCCAGCGCATCCTCCCTTCCGCGAGGGCCAGCCCCAGCTCCACCGTGGCGCCCTCCGGGCTGAACTTGATGGCGTTCCCCAGGAGGTTGCCCAGGAGCTGGTGCAGCCGCAGCCCGTCCACGTGCACGACCGCCTCCCCGGCCTCGCCGAGGTCCGCCCGCAGGGTGATCCTCCGCGTCGGGAGGAGGGGACCGGCCTCGTCGAAGAGGTCCCGGACGAAGGCGGCAACGGAGAGGGGCGCCGGGGAGAGGCGGAGGGCGCCGCTCTCGATGCGGCTCAGCTCGGAGATGTCGTCCAGGAGCAGGGTCATGCGTTCGACGGCCCGGAGGAGCATGGCCACGTTGGGATCGGATGCGCCGCCCTGGGTCTTCTCCGCCTGGAGATTCTCCACGGCGATGCGCAGGCTGGTGAGGGGCGTCTTCAGCTCGTGGCTGAGGTTGGAGACAAAGCGCTGGCGGGTGTTCTCCAGCGCTTCCTGCCGGGTCACGTCGTCCACGGTGAGGAGCAGGCTGCCGCCGGGCCCGTGCCGGAAGGGGATCCCCCGCAGCCGCAGGATCCGGTGGCCGCGCTGCAGGGTCCACTCCAAGCTCTCCCCGGCCTGGGCGGCGGCGAGCTGGCGCTGAGCCTCGGGCTCCCGGAAGAGGGAGGCCGAGGCCGCGCCCTTCACCAGGGGCGTGCCGCGGCCCAGGAGGGCTTCCGCGGCCGGGTTGTAGAGCCGCACGGATCCATCCTGCCCCAGCAGGATGACGCCCTCCTGGAGGCGGGCCAGGATGCCCTTCCGGAGGGCGTCCTCCGCCTCCTTGAGCTCCTTGAGGCTGAGGTTCTCCCGTTCGAGCTCCGCCCAGACCCTCGGCAGATCCTCCAGGCTGACGGGACCCCTTCCGGAAGCCCGAAGGGGCACGATGATGCGCCGGATCAGCCAGGCGGCCACCATGAGCATGAGCAGGGCGGCCAGGACCAGAACACCGAGGCGCAAAAGGGGGGGAACCCCCTTGTGCTGCCAGCCCGAGGCGCCCAGCCCGAGGAGGAAGGCCCCGAACAAGGCCAGGAGGACCCTCAGGTAGTTGCGGAGCGAGGAAAGCATGGGTCCATTGTGGATCAAGGGGCGGAAGGCCCGCGCTTTGTTGCAGAATGTTCACAGCGCCCCGGGCGACTCCGCCCAAGCTGGAGAATCCATGTCCCTGAACACCCTCCTCAAGTGGCTGAAACCCCGCGAAATGGTCTTCTTCGACTTGCTGGAGGGGGCCGCCGCAAACGTGGCCGCCGCCGCCCAGCTGCTGGACCGGGAACTGCGGACCGGGGATCCCAGCCGTTTCGCCGAGATGCGCCGGGAAATGAAGGAGTTCGAGCACAAGGGCGACGAGCTGACCCACGAGCTCATCGACCGCCTGAACATGGTCTTCGTGACCCCCATCGAGCGGGAGGACATCCTCCAGCTCACCCACGCCCTGGACGACGTGGTGGACCGCCTGGACACGGTCTGCGAGCGCATCGTGCTCTACCGCATCGAGACCGTGATGCCCGCCCTCATGCAGCTCACCAGCAACATCGTGGAGGGCACCGGCGAGCTGGTGCATCTCATCAAGGCCCTGCGCAGCATGTCGGACATCAAGGACATCCGCGCCCGCATCCTCCACTGCCACGTCCTGGAAAACCAGGCCGATTCGGTCTACCACGCGGCCCTGGCCCAGATCTTCGAGAACCCCACGGATCCCATCGAACTGATCAAGTGGAAGGAGCTGCTCTCCTTCACCGAGGACGCCACGGACCGCATCGAGCTCGTCGCCCAGGTCGTGGGCTCCACCGTCATGAAGAACGCCTGAGGGGTTTCGATGATCGAGGCCTTCCTCATCCCGTCCCTGGCGGTGCTCATCCTCCTCGCCTGGGGCATCGACTACATCAACGGCTTCCACGACACGGCGAATTCCATCGCCACCGTCGTGAGCACCGGCGTGCTGCCCGCCAAGTACGCCCTGGCCATGTCCGCCGTCCTCAACTTCGCCGGCGCCCTGGCGGGCACGTCCGTGGCCACCACCATCGCCAAGGGCATCGCCGACAGCCAGCACGTGGTGCCGGCGGTGATCGCCGCCGCCCTGATGGCCGCCATCACCTGGGACCTCCTCACCTGGTGGCTGGGCATCCCGTCCAGCACCAGCCACACCCTGCTCGGCGGCCTCGCCGGGGCCGTGGTGGCCCACGCCGGCTTCGGCGCCCTCCACACCAAGAAGCTCCAGGAGATCGGGGCCTTCATCATCATCTCGCCCGCCATGGGCTTCCTCGTGGGCATGATCCTGATCCTGGCGATCCTGTGGATCGTCCGCCATTTCCCGGGGCAGAAGGTGAACTTCGTGTTCCGGAAGGCCCAGCTGGTGAGCGCCGCGGCGATGTCCTTCACCCACGGCCAGAACGACGCCCAGAAGGCCATGGGCATCATCTGCCTCGCCCTCCTGGCCTACAAGTTCCACCTGCCCCTGGACGCGAAGGCCAAGGTGATCGTGCCCCTGTGGATCAAGATCGGCAGTGCCTCCTTCATGGCCCTGGGCACCGCTTCCGGCGGCTGGAAGATCATCAAGACCATGGGCTCGCGCATCGTGAAGCTGCGGCCCATCCATGGCTTCGCCGCGGAGACCGCCGCCGCCGCCGTGCTGTTCACCACCGCCCACTTCGGTATCCCCGTGAGCACCACCCACAGCATCACCGGCGCCATCATGGGCGTCGGCGCCTCCATGAACGCCTCCGCCGTGCGGTGGGGCGTGGCGGGCAACATCGTCATGGCCTGGATCCTGACCATTCCGGTCAGCGCGCTGCTGGCCGCGGGCTTCCTCAAGCTGGTGGCGCCGTACTTCTAGGCTAAACCTTCAGCGCGGCGGGTGTTCCAGGAACTTGATTCCCGGGTTCTTCTCCGCCGTCGTCCGCCGCTGCCAGTCGTTCTCGAAGAGGATGGCCGGATTGCCGTCCACGTCCTCCACGAGCTCGCCCCAGAAGCGCGAGGGCTCGGGCCAGCCGCCCTCCAGCCAGCGGGCCATCTGGAAGCCCCGGGGCTCGAGCAGGACCGGGCAGGCGTACTCGCCCTTCAGCCGGTGCTGGAGGACGTCGAACTGGAGGCGGCCCACGGCGCCCAGGATCGGCAGGGGCGCGCCGCCCTTGGGCCAGAACACCTGCACCACGCCCTCCTCGGCGATCTGCCCGATGCCCTTGAGGAAGCCCTTGCGTGCGCCGGGATCCGTGAGGCGCACGGAGGAGAACTGCTCCGGGGAGAAGCGGGGCACCGCATGGAAGTCGATGGGACCCCCGGCGCTGAGGACGTCGCCGATGCGGAACATGCCGGGGTTGATGAGGCCGAGGATGTCGCCGGGCCAGGCCTCGTCCACGATTTCCCGCTCCCGGCCGAAGAACATGTGGGGATAGTTGAGCTTGAGGGTCTTCTTCTCCCGCACGTGCAGGGCGTCCATGCCCCGCTCGAAGTGGCCGCTCACGATGCGGGCGAAGGCGACGCGGTCCCGGTGGGCCTTGTTCATGTTGGCCTGCACCTTGAACACGAAGGCCGTGAAGGGCGCCTCCGGCGCGACTTCCCCGCCGTCCCGCAGGGGTCGCGGGCCGGGGGAAGGCGCGAGGGCCAGGAACTCCTCCAGGAACTCCGCCACGCCGAAGTTGTTCACCGCGGAGCCGAAGAACATGGGTGACTGCTTCCCGGCGAGGAAGGCTTCCCGGTCGAAGGCGGGCAGGACGTGGTCCATCAGGTCCACGTCGTCCTTGAGCTGCTGCAGTTCGGCAGGCGTCAGCAGGGCCGCGATCTCCGGGTCGTCCAGGCCCCCCTGCCCCACCACCCGCGCTTTGCGGCCGGCCTTGGCCCGCTCGAAGACCTGGATCTGGCCGGTGGCGCGAACATAGACACCCTTGAAATCAGGACCTGAGCCGATGGGCCAGGTCATGGGCACCGCATGGAGGCCGAAGAGCTCCTCCACCTCGTCGATGAGCTCCACGGGCTCCCGCCCCGGGCGGTCCAGCTTGTTGACGAAGGTGAAGATCGGCAGCTTCCGTTCCGAGGCCACGCGGAAGAGCTTTTTGGTCTGCTCCTCCACGCCCTTGGCGCAGTCCAGGAGCATGACCACACTGTCCGCCGCCGTGAGGGCCCGATAGGTGTCCTCGGAGAAGTCCTGGTGGCCCGGGGTGTCCAGCAGGTTGATGGCGTGGCCCTTGTATTCGAACTGCATGGCCGCCGAAGTGACCGAGATGCCGCGCTCCTGTTCGATGGCCATCCAGTCCGATTGCGCGTGGCCGGAGCCCTCCCGGCCCTTCACGGATCCAGCCCGGTCGATGGCGCCCCCGTAGAGGAGGAGCTTCTCCGTCAGCGTGGTCTTGCCCGCGTCGGGGTGGGAGATGATGGCGAAGGTGCGGCGGCGTTGGACTTCGGTTTGCAGCGACATGGAGGCCCGGACAAAGGAAAGCGCGGCGGGGGCCGCGCTCCTTTATCTTACTGAAGGCGAGGCCAATCCCCTAGGGCAGCAGGCCATAGCGTTGCCGCAGGGCCTTGTCGGCCCTTTGCAGCGCGTCCGATCGGGCCTGGAGGGCCTGGGCATGGGCGACCATGGAGGCCAGGGAGCCTTCCGCGTCGGCGCCTTCGAGGGCGCGCTGGACGGACTTCAGCATCCCCAGGTTCTCGTCCAGGAGGGCCAGGCTCTCCTGGTGGAAGGCGGCGCAGGAAGCGGGCGGAACCAGGGCGGCGACCTTGCGCCGGGCCTCCACGGCCTGGCCGGCCAGGCGGTCGAAGCCCGAAGTATCCCCTTTGGCGAGGCCCGCCACCATCTCCTGGGCCAGGGTCTGGGGATCCCCGGCGAGCTGGCCTGGCGCGATGCGGTCCAAGGCGGCGAAGTAGGCCGCTACCGCGGGGCGCTGGGGATCCTGGGGCTCGGCGGGACCGGGCGCGACCAGCGGGGCCGGCGCCGGGGATAGGGATGGCGCCACAGGCGCGGGATTCAGGCGCGCCCCGGCGCTCACGGGAAGCGCGGACCCAGGCTGAGCCATGGGGGTGAGATTCCCCATCGCCCCTCGCCGGCCCGACTCCCGCCCCAGCAGGAAGACCAGGGCAAGGAGGGCCGCGGCGAGGGCGCTGCCCAGGGCGATCAGGATTCCCTTCGGGACCTCGACCTTCGCCATGCCACCTCCAGCCCGGAACCAGGATCCCGCCAACCAGAGAACGCGGCCGAAGCCGCGTTCCGCCGGGGGCCGCGGGGGGACAGACTATTTCGTGATGCCCACCTGGCTGAACATCCACGCCATCTCCCAGGCCCGGTCCTTCAGTGCGTCGTAGCGGCCCGACGCGCCGCCGTGGCCGGCGGGGTCCATCTTGCACTTGAAGACCAGCGGGTTCGAATCGGTCTTCAGGCTGCGCAGCTTGGCCACATACTTGGCGGGCTCCCAGTACATCACCTGGCTGTCGTTGAAGCTGGTGGTCACCAGGATCGCGGGATAGGCCTTCTTCTCCAGGTTGTCGTAGGGGCTGTAGGACTTCATGTACTGGTAGGCGGCCTTCTCGTTGGGGTTGCCCCACTCGAGGTACTCGCCCACGGTGAGGGGCAGGCTCGAGTCCCACATGGTGTTCATCACGTCCACGAAGGGCACGGCGCTGTGCACGGCCTTGAAGAGGTCCGGCGCCATGTTGGTGACGGCGCCCATGAGCAGGCCGCCGGCGCTGCCGCCTTCGATGACGAGGCGGTCCTTCGAAGTCCACTTCTGGTCCACCAGCCACTTCGCGCTGTCGATGAAGTCGGTGAAGGTGTTCATCTTCTTCATGAGCATGCCGTCGTCGTGCCAGGCCTCGCCCATCTCGTTGCCGCCCCGGATGTGGGCGGTCACGAAGACCATGCCCCGGTCCAGGAGGCTCAGGTTGTTGGAGCTGAAGCCGGCATTGGAGCCGTAGCCGTAGGAGCCGTAGGCATAGAGCCAGAGCGGGTTCGTGCCGTCCAGCTTGAGGCCCTTCCGGTGCACCACGGAGAGCGGCACCTTCACGCCGTCCCGGGCGGTGGCCCAGAGGCGCCTGCACGCGTACTTCGCGGGATCGAATCCCCCCAGCACCTCCTGCTGTTTGAGGAGGGCGCGGGTGCGCCGGCCGAGGTCGTACTCGAAGACCGAGTTCGGGGTGATGGGGCTCTGGTAGTTGAAGCGGAACTTGGCGCTGTCGAATTCCGGGTTGGCGTCCCCGCCCGAGGCGTAGATCTCCTCGGGGAAGGCCAGCTCATGCCAGGCCTGGGCCTTGAAATCCAGCACCGAGAAGCCCCGCAGGCCCGCCTTCTTGGTGTGCACGACCGCGTGGCCCTTGAAGAGATCCAGGTCCTCCACCAGGGTGTCGGCCCGGTGGGGCACGAACTCCCGCCAGTTCTTCTCCGAGGGGTCCGCGACGGGGGCGGTCACGATGCGGTAGTTCTTGGCGTTGCGGTTGGTGCGGATGTAGAAGAGGCCGTCCCGGTGGTCCACGTCGTACTTGTGGCCCTTCTCCCGAGGCAGGAGGACGCTGAAGGTTTCGCCGGGCCTGTCCGAGGGCAGGACGCGCATCTCGTAGGTGTCCGTGGAGACGATGGCCAGGACCTCGTACTTCTGGTCGCGGGTGCGGCCCAGGAAGGCCCGGAAGAGCTCGTCCTTCTCTTCGTAGACCTTCTCCGGCTTGCCGCCCGGCCGGAGGCGCCAGAGGGTGTCGGACCGCTTGGTCGTGGCGTCCTCGGTGGTGTAGAAGATCGTCCGGTTGTCTGCGGCCCATTGGACGGAGGTGACGCGCTCGGCGAGGGCCTCGCTGGTCTTGCCGGTGCCGAGGTCCTTCCGGAAGAGCTTGAACTGCCGGAAGCCGGTGACATCGGTGGAATAGAGCAGCTGCCGGCCGTCGTCGCTCACATTGAAGGCGCCCAGTCCCAGGAACTTCAGGCCCTTCGCCAGCTCGTTCTGGTCCAGGAGCACCTCCTCCTTGGCCTGCTTGTCCATGCCTTCGGCGCTGCCGGCCCTGCGGCATTGGATGGGGTACTGCTTGCCTTCCTCCGTCCGGGAGTAGTACCACCAGGCCCCGCGGCGCACGGGCACGGAGAGGTCCGTCTGCTTGATGCGGCCGAGCAGCTCCTTGTAGAGGGCGTCGGCGAAGGGCTGCAGGTCCTTCGTCACCGTGGCGGTGTAGGCGTTCTCCGCCTCGAGATGCTTCACCACGTCGGGGTTGGACTTCTCCCGCAGCCAGAACCAGTCGTCGCGCACCGTCTCCCCGTGGCGGACTTCGGTGTGCTCCTTCCGGGGGGCGACTGGCGGCGCGGCCGCGGCCGGCGCCGGGACGCCATCGGAGGCCTGGGCTTCCGCCAGGAGTTCCTGCACCGAGGGGAAGGCGTTGTAGCGCGGCCCGCCGGCGATCACGTCCTCGCTCTGGGTCACCCGGCCCTCCGCCGGCTTCTTCGGCTCGGGCTTCCCGGGCTTCGTCTCCGCGGGAGCCTTGGGCTCCGGGCGCTTGGGCTGGGCCATGAGGGCTCCACTGGTCAAAAGGAGGGCAAGGGCGCTACGGAAGGTCAGGGAGCCGGCCATGGGAAAGATCTCCTTGGGGAGGTGCATCAAGATACCACGCAAGAGGATGCTTCCTGGTTGAGCCTCCCGCCGTTAAGAGTTGTGAAGTTCCGGAGCCCGGCGGTGTGGAAGAAGGCCGGGACTTTTCTAGACCGAATCCCCCGCGACGTACCCGGTGCTGAAGGCCGCCTGGAGGTTGTACCCCCCGACGGGCCCGTCCACGTCCAGGAGCTCCCCGCAGACCAGGAGGTTGTCCCAGCCCCGCACCCGCATCGTGCGGGGGTCCACCGCTTCGAGGCGCACGCCGCCGGCGGCGACCTCTCCGCGGCTGAGGGGGACGGCCTGGGGCGCGCCGAGGGGAAAGGCTGTCACGAGCGTCTTCACGGACCGGGCGTGGAGCCTCGAGAGGTCCTTGAACCGCTGGCCCGGCGGCATCCCAAGCGCTTCCAGGGACTGGGCGCAGGCCCGCTCCGGGAGGCGCTGGGCGAGCCAGGTCCGGACGCCCAGATGGGGCTGCCGGAGCCGGGTTCCCTCCATGTCCTCCTCGACGGCCTTTTCCGAAGCGAAGGCGTAGGTGAGAAAAGCCCCGCCCCCGCGCCGGGCGGCCTCCGTGGCGCGGCTCAGTTCCAGGGCCGCCGGGCCGCTGATGCCGGCGCGGGTGAAGACGATGTCCCCGGCGAAGGACGCCAGGCGCTTGCCCGAGGGGCCCGGCTGCAGCGAAAGGGTGCCGTCCCGGAAGGCCACGCCCTCCCATTCCGGCCGCGGGGCCTGCAGGGGGATGGGCGCCAGGGCCGGAAACCAGGGCGCCACCGGGATACCCAGACCCTTCAGCCATTCCGCCAGCTCGCCGCGGGTTCCGGTCTCCGGATAGCTCGCGCCTCCGGTGGCGAGGATGAGGGCTTCAGCCTTCAGCACCTCCTCCCCGGTCCGCACCCCGAGCGCCCGCCGCCCCGCCGTTTCCAGGCCCACCACCCGGGTCCCGCAGCGCAGGCGGGCGCCGGCGCGCTGCACCAGCGTTTCGAAGGCGGCCACCACCTGGACCGCGCTGCCGGGGCGGTCCAGGGGAAAGACGCGGCCGTTGTCCCGGGCGTAGGTCTCGATCCCCTCGCGGTGGAGCAGGGCGAGGACGTCCTCGTTGGTGAAGCGGTGCAGGGCGGGCCGCAGGAATCGGGCCTGCTCCAAGGGGAAGGCGGACAGCAGGTCCTGGACGGTGCCCGCGTGGGTGATGTTGCACTTGCCGCCGCCACTGATGCGCAGTTTGACGCCGGGCCGCCCGTTGGCCTCCAGCAGGGTGACGCCGTGGCCCCGGGTCGCCGCCCGCCAGGCCGCCACCATCCCCGCCGCCCCGCCCCCCACCACGATCACGTCCGCCATGGGCCCATCATGACGGGTTCAGGCCGGGGGCTCGATCCTCGGGGCTACACTGGAAGGCCTTTCCAGGAGAATGCATGTCCCCTTCCCCCCTCGTCGGCATCATCCTCGGGAGCAAGTCCGACTGGGAGACCATGCGGCATGCGGCGGAGACCTTGGAGGCGCTGCAGGTCCCCTTCGAGGCCGACGTGGTGAGCGCCCACCGCACCCCCGACAAACTCTTCCACTACTGCGAGGAGGCCGCGCCCCGGGGGTTGAAGGTGATCATCGCCGGGGCGGGGGGAGCCGCCCACCTGCCCGGCATGGCCGCCGCCAAGACCCTGCTTCCGGTGCTGGGCGTGCCGGTCCAGAGCCAGGCCCTGAACGGCCTCGATTCCCTCCTTTCCATCGTGCAGATGCCCGGCGGCGTGCCGGTGGGCACCTTCGCCATCGGCAAGCCCGGCGCCATCAATGCCGCCCTTCAGGCCGCGGCGATCCTGGCGCTTTCCGATGCGGACCTGGCGGGACGGCTGAAGGCCTGGCGGGACGCCCAGTCCGCGAGGGTGCTGGGGGAAAGGCTCTAGCGGCCGTTGCAGAGCGGCCAGTGCATTCCTGGACGGTCTGCTACGGCCGCTTGTGCCGGTCACGGCCTAGCGGCCGTTGCAGAGCGGCCAGTGCATTCCTGGACGGTCTGCTACGGCCGCTTGTGCCGGTCACGGTCTAGCGGCCGTTGCAGAGCGGCCAGTGCATTCCTGGACGGTCTGCTACGGCCGCTTGTGCCGGTCACGGCCTAGCG
>JBGAST010000055.1:0-23448 GCA_044229575.1 Holophagaceae bacterium | reverse complement strand
GATGTACTACAAGTTCATGCCGGACTTCCTCGACCAATACGCGGCGCATGCCCTGGCCGAGGCCAAGCAGTCCGGCGCCACGGACGCGCAGATCGCCGAAAAGAACAGGGAGCTGGCGGAGTTCAAGGAGCTGTACAAGAAGCCGCTGGTGAACATCGCCTTCACCTTCCTCGAACCCCTGCCGGTCGGCCTCCTGTTCACCCTGACCGCCGCCGGCGTCCTGAGCCGCAAGCGCCGGCCGGAGGCCGCCTGACCGGCCTTCCCAACGGCGGCAGGCCCCACGCGCGACACTCTTTCACAATCCGCACGCATCGGAGGTCCCATGAAACGCGTCACCGGCATCGGCGGCATCTTCTTCAAGGCCAAGGACGCCCCCGCCCTGCAGGCCTGGTACAAGCGGCACCTGGGCATCGATGTCCAGCCCTGGGGCGGCGCCGCCTTCGACTGGACCGACGCCGAAGGCAGGCCGGTGGCGGGCACCACCGCCTGGCTCATCGATCCCCAGGAAAGCAACCACTTCGCCCCGAGCTCGGCGTCCTTCATGGTCAACTACCGCGTGGCCGACCTCCACGCCCTGCTCAAGGCCCTGAAGGAGGAAGGCTGCACCGTGCTCGAGAAAGTCGACGAATCCGAGTACGGGAAGTTCGGCTGGGTCCTGGATCCCGAAGGCAACAAGATCGAGCTGTGGGAGCCGCCCCAGGGCGGATAGCCGCCCCGCGCCCACGGCGAGGATGGCTCGCATGCGGAAGGTGACGACATGAAAGCGGAACTCCGGAACGAGCTGATCGAAACGATCCGGGACCGGTTTTCGAAAAACATGCGCCGCCACCCGGGCATCGACTGGAATCGGGTGCAGGCGCGGCTGGAGGCCCATCCCGGGAAACTCCAGGCGCTTCTTGAGATGGAAGCCACCGGGGGCGAACCGGATGTCATCGGCGATGCCGCGGAAGGCGGCGAGTTCACCTTCTGCGACTGTTCGGCGGAAAGCCCCGCGGGCCGACGCGGCCTTTGCTATGACCGGAAGGCCCTCGACGCCCGGAAGGAGCACAAGCCCGGCGGCAACGCCCTGGACATGGCCTCCCGGATCGGCATCGAGCTGCTCACCGAGCGGCAATACCGGGACCTGCAGGAACTCGGAGAATTCGACCGCAAGACCTCGAGCTGGATCCAGACGCCCCCTGCGATCCGGGAACGGGGAGGCGCCCTGTTCTGCGACCGCCGCTACGACCACGTGTTCGTCTACCACAACGGGGCCGATTCCTACTACGCCGCCCGGGGCTTCCGCGGCGCCCTCAAGGTCTAGAACCCCTCCGTCCCGGCGAACATCGCCCGCAGGTCCAGGGACGGCGCGTGCGCGCGGCTGGCGAGGGCGACGTACTTCCGGGCCAGGGCGTCCTTCCCCGCCCCCAGCACGGTGCCCACCAGGCCCAGGGCCTCCCCCTGGGCCTCCGCCGGGAGCTGCGCGAGGATGCGCCGCCACAGGACCTCCTCCAGCACGTTGTAGGCGGTCTGCACCTCCCCCAGGCCCACGCCGGCCTCGAAGCGGGCCTGCGCCACCGCGTCGGCGTGGGCCGCCACCGGGGCCAGGCTGCGGTCCCGCAGGGCGTCCAGGGTCAAACACAGCAGGTCGTCCAGGCGCTGGCGGACCGCCTCCGTCCCCGCGCGGTCGTAGTGCTCCAGGTGGGCCCGGCCCACGGCGCGGACCGCCTCGGCGAGGATCTCCCCGCGGCCCTGGGACAGCATCGTGTGGAGGTTCATGGCGGCTCCTTCCGAAAAGGCGGCGGTCGGGACGGTCACGCCAGGCCCAGCAGCAGCTGGGCCAGCACGATCTTCAGGACCGTGGCCAGGGGATAGACCGTGGCGTAGCCGACGCCGGGCAGGTCGTCCCGCGTCTGCTCCGAGGCGAAGCCCAGCACCACGGGCTGGGTGTGCATCCCCGCCAGGAGCCCGTAGAGCTCCCCCAGGGGCAGTTTCAGGAACCGGGCGCCCACCACCAGGCAGAGGGCGTCCGCCACCCCCGCCACCAGCAGCGCCGCCGCCCCCAGCAGCAGGGGCAGCCGGAAGCCCGCCGCCAGGGTGCGCCCGAAACCCTCCCCGGCGATGGTGCCGATCCCCGCGGCGAAGAGCACCAGGCCGAACTGGCGGATGGTGAGGTTGGCCGCGTAGGGGAAGTCCCAGACGAAGGGGCCGAAGCGGTGGACCTTGCCCAGCACCAGCGCCATCACCAGGGGCCCGCCCGCGAAGCCCAGGCGGAAGGTGAAGCCCCCGGGCAGGACGATGGGCATCATGCCCAGGGCCAGCCCCGCGGCGAGGCCCAGGCTGAAGGTGAGGAAGTCGGCCTCGCTGAGGGCCCGGTAGGAATCGCCGAAATACTCCTCGATGGCCTCCTTGTTCTCCCGGCGCGTCACCACCCGGATGCGGTCCCCCAGCTCCAGCACCGTTTCCGAATGGGGCACGAACCACAGGTCCCCCCGCCGCAGGCGCGTGATCACCGCCTGGTGGCGGCCCGGCAGGTCCAGCTCCCGCAGGGGCCGGCCGATCACCGCCGAATTGCTCACGAAGACCCGGGTGGAGTCGAACTCCGTGGTCTCCCGCTGGATCTCCACCGCCGCCGCCTCCCCCAGCAGGGCCGTCACCCGCTCGACCCCCGCCGCCGAGCCCACCACCACCACCGTGTCCCCCAGGCGCAGGGCCGTGTCCGCCGTGGGCAGCAGGAAGGCCCCGTCCCGCAGGATCCGCCCGAAGACCACCTGGATGCCCGCCTTCTCGCACACGAAGTGCTTGGTGAGGTTCACCACCTCCGGACGGGTCACCCGCACCGAGCGCACCTCGAGGCGCGGCAGCCCGGCGGGGACTTCGGGCGTGGGGAGCGGTTCGTCCCCGCCGGCCTCCGGTTGCGGCCGGCCCTTGGTGAAGGCCTGGGCGAGGAGCACGGCGAGCATGGGCGCCAGCACGCCGACGGGGTAGGCGATGGAATAGGCCACCACCGGCTCCGCGAGGAGGTCCGGCGTGCCTCCCGCGGCCTTCACCTTCTCGATCACCCCCGCCAGGGCGGGGCTGTTGGTGAAGCAGCCCGTCAGCAGGCCCGCGGCCAGGCGGGGCGTGAAGCCCAAGCCCAGGGCGAGACCCGCCACCAGGGCCGTGGAGGCCACCATGACGCCGGCCACCAGCAAATTACGCCGGAGGCCTCGGCGGTTGAAGGAACCCCAGAAGCTCTGGGCGCTGGAGAGGCCGATGGCGTAGACGAAGATCGCCAGGCCCAGCAGGTAGGTCAGCTCCGGCAGCTTCAGCCGCGGATCCAGGGCGCCGAGGGCGATGCCGGCGAAGAGGATGGACGCGATGCCCAGGCTCGCCCCGGCGATGCGGATGCGGGAGATGGGATAGCCCAGCGCCACCACCGCGAAGAGCAGCAGCAGCGGGCTCGAAGCGAAGAAGCGCACCAGGCTGTCGAACATCCGGAACTCCGGAGGACGCGCCGGCCCTGGGCTGCGGGAGGCGTTGAAGGGCAGGACCCGGGCCGCCGTCTCGCCTGCCACCTTGAACCCGCCCGCCGCCGACCCGGGTCACAGTTCCGGCCGCCCGCCTCCCCTCCGATCACCTGCGGCTCCGGCCCGCAGGGTACGGCCCCAAGGCTGGCGAGCCGCGCCCGTCCCGATCTCCGAACCCTCGCCGGCCTCAGTGCACCTCTTCCAGCACGTCGAAGGGCACCCCTCGGGATACCTCCTCGACCCAGCGGTCGCCCTGGCGGATCCAGTGGACCTCGAACCAGTCGGCCACGGAGGCGCCGGGGTGGTCGGAGGCCGGCTTCCGGACGACCCGGCGCCAGAGCGGCTGCCCGTCCTGGACCTGCGGGCTGCCATCGGCAGCGGTCTGCCGCCAGTAGAAGAGGTCCATGGGAACGCCCTGGTCCGAACCCCGTTCGTAGAGGGTCACCCAAACCTGGCCGCGGTACCGGATGCGGTACTGGGATCCGTGCCGGGGCCGGATCGCCTCCACGCTGGGCGCCGCGCCGTTCCCGGCCTTCACGATCAGGTAGACCCGCGGATGCCCGAAGCCCCCCCTCCCGGCGGAGTTGTCCCGGAAATCGAACCGGAACGTGTACTCCCCCGCCTGGGTGAAGAACCCGTTGAAAGCCCCTTCCTCATCGAGGATGGCTTCCCGGCCGGCGGCGGGGCCGAAGGGCGTCTTGCGGTAGACGTCCGGCGCATCCTCGCGCCGGCCGAACAGGACGTTCTGGGGCCCGAAGGAGGCTCCGAATCCGTCGTTCTGGTCCATCCTCACGGTCCTGGAACGCCCGGCGGGATCCAACACCGTGGCCTCGATGAAGTCGTCGGTCCCGCCCCCTCCCGGCCCCAGCAGCGGCTGGCCCGGACGGGAGGCCGCGAGGGGCGAGGCGTCCGGGCGGTCGTTCCAGGCGATCCAGAGCGTCCGCGCGGGATCGATGCAGGTCCGCACGCTGGCGCTCTGGTAGGGGTCCCGGCCGTCGCCCGTGCCGGCAACGGGTTCAGCCACCAGGATGGCCCGGTCCTGCGAGGAGACCTCCCCGCATCCCCCCGCGCCGCCCCCAAGCGGACTTCCCGGCGGCGGCGCATCGGCGGCCCCTCCCGATCCGCAGGGCTTCAGCTTGACGATGCCGTCCGGCCGGTCGTCGAAGTACCTTCCGTGGGCCTTGAGGCCGTTCTGGGCCACGCCCCGCGGAACGCCCTCCAGGATGGCGATCATGAGCCCCGAGGCGACGTTGGCCACGATCTGCGGGTTGTCCATCACCGCAATCGTGTAGGTGATGTTGCAGGGGTCCGCCCAGAGGGGCGGGGATCCCACGTAGGAGGCGTAGAGCCCCCACACGGGGGCGGCCGCCGACTGGCCGGGAAGCCGGCCGCCCCCGAGGAGCAGGCCGGCCAGGGAGAGTCCGCGGAGCAGGGTCCGCGCAGGGATCGGGAGCGTCATGAGCGCCTCCTGCAGGGGTGGAATCCGGATTGCGAGGATAGGCCCTCGCCGCCCACAGGGAACCCTGAACCGGGGGCGACGCCGGGTCCCTCCACGATTCCTTCCCTCCGGACCTGGGGGCCACCTTCAGGGGGCTCCGGAGAGAGGCCCCCGCCCCGCCAGCCGCCGCGGGGACGCCGCCACCGCCGCGATGCCGAGGGCGATGCAAAGCGCCCCCAGGAGGCCCAGAGGCTTCGGAACTTCCCCCAGCGCCGGCCAGGCCAGGAAGATCGTCGCCACCTGCTGGGCCTGGAGGCCGATGGCGCCCAGGGCCGCGTCCACGTGCCCCAGGCCCCAGGAGATGAGCCACCAGGCCAGGAGCTGGATGGCGAGGCCCAGGCCCAGGAGGCTCATCCAGGCCTTGGGGGTGAAGCCCGTGAGGGCGTCCCCCCGCACCAGGATCGCCACCCCGAAGCAGGCCAGGCAGGCCAGGCTGGCCCAGAAGAGGGCCTGGGTGGCCTTCAGGCTCTGCCGCGAGCGCCCCAGCACCAGCGTGTAGCTGGCATAGGCGAAGCTGGCGGCCAGGGCGATGCCCTCCCCCAGGCCGTCCCCGGCCTTGGCCCCCCGGGCGAGGCCGAGGATCAGCGCGCCCCCCAGCCCCAGGGCCTGGCCGGCCCAGCCCAGGGGGCCGAAGCGCAGCCGCAGGAAGAGCACGGAAAAGAGCGCCACCCAGATCGGGGACAATCCGCCCACCAGCAGGGTGGCGTTGGCGGCGCTGGTGTGGCGCATGGAGGCGTGCCAGCCCCAGAGGTCCAGGAAGAAGGCCGCCCCCGCCGCCAGGGCCCACCACCGCCCGGGGCCCTGGCCCAGGGAGCCCTCCCGGCGCGCCAGCAGCCAGATCCCCGGCAGGGCCAGCAGCATGCGGTAGAAGCCCACGGTGAAGTCCGTCGCGCCCCCTGCCACCGCCCACCGCACGAAGATGGCGGCGAAGCCCAGGAGCGCGGCCCCGAGGAGGACGGCCCCGAGGCCCCGGGAGGTCGCATGCGCCGGCATGGATCCAGAGTGGAGGAAGGGCACCCCCGGGGCCAGCCTCAAGCCGGGACGCTTGTCATCCTGTCCAGTTCCTGCCCGGCGCGGGCGACGACCCCCTCCCAGGCCCCGGGCCGCGCCTGGCGGAGGAGGCGATGGCCCCGGTACCAGGGCGTCATCTCCCCGTCCTCCCGCCAGCGCCAGTCGGCCTGGTGGGAGAGCAGCAGGAGGGTGGGCAGGCCCAGAGCCCCCGCCAGGTGGGCCACGCCGGTGTCCACGGCGAGGAGGACATCCAGGTTCGCCAGCAGCGCCGCGGTCTCGCCGTAGTCCGCCAGGAAGGGGCCCGCCTCGAACCAGCGGCCCGCCGGGGCCGCGGCGTCCTCCTCGAAGCGGCCGCGGTCCTTCTGCAGGGAGACCCACTGGACGTCCTCCCGGGCCAGCAGGGGCGCCAGGCGGGCCGGATCGAGGCTGCGGACGGCGTCCTGGGGATGGGCCGGGCTGCCCGCCCATACGAGGCCCGCCCGCAGCCGCGTGGTGCGGGGACCCAGCCGCTCCCCCCAGGCGGCGACCAGGGCGGGATCGGCGCGCAGGTAGGGCTCGCCGCTGAGGTCCCCGGGCTCCAGGCCCAGGCGCAGGGGCAAGCTCAGGAGGGCTTCCACGCCGTGGATGGGGGGCGGCACCCGGCCATCGAAGCCGTAGGCCACGCCGTCGCCCTGGGCCTGCAGCAGGGGGTTCAGGGCGAACTGGGCGGGGGGCAGCTCGACGCGGACGTGGAGCCCCCGGCGGGCCAGGGCCTGGGGGAAGCGGAGGAACTGGAGGACGTCGCCGATGCCCTGCTCCGCGAGGACGAGGAGCCGCAGGCCCGGGGTGAGGCTGCCGTCCCAGGGCGGCGGCTGGCCGGGGCGGGGATGGAGGGGATGGGCCGGATGCTCCTTTCTCCCCTCATAGAGCGCCCAGCCCTGCTTCCACAATCCGCGGCCGAGGAGGGCCAGGGCGTAGCGGTCCCGCACGTAGGGATCCCGGGGGTGGCGGAAATGAGCGGCCTCGATGGCGTTGAAGGCGTCATCCCGCCGGCCCAGGTCCCGGTGCAGGTCCGCCTCCTCCAGCAGCACGTCGGCGCTGGCCGGGGCGAGGCGGAGGGCCTGGTCCAGGTGCTCCCGGGCCTCCTCGAAGCGGTGCAGCGCCCGCATGGCCGCGCAGGCCTGGGCATGGACCTCGCCCCGGGGCGCCGCGGCCAGGCTCCGCTCCAGGAGGAGCAGGGCCTCCTCCGCATTGCCCTGGGCGAGCAGCGCCCCCGCCAGCTGGGCCTTCATGCCCGGGCTGCGGGCGCCGGCGTCCAGGGCCCGGCGCAGCCAGACCTCCGCGCCCCGGAAGTCCCCCGCCCCCAGGTAGAGCCGGCCCAGGGCCTCCAGGGCCCCGGCATGGGTGGGATGGGCCTGGAGGATGCTGTGCAGCACCTGGGCGGCCTCCCCGTGGCGGCCCTGGCCTTCGAGGGCGAAGGCGAGGCGCAGGGCTTCGGGAAGGGAGCGGAGGGCGGGCATGGGAACGGATCCAGAAAGCTGAGTCCAGGATGCGGGCAGTTCAGGCCAAACGCCAGCCGGGGCGGGATTCCGGACCCTTGGCCAGGAACGCTCCACCCCTCAGGCATCAGTTCGCCCACCTGGAACCTGCGGCTCCGCCGACCACCCCCCGATCGGACAGGACATCCAGTCCTGTCCTCCCGCTCCCGCGGCGCCTTCGGCTTGCGATCGCGGAGGGGGCCCCGTCAGTTCGCCCACCTGGAGACTTGTTCCCACGCATCCTCCTCGTGGCTGTTCCCGTTCAGCAGGATGGCGAAGATGCGCTGCTTGCCGTCGGGGGTCTGGAGGAGGCCGCAGACGGTGGTGACGCCGCTGAGGTGGCCGGTCTTGCAGCGGACGCGGCGGGCGAGGTTGGGATCCTTGATGCGGAGGCGCCAGGGCTCGCCGCCGATGACCTTGAGGCTGGACACCATCTCGGGGCCCACCTCGAAATCGTTCACGGCGCCCCGGAGGACGATGGCCAGGGTGCGGGCGGAGAGGAGGTTGGCCTTGGAGAGCCCGCTGCCGTCGGTGATGGCGATCTTGTCGGGGCCTAGGCCGAACTGCTCCTTGTAGAAGGCCTGGATCCGCGCGATGCCCCGGGGCCAGGAGCCGTCGCCGAAGCGCTTCACCAGCACCTCGATCATGAAGTTGTTGGAGAACTTGTTGATGTCGGCGACCAGCATGCGAAGGGGCGGCGACTTGAAGTCCAGCAGCTTGCGGCCGCCCCCGCCGGAGGGCCCGTTCTCCACGGCGATCCCGACGTCCGCCAGGACCTTGGTGAGGGTCTCCACGGCCAGGCGCTCGGGATCCGCCACGATGGCGCCGCGCTCGTCCCTCGAGAAGTTCACGCTGAGGGGCAGCACCGGCGGCGTGGTGTCGGCGCTGGTGTTCTCCCAGCCGTTGCCGTAGCGCTGGGCGTCGAAGGCGGTCTGGTCCAGGCGCACCCGGCCCGTCACCCGCTGCACGCCCATGCGGCGCAGATCCTGGGCCAGGAGGAAGATGCGCTCGGTGGTGAAGAAGGGGTCGCCGCCGCCCTTGAACACCAGGTCGCCCTTGACCACGCCGGCCTGGGCGCCCCCCTGCAGGTCCCCGTAGACCGTGGTCTCCAGCTGGAAGTCCGGCTTCCAGGCGCGGAGGAGGGCGTAGGTGGAGACCACCTTGGTGACGCTCGCGGGCACCAGGGCCAGGTCCGGCTGGTGGGATTCCAGGGCCTTCCCCGTCTGGATGTCCCAGACCCCGGCGGAAACCTGGATGCCCCGGGCCTCCAGGCGCTTCACCCAGTCCTGGAAGGTGCCCTGGGCCGGGGCCGGCGTCCGCGCGGGCACCGCCGCTGGCCGGGCCGTCAGCGCCTTCGCCCCGAGGACCGTGAGAAAGACCAACCCGCTCGCGCCGATCACCCGCACCGTCACACCCTGGATGGAAGGCAGGCTCATTTCGGAGGCTTGTCCGAACCGCCGCCGCTGCCGCCGGTGGGGCCCTGGTCCGCGGAACCGCCGCCCTGGCCCGAGCCGCCGCTGCCGACCCGGCCGCCCCCCGCCGGCGCCGAGCCCGGCAGGTTGAAGAGGCTGTCGGTGGCCAGGAAGGCCCACTCGTTGTAGATGGACTTGCCCTTGTAGACCTTGAAGCTGTCCTTCTCCACCTTGCTCTTCACGCCCACGATGGGCAGCCCGGTGGTGTTGCCGCTGGCCCCCGCCTGCACGGCGAAGACCAGGTCCCATTCCCCTTTCGGGTTCATGGGGTCCTTCAGGTCCACTTCCCGCACGAGGCGGGGCTTGATTTTGTTCAGGTCCTCCAGGGAGGAGGGGTAGCCCCCGGTCTTGGCCTGGTAGGTGCGGATGGAGCGGGCGAGGTGCTCGCCGCGGAAGATCAGCTCGTCCTCCATCTCCCGCTGCACCTCCACGTTCACCGCCGGGATCCCCTTCATCAGGAGGATGCCCATGACCGCGCAGAAGCCCAGCAGCATGGCCAGGATGAAGCCCCGCTCCCCGCGCCGTGCGGAGGGGCCTGAGCCAGGCTCTAGGGTTTCAAGTCGTCGCATCGTTCTCCAGGATAGCCGGGGCACCCCAGGGATGCGCCGGCCGGGCCCCGGGTTCCGGACCCTCAGCCCCCCTGGCGCTCCAGCAGGCGCAGGAAGGCCTCCGCCACCTTGGGGTCGAACTGGGAGCCCGCGTTCACCCGGATCTCCTGGGTGACCTCCTTGAGGGGCATGGGGGTCTTGTAGCCCTTCCCCGTGGTCATCACCTCGTAGGCCTCGATGAGCCCGACGATGCGGCTGCCCATGGGGATGGCCTCGAAGGAGAGCCCGTCGGGATAGCCCCGGCCGTCCCAGCGCTCGTGGTGGTGCCGGATGATCTGGTTCACGTCGTAGGGGAAGCGCAGGTCCTTCAGGAAGGTCCCGGCCAGCACGGGATGGGTGCGCACCTTCACCAGCTCCTCGGCGCTGAGGGTCTGCTTGGCCAGCAGGGCGGGATCCAGCAGGAGCATCCCCACGTCGTGGAGGATGGCGGCGATGCTCACGGCCTCCACTTCATGGGTGGGCAGGCCCAGCTCCACCGCGAGGCTCGTGGCCATCTTCGCGGTGGCCAGGCTGTGGGCCTTGAGCTGGGGCACCCGGCCCTCCCCGCTCTGCAGGATCCGGTGGCTCACGCTCAGGAAGGCCCGGTGGTAGCGCTCGTGGAGGCGGCTTTCGCTCACGAAGCGGGAGAAGAGCCGGCAGGCCTCCTTCGCCTTCCCGAGGCTGGCCTCTTCGAAGGCCGCGTCGCTGCCCTTGAGCAGCAGGATCTGGTCCCCCCGCCCGCCATCGTTGAAGAGGCGCAGGGTGGCGCAGGTGAGGAAGAGCCCGGTGTAGGGCGCCGCGTCGGGATGCTCGGCCCGGGCGGTGAGGCGGATCTCCTCGTCCAGGACCCCCCGGAGGGCCGCGTGGGCGTGGACGAGGACATTCTGCTGGAGCTCCGGCGAAAGGGGGCGCTCGCTCCAGGCCAGCAGGGGACGGACCTCGTCGGGATCGTCCATCCAGAAGGCCACGGCTTCGGCGCCGGAAAGCATGGCGAGGAGGGCGGCGGCCTCCCAGAAGGCCAGGCGCTGCTCGGGCATCATGGCCCCCATGCGGCGGGGCGCGAGGCGCAGCTTCGGAATGGCCATGGTGCTGCCGGCCTTGTCCGCCCCGCCCTCGGAACCGTGGAGGGCCTCCCAGGGCATCACCTCCGGCGCCTCCTCCGAGGCCGGCACCGCTGTTCCCGAGGAAGCTTCCGGCGCCGGGGGGGCGGGCAGCAGGGCGGCGATGTCCGGCATGCCGGGCATGCCGGAGCCCGCGAGGGGGATCACCGGGAGGGGCACCGTCCCCATCCTCGGACGGGGCTTCGCCGGGGCGGTCAGCTCGGCCCTCGGGAGCTGGGCCGTAGGGATCTCGTCCGCGGAAGGTTCCGGCGACACGTAGATCCGCATGTCCTTCAGAGCCACCACCAGGTCGTTGCAGACGGCGGTGGTGGGGACGTCATCCTTCTCCAGCTCGAAGGGGGCGCCCTTCCCCTTCTCCCGCTGGATGAGGACCCCCACCCAGTCCCCCATCAGGTAGAGGGGGGAGACCATGAAGCGCGGGGTTTCGGCCCCCTGGCCGAAGGAGCGCAGTTCGGGGAAGTCCTCCGCGTCGTTGGCGACGAAGGTCCGGCGCTGGCGCTGGATCATGATGGCCAGGGGATCCTTGCCGCCGATCTGCTCCGGCGGCCGGGTCCCCCGGGGCCAGCCGTAGTGGCTCACCAGGCTGAAATCCTTGCTCTCCACGGGCTTGAGGTAGAGCGCCCCCTTGCTGCTGCCCACCTCTTCCAGGCAGCGGTAGAGGATCTGGGCGCACCTCGTTTCGATCGAGGCGAGCAGACTGGGCGGAAAGGGCGCCATGGAGGCTTCCAGGAGTTCCGGTGGGAGAGGCCCTGATTCTAGGACAGCGGCGTCACCGGTGCCACCGAATCACCGGTGGCCCTTCCGCGCGCGCCCCCGGGCCCATCAGGATCACGCCCAGACCCGGGGCGATTGCAGGCTGGCCACCCCCAGGCTCCGGTCCACCCAGCGGGTGAGGTTCATGAGCTGGGGCCCGTAGCCGCACTCGTAGAAGGCGCCGCCGAGCCCCCGCAGGCCCTGCACCACCCGGGGCCAGTGGATGGCGGAGGCGACGCTGACGATGGCCTCCTCCCAGGCCTCGAAGCCGTCGCGGATGAGCCGCCCGTCCAGGGGCGAGGCCAGGGGGAAGGCCGGGTCCGCGGGCCGGTAGGCTTCGAGCCGGTCCTTGATGCGGGGCAGCAGGGGCGCCATGTGCTCGCAGTGGAGTGGGTGCTGGACCGGCAGGAGCCCCGCCTTCAGGGCCTTCGGCGAAACCGCCGCGGCGAAGGCCTCCAGGTCCGGGAGGGGGCCTGACACGGTGAACTGGGCCTGCCCGTTGAAGTTGGAGAAGCAGAGGGCCGGCAGGTCCTCCAGGACGCCGCGGACTTCGGCTTCCGGGAGGCCGATGACGAAGGCCATGCCCATGGTGCCGGCGCCAAAGCGCGCTTCCGCCATGTCCTCCGTGGCCAGGATCAGGTCGAGGGCCCCCTCGATGGGCACGACGCCCGCCGCCACCGCCGCGGAGAAGAAACCCATGGAGTGGCCCGAGGCCCCCGCGGGAAGGGGCATGCCCGCGGCCCGGTGGGCGGCATAGAGGCCCACGGAATGGGCCAGCACCGCGAAGGGGGCGACCCGCTGGGCCCTCAGGTCCTCCGCGGGGCCCTCCGCCATCAGGGCCCGCAGGGGCAGCGCCGCATGGGCTTCCGCCGCCTCGAGGACGGCCCGCCAGGCCCCGTCCGCCTCCCAGCCGTGGGTCATGCCGGGCTGCTCCGTCGCCTGGCCGGGGAAAAGGAGGAGGGGACTGGACATGGAGGTCCAGGGTGCCCCGCTCCCCGCGCCGGCGCAATCGTCGCGGTCCCTTCGGAAGGGGCCGCCGCGGGTGTAGAATCCCGGTGGGAACCCCATCCCGAGCGGCCCGGCAGGGCCTTTTTTATAGGATTCCGCGGATGAACTGGGCCGACCACCTGATCCAGCTGACCATGACGGTCTTCCTCATCTTCGGCGTGTACCAGTTCTACTTCTGGTGCCAGCGGCAGACCTGGCGGCCGGTGATCCGCTTCCATTCGAAGATCGACGAGGCCCTGCCCTTCTGGCCCGTCTGGGCCTGGGTCTACAGCTTCCTGTACTACCCGGCCATCGTGTACCTCAACTGGGTGGTGAGCAGCCCCCGCCACTTCAATCACCTGGCCATGAGCTTCTTCATCCTGCTCTTCATGCAGATGGCCTTCTTCCTGGTGCTCCCCGTGGCGACGCCGGACCACTGGCGGGACTTCGCCCAGGGCGAAGGACTGTCCCGGCGCTTCCTGCGTTTCGTGCAGAAGTTCGACGCCCCCACCAACTGCTTTCCCAGCATGCACGTGAGCGTGGCGACGCTGACCGCCCTCCACGCCCAGCCCCACCTCGGCCCCTGGAGCTACGCCTTTCCGGTGGCCATCGCCGTCTCCTGCGTCTTCTCGAAGCAGCACTACCTCATCGACCTGCCCTTCGGCGCGGCCCTGGGCTGGGTGGCCTTCAAGGCCTTCCTCCTGATGGGCGGCGCCGCGGCCTGACGGTTCCGACGAGGGGGCCCGGGCCAGGCCCGGGTGCGTGCGTCCTTCTCCGACATGGGGAACCGCGAGGGCAGTCGAGCGCGGCCGGTGCGGGTTCACCCCTGAGCTGCCGCCCGGCGCTGGAGCTCCTCCGGGGGCACCTCCTCGACCCGCGCGCCGATCCACCACTGGGTGCCTTCGGCATCCACGACCCCGGCGTTGCGGTCCCCGTAGAACTGATCGGCGGGCTCCAGGAGGGAGGAGGCGCCGGCGTGGAGGGCCCGGCGGTAGGCGGCGTCCACATCGGGCACATACACGTAGAGCGTGCCGGGCCGGGCCGGGTAGCCCTCCTTCGCCTCCGCCATCATCACGACGGAATCCCCGATGCGGACCTCGGCGTGCATGATCCGGCCGTCCGCGGCCTCCATGCGCTCGATGACCTCGCCGTCGAAGACGGACTGGAGAAAGGCGATGAGGGGCGCCACGCGCTCCACCACGAGGTAGGGGATGACGCGCTGGTAACCGTCGGGGATGGGTTTCACGGCCATGGGAGCTCCCGGGAAGGCGCCCCGATGATGCACCTATCGGAAGTGCACGTCCACGTAGTCCACCACCGGCGGATCGCAAGGGTTTTCCATGGGGTGCATGCGCCAGAATTTCCGCCCGCCGCGGACCTGGAAGTCGAAATCGCCCTCCCGCTCGCAGGGCTTCCCGCCATTGAGGTGGGTGACCTGCAGCACAATCCTTCCCCGGAACAGGAAGGACTTCGCCTTCACCTCCAGGATCGTCCCTTCGATGCGGACGAAGTCCCCGGTGGCCTTGGCCACCTGCTCGCCCTTCAGGCGCAGGAGGCCCCGGTCGTCGCGGATCTCCACCCGGCCCTTCTCCTTCCCCCACTGCACCCACTGGCAGGTGAGGCCGTGGGTCCCGAGGAGCTTCTGCCGGGCGGCGGCGTCCGCGACCACCGTGGGGCCCTCGCCGCCCAGGAGGAGCGAGGACAGGGAGCACGCGAGCAGCCAGCCCATGGGACCTCCGGGAATCGCCACGGGATGATCCTGCCACTCACTCCCGATAGCCCGCCACCACCAGGATGCAGGCCCCGCCCCAGATCACGTCCATGCCCAGGGCCTCCGCCCGCTGCACCGCGGCCCGGCTCTCGGCGCCGGGCTGCATCCAGATCCGCTTCACCCCCGCGGCGGCGGCGGCCTCCACCACCTGCTCCGTGGCCGCCGGGGGCGTGATGACGGAGATGCCCGCCACCTTCACCGGCAGGTCCCCGAGGCTCCCATAGGCCTTCAGCCCTTCGACCTCCGGCGCCCGGGGATTGATGGGGTACACCTCCATCCCGTGCTGCTGGTAGCAGCGCAGGACCTTGTTGCCGTACTTGCTGCGGTCCGGGCTGGCGCCGACGACCGCCCAGGGACCTTCGGCCATGAAGGCGCGGATCTTCTCTTCGAGGTTGACCATGGGCGTCTCCGTGCCTGTGGGGTGCCGGAATCCGGCCCCCGGTGAATTCTGTCAGAGGGATTGCAGGGCCCGCACCTTCACTTCGCCCCGGAGGGTCTCCACCGCCTCGCAGGCGGCGAGGGCGGCGTTGAGGTTGGTGAGGCAGGGGATCTTGAGGCGCAGGGCCTCGCGCCGGATGGCGCCCTCGTCGAAGTAGGCGTCCCGGCCCAGGGGCGTGTTGATGACCCACTGGACCTCGCCGTTCTTCAGGAGGTCCACGGCGTGGGGGCGGCCCTCGTTGACCTTGAAGATGCGGCGCACCTTGAGGCCGGCGGCGTGCTCCAGGTGCCGGGCGGTGCCCTCGGTGGCGCAGAGGCCGAAGCCCAGGCCCACCAGCTTGCGGGCCAGGTCCGGAAGCTTGGCCTTGTCCTGGTCGTTGACGCTGAGGAAGACGTTGCCGGAGAGCGGCAGGGGCACGCCGGCGGCCAGCAGGGCCTTGGCGTAGGCCTCGCCGAAGCTTTCCCCGATGCCCATGACCTCGCCGGTGGACTTCATCTCGGGTCCGAGCACCGGATCCACCCCCGGGAACTTGGCGAAGGGGAAGACCACGCCCTTCACCGCCACCGCCAGGGCCACGCCATCCTGGATGCCCTGGGCGTCGAGGTTCTCGCCGAGGCCGATGCGGGCGGCGACGCCGGCCCAGTCGATGCCCGTGGCCTTCGAGATGAAGGGCACCGTGCGGGAGGCCCGGGGATTGGCTTCCAGGCAGTAGGCCACGCCGTCCTTGAGGGCCCACTGGAGGTTCATCAGCCCGCGCACCCCGATGCTCAGGGCCAGTTCCCGGCTGCGGGCCTTGACGGTCTCGAGGATGGCCTCCTCGATGCCCAGGGCGGGAAATACCGCGAAGCTGTCGCCGCTGTGGACGCCGGCCTCCTCGATGTGGGCCATGACCCCGGCGATGGCCACCCGCGCGCCATCGCAGACCAGGTCCACGTCCAGCTCCTGGGCGCCGTCCAGGTAGCGGTCCAGCAGGACCGGCGCGTCCTCGCTGATCTCCGTCGCCTGGCGCATGTAGGTCTCCAGGCCCGGGTCGTCGAAGACCACCGCCATGGCCCGGCCGCCCAGCACGAAGCTGGGGCGCACCATCACCGGGTAGCCGATGCGGTGGGCCACGGTGCGGGCCTCCTCCAGGCTCGCCGCCATGCCCCATTCCGCCACGGGGATCTCGAGGGCCTGGAGCACCTGGCCGAAGCGCTCCCGGTCCTCCGCGTCGAGAATGGTCTTGTGGGGCGTGCCCAGGAGCATCACGCCCGCCGCGTCCAGGCGGCCCGCCAGCTTCAGGGGCGTCTGGCCGCCGAACTGGGTGAAGACCCCCAGCAGTTCGCCGTGTTTCGCCTCCCGGTCCACCACGGCCTTCACGTGCTCGAAGGTGAGGGGCTCGAAGTAGAGGCGGTCCGAGGTGTCGAAGTCCGTGCTGACGGTCTCGGGATTGCAGTTGATGAGGATGGCCTCCACGCCGCTCTTGCGGATGGCCTCCACCGCCTGGACGCAGCAGCAGTCGAACTCCACCCCCTGGCCGATGCGGTTGGGCCCGCTGCCCAGGACGATGGCCTTGCGGCGCTCCGTGGGCGGCGCCTCGGAGAAGTCGTCGAAGGTCTGGTAGAGGTAGGGCGTCTCGGCGATGAACTCCCCGGCGCAGGTGTCCACCCGCTTGGAGACGGGATGGATGCCCAGGTCCGCCCGGCGGCGCGCCACCTCGTCCTCGCTGGCGCCGCAGAACTGGGCTACTTGCGCGTCCCCGAAGCCCGCGCGCTTGGCCTTCTCCAGCAGGTCGGCGGGCAGGCGGTCCAGGCCGAAGCCCCGCAGGCGGCCCTCCATGACCACGATCTCCTCCATCTCCCGGAGGAACCACTCGTTGATGCGCGTGAGGCGGTGCATCTCCTCCACCGTGTGGCCCGCCTTGAGGGCGTGGTAGATCCAGAAGATGCGCTGGGGCCCGGGGATGAGCAGGTGCTCCCGGAGGCGCGCCATGTCCAGCTTGCCCTCCAGGGCGCCGCTGAGGCCGGCGTGGCCTTCCTCGAGGGAACGCAGGCCCTTCTGCAGGGCCTCCTGGAAGGAGCGGCCGATGGCCATGACCTCGCCGACGCTCTTCATCTGGGTGCCCAGCACCTTGTCGGCCAGGGGGAACTTCTCGAAGGTGAAGCGGGGGATCTTCACCACGATGTAGTCCAGCACCGGCTCGAAGGCGGCCTTGGTGCGCCCGGTGATGACGTTGGGCAGCTCCCAGAGGCGATAGCCGAGCGCCAGCTTGGTGGCCACCCAGGCGATGGGGAAGCCCGTGGCCTTCGACGCGAGGGCCGAACTGCGGGAGACCCGGGGGTTCATCTCGATGACGATGATGCGGCCGTCGCTGGGGTTGAGGGCGAACTGGATGTTGGAGCCGCCGGTCTCCACGCCGACGCCGCGGATGACGGCGAGGGCGGCGTTGCGCATGCGCTGGTACTCGGGATCCGTGAGCGTCAGGGCCGGCGCCACGGTGATGGAATCGCCGGTGTGGATGCCCATGGGATCCAGGTTCTCGATGGAGCAGATGACCTCGACGTTGTCGTCCAGGTCCCGCACCACTTCCAGCTCGAACTCCTTCCAGCCCAGGATGCTCTCCTCGATGAGGAGCTGCTTGGTGGGCGAGAGGTCCAGACCGCGCGCGCAGATGGTCTCGAACTCCTCGATGTTGTAGGCGATGCCGCCGCCGCTGCCTCCGAGCGTGAAGGAGGGCCGGATGATGGCGGGGAAGCCCGTGGTCTCCACCAGGGCCTTGGCCTCCGCCATGGTGTGGGCGAAGCCGCCCCGGCAGGTCTCCAGGCCGAGCTCGTCCATGAGCTGCTTGAAGAGCTTGCGGTCTTCGCCCTTGGCGATGGCCTCGGGCTGGGCGCCGATGAGCTTCACCTTCATCCGCTCCAGCAGGCCGGACTGGTGGGCCTCCATGGCCAGGTTCAAGGCCGTCTGCCCGCCCACCGTGGGCAGGATGGCGTCGGGCTTTTCGGCCTCGAGCACCTTCTCCAGCACCGCCAGGGTGAGGGGCTCGATGTAGGTGGCGTCGGCCCGGGAGGGATCCGTCATGATGCTGGCGGGGTTGGAGTTCAGGAGAATGGTGCGGATGCCCTCCTCCCGCAGGGCCTTCAGGGCCTGGGTCCCCGAGTAGTCGAACTCGCAGGCCTGGCCGATCTGGATGGGGCCGCTGCCGAGGACCAGGACGCTGGCGATGTCGGTGCGCTTAGGCATTCGCGGCCTCCAGCAACTGGACGAACTTCCCGAAGGCCCCCCGGGCGTCATGGGGTCCCGGACTGGCTTCCGGATGGTGCTGCAGGGAGAAGATGGGCAGCGTCCTGTGCCGCAGCCCCTCGATGGTGCCGTCGCTCAGGTGCCGGTGGGTCACTTCGAGCTCCGGCGGCAGGCCCGCGTCGTCCACGGCGAAGCCGTGGTTCTGGGCGGTGATCTCCACTTTCCCGGTGATGAGGTCGTGGACCGGCTGATTGGCGCCCCGGTGGCCGAACTTGAGCTTGAAAGTGCCCCCGCCGAAGGCGTGGCCCAGGAGCTGGTGGCCCAGGCAGATGCCGAAGATGGGCCGCTGGCCGATGAGCTTCCCGACCTCCTTCTGCATGCCGGGCAGGGCGGAAGGATCCCCGGGGCCGTTGCTGAGAAAGACGCCGTGGAAGCGCGGCGCCAGCAGTTCCGAGGCCGGCGCGTCCCAGGGGAAGACCTCCAGGGCGAGGCCCGCGGCGCCGAGCTGCTTCAGGATCGAGGCCTTGATGCCACCGTCCAGGACGGAGACGCGGAATTTCGCGCCTTCGAGGGGAAGCTCGTAGCGGTCCCTGCAGCTCACCTCGGCGCAGAGGGCCTGGCCCGACATGTCCGGGAGCTCCGCAGCCTTCAGGGCGCCCGCCTCCACGCTGCCCTCCGCTTCCGTCCAGACGAGGCCCGGCTGGGAGCCCGCGTCCCGGAGGTGCTGGGTGAGGGCGCGGGTGTCCAGGTCGGTCATCACCGGCACCCGGTGGCGCTTGAGCCAGGCGCCCAGGTCGCCTTCCGAAAGAGTGTGGTCCGGGATGCCCGTGAGGCGCCGGCACAGCAGGGCCGTGGCCCAGGGCCGGGGTGCCTCGTTGAGGTCCGCGTGGATGCCGTAGATGCCCTGCTCGGGAAAGGTCATGGTGACCATCTGCCCGGCGAAGCTGGGATCCGTGAGGATCTCCTGGTAGCCGCCCATGGAGGTGGTGAAGACCGCCTCGCCGCTGCCGCCGAAACCTAAGGGCGCCCGGCCTCGGAAGACCGTCCCGTCTTTCAGGATCAGGTGCGCGCGCATGCAACCTCCAGGGAACAAGGAGGGTCTGGATGTCATCAAGCTTTGCGCGGCTCGCCCTTTGTCCGCCCGCAGCTTCCCGGACCTTGACGATCCTAGCGAAGGTCGGGCTGCAGTTCATCGCTTTAAATGCCCCGAAATCCTTGCGACAATGGAGGTTTCCCCGTGAGGCCGATGCGCGCCACCCCCTGGATTTGGCCCCTGATCGTCGCCGTCGCGGTCCTGCCCCTGCCGGCCCAATCCACGGCCAGGCCCGCCACGGGCTCCGCGACCTCCTTCGGCGGGCCGGCGAGCTGGGACAGCTTCCTGAACCAGCAGCGGAACGACAACCAGGGCGCCAACCTGGGGGACGGCCGCTGGGTGATGGTGCTGCGCCCCGAGGACGCCAAGGACAGCTGGTGGCTGGCGGACGACACGATCCGGAAGCTGCAGGCCACCCTGGAATTCCGGGTGGTCCAGATGAGCGCGGGGACGGCCCGGGACATCTGGAGCGACCGGGGCTGGAACAACGATGCCAAGTGGATCCTGCTGGATCCGGCGGTGGAGAAGATCAAGGAGCTGAACGGCCGGCCCACCGGCGAGCAGCTCCTGGCGGAGCTCAAGGGCCTGGGCTTCCGGCCCCGGTGGGAGCGCCGGGAGGCCTTCCTGAAGGAGCATCCCGAGCACGGCGAAGCCTGGGCGGAGGCCGTGCAGCAGGGCCTCACCCTGGTCTTCTCCCGCTACCAGCAGTACCAGAAGGAGGGCCGCATCCTCCGGCCGGAAGCCCAGGCCGGCGCCACCGGCGGCTTCGGCGGCTTCTTCGGCCGCTCCGGCGCCATGACCTTCGTCACCAGCTCGGACCCCAGCGGCGCCGCCCTCGCCGACGAGGCCTACGGGGACGCCGCCGAGGCCCTGCAGCACCTCGTGGAGATCAAGGGCTGGCAGGGCTTCCCGGGCGTTTTCATGGCTTCCATGGCCTACCAGGGCATGGGGGCCGGCCAGTCGCCAAAGATGAAGGCACTCGCCGCCCGCATGGGCCAGGACCTGCTGGACGAGCTGGCGCGCAATCCCCACAACGAGGGGGCCTGGATGCAATTCGGCGCCCTCGCCAGGGCAGCGGGCCTCAGCCCCATGGACGCCTTCCAGAGGGCCGTGCCGGTGCCCGGGCAACCCTGGCCGCCCATGTCCCTCGTGACCGCCGTGGTGGCGGAATTCGAGGCGCGCGAGGACTGGCAGGGCGCCCTGGCCTTCCTGAACGAGTTCGAAACCCTGGCGGCGGACCCCAACCTCTCCAAGGACGGCTGGCGGGCCTACACCGGGATGCGGGCGGGCCTCGAGGTGGCCCGGGCCCGCTGCCTGGCCCGCCTGGGCCGCTGGAACGACGTGGGGCCAGTCCTCCAGGAGGTCCAGCGCTGGGCGGGATCCCGCTGGGAGGGCGAGTTCACCCGGACCCTGCGCTTCAGCATCCCCGAGCTGCGGGGGGAGAAGCAGGAGCAGTTCAAGGCCTTGATGGACGCCGAGTCCTCCCCGGACCTGCCGGCTCCCGCTCCGCCCCCGGCCCTCCGCCTCGTCCTCCTGGGCGCGCCGCCGTGGAAGGACTCCTGGGACCGCCTCCGGAAGGCCGCCGCCCTCCAGCCCTGGTCCCCGGCGGAACTGGCCTGGGAGCAGCTCACGGGGCCCGCCGCGGAGGACCTGATGCGGAAGCATGGCTGGCCCAAGGACCCGCCCCGCTACGCGATCCTGCGGGGAAACGAGGTCCTCGGCAGCGGCGTGGGCAGCCCCTACCCTGAGGACCTCGCGACCAAGCTGACCGCCCTCCAGCCCAGCCTCTACCAGCGCCTGGGCGAAATCATCCGGAAGAACCCGGACCACCTGGCGGCGCGGAAGGCCCGGGCGGAGCTGGCCTTCGCCCGCATGCCCAACGGCCACCTGGAAGCCGCCCTGGTGGAGGACGCCCGGCTGGCGAAGCTGGTGCCCGACACCAGCTCCAAGGCCTGGACGCCCAATGCCGAGCTTTGGCAGTGGGCCGCCCTGAAGGTGCTGCCCGAAGCGGAACGGGAGCTGCAGGCCTGGCCCACCCGCACCGCCGCCTGGCGCCTGTGGCTGAGCTGGGCCCGCTTCCATCCCGCCAGCCCCTCGCCCCTCTCCTTCGCGCGGACCTTGCCGGTCTGGGGTTCCGAAAGCCGGTGGTCCTCGCGGCTGCCCAAGGAGGTGCACCAGACTGTCGCCGAGGAACTCCGCCGGGTGGGCCGCTTCGAGGAGATGCGGGCCTGGTTCCAGGAGGCCTGGGACGGCCTCGACAAACGGCCCCTGCCGAGCTTCCGGGCCTTCGGCAGCTTCCGCAACACCATCCTCCAGCAGCGCCGGGAGCAGGGTGAGGCCATCGCGAACCCCCTGAAAGAGGCCCTCACCATCCTGCGCCGGAATGCGGATGTGAAGCTCGTGGACGAGGCACTGCAGGCCATGCTGGGCTCCCCCGATCCGAGCCAGGATCCCGCCACCGTGGACGTCCCCGCGCGCCCCCCCCGGCCCCGGGGCATGGGCCCCGGCGGCGCTCCGGGGGGCGGGCCCGGCGGCGGGGTGCCCGGCCGCGGACGCAACCAATGACGCACCCCTCGGGGACCCTCTGGACCGGCGACGACATCCACTTCATGCGCCTGGCCCTGGAGGAGGCGGAGCAGGCGGAGCGTCACGATGAGGTGCCCATCGGCGCCGTCCTCGTCAGTGAAGGCACCCTCGTCGGCCGCGGCTTCAACAGCCCCATCTCGAAGCACGACCCCACCGCCCATGCGGAGGTCCAAGCCCTGCGCAGCGCAGGCCAGTGGCTGAAGAACTACCGCTTCCGCGACACCACCCTCTACGTCACCCTCGAACCCTGCCTCATGTGCTTCGGAGCCCTCACTCACGCGAGGGTGGCGCGGGTGGTCTTCGGCGCGGCGGATCCCAAGGTTGGGGTGAGCCGGCTGCTGCCCGGGCTGAAAGACGCGAAGCTGAACCACTCGATCGTCTTCGAAGGCGGCCTGCTGGAGGCCGAGTGCCGGGATCAGGTGCAGCGGTTCTTCCAGCGGCGGCGCGGGTAGGAGGGGCCAGGCCGCGGGCTTCAGCCCTCGCCGCCCCGATCCACATCCTTGCCACCCAGCCCAAGCCGCTCCTTCAACCGGGGCGTCGTCCCGCGGCTCGCCTCCAGTTCCACGCCGCCGGCCAGGCGCACGAACACGCGCCCGTTTCCCGCCGGCCGCAATCCCTGCACCGCTTCCGGGCGCAGCAGCAGATGGCGCTGGATGCGCATCAGGCCCGCGTCGGGAAAATGGGCCTCGACCTCGCCGAGGCTGCGCCAGACGGTTTTGAAGCGCTCCCCGGCATAGGCCCACACGATCTCGTCCCGCACTTCGAAGTGGGTGGTGCGGGTCAGCTCAATGAAGAGCAGGCCTTCGCCGGCCTGGATGGCGTAGCGGGTGGAGCGCTTCTCCGGGTGGGCGGCGTGGGCCAGCTTGCGCCTCACCCGGTCCAGGGCGCGCACCAGGCGCTCGGTGGTGACGGGCTTGAGGAGGAAGTCCTGGGCCTCGGCGTCGAAGGCTTCCACGGCGTGGTCCTTGTGGGCGGTGACGAAGACCAGGGGCAGGGCCGCGTCCAGGCTCCGGGCCAGGCTGAGGCCGTCCTCCCCGGGCATCTGCACGTCCAGGAAGAGGACGTCGGCCTTGCCGCCGCCATCGAGCCAGGTCCGCAGGCCCGCGGCGTCCCGGAACTGGCCCGCCACCGCGCAGCCGCACTCCTCCAGGAGCCGCGCCAGCCGCTTCAGGTTCAGGGGCTCGTCTTCGGCGATGGCCACGCGCAGGGGCTTGAGCATCCGTTCAGTCTGGCAGCGGCAGGGTGAGCCGGGCGCGGGTCCAGTCGCCCTCCCGCACCAGCTCCAGGGCGGCGCGGCCCCGGCCCCAGAGGCGCAGGCGCTCCCGCAGGTGGCCCAGGCCCAGCCCTTCCCGGCCGCCGCCGGGGGCGAAGCCCGTGTTCTCCACCTTCAACACCAGCTGGTCCGCGGTGCGGTGGACGGCAATCCTCAGCTCCCCGCCCTCCGGAGCCGCGGCGATGCCGTGAAGCACCGCGTTCTCCACCAGGGGCTGGAGCAGGAAGGGCGGGGCTTCGATGCCATCGACCCAGGCTGGCCAGTCCCACGCCACCCGCAGGCGCTCCCCGAGGCGGATCTGCTCGATGCGCAGGTAGTCCTCCAACAGCTCCCGTTCCCCGCGCAGGGGCGCGGTCTCCAGGGTGGCGTGGGCCATGACGCGCCGCAGATAGTCGCAGAGAGCCACCAGGGCCGCCTCCGTGGCCTCGGGATCGTCGTGGGCCAGCTCCACCAGACCGCTGAGGGCGTTGAAGAGGGCATGGGGCTGCATCTGGGACTGGAGGGCCAGGGCCCGCGCTTGCTCGGTCTGGTGCCGCAGGGCTGCTTCGCGGAACTCCCCGGCTTCCCGCTCCGCCAGGCTCCGGCCCACGAAGGTGGCCACCAGGAGGCCAAGGCCGAAATGGAAATATT
>JBGAST010000054.1:0-23541 GCA_044229575.1 Holophagaceae bacterium | reverse complement strand
TCCGCCACTGGTAGCTGAGGGGTGCCGTGCCCGACGCCGTCACGGTGAAGGTGGCGGTGGCCGGGGCGGTGACGGTGACGCTGCTCGGCTGGCTGGTGATGGTGGGGGCCGTGGCGGTGCCGCTCCAGGGGGCCCCCACGTTGATGGCCGCGTACGCGTTCCAGACCGCGGCCTCCTCGGCTCCACCGGCGCCGTACAGCTCCTTCGCCGCGGCGATGGCGCCCGCGCGGGCGGCGGCGTAGTTCGAGCTGGCGGTGAGCTTGGTGGTGAGGGTGCGGTACCAGATGCGGGCGGCCTTCTCGTTGCCGATGCCGGTCATGCCTCCGGGCAGGTAGGAGCTGTAGAAGTCGCTGGTGGAGGTGCTGCTGGCGCCCCGGGCCAGGAAGTAGAACATGCGGTTGTTGGGGCCCGAGCTGTAGTGCACGTCAATGCTGCCGATGCCCGAGTACCAGGCGTCCTTGGAGCCTCCGTCCTTGCTGGGCTTGTACATGTAGCGCAGCGCCGTGCCGGGGTGGCCCCAGGAGTTCTCGAACATGGTGTAGTTGGCCGTGATGGAGCCGGAACCCGCCGCGTCGGGCACCACGGCGCCGGTACCGCCGCCGCCCAGGACGTAGAACTCGACGGCGGTGCCGAAAATATCCGAGTTGGACTCGTTGAGGCCGCCTGACTCGCCGCTGTACGTGAGGTTCGCGGTGTTGGCGCAGACGCCATGGGTCATCTCGTGGCCCGCGGTGTCGAGGTCCGCCTCGCCCACGGAGCCCCCGCCCGCAGGGTCGCCGTCGCCGTAGGTCATGCAGAAGCAGCTGTCCTGCCAGAAGGCGTTGTCGTAGCTGCTGCTGTAGTGCATGCGGCTGAAGGTGGACTTGCCCGTGTTGTCGATGCCGTTGCGGCCATAGACGTTCTTGAAGAAGTCCCAGGTGGCCTGGAGGCCGCGGTGGGCGTCCACGGCGGCGGTCTGGCCGATGTCGCCGGTGGTGGAGTTGGCGGTGCCCGAGCCGTACACGGCGCCCAGCTGGCCCCAGGTGTTGTCGGCGTCGGTGTAGATGGTGCCGTTGCCGGAGGTGGCGTGGTTCAGGTTGGTGGTGATGTTATTGCCGAAGGTGCCGCCGGTGCCGCGGGTCATGTCCCGCATCTCAAAGCCCGAGGCCAGGCTGTTGGTGTTGATGGCCACCGTGCCGTACCACTGGGACTTGCCGGTGCCCGTGACGCCGCCGGTGTGCAGGGAGTTCCAGTCCTTGATCACGGCGCCGGTGTGGGCGTTGATCAGGAAATCGTGCTCCCGGGTCTCGATGCGGCCGTTCATGAGCTCGGCGTGCACGTGGTAGGCCAGGGTGTAGCGCACCACCTGGCGCACCATGTCCTCGGCGTTCAGGTCGCGGTCGGCGAGGTTCCGCCGGCCGGGACGGGGGACTTCCACGGTTTCGGGAACGATCACCAGCTCGATGGACGGCGCGGCGGAGTACGGGCCCTTGGGCGCGAGGGCGCGGTGGGCCGCGGCGAGGGCCTCGTTCTCGGTGATGGAGGGCGTAGTGGCGATGTTGATGCCGCGGTGCAGGGCGTCCGTGGGAGGCAGGAAGGTCCCCTCCGCGTCCATGTGGGTGATGATGTCCCCGCCCCAGACCTTCACGCCGTCCACCCGCTGCTGGAACCGCGCATGGCTCTGGCCGAGGCCATCGTTGAAGTGGGCGCGGAGTTCGAAGTCGCTGCGGCCGTCGAGGCCCAGCTCGAAGCGCTGGTCCAGGAGCCGCGCCTGGGCGTTTTCGGCGTGGACTCGGGCCTCCGGGGCCTGGGCCTGGGCCGCGAGGGTCACGGCGAGGGAGGTGAGGATGGAAAGGGGGCGGATCTTCAAGGAGCCCTCCAAATGGGGGAAGGCCCGCGCGGTGCGGACACCGGACGGGACGGGAAAGGAGTTGAAAGAGCTGGGAGTATGGTCCACGCTCCCACCCGGCCCCGTTAATTGGTGTGAAGAGTCGTGAATTGTTGTTAAGAGCGGCCCGAGCAGGCAAGGAAAGGGCCGCCTCGCGGCGGCCCTTTCCGGGGAGCCCGTGGGCTCAGAACGTCATCTTCAGGGTGTAGGTGCCAGCGGTGCCCGTGGAGCCGGAGTAGAAGATCACCTTCGCGTAGCGGGTGAAGGTGGAGGTGCCCGTGTTGGTCACGCTCACCGTGTCCACCGCGCCCGTGCCGCCGGTGGCGCTGCCGATCTGGGTCACGTTGCTGTTGTAGACGTACAGGTCGTAGTCGGAGGAGGCGTTCGGCGTCAGGGTCGTGACCATGGTGCGGCCGGCGGCCAGGGAGCACTTGTACCAGTCCTGATCCGTGCTGGAGGCCATCTTGCCGCTGATGGTGGTGCCCGACGTGGTGATGCTCTGGGCGGCGGTGGAGGAGTTGTTGGGCTCGACCTCGGCGCTGCCGGTGGGCGGCGGCGGCGTGGTGCCGCCCCACTTCGCGCCCACGTTGATGGCGGCGTAGGCGTTCCACACGGCCTGCTCCTCGGCCCCGCCGGCGCCGTAGAGCTCCTTGGCGGCGGCGATGGCGCCGGTGCGGGCGGCGGCGTAGTTGGAGCTGGACGTGAGCTTGGTGGTCAGGGTGCGGTACCAGATGCGGGCGGCCTTGTCGTTGCCGATGCCCGTCATGCCGCCGGGCAGGTAGGAGCTGTAGTTGTTGGCGGTGCTGACGGTGCCAGCGCCCTGGCTCAGGAAGTAGAAGAAGCGGTTGTTCGGGCCCGAGCTGTAGTGCACGTCCATGGAGCCCAGGGAGCTGGACCAGGCGTTGGGGCTGGAGCCGTCGAGGCTGGGCTTGTCCATGTAGCGCAGGGGCGACGCGTTCAGCTGCTCGCCGATCTTCCAGTTGCCGCCGGTGCTGCCGATGGTGGAACCGGAGCCGCCGCGGGCGTAGAACTCGATCATGGTGCCGAAGATGTCCGAGTTGGACTCGTTCAGGCCGCCGGACTCACCGGAGTACGTGAGGTTCGCGCTGTTGGCGCAGACGCCGTGGCTCATCTCGTGGCCGGCCACGTCGAGGGCGGTCAGCGTGGTGAAGGAGGAGCCGTCGCCGTAGGTCATGCAGAAGCAGCTGTCGGACCAGAAGGCGTTGTCGTAGCTGTTGCTGACGTGCACGCGGCTGTAGGTGGCCTTGCCGGCGCCGTTGATGCCGTTGCGGGCCATCACGTTCTTGAAGAAGTCCCAGGACTTCATCATGCCGAACATGGCGTCCACGGCCGCGGTCTGGCCGTTGGCGGCGGTGGTGGAGGAGCCCTCGACATAGTTGGCGCTGTCGCCCCAGGTGTTGTCGGCGTCGGTGTAGATGGCGCCGGTGGCGGTGGAGGTGGTGCTGGCGTGGTTGCTGTTCGTCACCACGTTGTTGCCGAAGGTGCCGCCGGTGCCGCGGGTCATGTCCCGCATCTCGAAGCCCGTGGCGGTGCTGTTGGTGCTGATGCTGACGGTGCCGGAGTACTGGGACTTGCCGGTGCCGGTGGCGCCGGCGGTGTGGAGGTCGTCCCAGCTCTTGAGGATGGCGCCGGTGTGGGCGTTGATGAGGTAGTCGCTGTGGCGGATGCCGTCCAGGTCGTTCTCGAGCTCCACGTGAACGTGGTAGGCCAGCGTGTAGCGGGTGACCACGCGGGTGAAGTCCTCCGCGTTGAGGTCCGCATCGGAATCCATTCCGCGGCGGCCGGGGCGGAGCATCTCCACCATCTCCGGGAAGACGACCAGCTCGGTGACGGGCGCCACGGAGAACTCGCCCTTCGGCGCCAAGTCGTTGCGCACGATGGCCAGTGCTTCCGAATCCGTCAGGCTGGCGGTGGTGTTGATGCGAATGTTGGTCTTGTGGTCCGCGGTCATGGGCAGGAAGCGGCCTTCGCCGTCCATGTGGACGATGACGTCGCCGCCCCACACCTTCACGTTGTTGAAGAGCTGCTGGAAGCGGACGTGGGTCTGCCCCATTTCATCGTTCACCGTGGAGCGCGCAGCGAAGCTGTGGCTTTCGTCCAGGCCCAGCTCGGCACGCTTCGAAAGCAGCGTCGCGGCGGCACGGTCGGCGCGGTCGGCACGCTCGACGGCGACGGCCGAACCGGCAGCCAGGAGGGAGGCGAGGAGGGAAAGAGAGATGCGGCCCTTCAAGGTTGCCATTGGCAACTCCTATGAGAAGAGAGGGGTTGGGCGCCCATTCCAGTCGCCGCCGAGGAATCCTTCCAGGGGAGCGGCCCGAAGGGGCTGCGAGGGTCTTCAGGAAGCCTGAAGCCGGAATTTGGAAGGAACCGGGGGTGCTGGGGCTAACTTTCCGATTAGGTGTTGCAACAGGAAAGTTAAGCATTGTTAATTTTCCTGCAATTAATTTCCAATAAGCTCAAAGCCGCACCCACCTTGGATGACCCGCCCATTTCATAAGGAATTTCCCGGCATGGGCACCCTGAAGAATCATCAGGGGACATCCTGCTTCCGCGCGCCTTTCATCACCAAGGCGGCCATTTCTGCGCACCGAGGCCCTGCCGGAGACCGTCATCCTCCGACCCCAACGCCGGGCTTCCGCCGTTCAGCCCCGCTTGAGGGACTTCTGCCGCGGCTTGTGGGCCGGCGGACCGTCCTTCTTCTTGAGGTGCACCTTCTTGGCGGGGGGCTTGGCCTTCTCGACGGGCCTGCGGGGCTTCGGCTTCGCCGGGGCCTTCCGCGGCTTGTCAGGATCCGGCGGCGGGGAGGCTCCGTCCTGGCTCTCCTCCAGCCGGCCCCGGGCGCCGGGCCTGCGCGGTGCCCGGCGCGCCGCGGTGCCGCCGCCCTCCCGGGCGCGGCTGGGCTTGAGGCCGATGCCGGGATCGATGACCTGGCGCACCTTCGCGGCGTCCGCCGGGGCCTCGTCGCCAGTCTGCTTCTTCTGGACGCTGAGGCGAATCGGGGTGCCGATGAAGCCGAAGGCCTCCCGGAGGCGGTTCTCGAGGTAGCGCATGTAGCTGAAGTGCAGGCCCCGGTCGGTGTTGGCCTTGATGACGAAGCTGGGGGGCCGCGTGCCCACCTGGGTCATGAAGTAGAGCTTGGGCCGCTTGCCCTCCAGCATGTGCGGGGACATGCCGGCCACGGCCTCCCGGAGGAAATTGTTGAGCTTGCCGGTGGGAACGCGGCGGGAGTGGGCTTCGGCGACTTCCTTGATGAGGCCGAAGAGCTTCAGCACCCGCTGGCCCGTGAGGGCGCTCACGAAGGTCATGGGGGCATGGTTGAGGAAGCCCAGGTCGTGGCGGATCTTCTCCTCGAAGGCCAGCACGGTGTAGGTGTCCTTGGGGATGAGGTCCCACTTGTTCACCACGAGGATCACCGCGGCTCCAGCGTCCTGGGCGTACCCGGCGACCACCGCGTCCTGGTGGGTGACGCCCTCGACGGCGTCGATGAGGAGCAGGCTCACGTCCGCCCGGGCCATGGCCTGCTTGGCCTTGAGGATGGAGAGGATCTCCGCGCCCTCGGATGTCTTGCCCTTGCGCCGGATGCCGGCGGTGTCGATGAGGCGCCAGACCTGCCCTTCGGCGGTGAAGACCGTGTCCACCGCGTCCCGGGTGGTGCCCGCCACTTCGCTCACCAGGCTCCGCTCGTAGCCCAGCAGCTTGTTGGTGAGGGAGCTCTTGCCGACGTTGGGCCGGCCGATGATGGCGAGGCGCAGCTCGTCCTGCAGCTCGTGGTGCTCGGCGTCGTCGGGATGGCGGTGGAAGGGCAGCAGCTCCCGGATGCGCTCCAGCAGTTCCGGCACGCCGGAGCCGTGGGCGGCGGATACCGCGTGGACCTCCTCGACGCCGAGGCCGTAGAAGGCCCCGTCCGGGGCGCCGCCCTTCATGCCGTCCAGCTTGTTGACCGCCAGGAGGCAGGGCTTGCCCATGCGGATGATCCGGGAGGCGATCTCCTCGTCGCCGGTGGTGACGCCGGAGTGGCCGTCCACCATCAGCACCACCACGTGGGCGTCCTCGAGGGCCTGCTGGGCCATGCGGGTGATGCCCGCGGTGATGACATCCTCGCCCTCGTAGTCGAGGCCACCGGTGTCCACCAGCTCGAAGACCTCCTCGACGGTGCCTTCCTCGTCCAGGCAGGCCACGCGGCCATAGCTGCGGTCCCGGGTCATGCCGGGGAGGTCGTGCACCAGGGCCGCCCGGCTGCGGGTGAGCCGGTTGAAGAGGGTGGACTTGCCCACGTTGGGGCGTCCGCAGAGGGCGACGAGGGGGAGTTTCATGAAGGTCCAGTGTGGCACGGTGAAGGGGCCAGATTCGCGGGACCGGGAGGGGCGGGAGGATGGGTCGCAAACCCACATCGCCCGGGGCTCGAACCCGGTTTCGGCCTGTGGCCGAAACCCGCGGCCTAACTGCGGGCGGGCCTCCCGCTGCGCGGGACCGGCCTCGACGCTCCCGCGTCTCGTCCTGGCCCTACCCCCGCGCCAGGCCGATTCCCGTCGATCGCGCGCCCTGCGCGCTCCCGCTCGGCTCCGCCTCGCGGAGACGGGTCCCTGGGTTCGAGCCCCGTCAGCCCCGCCGCCAAAAAAATAGCGCCCCCTCGGGGGCGCTATTTTTTGGCGGGGCTGACGGGGCTCGAACCCGCGACCTTCGGCGTGACAGGCCGACACTCTAACCGACTGAGCTACAACCCCAAGTTTTCAACACCGGCCCTCCTTGTCAGGGGAGGTGGTGGGCGATGACGGACTCGAACCGCCGACATGCTGCGTGTAAAGCAGCTGCTCTACCGACTGAGCTAATCGCCCGCCGTCGCCGAACCAAAATCCTCCCATGGGGAGGGGGGTGCGTCAACGCCAAACCTTGCCGTTGAGGAGCCCCGGCCCGGCTGATAGAGTTTGAAGGTTTCTGCCCGCGAGGTGTGCCGGTCGGAAGCGAGTGTGGTTCTGTCTCGGACCGGCCCTAGGGCCGGGGATCGGCCGGGAATCATGGAGGCAACGTGGGATTGGCAGGCTTGGTGATCGCATCGGCACTGGAACCGGCTGAGAAGAGCCTTCTCGCCTCGCTGCCCGACCCCATGCGGCCGGACCTGCCCGCCCTGGGCTTCGTGATCGTCCTGATCATCGTTCTCTTCTTCTACCTCCGTTCGGTCTTCTTCAACCCCATCACCGCCCTGATGGACCAGCGGGAGAAGGACATGAGCGCCGGCAGCGACGCCAAGGCGGCGGCCGCCGCGGCGGTGGAGGCCCGGCAGGGGGAGTACAACGCCCGGCTCAAGGACCTCCGGACCCAGGCCTTCGCCCACAAGAAGGCCTTGTCCGAGGCCGCCTCGAAGGAGCGGCAGACCCTCCTCGACGAGGCCCGCACCAAGGCCTCCGGCCACCGCGAGCTGGCCCTGGACTCCCTGCGCGCCCAGCAGGAGAAGGCCCGGACCGAGCTCACCGCCCAGGTGGACGCCCTTTCCGACTCCATGGTCCAGCACCTCCTGAAGCAGGCCTGACGATGAAGCCGAACCGCCTCCTCCCCGCGATCATCCTCGGCGCCGCCCTCGCAGCCGCGCCCCTGGCGGCCCAGCACGCGCCGGAGCCCCCCGCCTCAGCCGCCCAGGGCCACGAAGCCCCCAGGACCGAAGGCCATGAGGCCCAGAAGCCCGAGGGCCATGACGCTCCCAGGGCCGAGGGCCATGAGGCTGCGCCCGGACACGCCGCTCCCCACGGCGATGGCCACGCCGCAGGCGCCCACCACGGCCCCCCGATCAAGCTCTTCGGCTGGGAACTGGACTCCGCCAGGCAAAACGGCGTGAAGGTCCTGAACTTCATCATCTTCGCGCTGCTCCTGTTCGTGATCCTCAAGGGCGCCCTGTCCCGTGCCTTCGCGGCCCGCACGAAGGACGTCGAGGAACGCCTGGCCCAGGCCGAGAAGGACAAGGCCGAGGGCGAAGCCCAGATGAGGCAGCTGGCGGAACGGATGGAGGGCCTGCAGGCGGAGCTGGACGGCATCCTGGCCAAAGCCGACGCTGACGCCGCCGCGGAGAAGGCCCGAATCATCGAGGCCGCCCGGGCGGAAGCCGCGACCATCCTGGCCCAGGCCCAGGCCGACATCGCCGCCCATCAGCGCTCCGCCGAGGCCGAGCTCCGGGCCCTCGTCGCCGAGCTGGCGGTGGAGGGCGCCACCAAGCGCCTCCAGGCCCAGCTCCAGGGCGCCACCGCCTCGAACGCCATCGACCGCGCCATCCAGCAGGTCGGCACCACTTCCGGAGGCCTCCAGTGAGCAACCGACTCGCCGCGCGCCGCTACGCCAAGGCCCTCGTCGAGATCGGCGAGGCCCAGGGCAATCTGATGATCCTCCAGCACGAGCTGGGGGAGGTGACCTCCCTGGTGAAGGGCAGCGCCGACCTCACCCGCCTCGTGCTCAACCCCCTGGTGGTGCCCAAGCAGAAGGCCGTGGTCTTCGAGATGGTGCTCCGCCAGGCCGGCGTGGGCGTCACCCTCTGCAACTTCTTCCGTGTGGTGACCGAGAATGCCCGCCTCACCCTCATCCATGAGATCGAGACGGCCTTCCGGGAGCTGGTGGACGAGCGGGCCGGCGTGGTGGAGGCCCGGGTGAGCACCGCCCAGCCCCTCAGCGACACCCAGTCCAGGGCGCTCCAGGCCTCCCTCTCCGCGCGGACCGGCAAGTCCATCCGCCTGGTGGCCGCCCAGGACCCCTCCCTCCTCGGAGGCGTCAAGGTGCAGGTGGGCTCCACCGTCTTCGACGCCTCGCTCCAGGGCCGCCTGCGGCTCCTGAAGCTCCAGCTGCTTTCCGCCTAATCCCGACTTTCAATACCAGTTTCCGGAGGACTTCATGGACATCCGCGCGGAAGAGATCTCCCGCATCATCCGCAGCCAGATCGAGGGCTTCGACGCCCAGGTGGACGTGGCCGAAGTCGGCACGGTCATCAGCGTCGGCGACGGCATCGCCCGCGCCCACGGCCTGGAGAAGGTCATGGCCGGCGAGCTGCTGGAGATGACCAAGGGCGTCATGGGCCTCGCCTTCAACCTGGAGGAGGACAACGTCGGCATCATCATCCTGGGCAGCTCGGACGCCATCAAGGAAGGCGACACGGTCAAGCGCACGGGCAAGATCATGTCCGTGCCCGTCGGCCCCCAGTTCGTCGGCCGCGTGGTCAACGCCCTGGGCGAGCCCATCGACGGCAAGGGCCCCATCCAGGCCGCCAAGCTGAACCCCATCGAGCAGATCGCGCCGGGCATCGTGGACCGCAAGAGCGTGCACGAGCCCATGCAGACGGGCCTCAAGGCCATCGACTCCCTCATCCCCATCGGCCGCGGCCAGCGCGAGCTGATCATCGGCGACCGCCAGACCGGCAAGACCGCCGTCGCCGTGGACACGATCATCAACCAGAAAGACACCGGGGTCATCTGCATCTACGTCGCCATCGGCCAGAAGCGCTCCACCGTGGCCCAGGTGGTGAAGACCCTCGAGGCCCACGATGCCCTGAAGCACACCATCGTGGTCTCGGCCACCGCGTCCGAGCCCGCCCCCATGCTCTTCCTGGCTCCCATGACCGGCGCCGCCCTGGGCGAGTACTTCATGTGGCACGGCCCCAACGGCCAGCCCGCCAGCAAGGACATCCCTGGCGGCCACGTGCTCTGCATCTACGACGACCTCTCCAAGCAGGCCGCCGCCTACCGCGAGATCTCCCTGCTGGTGCGCCGTCCCCCCGGCCGCGAGGCCTACCCCGGTGACGTGTTCTACCTCCACAGCCGCCTGCTGGAGCGCGCCTGCAAGCTCTCCGACGAGCGCGGCGCGGGCTCCCTCACCGCCCTGCCCGTCATCGAGACCCAGGCTGGCGACGTCTCCGCCTACATTCCCACCAACGTCATCTCGATCACCGACGGCCAGATCTTCCTGGAATCCGACCTCTTCAACGCCGGCGTCCGCCCAGCGGTGAACGTGGGCATCTCCGTGAGCCGCGTGGGCGGTTCCGCCCAGATCAAGGCCATGAAGTCTGTGGCCGGCACCATCAAGCTGGACCTCGCCCAGTTCCGCGAGCTGGCCGCCTTCGCCCAGTTCGGGTCGGATCTCGACAAGGCGACCCTGGCCCAGCTGAACCGCGGCGCGCGCCTGGTGGAGATCCTCAAGCAGGGCCAGTACCAGCCCATGCCCGTGGAGAAGCAGGTGGCGTCCATCTGGATGGCCACCAACGGATACGTGGACGACGTCCCGACGCCCCAGGTCCGCCGCTTCGAGAAGGAGTTCCTCGAGTACCTCGACATCAACGCCCCCGAGGTGCTGCGCGGAATCAAGGACACGAAGGCCCTGAGCGACGACGCCAAGTCGGCCCTCAAGGGCCAGGTCGCCGCCTTCAAGGAAGGCTTCATGGCCGCCTTGAACGCGCCCGCCGGAGCTTAAGCCATGGCCGGCCTCCAGGACATCCGGCGGCGCATCCGCTCGGTCAAGAACACCCAGCAGGTCACCAAGGCCATGAAGATGATTTCCGCGGTCAAACTGCGGAAGTCCCAGGAGCGCCTGGTATCCCTGCGTCCCTACGCGGTGAAGATGCGCGACGTCGCCCGGAGCGTCGTGGGCCGCTTCAAGGGGCACGTCGCCGCCGAGCACCTCCAGCTCGGCCCCGAGGCGCAGCTGTTCCTGAACCCCCGGGCGGAGCAGCGGATCCGGGTCGTCTTCGTGGCCTCCGACAAGGGCCTCTGCGGCGGCTTCAACGCCAACGTCATGAAGGTCGCCAGCGCCTTCCTCCAGGGCAGGCCCAAGGAGACGGTGGTGCTGGACGTGGTGGGCAAGCGCGCCGCGGACTACGCGCGCAAGCACGGCTTCGCGATCCACAAGGAGTACCTCGGCATCCCGCTGACGGGTCTCGAGCGCGTGAGCCGGGAGGTCTCCGACGACGCCGCCAAGCAGTACCAGGCCGGCGAAATCGACGCCCTCTACATGGTCTACAACGAGTTCCACTCCGCCATGAGCCAGGAGCCCATGGTGATCCGCGTCTTCCCCATGGAGCTGGACGCGCCGGCCGTGGACGCCAAGTCCGAGACCGCCCACCTCCTCGAGCCGGATCCCAACACGACCCTGGAGGCCCTCCTGCCCCGCTTCGTGGAGACGGAGATCCTCCGGGCCCTCTTGGAGAGCAGCGCCTCCGAGCACGGCGCCCGCATGGCCGCCATGGACAAGGCCAGCAGCAACGCCGGCGACATGATCGCCAAGCTGACCCTCACCATGAACAAGATCCGCCAGGCCTCCATCACGAACCAGATCATCGAGATCGTGTCCGGCGCGAACGCCTGACCTGCCTGACCCAAGCCCCCACCCGCCACTCATCCGCCCAGAGGTCCCCATGTCCAACACGAACACCGGCCGCGTGATCGCCATCGTCGGTCCCGCCGTGGACGTCGAGTTCGACGGCCAGCTGCCCGAGATCATGAACGCCCTGCTCACCGACATCGTCGATCCGGCCACCAAGGCCACCGCTTCGGTGACCCTGGAGGTCCAGCAGCACCTGGGCGAGAACCGCGTCCGCTGCGTGGCCATGCAGCCCACCGAGGGCATGATCCGCGGCCAGGTGGTGCGCGACACCGGCGCCCCCATCAACGTCCCCGTGGGCCCCGAGACCCTGGGCCGCATCATGAACGTGGTGGGCCTGCCCGTGGACGAGCGGGGCCCCATCGGCCACAAGATGACCCTGCCCATCCACCGCGAGGCCCCCAAGTACGACGAGCTGAACACCACCTCCGAGATGTTCGAGACGGGCATCAAGGTCATCGACCTGCTGGAGCCCTACGCCAAGGGCGGCAAGACCGGCCTCTTCGGCGGCGCCGGCGTGGGCAAGACCGTGCTGATCATGGAGCTCATCAACAACATCGCCAAGGGCCACGGCGGCTACTCCGTCTTCGCCGGCGTCGGCGAGCGCACCCGCGAGGGCAACGACCTCTGGCACGAGATGATGGACTCGGGCGTCATCGACAAGAACGATCTCTCCAAGAGCAAGGTGGCCCTGATCTACGGCCAGATGACCGAGCCGCCCGGCGCCCGCGCCCGCGTGGCGCTGACCGGCCTGACGGTGGCCGAGTACTTCCGCGACCAGGAGGGCAAGGACGTGCTGCTCTTCGTGGACAACATCTTCCGCTTCACCCAGGCCGGCGCCGAGGTGTCCGCCCTCCTGGGCCGCATGCCCTCGGCGGTGGGCTACCAGCCCACCCTGGCCACGGAGATGGGCGTGCTCCAGGAGCGCATCACCTCCACGAAGAAGGGCTCCATCACCTCCGTGCAGGCGGTCTACGTGCCCGCCGACGACTACACGGACCCCGCTCCCGCCACCACTTTCGCCCACCTGGACGCCACCACCAACCTGAGCCGCGAGATCGCCTCCCTGGGCATCTACCCGGCGGTGGATCCCCTGGCCTCGACCTCGCGCCTCCTGGATCCCCGCATCCTCGGCGACCACCACTACAACACCGCCATGCGCGTGAAGTCCATCCTCCAGAAGTACAAGGAGCTCCAGGACATCATCGCCATCCTGGGCATGGACGAGCTCTCCGACGACGACAAGCTCGTCGTGGCGCGGGCCCGCAAGATCCAGCGCTTCCTCTCCCAGCCCTTCTTCGTGGCCGAGCAGTTCACGGGCATGGCGGGCAAGTACGTGAAGCTCGAGGACAGCATCAAGGGCTTCGCGGAGATCTGCGACGGCAAGTGGGACCACCTGCCCGAGCAGGCCTTCTACCTCGTCGGCACCATCGAGGAGGCCGTGGAGAAGGCGGAAAAAATGGCCGCCTCGGTCTAAGGAAAGCCCATGTCCGCCGAACCCATCCAGCTCGAAGTGGTCACGCCCCAGCGGCGCGTGTTCTCCGCCTGGGTCTCCGAGGTCTCCTTCCCTTCGGAGCACCGCGGCTACTACGGCATCCTGCCCGGCCACACGCCGGTGATGACGCCCCTGGGCAACGGGCTCGTGTACTACACCCAGGAGGGGGAGCGCCACTGGCTCACGGTCTTCGGCGGCTTCGCCGAGGTCGGACCGGACCACGTCACCATCCTGGCCCGGGATTCGGAGACCGTGGACATGATCGACCCCTCCCAGGCCGAGGCCGACCGGGTCCACGCCCTCAAGCTCCTGAAGGAGGCCCAAACCGAGCACGACCTGGCGGAGGCCCAGGCGGCCCTGGACGTCAGCCTCGTCCGCATCCAGGCCTCGGGCCACCCCGGCGGCCACGGGTACTGAGCCCGCTTCCCTCCAGGAAGGGCCGGCTCCGCCGGCCCTTCCCATTTCCGTTGTCTTGGATTGGAGGCGGACCCATCATGGGCTCCCATGACGGATCCGCCCCTCCTCGATCCCGCCCCTCTGAAGACCCTCGCGACCTTCGGCCCGGACATCCCCCAGGAAATGATCGTCCTCTTCGAGGAGGAGATGGCGCTCCGGATCCAGGGTCTCGAAGAGGCCCTGCGGACCGGGAACCTGGAGGAGGCCCGCATCCACGCCCACAGCGCCAAGGGCGGCGGCGGGAACCTCGGGCTCAAGCGCTTCGCCGAGGTCGCTTCGGAAGCCGAGGTCGCCGCCCGGGACGGCAACCTCGCGGCGCTGCCGGCCCTGGCCGCCCGGCTGAGGGAGCTTTACGCGCCTTCCCTGCAGGCGCTGCGGGACGAGTTCCAGGCGTAGGCCGTCGGTCTCCGGCCACTCCGGACCGTCAGAATTCCAGGACCGCGTTCTGCTCCAGCAGGCGGATGCGCTTGTCGGGGATGGCCTTCAGCTGGGGCAGCATCACGGGCTTGTCGCCGGGAGTCAGGTGGTAGATCCCCACGGGCACGTCGGCGGCGAGCTTCTTCAGTTCCTGGCCCAGCTTGTTGGGGGTGAGGTGCTTGCTGGCCTCGGCCAGCCAGGCCTGCTCGTTGGGGAAGCTGGCCTCGGTGATGAAATACTTCAGGTGCTTGGTGGCGTTGGCGATCTCGTAGATGCGGTCGGTCTCGGCCGTGTCGGAGGTGAAGATGAAGGCGCTCTTGCCGTCGTCCACCTTGTAGCCCACGCAGGGCACGAGGTGGTTCACCCGGATTGGAGTGATGGCCAGGCCCTCCACTTCGTACACCCTCTCAGGCTCGATCTCCGTGTAGCGGATGATGGGCTTGTCGGGGCTGGGGATGACGCTGAAGTCCGGCCAGAGCTCGTCGTTGAAGAGATGGCGGCGCAGCACGTCCAGGGTTTCGGGCAGGGCGTGGATCTCCACCGGATCCTCGATGTGCCCGAACAAGTTCTTGGTGAAGAAGGGCAGCGTGCAGATGTGATCCAGGTGGGAATGGCTGATGAAGATGTGGCGGATGCGGATCTGCTCGTCCACCGTGAGCGCCTGGGTGATGGAACCGGCGTCGATGGCCACGGTGCCGTTGACGAGCAAGCCGGTGAGGCGCTCGCCGTCGGCCTCGCCGCCGGAACAACCCATGATGCGGAGCTGCATGCTTCCTCTGGAATCCCGGAATGATAGCCGCAGTACCGCCAGGAAAAAAGTGCGCCTAGAAGCGCACGCCGATGTAGATGGCTCCCTGAGCCTGGGGCGCCAGGGCTTCGCGGGTGTCGCCGGAGGAGAGCAGGTTGCCATCCTGCTTGCGCAGGGGCGCCGCGAATTCCAGGCGGATGATGGGGGAGAGCACGGGCACGGGGAGGCTGAATCCGAAGCCCACCCGGGCCCAGGGGCGGTCCAGGGTGCTGGAGCCGTTGCCGGAGGCCAGCCCGCTCCAGGCCAGCCGCTCGTGGCGCATCTCCAGGCCGGCGTGGATGCTCACCAGGAACTTCCAGTCCACCTGCGCGCCGATGGCCCCGTAGGAAACCCCCATGCGGCCCCGGGTGGTCACGTTGAGAGGACTCTTCAGGATGAGGTCCGCTTCGGACTCGGGATGGTAGGAGGCCGTGATGCCGATCTCGGCCACCTTCAGGTTGATGAGGGTGTAGGCGGCGCGGATGCCGAAGCCGCTGGGGCTCACGGCGTCGTAGCGGTTGCCGGCGGCATCCACCTGGGACTTGCCCTGGAGCTTGTCGGCGAAGAGGCCCACCTCCCCAGCGGAAGCAGGGAGGCCCAGGAGGGCAAGGGCGAACAGGGGGGCGGAGAGGCGTGGCATGGTACTCCCGGGAGTCGATGGGCCATGATTCCCCGTCCGTCCCGGCGGGGTCAATTGATACCCTTCGGGGATGGCGCGAGCTTCCCTGCGATTCCTGCTCCTGGACGGCTTCGACCCGGATACGGGGGAGCTGGCCCTGCGGGTGGGCTACACGGGGGCGGACCCGGCGGGGCCGGCCCTCCTGCGCATCCGGCTGCACCTGGGCCGCGCCAGCGACGCGCTGGCTCCCCTGAAGAAGGAGCTGCAGACCCATGTCCAGATGCCGTTGCCGCCCCTCTGGGACCGGGGGCTGAAGGTGATCATCCGCGCCGTGGAGGACGAGCTGGCCACGGCGGAGGGCCGCCACCCGGGCCGCTACACCTGGGTCCAGACCCAGGTCCTGCACCCCGTGGACGAGCGCCGCTGCACCCTGAACCACCCGGTCCAGCGGCAGGTGGACATCCTGCTGGACTGGGCCCAGCGCCTGGACCAGGAGGGCGAGCCCCGACGGGCCCTGGAATTCCTGGAGCGCCTGCTGCTCCTCAGCCCGCGCCACGCGGGGGCCCTGGCCTGGCTCACCCGGCTCCTGCGCAATCAGGGCATGGTGGCGGAGAGTCTCGAGACTGGCACGCGCTGGGCCAAGGAAGAGCCCCGGAACAGCGAAGCCCACATCCGGCGGGGGGAGGCCCTGCTCCACCTCGAACGCCCCAAGGAGGCCCTGGAGGCCTTCAAGGCGGCCCTCAAGCTGGATCCCCTCCAGGCCCAGGCCCACCTGGGCGCCGGCCAGGCGGCGAGCCTCCTGGGCGGCGACCCCTTCCCCCACCTCGACGCGGCCCTGGAGCTGGACCCGGTCTTCGCCCGCGCCGTGCTCAAGGAGACCTTCGACCACCGCCTGCTCCTCCCGGACCCGGGGGGGCGGATCCACGCCTTCGACGAGCTGCCCGCCCTGCTGGGGGTGAGCGGCGCCGAGGCTAGGGCCTTCATCGAGCAGGACGGACTGCCCGCCACCCCCCAGGGCGACGTGCGGGAAGCCGAACTCGCCCGCTGGGTGGCCATCCAGAACCGCTACCTGCTGCAGCGCGCCGCCCTCCACTGGACCGCCCCCACGCCGAGGCGGCTGCCGGAACTGGCCTGAGCTTCACCCGGCGGCCGCCCCGACCGGCGTGGCCGCAGGGGCGTGCCCCTGGCGGGCCAGGATCGGGTCCAGCACGGAGACATGCTCGTAGGGGCAGCGGCCGGGCTGGCAGTGGTGGAGCCCTTCCGAGGCGTACTTGGCGTAGCTGTCGGCGAACACCGTGGCCACCCGCAGGCCGCGGCGGAGGAGCTGCTGCGCCGCCAGGAAGTTGGCCCCGGAGGAGATCCCCACGCAGTAGCCGTGGTCCTCGCCGATGCGCCGGGCGGCCTCGCGGGCCGCACCGCCGGGGATCCGGATGACCTCGCCGATGAGGGGATGCAGGCCGCCCTGCCCATCGCCGGCCAGGGCGGGGATGAACCCATCGCCGATGCCGTAGATCCCGTGGGGGCCGGCGGCGCCGCCGCTCATCACCGCCGATTCCTCGGGCTCCACCGCCACGATCAGGGCTTTCGGGTTCGCCTCCCGGAGCGCCTGGCCCACGCCGATCAGCGTGCCTCCGGTCCCGACGCCGGCCACGAAGGCGTCCGGCAGGCCCAGGCCCTCCGCCTCCAGCTGGAGCAGGAGTTCCCGCCCCGTGGTCTCCCGGTGGCAGGCCACGTTGAGGGGATTGGAGAACTGGTCCGGATTGAAGGCGCCCCGCTCCGCCGCCAGCCGGTCCCGGACCTGCGCGGCCTCCTTGAAGCTTCCCGCCTGGGAGCAGAGCACCAGCTCGGCCCCCAGGGCGCGGATGGCCTCCTTGCGTTCCTCCGTCATGTTTTCCGGCATCACGATGGTGACCCTGCAGCCCAGGGCCCGGCCGAAGTGCGCCAGGGCGATGCCGGTGTTGCCGCTGGTGGCCTCGATGATCTCCATCCCGGGCCGCAGGAGGCCGAGGGCCACGCTCCGGGAGAGGATGTACCGCGCGATCCGGTCCTTCACGCTCCCCGTCGGATTCACGCATTCCAGCTTCGCCCAGATCCCCTCCACCTGGATCAGCGGCGTGGTTTCCGCTCCGTGGGTGCAGGCGCGCATGGGTGGCCTCCCTTCCCGGCCCCAGGTTGAATCCGGGCCGGCACCACCAGCCTGGTCCCATCCCCGGCGCTCCGGGAGCGGGATGTGACGGGCCGCACGCCGCGCGGCGGACAGGGCCGCCGCCTCCCGGTACGCTGCCCCTGGGATCGCCCGGGAGGCCGGATCATGCGCTTCGTCTTCGAGCAGGTGCGGGTGGGTGGTGACCGGAACTTCGGCTACCTCCTGGGGGACCGGACGGCCGGGGCGGGGATCCTGGTGGATCCCTCCTTCGATCCCGCCGGGCTGGTGGCCCGGGCCATGGCCCAGGGACTGCGCATCACCCACATCTTGAACACCCACGGCCACCCGGACCACAGCCACGGGAACGCCGAGGCCAAGGCCCTCACCGGGGCCCTCGTGGCGGGCGGACCGGGCCATCCCGGAACCGTGGACCTGGAACTGCGGGACGGGGACACCGTGCCCTTCGGCGCCTTCACCCTCCGGGTCTGGCACGTGCCGGGGCACTTCCCGGACCACCTCGCCTTCCTGGTGGAAGGCCTGGACGCCGGCCTCACCGGCGACCTGCTCTTCGTGGGCAAGGTCGGCGGCACCGCCAGCGACGCCGACGCCCGGGTGGAATGGGAAAGCCTGCAGCGCCTCCTGCGGGTGTGGCCGCCCCAGACGACGCTCTGGCCAGGCCACGACTATGGCGCCCGCCCCAGCTCCACCCTGGCCTGGGAGCGGGAGACCAACCCCTTCCTGCTCTGCCCGGACGTGCAAGCCTTCCTGCGCCTCAAGGCCGAGTGGCCGGAGTTCAAGCTCCGGAACGGGCTGCGCTGAAGGCCCCGGAACCCAGGCCGGGGCCCGGACATCCGCGGCTGACAGCCCGGCGTCTCCCCGGGAGAATGGCTGCATGCCCGAAACCACGCTTCTCGCCACCGATCTGCCCTTCCCCGTCTTCCGCCGGGGCAAGGTGCGGGATGTCTACGATCTGGGCGGCAAGCTGCTCATCGTGGCCACCGACCGCATCAGCGCCTTCGACTGCGTCCTGCCCGAGGGCATTCCCGGCAAGGGCCGCATCCTCACCCAGGTGGCCAACTACTGGTTCCTCGCCACCTCCGACATCGTGCCCAACCACCTCCGCGCCGCGCGGGTGGAGGACTTCCCCGCCGAGCTGGAGGCCTTCGCCGAGGTGCTGAAGGGCCGGGCCATCCTGGTGAAGAAGACCGATCCGATCCCCGTGGAGTGCGTGGTGCGGGGCTACCTCGCGGGCTCGGGGTGGAAGGAGTACCAGGCCGGCGGCACAGTCTGCGGCATCCCCCTCCCGGCGGGCCTGAGGCTTGCCGACCGGCTTCCGGCGCCGATCTTCACCCCCTCCACCAAGGCCGAGACCGGCCATGACCAGAACATCCCCTTCGAGCACATGGCGGAGCTCCTCGGCGCCGATCTGGCCGCCCGGCTGCGGGGCCTGAGCCTGGCCCTCTACCAGCGCGGCTCGGAACTGGCGGCGGAACGGGGCATCCTCCTAGCCGACACCAAGTTCGAGTTCGGCCTCGACCCCGCGGGGGGCGTGATCCTCATCGACGAGGCCCTCACGCCGGATTCGTCGCGCTATTGGCTGGCGGACACCTGGAAGCCCGGGGCCAATCCCCCCAGCCTGGACAAGCAATTCCTCCGGGACTACCTGGAGAGCCTGCCGGACTGGAACAAGCAGCCCCCGGCGCCCCACCTGCCTGCGGCGGTCATTGAGGGCATCCGCGCGCGCTACCTGGATCTGGCGGCGCGCTTCGGCGTCACCCCGTAGGCAGCCTCAGTTCGGCTTGGGCTTGGTCCGGTGAACGAAGGCGCCTTTGGCGTCGAACCAGACCTCCGGCTCGCCGAAGGGCTCCAGGCGCGGGTCCGTGCCGTCCTTGGTGGTCAGGCCCACCAGCACCGCGTGCTGATGGGAGCCTGCGAAGGCCTTCCGCAGGATGCCGTTGAAGGTTTCGAGATCCATCCGGGCGATCTCCGCGGACAGCGCCCGGGCGGCGGACCCCCGCAGTTCCAGATCGGCGGGATGGAGGCCGAGCGTGGCCTCGGCCGAGGCGTAGCGGCGTTTCGCCGCCTCGAACTGGGGCGCGCTGAGCCCCTTCCCGGCCAGGCCCGCCAGGTCGGCCTGCAGGGAGCCCAGGGACTCCAGCGGGTTCCCTCCGGAGCGCTGCAGGGCGAAACCGCCGGGATGGACTTCGAGCTCCGCGCCGGAGGACGTGGTCCGGGGGGCGGCGAGGGCCAGCAGCTCCCGGAAGGCGACGGGGGTGGCCGCCAGGTCCAGGCCCAGCCAGGCCAGGGAGGCACCGCCGGGCACGAGGGTGAGCCGGGGCGCCGGGGCCTCGGGGGGGACCGGGCCGGCCGCGGGCCGGTCGGGCCAGGTCCCGAAATGCAGGAAGGCGGCGGTGCTGGCCTGGGATTCGGTGAGAGCCCCTTCGATGGAGAGGACGGCGTTGCGGGGGCGGAAGAGCTCCCGCAGGAAGGCCTCGATCTCGGCTTCCCCGGTGAGGCTCAGGAGGGCTTCATCCGGAGGCGGGCCTTCCGCCGCCCCGAGGCGGGCGCGGGCGCGCAGCAGGGCCCGCTGTGAGGGACTGCGGCCCTGGAGGTCCCGGTAGAGGCGCAGCCTCGCGCGCTCCACGGCGGTGCCGTCGAGCTGGAGCCGCATCACCTGGTCGGCGAGCAGGGCGAGGCCCTTGTCCAGGCTCTGGGGCGGGCCCACGAGCTCCCAGGCCACGGAGCCCGCGTCCTGGCTCCGCCGCAGGGAGAGGCCCGCATGATCGAGGGCCCGGTCGAAGGACCCCCGGGAATGGGAACCCGTCGCGCTGCGGTCGAGGACCTCCATGGCGAAGGCCGCCAGGGCGCTGCGCTGCGGCGGCAGGATGAAGCGGAGCCGCGCCCGCGCCACCGGCCGGCCCAGGTCCTCGGTGATGACCACGGGGAGATGGTTGGGCAGCACCAGGGCCCGGGGGCTCTGGGCCGACAGGACCAGGGCGGGGGAACAGGCCAGGAGCCGCAGGATCATGGCCGTTCCGCGGGCTTGAGGAGCAGGAGGGCGCTCTCCCGTTCGGCCCTGGGCAGCATCCTTAGCTGCCGAATGGTCTGGCGGACCAGGGCATCCACGGCGGCGGGATCGTCCATCCGGCGGCGGGCCATCTGCCGGATGGCCTCCACGAGGCGGACATCCAGCGGATCCTCGTTGCTGGTCAGCAGGTCCGGTTCCACGAGGGTCGTCACGCTGCGCTCGCTGGACAGGTAGGTGCGGGCCAACCGCCGAAGCTCCTCCGAGCCCCAGGACTTCAGGCGGGCGGGATCCAGAAGGGCCGCCTGCCAGGAACCGGCCTCGCTCCACGCCTCCCCCAGGGACTGGGCAAAGGCCGCGGCGTCCTCCTGCTGGAGCAGGGTCTCCAGGAGGAGGAGGCGCTGGGCACCCGCCACCTCCTCCTCCTGGATGGGCTCCTGCTGGATGCGGAGCACCTCCGAGATCAGTGCCTGCTCGACCTCCCCGAGGCTGTGGCCCTCGCCGGCGGTCGCCTCGAGGGTCAGCAGGCCGCCGTCCCGGGAGCCGGGCTCGCCCAGGGCGACCTTCAGGCTCCCGAGGATCCCGCGTTCCCCCAGGGGCCCCCAGCGCAGCCGGGAGCTGGGGCCCCCCGCGAGCAGCTTCGCCAGGACCTGGAGACCGAGGAAATCCGGATGCCCGCGGGGGGGGAGCCGCCAGCCCATGAGAAGCCGGGGTTCGCCCGGCAAGGTGGCCTGCAACCTGCGGGCCCCGGGCGCGGCCTCCGCCGGCGGGGACTCTGCCGGTGTCCCCCGGTACTCGCTGGACAGGAGGCCGAAGGTGCTTTCGAGGATGGGCATCGCCCGGTCCGCGGTCAGGTCCCCCACCAGCACCAGGGCCACCGATTCCGGATGGACCGCGCGACGCGCGAAGGCCCGGGCGTCGTCGAGCCGGACGGCTTCCAGGGCCCGGGAAAGCCCCTCGGCCTCCTGGACGTAGGGGTGGCCCGGGAAGGCGACGGCGAGAAAAGCAGCCTTCGCCGGGTCGCCCCCGGTGATGGCGTCCCGCAGGGCCTGTTCCCGGTAGAAGGGCAGATGGGACAGCCGCAGGGCCTGGAGCCTCCCCGCCTCCGCCTCGCACCAGCCGGCAAAGGCCGCCGCCGGGAGATCCAGCCCGTAGTCCAGATGGTCCACTCCGGCGTGGATCCCGCGCCGCGCGGCCCCCAGGCCATCGAGGCGGTCGAAGCCGTCCAGGGGAAGCATCCGAGAGCGGAGCTCCGCCATCGAGGCCCGGTGCAGTTCCGCAAGATCGGGGCCTGCGCTCTCGCTGCCCCGCCCCCGCTTCAGGGCCGCCAGCCGGAGCTCCTCCCGGAGACCTTCCTCCTTGAGCAGCAGGGCTTCCAGATCGGCCTCCGGTCCGGGCCCATCCTCCGGCCCCAGGACTCCGAAGAGACTGTGGGCCGTCACCACCGCCAGGGCGGGTGGCGCGGTGGCGGTGCGGAGGAAGAGCCGGGCATGGACGGCGCCGCCGGCGGGGCGCTCCACCACCAGCACCCGCATGCCATTGGCCAGGCGGCGGTCCTGGATTTCCACCTGTGACGGTCCCTGGCCCGCCAGCGGCTGGAAGGCCGCCAGCGCGAGAAGTGCGCCGGGGAGGAACCTGAGGAGGGAGAAGTCCCGCATGCCTCCAGCTTAGCCCCTGCAGGTCAGCGGATCTCGATCCCGCCGTTGCTGGTCTTCAGCTCGATGCGCTGGCTGGAGCCCGGCAGCTTGGCCCGCATCTGGCCCTTGTCGATCTCCACCTGCTCGGCGCCGCTGCGGTGGAAGCTGATGGCCTCGTGGCGGCTGGTGTGGGCCACCAGCTCGCCGGCGGCCTTCCCCAGCTCCACGGTCATGGAGCCGTTGCTGGTGGTGAGCCGGATGCCCCGGCCCTGGCCGTCCAGCCCCTTGGCGTTCACGGAGCCGTTGCTGGTGCTGAAGTCCAGGCCCCCGGTGACGTTCTCAAGCCGGAGGGGCGCGTTGCTGGTGGAACCGCGCAGGTCCCCGGACACCTCCCGGGCGACGAGGGGGGCGTTGCTCGTGCGGGCTTCCACGTCGCCGCCGAGGGCGGTGAGGTTCATCGGCGCGTTGGAGGTCCGGAAGACCAGCCGGCCGTTGAGGTTCGAGACCGTCAGGGGCGCGTTGCTCGTGCGGAACTCCGCCTCGAGGCGCCGGGGCACGGAGAGGGTGAAGGCGCAGGAGGGGCCGCGCCCCATGGTCCAGCCCCAGCCTTCGGCCCTGGTGAAGACCGCCTCGATCTCGAGCTTTCCGGCGCCTTCCCGGGCCTCCACCTTCACCGGGCGCTCTTCGGTGTCGAAGATGTCCGCCTGCAGGGCGACCTCTTCCTTGTCCCAGCCCTTCACGGTGATGGGACTGTTGGCGGTCCGCACGGTGAGGCTGGCTCCGGAGGCCAGCTTGAAGGACCGGTGCTCCGTGCGGCTGCCCGCCGCCAGGGAGAGGGCCGCGAGGCAGGACAGGCCGAGGGCGAGGCTGGGGCGCATGGAGGCTCCTGAGGGATGGATTGCCAGGGTGGGGGAATGAACCGCCGGACCTACTTGACCTTGATGCCGCCGTTGGTGGTCTCCAGCTCGATGCGCTGGACCTTGCCGGGAATCTTCACGTGGGCGTTGTGCTTGTGGAGCTCGATGACCTCCGCGCCCGAGACCTTGATGTCGAGGCCGCCGTTGCTGTTCTCGGCGATGAGATCGCCGCTGGCCTTGCCCAGCTCCACCTCGATGCCCCCGTTGGTGGTCTCCAGCCGGATGCCTTCGCCCCAGCCGTCCAGATTGCGGGCCACGATGCCGCCGTTGGTGGTCTCCATCTGGATGCCGCCGAGGACGTCGAGGAGCAGGATCTTGCCGTTGGTGGTGCCCCCCTTGATGCGGGCAAAGAGGTTCCGGGCTTCGATGCCGCCGTTGGTGGTCTCGGCGAAGACCTCGCCCTTCACCTCGAAGACCTTGATGGCGCCATTGGTGGCCTCGCACCGGGCGTAGCCGTCCAGGTTCTGGGCGGTGACGCTCCCGTTGGTGGTGCGGAAGTGGCCGAGGACCCGCTTGGGGACCTGCAGGCTCATCTCGCAGCGGGGGCTGCGGACGTCCCCGAAGAAGAACCCGAAAGTCTTCACCTGGGGAAAGACCGCCTCGATGTCGAGGTCCGAACCCTTCCGGCTCAGGACCAGATCCACCCGGCGCTGTTCCGAATCGCGGATCTGGGCGACGAGGGCAACCTCCTCCTTCTCCCAGCCGGTGACCTTGATGCCCCCGTTGCGGTTCTTGACCCACAGCTTGGAGCCGAAGGAGAGCCGTTCATTCCGCTTCTCGGTGCGGGTCTCCCCCCAGTTGGACTCCAT
>JBGAST010000053.1:0-23542 GCA_044229575.1 Holophagaceae bacterium | reverse complement strand
GTTCGCAGAGGGCGCGAACGCGCATCCGAAAGGGTGCTCTGTTTACCAACCTTCCATCATTCGGATGCCGACCAGGCGTTGTGCTTCATTCGTCTGGAAAGGATGGAGATCTCAACCGCCGAGGACCGGCCCGCCCGATCGGTCTGCCTCCATGAAAGGTGTTCAACAGAGCACCCCGCTCCACGATGGCCGCGCCCTTCCGGCCATCGCGGAGCGAGGTGCCAGACGCGCAGCGTCGTGGCCGATCGATTCAGGCACGGCCGCCTGAATGTGCCCGGCCGCCTTCCTACTCCCACCCCGCCGCCGACTTCGGCAGCACGACCTCATAGGTCCGCCCCTCCTCAGACCACAGCACCGCCGCCTTCATCCGGAACACCTTCGGCACGCCGCCGAGCGAGCCGGGTGAGAACACCAGCTTCCGCGCCCAGGCCACGGTGACCGCGCGCAGTTCCTCCGGCCCGGACAGGACGCGGACGCCGGCGGTCTGGCCCGCCTCGTCAACGGTCACTTCCGTCACCACGCGCCCGAAGATCCCCGCGGTCCGCGTGGCGGCGGGCTGAGCGGGCAGGGGCGGAGCGGTGCGCAGGGCCGGCTGGATCAGCTTGAGGTCGGCCCGGGTCGTGGTGGGCTCGGGGGCCTTCGCGGCAGGACCGGAGGCTGTCGCAGGGGGCCGGCAGCCCGGGAGGAGGAGGCACGCGAGGCTGCAGGCGGCGAAGACGGGAACGGGATGGATTCGCATGGCAGCACTCTAGCCCAGGGCCACTCGGCGTGCGGAAGTTCGGGGCGTCCTTGCTTGGTGACCCCTATCCCTTCCCAACGGGAGTAGGCTGTTCCGCCCAATCCACGGAGGTCGCCATGTTCGAAGCCTTTGAGCTGGGACGCACGCTTTCGAAGGAGGAGTTCGACGCGGCGGAAGGCCCCCTGCGGGAGGCCCTGCTGGAGGCCCAGATGGACCTCAAGGCCACGAAGAAGTTCGCGGTGGTGGTCGTGGTGGGGGGCGTGAAGGGGGCGGGCAAGCGGGAGACCCTCGGCGTGCTGAACGCCTGGATGGATCCCCGCTTCATCGACACCTACGGCCTGCGCGAGCCCTCCGACGAGGAGCGGGAGCGCCCGCCCATGTGGCGCTTCTGGCGCATGCTGCCGCCCAAGGGGCGGATCTCCCTCTTCCACGGCTCCTGGCACACCATGCCCATCGTGAACCGGGCCTTCGGGCGCATCAGCGGCGCCCGCATGGAGCGCGAGATGGACCGGGTGCGCGACTTCGAGACCATGCTGGTGCACGAGGGCGTGGTGGTCCTCAAGTTCTGGATGCACCTCTCCAAGAAGCTCCAGAAGAAGCGCATGCGGGCCATCGAGGACGATCCCCTCACCAGCTGGCGCATCACCAATCAGGACTGGGAGAACTTCGAACGCTACGACACCTTCCGCAAGGTGAGCGCAAGGGCCATCCAGCTCACCAGCACCGCCGAAGCGCCCTGGATCCTGGTGGAGGCCACGGACCACCGGCACCAGCTGATCACCGTGGGCCGCCACATCCTGGAGCACCTCCGGGCCCGCCTGGACGTGGAGGCGACACCGCGGCCCGCCGTCCCTTCCCTTCCGGTGCGGGAGGTGGCGGAGGCGGTGAACCCCCTGCGGGCCCTGGACCTCACTGGGAAGATCGAGAAGAAGGCCTACGAGACCGAGCTGGAGCGCTGGCAGGGGGAGCTGGCGCGCCTCACCCGCACCCGGGCCTTCCAGAAGCGCAGCCTGGTCTGCGTCTTCGAAGGCATGGACGCCGCGGGCAAGGGCGGTGGGATCCGCCGGGTCGTCGCGGCCCTGGACGCGGGCCGCGTCAAGGTCATGCCCGTCGCCGCCCCCACGGAGGAGGAGCGCGCCCAGCCCTACCTGTGGCGCTTCTGGCGCCACCTGCCCCGGGCGGGCAGCGCCACCATCTTCGACCGCTCCTGGTACGGCCGCGTGCTGGTGGAGCGGGTGGAGGGCTTCGCCGCCCAGGCGGACTGGATGCGGGCCTATGAGGAGATCAACGTCTTCGAGGACCAGCTCCGCCGCCACGGCACGGTGGTGTCCAAGTTCTGGCTGCAGATCAGCCAGGAGGAGCAGCTGCGCCGCTTCGAGGCGAGGGCCGAGACGCCCTTCAAGCGCTTCAAGATCACCGACGAGGACTGGCGCAACCGGGAGAAGTGGCCCGCCTACGAGGCCGCCATCTGCGACATGCTGGAGCGCACCAGCACCGAGGAGATCCCCTGGACCCTGGTGCCCGCGGAGGACAAGTACTTCGGCCGTGTGCTGATCCTGAGGACGCTGGTGGAGCGGCTGCGGGCGGCCCTGGAGGGGTAGGGCGGCGTCCTCCTCCGACGATCGCTTCGCCGGTTGGGGTTGATCTTTCAATAGCACCTCGGTTCACCCTGGCCCGCGCCCTCCGGGCCAGGGTGAACCGAGGTGCCAGAGCGCGCAGCGCGAGTGGCCGAACGATCCTGGATCGAGGCCGAGAGTGGGTCGGGCGCCCCGCTCACCGAAGGCCATCGAGCTGAGTGTTGAAGCCGTCCCCCGTTCGGAGAACGATGGGCCACTCGCGCTGCGCGCTCTGGCACCCTGATCCGTGAAGGCCCTGGAGAGCGGGCCTTCACGGATCAGGGTGCTCGTTGAAGGTCAACTTCAGGGCCTCCACTCCCTGCACCGACCTTCCAGAACGCCGCCTGCCGGACGCACGGAGCTGGATCCAAGCGCCTCGACCCCTCCGGAACGGCGGGTCCAGGAACCCTCAGACCAGCACCTTTTCCATCGCCAGGTGCGGAATCCCAACTTCCACGAACGCCTCCCCGACCACCGCGTAGCCCAACTTTAAATAGAAGGGCACCGCGGTCTCGCGGGCGTGGAGCACCATCGTCGCGAAGCCCCGCCGCCGGGCTTCGGCCTCGCTCTCGCACACCATGAGGGCGCCCAGCCCCTGGCCCTGGCGATCCTCCCGCACGGCCACCTGCCGCATCTGCACGCGGCCGCTCCCGCGATCGCTCAGGAGCAGGCAGCCCACCAGCTTCGGCCCGTCGAAGGCGGCGAGGTGGAGATCCGCAGCTTCCCCGGCGAGTTGGGCCTCCGTGAACTCCAAACCGAGGGGCTTGCGCAGCACGTCCCGGCGCAGCGCCACGGCGAGGGCGTAGGCGGGGGAGAGGTGGGGGATCCAGCGGAGGTCCATGGAGGCATTGTGTCCGGAGTGGCGCCGGAGAGAATGGCGGATGCCCTCCCAGCCCCAGGAACCCGGCGCGCTCCGCGCGCTCACGGCCACGACCCTCCTGGGCTTCGCCTCGGGCCTGCCCCTCCTCCTCACCAGCACCACCCTCCAGGCCTGGCTCACCCAGGCGGGCGTGGATCTCGGCACCGTGGGCTGGTTCGCCCTGGTCGGCCTGCCCTACACCCTGAAGTTCCTCTGGTCGCCCCTGCTGGACCGCTTCGCCCTGCCGGGGCTGCCCCGGCGTCGCGGGTGGATCCTCGCAGCCCAGGTTGGCCTGATGCTCCTTCTCGCGGCCCTCGCCTTCGCCGACCCCCGCACGGGCCTGCCCTGGATCGCGGTCCTGGCCTTTGCGGTGGCCTTCGCGTCGGCCACCCAGGACATCGCCATCGACGCCTGGCGCGCGGAGATCCTGCCGCCCCGCTGGCAGGGGCTGGGCGCCTCCCTCCACGTCGGCGCCTACCGCCTGGCCATGGTGCTGGCCGGGGCGCTGGCCCTCATCCTCGCGGACCGCGCGGGCTTCCGGTATACCTACCTCGCCATGGCGGCCTTCCTGCTGCCGGGCCTGCTGGCCAACCTCCTCGCCCCCCAGCCGGACCTGCCCCCGGCCCCCCGCACCCTGCGCGCCGCCGTGGTGGAGCCCCTGAAGGCCCTGCTGGCACGCCGGGGCGCGGCGGAGGCCCTGCTCTTCGTGGTCCTCTACAAGCTGGGGGACAGCCTCGGCCTCGCCCTCGTGGTGCCCTTCCTCCTCAAGACCGGCTTCTCCATGACCGAAGTGGGCCTCGCCACCAAGGGCGCGGGCGTCGTCGCCATCATCCTCGGGGGCCTGCTGGGCGGGCTGCTCATGGCCTGGTGGCCCCTGCGCCGCGCCCTCTTCGTCTTCGGCCTCGTGCAGCTGAGCACCAGCCTCGTCCTTCTGGTTCTGGCCCTGCGGGGGCGCAGCCTGCCCTGGATGCTCGCCGCCATCACCTTCGAGAACCTGGGCTACGGCCTCGGCACCGCGGCCTACACCGCCTTCATGATGCGCCTCTGCGACAAGGGCCTCGCCGCCACCCAGTACGCCCTCGTGTCCTCGCTGATGGCCCTCGCCAGGGTGGTCTTCGCCAGTCCCGCGGGTGTCGCCGCCGAAGCCCTGGGCTGGCCCGCCTTCTTCGGCCTCTGCGCCGCGCTGGCCCTGCCTGGGCTGCTCCTGCTCCTCAGGTTCGAGCGGTGGGAGCTGCCGGCGCCGGCTTCGCCAGGCGCAGGGTGAACCAGTCCCGGGCGTCGGTCCAGGCCGCCACCGGCGCGAAGCCGCCCTCCGCCAGGAGGCGGTCCACCTCCGCGGGCGGATGCTTGTAGCTGTTCTCCGTGTGGATGCGCTCGCCCTCCGCGAAGGCGATCTCCAGGCCCGTGGCGGCGAAGCGGACGGTCTGCGCCTTCGTGCTCTCCAGGTGCATCTCGATGCGGTGCTCGGCGGCGTTCCACAGGGCGAGGTGCCGGAAGGACTCCCCGTCGAAGTCCGCCCCCAGCTCCCGGTTCAGGCGCGTGAGCAGGTTCAGGTTGAAGGCCGCGGTCACGCCGGCGGCGTCGTCGTAGGCGGGCACGAGGATGGCGGGAGCCTTCTCCAGGTCCAGGCCCAGGAGGAAGAGGTCGTCGGCGCGCAGGTGCCCCCGCAGGTCCCGGAGGAAGGCGATGGCCTCCCCGGGCTCGAAGTTGCCCAGGGTGGAGCCCATGAAGAGCACCAGGCGCGGGCCCCCGGTGTGGGCCAGGGCTTCCAGGGCCGGCAGGTAGTGGTCGCAGACCGGGGCGACGTTCAGGTCCGGCAGGCGCGCGCCCAGCTGTTCCTGGGCCTCGTCCAGGGCCGCGGCGGAGACGTCGATGGGGTGGAAGACCATCTCGGGGCGGTGCAGGAAGACGGCCTCCAGGAGCAGGGCCGTCTTGCGGGCGCTCCCCGAGCCCAGCTCGATGACGCAGCCCGGATGCCCCGCGGCGGCCATGATCTCCGGGGCGCGGGCCTCGAGGATCGACCGCTCCGTGCGGGTCGGGTAGTACTCGGGCAGCTCCGTGATGGCCTCGAAGAGCCGCGAGCCCGCCTCGTCGTAGAAGAGCCAGGGGGGCAGGGTCTTCGGCGCGGCGCGAAGGCCGTGGGCCACCGCGTCCGCCAGGGCCTGGTCGAACGCCAGGTTCGGGGCCAGGTTCCGGGCCAGGCTCATCGGGACCTCGCGAGGCGCAGGCCCGTGAACTGCCAGCGGGCCGCAGGAGGGAAGAAGTTGCGGTAGCTGGCGCGCACGTGGTCGTAGGGCGTGGCGCAGGAGCCGCCCCGGAGCACCATCTGGCCGCTCATGAACTTGCCGTTGTATTCGCCGACGGCGCCGGGACCGGTGCGGAAACCGGGGTAGGGCAGGTAGCTCGAGGCGGTCCACTGCCAGACGTCCCCGAAGAAGCCCGCCCGGGCCGTGGAGGGGTGGAAGCCGCCGGCCTCGGCGAAGTGGCCCTCCAGGGGCGCCTCGCTCGCGGCGTGCTCCCATTCGGCCTCCGTGGGCAGGCGGGCGCCGGACCAGCCGCCCTCCAGGTCCGCCCAGCGGGCGAAGGCCTCGGCCTCGTAGTAGCTGATGTGGCTGATGCATTCCTCCGGATCCACGGGCCGCTCCCCCTGGAGGGTATGGACGCTCCAACGATCCCCGTCGTGACGCCAGTAGGCCGGAGAATCCCATTTCTGAGCCTGGACCGCGTCCCAGCCGTCGGAGAGCCAGAGCTCCGGCCGCCGGTAGGCGCCGGCTTCCATGAAGGCCAGGAACTCCCCGCAGGTGGCGGGGCGGTTGGCGATCTCGAAGGGCGCCAGGAAGACCCGGTGGCGGGGCAGCTCGTTGTCGAAGGCGAAACCCTCGCCCCCGTGGCCGATCTCGACGACGCCCCCCTCGAAGGTCAGCCATTCCAGCAGGGAGGCCATGCCCGGAGGCGGCGGAGTGCCGCCGTAGGCGGGCTTCAGGGGATTCTCCGCGAAGAGGGCCTTGAGGTCCGTGAGGAGCAGCTCCTGGTGCTGCTGCTCGTGGTGCAGCCCCAGCTCCAGGAGCTCGCCGCGGCAGGTCCCCTCGGCGATCCGGGCCGCCATGGCCGCGTCCACGTGCCGGCGGTAGGCCTTCACCTCGTCCAGGGAGGGCCGGGTCAGCAGCCCCCGCTTGGGCCGTGGATGCCGCTCGCCCAGGGCGTTGTAGTACGAATTGAACAGGTACCCGAAGGCCGGATGGAACTCCCGATAGCTCGAGTCTTGGGTCTTAAGTATGAAAGTCTCGAAGAACCAGGTGGTGTGGGCCAGGTGCCACTTGGCCGGCGAGGCGTCGGGCATGGCCTGGACGCAGGCGTCCTCCGCCGAGAGGGGCGCTGCGAGGGCCTCGGTACGGGCCCGCACCGCCGCGTAGCGCGCCGCCGCATCGTTCATTGGATGCCCCGCTCCTTCCCGAAGACCCGGTCCAGCACCAGGCCCGCGGTCTCCTCGATGCTGCGGCCGGTGACGTCGAGGACGGGCCAGCGGCGGTGGGACTTGAAGACCGCCTCGGCGTGGGCCAGCTCCTCGAAGATGTGGCCCAGGTCCGCGTAGGCGTCGGCGGTGCCGATGCCCCCGAGGCGCTTCATGCGGTGGAGGCGGATCTCCTGGAGGCGCTCGGGCTGGATGGTGAGGCCCACGATGCGGCCCTGGGGGATGTCGTCCAGGGCCGGGGGCACGGGCACGCCCACCACCAGGGGCACGTTCATCACCTTGTGGCCCTCCATGGCCAGGTACATGGAGAGGGGCGTCTTGCTGGTGCGCGACAGCCCCACCAGCACGATATCGGCGTCCGCCAGGCCCGAGAGGTCCTGGCCATCATCGTACTTGAGGGCGAACTCGATGGCCTCGATGCGGCGGAAGTACTTGTCGTCCACCATGTGGAAGAGACCGGGCCGCTCCTCGGGCCGCTCCCGGAGGTAGATGGCCAGGGTGTCCAGGAGGTCCCCGAAGAGGTCGATGTGGGTGAGGCGCAGCTCGGCGCAGCGGTCCTCCAGGTGGTGGCGCAGGTCCCGGCTCACGGTGGTGTGCACGATGACCGCGCGCTTCTCCTTGGCCATGCCCAGCACCCGGTCCATGTCCTCCCGGGACTTGACGTTCTGGAAGCGCCGCACCAGCACGTCGTCGCCGTGGGCGAACTGGGTGAGGGCGGCCTGCACCATGCGCAGGGCCGTCTCGCCGGAGCCGCCGGACACGATGTAGATGGGGTGCTTGTCCATGGGGCGCCAGGAGTTCCGGGTTCGGGCCTGAAGGGCTGAGTCTGAAGGCTAGGCTACATTGCTTGGGTCCCTTCCGCGCGCCGCCATGCTCCGCCAGCCTCCCTCCCAGACCACCGCCACCCGCCCGCCCCCGGATCCCGCCGGGCTGCGGAGGCTGCGTTCGGACAACGAGCTCACCTCGTGGATCGCCTTCAGCCTCCCCGTGGGCATCGTCCTCTTCGGCGTGGTGATCTTCGGCATCCGCTGGGCGCGGCTGCGGCGCCGGCTCCCGCCGGATCCCGAAGGGGTGCTGCTGGGGGCCGTCAGCCGCTCCCTCCACGAGCGGGGGGAGCTGGCGGCCTCCCTCGGGGAGCTGCGCACGGTCCACGAGAAGCTGCTGGACGCCCTGCCTTCGGGCCTGCTCTGGGTGGACCAGCGGGGCCGCATCGCCGCCTTGAACCACCTGGGACAGGAACTCCTCCGGGTGCGCCGGGGCGTCATGGGCCTGGACGCGGCCTTCGTGCTGGAGCCCTTTCCCTGGCTGCTGGAGGGCCTGCAGCGGCCCGCCGGCGAGGTCTGGCGGGCGGACGGGCAGGGCCGGCGCTGGCGGCTGCGGCGCATCGAGGCGCCGGACCGGGTGGGTTCCCTGCTCCAGTTCGAGGACATCACCGAGGAGGAGCAGGAGGAGCGGCGGCGCCTGCTCCGGGACCGTTTCGCGGAGCTCGGCGAAATGACCGCCGGTGTCGCCCACCAGATGAAGAACGGCCTCGCGGTGCTGAAGGGCCACGGCCAGCTCCTGGCCCGGGCGGGCCACGGCGAGGTGGCCGCCGAGCTGCTGCAGGAGACCGAGGAGCTGCAGACCGTGGTCCAGCGCTTCCTGCAGTGGGCGAAGCCCCTGGAGCCGGACCTGCGCCCGGTGCTGCTGCGCCAGGCCGCGGCCCTGGCCCTGGAGGAGGTGGCCAAGCGCCCGGGCGCCAAGGGGCGCCAGCTCTCCCTCGACGGCGAGGGCGAGGCCCAGGCCGACGCCATGCTGCTGCACCAGGCCCTGGTGAACCTGCTGGAGAACGCCTGTGAAGCCACGCCGGAAGGGGGCCGGGTGAAGGTGTCCGTGCAGGACCGGCTCATCGAGATCCTCGACGAGGGGCCGGGGCTCGGGGAGGAGACCCTGGCGAAGATGATGCGGCCCTTCGAATCCGGCCGGCCCGACGGCACGGGCCTGGGCCTGCCCCTGGCGCTGAAGTGGATCAACGCCCAGGGGGCGGACCTGCTTTTCGAAAAGCTGGAGGCGGGTGGTACGCGGACGACGGTGCGGTGGTAGAGGTAGGCTGAAGGCATGAGAATCGCCCTGCTCCAGCTGGATCCGCGCCTCGGGGACGCCGAGGGCAACGGGAAGCGCATCGAGGCGGCCTACGCCAGGGCCGTGGCGGACGGCGCCCACCTGGTGCTGGCGCCGGAGCTGGCGGTGCCGGGCTACCTGGCGGAGGACCGGCTCTGGGAGCCGGGGCTGCGCGCGCGAATCACGGCGGAGTCCGCCCGTCTCGCCGCCCTGAGCGGGCCGGTGCCGCTGCTCTTCGGCACGAGCACCCCCGCGCCTTCGGGGCGCCTCTGGAACGAGCTTTGGTGGTGCGAGGGCGGCGCCCTGCGGCAGACGATCCGCAAGCGCGCCCTGCCCCAGTACGACGTCTTCGACGAGGCGCGGTGGTTCGAGGCCTCCACGGAGGCCCAGCCGCTGATCGACTTCGGCGGCCACCGCATCGGGGTGAGCATCTGCGAGGACCTGTGGGCGGATCCGACCCTCAGCAACGCGCCGGTGACCTACGCGGCGGATCCGATTTCGGACCTGGCCCGAAAGGGCGCGACGCTGATCCTCAACGCGTCCGCGAGCCCGGGGAACCTGGGCAGCTACGTGCCGCCGGGGCGCAGCGCGCCCTGGGCGGTGCCGTCGAAAGCCCAGCAGCGCCGGCGGCTCATCGCGGGCCTCGCGGCCAAGCACAGCATTCCCGTGGTGTACGGTTCCCGGGTGGGCGCGGAGAGCTGGCTCCTGTTTGATGGCGGCTCGGGCCTCGCGCAGCCGGACGGCTCCTGGCAGGACGGTCCGGAATTCATCGAGGCGGAGCTGCTGGTGGACACGGAGGCGCCGGGGACGCGGTGGCCCGCAGATCTGGGCGAGGGCGACTGGCTGCGGCAGGCGCTGGTCATGGGGATCAAGGGCAACGCGCGCAAGCAGGGGCTGGAAGGCGTGATCATCGGCCTCAGTGGCGGTATCGACAGCGCGGTGGCGGCGGCGTTGGCGGTGGAGGCCCTCGGTGCGGAGCGTGTGCTGGGCGTGGCGTTGCCGACGCGGTACAGCAGCGCGGAAAGCCTCGACCTGGCGAAGGACCAGGCGGCGCGGCTAAGCATGCCTTTCATGTCCGTGGATACGGATCTTCCTTTCAAGGGTGCGGCGGAAGCGCTGAAGGCGGCCCTGCCGGGGCGGGAATTCTCCCTCACGGACGAGAACCTCCAGAGCCGCTGCCGGGCCATGCTGCTGATGGCGCTCACCAGCGAGCCCGACATCCACGCGCGCCTGCAGACGAAGCGCCTGGCGGTGCTCAATACGGGCAACAAGAGCGAAGCCGCCACGGGCTACTTCACCCTCTACGGCGATGGCATCGGCGCCTTCGGGCCGCTGGCGGACTGCCTCAAGGCGCGGATCTACCTGCTGGCCCGCCACCTCGGCGAGCGCGTCACGCCGGGCATCCTGCACCGCGTGCCCACGGCGGAACTGAAGCCCGGCCAGACCGACGAAGCCAGCCTGCTGCCCTATGGCCAGCTGGACGCGATCCTCGCCGCGGTGATCGAAGCCCAGCGGCCGGAGGCAGGGCTTGCGGAGGATCTGGCCTGCTTCCTGGAGGGTGCCGAGCTCCAGAACGCCCGAGCCAACCTGCCGCGGATCCTCGGGCTCCTCCGGTCCACTGAGTTCAAGCGCCGCCAACTGCCCTACGGCTTGAAGGTCAGCCCCAAGGCCTTCGGGGCCGGGCGAAGGATCCCGCTCACGGCCATCTGAGCCGCGTTTCCAGACCCGCATGGATGCTGTATTCTAGGGAACGCCGCCGGTGTGGCGAAATGGCAGACGCGACAGACTCAAAATCTGTTTTGGGCAACCAAGTGTCGGTTCGAGTCCGACCACCGGCACGGGATGAAGCTCATTGGGAGTTGATCCTCGCGACCTACTACTAGGACGAGATCGTGGACATCGGAAGGATGATCGACTTCGCCCGCATGTCGCTTGAGCCAGTTAACGACTTGACGGGCTCTGCGTCTTATCGTTGCGCGGCGTATCTCAATGACGGTTTGTACCTCCCCTGTGTTGTGCTTGCGCAGGCTGACCCATGGACGGACCTAGCCTTTCGGCGGTTCAAACAGACCAGTAAGGAGCCTACAGTCTGGAGCGTTTTGAGTTCCTCTCCACTGGTGCCGACGAAGGAATATCGCGACATCGTGAAGCACTTCACGACAGGTGGGAACCGGGTCAATCACTTCGATGTCGAAAGGTTGGAAGAGAGCCCTTACGCGATTGCTCGTGAGCGATTGGCTGAGATTCGAGGGGAAACCAGCATGGCGTGGACCCAGTTCACCGTTGAAATGTCGGATGGGTCCAAGCACCAGTTCGGAACGACGTTCCTGACCGAGTTTTTTCAGATGCCTGACGGGTACGTCTCGAAGGACATTGTGAAGATCCACCCTCACCCACAACTTGCTCCGAGGGCCGAAGGCGTTGTCTACCGGGAGCGCCCATTCTTCACGTGCTTCCTCGATGGACTCGGAGACATCCAGCACCCCTAGATTCTTTGGGAGTGCCAAACCCGATGACCCAACCGGTGCTTAGGTCTACTTCTTCCCGAACTGCGCGTGCCACCGCACCACGCTGCCGTCCCTTCGCTCCATGAACCGCTCCAGCCCGGGCAGCTTCTGCATCTCGCCCTTCACGTCCTCGGGGTTCAGCGCGGGCGGCTTGACGTCGAAGGCGTCGCCACTGAAGTGTTTGCTGAGCTTGCCCAGGGCGGGCAGGTCGAAGGCCTGGAGCACCTCGAGCAGGCCGGCGGTGAGGTCGCCTTCGGTGATGGCGCCGGGGTTGGCTTCGACCCACTCCTGGCAGGCACGCTTGACGGAGCAGTCCTTGTAGCCGGTGGCGATGAAATCGCGCTGGAACTGGGTGTTGCGGGCCATGGCCCGGGCCTGGTCCTCCCGGGTCCGCCGCCCGGAGGTGATCTGCACGGCGGGGTAGCGGGACTTCAGGAATTCCGCGGCGCGCCTTGCGGCGGGGCTCAGGTCCAGGGCATCGATGTCGGGGTACTTGCCCAAGGCGGGCTCCATTCAATAAGCGTCCTTCCGAATCTGACGGAAGGCGCCCCATCACGCAACCGGGATGCGACCCTCGCAAGGCGAGGAAAGGGCTGCTAGGCTTCGTTTCGACTCCCGGAGAGACCATGCGCCGCGCCCTCCTCGCCGCCTGCCTGCCCAGCCTCCTCGCCGCCCAGGGCCTGGACTACGTGAAGGAGCACTACACGAAGCGGGAGGTGCTGATCCCCATGCGGGACGGGAAGAAGCTCTTCACGGCGATCTACGCGCCGAAGGACGCCACCAAGGCCTATCCCGTGATGATGGCCCGCACCCCCTACAGCGTGGCCCCCTATGGCGAGGACAAGTTCAAAAGCGACCTGGGCCCCTCGCCCCTCTTCGGGAAGGAGGGCTTCATCTTCGTCTACCAGGACGTGCGGGGCCGGATGATGAGCGAAGGCGACTTCGTGAACATGACGCCCCACCTCGAGGTGAAGAAGGGGGCTTCCGACATCGACGAGAGTTCGGACACCTACGACACCATCGAGTGGGTCCTCAAGAACGTGAACGGGAACAACGGCCGCGTGGGCCAGTGGGGCATCAGCTACCCGGGCTTCTACACCGCCGCCGGCATGATCGGCGCGCACCCCGCCCTCAAGGCCTCCAGCCCCCAGGCCCCGGTCACCGACTGGTTCACCGGCGACGACTTCCACCGCAACGGCGCCCTCTGGCTGCCCCACGCCTTCAACTTCCTCATGAACTTCGGCCAGGCCCGGCCGCAGCCCACGAACTCCTGGCCCACCCCCTACGACCACGGCACCGCCGACGGCTACGCCTTCTTCCAGCGCATGGGGGGCCTGGGCCGCAGCGAGGACCCGAAGTACGCCGGAAAGCGCATCGCCTTCTGGTCCGAGATGCTGGCCCATCCCACCTTCGACACCTTCTGGCAGGTCCGGGACCTCCGGCCCCACCTGAAGGAGGTGAAGCCCGCCGTGCTCACCGTGGGGGGCTGGTTCGACGCCGAGAACCTCTTCGGCGCCCTGCAGGTGCACAAGCGTCTGCAGGCCCAGTCGCCCTTCACCGACAGCCGGCTGGTCATGGGCCCCTGGGTCCACGGCGGCTGGTCCCGCACCGGCGGCGACCGGCTCGGTGACGTGCGCTTCGGTTCGAAGACCAGCGACACCTACCAGGCGGAGATCGAGTTCCCCTTCTTCATGCACCACCTGAAGGGTGCGCCGGATCCCGGCCTTCCCAAGGCCTTCGTGTTCGAGACCGGGACCAACGCCTGGCGCCGGCTGCCGGCCTGGCCGCCCAGGGAAGCGAAGCCCCGGCCGGTCTACCTGGACGCCGGCGGCCGCCTGGGCTGGACCGCCCCGGCCGCGAAGGGCGCCGACGCCTACGTCTCCGATCCCCGCAAGCCCGTGCCCTTCTGGAACGGCATCGACATCGGCATGCCCAAGGAATACATGGTCGCCGACCAGCGCTTCGTGGCGGGCCGCCCCGACGTGCTGGTCTTCGACGGCGGCGTGCTGGAGCAGGACCTCACGGTGGCAGGCCCCATCCAGGTGCGCCTCATGGCCAGCACCACCGGCACCGACGCGGATTTCGTGGTGAAGGTCATCGACGTCTATCCCGACGACTACAAGGACCCGGACGCCAAGCCTTCGGGCAATCCCTTCGAGCCCCGGCAGAGCCGCCTGGGCGGCATGCAGCAGCTGGTGCGGGGCGAGGTGATGCGGGGCAAGTTCCGCCATTCCCTATCGAAGCCCGAGCCCTTCCAGCCCGGCGTGGCCACGGCGGTGGACTACGCCCTGAACGACGTCTTCCACACCTTCAAGAAGGGCCACCGCCTCATGGTCCAGGTCCACAGCACCTGGTTCCCCCTCATGGACCTCAATCCCCAGAAGTTCATGGACATCGGCAAGGCCACGGCGAAGGACTTCCGCGCCGCGACCATCCGCATCCACCGGGGCGGGGAGCAGGGCTCGCGGCTGGTGCTGCCGGTGCTGGAGGGCCGCTAGGAGCGGGTCAGATCGACAGCTCGCCGATGCGCCCGCCCTCCTCCAGGGGCGCCTGGGCGGCCTCGCCGGTGAGGGAGCGGAACTGGCCCGTGGCCGCGTCGTAGGCGAAGACCTCGCCGGTCTCGATCTTGTAGACCCACCCGTGGAGGTGGAGGCGCCCCGAGGCCATGGCGGCGGCGACGGCGGGATGGCTGCGGAGGTGCTCCAGCTGCACCAGGACGTTTTCCTCCACCGCCACCGTGAGGCGGGGACCGTCCTGCAGGTGGCCATAGTTGGCCTCGACGATGGCCCGGGTCTGCGCGGCGTGGACGAGCCACTCGCGGCAAGCGGGCAGCGCGTCCAGGCGCTCGGGGTGGAGGAGGGCGTGCATCGCGCCGCAGCCGGAGTGGCCGCAGACGATGATGTCCTTCACGTTCAGGGCCGTCACGGCGAATTCGATGGTGGCCGCCTCGCCGCCGTGGTGCTCCCGGTAGTGGGGCACCAGGTTCCCGGCGTTGCGCAGGATGAAGAGCTCCCCGGGCAGGGTCTGGGTGACGAGGTTGGGGTTGATGCGGCTGTCGGAGCAGGTGATGAAGAGGGTCTCCGGCGCCTGCCGCTCGTGCAGCCGGGCGAAGAGCTCCTGGTGGGAGGCGAAGACCTCCCGCTGGAAATGGTGGATGCCGTCGACGAGCTTCTGCATGGATCCAGGCTAGCGGGAGGGAAGGGGAGACTGGAGGTTTGAAATTCCTGGGGAAGGTCATCTGCCATTCCTGCAAAGGAAGGGCGTTCCGATCGGCCGTTCCGGGATGGGCATCGAGTTGATCCCGGCCTGGCTCGCTGCGCTCGCGTTGCGGCCTTGCTTGGCGTGATCCAAACCCCGGATCACGCCAAGCAAGGTCGCCTTTCCAAGGTCCAAGTCAACGGCCAGATCCACGGCCAATTCAACGGCCAGGGCAACGTCCAACTCAACGTCCAGATCCATGGCCAAGCCGATGGCGAAGTCGCCGGCCCAACCCTCCCGCTTGGGCTACAGGCTCAGATGCGCCATATGCTCCTGGGTCGTGATGGGCACGTTGGGCTCGTCGTGGATCACCTTTCCGTCCCGCAGCTTCACGATGCGGTGGGCATGGCGGGCGATGTCCTCCTCGTGGGTCACGAGGATGATGGTGTTGCCCTTCTGGAAGAGCTGCTCGAAGAGATCCATGATCTCGATGCTGGTCTTGGAGTCCAGGGCGCCGGTGGGCTCGTCGGCCAGCAGGATGGATGGGTCGTTCACCAGGGCCCGGGCGATGGCCACGCGCTGGCGCTGGCCGCCGGAAAGCTGGTTGGGCATATGGTCGCTGCGGCTGCCGAGGCCCACGTTCTCCAGGGCCTTCTGAGCCTTGGCGTGGCGCTCGGTCGGGGTATCCCCGGCGTAGATCAGGGGCAGTTCCACGTTCTGCAGCGCCGTGGTACGGGCCAGCAGGTTGAAGGTCTGGAAGACGAAGCCGATCTCCTCGTTGCGGATCTGGGCCAGCTCGTCGTCGCTCATGCCGCTGGCGAGCTTGCCGTTCAGCTCGTAGGTGCCCTGGGTGGGGGAGTCCAGGCAGCCGATGACGTTCATCATCGTGGACTTGCCCGAGCCCGAGGGGCCCATGATGGCGATGTACTCGCCCCGGGAGATGTCCAGGTCCACGCCATCCAGGGCGCGCACTTCCATGTCGCCCATCTGGTAGACCTTCGTGATGCTGCGGAGCCGGATCAGGGGCGCGTCGTTCACGGGAACATCGGGCATGAGTACCTCGTAAGACATCATAATGAGCCACAGACCCCGGGAGGGACAGGGGTGTTTCGTCCGGACGGGGCGATCCGTTTAGGCGCGGGGGCCAGCGAGAGGTTCCCGCCGCCGGGTGGACAGGGAGACCAGGGCCGCGAGGATGAGAATCGCGCCTTCGCCGCCCAGCACCCAGCGGGGGCCGGAAGGTCCGATGGCCTGGGCGGCCTCGCCGGCGGCGAGATTCCCGAAGGGCGTCACCCCGATGATGGCCACGAGGTAGATGGCATTGATGCGCCCGCGCAGGGCCGGAGGCGCCCAGGCCATCACCAGTCCGCTCATGGTGGCGGCGAAGGTCGCCTGCAGGAAACCCATCGTGAAAAAGGCCCCGGGCGCCACGAGGCGGTGGGGCAGGGCGCCCAGGAGGATGAGGCAGAAGCCGGCGCCCCCGAAGGCCAGGGTGGCCCGGAGGAGCTGGTCGCCCTTGCCGGGGCCGCGGGCGACCCAGAGGCCTCCGAGCACCGCCCCGGCGCCGAAGGCGGAGAGGAGGCCGGCCACGCCCCGCTCCCCGAGGCCCAGGAGGCGGGCCCCGTAGACCGGCAGGAGGGCGAAGTAGCCCCACGCGAAGAACCCCGCCACCAGGGAGAGCGCGGCCACCCGGCGGAGGCCCGGATGGGCCCGCAGGGCCGCCCAGCCTTCCCGGTAGGAGCGGCCCTCGCCTTCGGTCACCGGAGTCCGGGGCAGGCGAAGCTGGGAGACGACCCAGACCACCGGCAGGAAGGTCAGGGCGTTGAGGGCGAAGTTCCCCGCGGGGCCGAAGACCGGAAAGAGGAGGGCCGCCACGGAGGGGCCGAGGATGCGGCTCAGGTTGAACTGGGCGCCCATCAGCCCCATGGCGGCCGGGGCCTGCCCGGGCCCGGCGAGGTCGGCCACCAGGCTGTGGCCCAGGGTCATCGCCAGGGCGCCGCCGAAGCCGCTGGCGAGGGCGAAGCCGACCAGGCCGTGCAGACCCAGCCAGCCCTTGAGGGAGAGCAGGGCCATGGCCACCGCGAGGCCCATCAGCCAGAGCTGGGCCGCCGTCATGGCCTTGGCGCGGTCCAGGTGATCGGCGACCCAGCCCCCGAGGGGGATGAAGACCAGGGTCGCCAGTCCGGAGGCGAAGGTGAGGCGGCCCCCCCACCGCGCGGCCTCCCCGCCCGCCAGGCCCAGGGTGAGCCACTGCTCCGTGAACATCTGCATCCAGTTGCCGATGTTCGAGACCAGGGCCGCGAGGAGGAAGATCCGCAGACCCTTGGCCTTCCATACCGGGGCGGCGCTCAAGGCCAGGCCTCCACCAGCAGGGCGAGGCCCAGGCCGCCGCCGATGCCGAGGGTGGCCACCCCCAGCCCGCCGCCCCGCAGGCGCAGCTGGTGCACCAGGGTCACGACGATGCGGGCGCCGGAGGCCCCGATGGGGTGCCCCAGGGCGATGGCGCCCCCCGCCACGTTCAGGCGCTCCAGGGGGAGGTCGAGCTGCCGGGCGCAGACCAGGACCTGGGCGGCGAAGGCCTCGTTGAGCTCCCAGAGCCTGATGTCCCCGGGCGCCAGCCCGTGGGCCGCGAGCAGGGCGCGCACCGCGGGCACCGGGGCCTCCCCCATGTCGAGGGGATCCACCGCCGCTTCCGCCCAGCCGAGGATGCGGCCCAGGGGCTTCGCCTCCCCGCCATCCTCCCGCCGGGCCAGCACGAGGGCGGCGGCGCCGTCGGAAAGGGCCGACGCGTTCCCGGCGGTGATCTGCCCCCCGGGGGCGAAGACGGGCCGCAGGGCGCCCAGGGCCTCCAGGGTGTCGCCGGGGCGCACGCACTCGTCCGCTCCCAGCTGGGGCAGGGGATGGAGCTCGGCGCCGAAATCCGCGGCCGCGGCCTTGAGGTGGCTGGCCAGGGCGAAACCGTCGGCCTCGGCGCGGGTGACGCCGTGCCGAGCCGCGAGGCGCTCCACGGTCTCCCCCATCAGGAGTCCGGTGACCGGGCAGCGCAGCCCGTCCTGGATCATCACGTCCGGCGCGGCCCGGTGCCCCATGCGAAGGCCCTGGCGCAGGCCCGGCAGCAGGTGGGGGGTGTCCGACATGGCTTCGCTGCCGCCGGCGAGGAGGGCGCCCCCGAAGCCCAGGGCGAGGGCCTCGCAGCCGTGGATCAGGGCCTGCAGGCTGGAACCGCAGGCCATGTTCACGGTGCTGGCGAAGCAGCGGTGCCCGAGCCCGGCCCGGAGGGCGATGGTGCGGCCGGGGTTCATCCCCTGGGTGTGGCTCCGGGCCATGCCCCAGACCGCGCGCCGGAGCTCCGGCAGGGACGGGTCAAGGGCGAGCCGGGACACCAGCTCCACCCCCAGGTTCACGGCGCCGAGGCCCGCCAGGGCGCCCAGGTAGCGGCCCTGGGGAAGGCGCCCCGCCGCCAGGATCCGAATCTCCAGCGGAAGCGGTCCGCTGGCCCGCACGTTCACGCGGGCTCCGGCAGCGGATTGTCCGGGGTGGCTTCCCGCGGGCCCAGGAGCACGTCCGGGGGATACCATCCATCCAGCACGGCCTTGTGCCGGGCCAGCCATTCCCGGAGCCAGAAGACGGCCCGGAGGTGGACGGGGTGGTCCCCGGTGCTGGCGGACAGGCCCCAGGCGTCCAGGCCCAACTTCCGGGCCAGGAAGAGGGCCCGGGGCAGGTGGAAGTCCGAGGTCACCACGTAGAGGCGCCGGACCCCGAAGACGTCCCGGGCCCGGCGCAGGCTGTCGTAGGTCCGCCGGCCGGCGAAGTCGCCGACGATGCGGTTCTCCGGCACGCCCTGCTTGAGGAGCCAGCGGCGCATGGCCATGGGCTCGTTGTAGTTCAGGGAGCGGTTGTCCCCGCTCACGATGAACCAGGGGGCCCGGCCGGAGCGGTGGAGGGCCAGGGCGGCCTGCAGCCGGGCCTCCAGCACCGCGGTGGGCTCGCCGTCCGCGTAGACCCCTGCCCCCAGCACCAGGACCGGGGCCTGGAGCCCGGGCCGGAAGGCGTCGGCGCGCTGCAGGATCCTGTCCCGGGCGGCCACCGGGAACCTGCGATGGATCCAGATCAGGTCACTCATGAGCCCCAGGCACAGGACTAACCCGATCCACCGTAAGCGGGGACTGCGCCAATCCGGCCTTGGCCAACTCAGCCGGGAAAGGATGCTCCGATGGGGATTCGCCATGCTGGGTTAGCATAGATGCTTTGCCGCACTTCCCGCCCCTGGGGCCTGTTTCCTGGATCCGAATGAACCACCTACGCTCCGCCCGCCCCTCGCACCGTCCCTCCCACCTCCAGGCCTGGCCCCTCGCGCTGGTGCTGCTGGCCTCCGCCACCGGCTGCTTCCGCGCCACCGGCATCCAGCGGTCGGTCCTGGCCGCGGAGGAGATTCCCGCCATCGGCGGCGACCGGCCCGCGGGCCTGAAGGCCGCCGCGGGTCCGGGGGACTACTACACCGGCAACGATTTCATCGAATTGGCGATGGACGGGACCCCCTTCGGGGAACGGGACGCCATCGCCGGCGCGCCCAGCGGGGGCAGCGTCGTGGACGTGGGCCACATCCAGTTCGACACCAGCTTCCGCCGCGTCTCGATGCCCTCCGACAGCCTGGAGCGGCTGACGCCCCTGGTGAACCAGGATCCGGACCTCCAGATGGTCTTCGACCGCTACGAGCCCCGGGTGGAGAACGACCTGGCGACCATCCAGGCCACCGGAGGCCTCTACGATCCCAAGCACAAGCTCCCCGGGGCGGCCTGGGACAGCCGGGACCGCGTGGTGGGCCTCACGGTCGTCCACAAGGTCCAGCTGGAGCGGCTGGGGCGGCATTTCACCCTCGAGACCGTCGTGACGAATTCGGGCGCCTCCACCCTCGGGGTGCGCAGCATCGGCGACGGGCTGTTCCAGCGCGGCGGCGGCTTCCGGGCGGTGATCCCGGCGCAGAAGGACGCCAATGGCGCCACCATCGCCGGCTGGGGCGTCCAGCTTCCGGGCACGGATTTCACCCAGCCCCTGGCGGCCTCAGTGCAGGCGCCGATGGTCGGCTTCATGGCCGCCGAACCCGCGGGCCTCACGGAGGACGCCCACGCGAGCCTGGGCCTGCTGCCCCTGGACGCGGACCAGTTCCTGGTGGCTTCGGATCCCCAGGACGCGCTGCACGAGGACCGCCCGAAATTCCCGGAGCGGGTCATCGCCGGCAGCCTCCCCATCGCCTCCCTGGCGCCGGGCCAGTCGCTCACCCACCGCCGCCGGCTCTACATCATCGGGGGGGCGAGCCTCGACGGCCAGCTCCCGAGCCAGACGACGGGCGTCATGAACATCATGGAGCTGGACCGCGGCTTCCTGCGGAGCACCGACCACGGGGTGGTGCTGTTCAACACCTTCGGCACGGCTCAGCGGGGCGGGCCGCTCCAGTGCGAGATCCGCTTCGAGCGCAACCTCGGCTCCTCGGCCTCCCCCGTCTGGCAGCTGGAACGGGTGGAGTGGCGCGAACCCTACGAGAACCTCCCGAACATCTTCACCAATCCTTCGGGAGCCCAGCTGCTCGGCGTCACCCTGCCGACGGGAACCTACCGGGTGGTGGCCCGGAACCGGCTGCAGCAGACGATCCTCGCCCAGGCCACCAACGTCGCGAACCTGGACCGCCCGAACCTCGTCCTGCCCATCGTGGTGGAGAAGGACAAGCAGTTCTACATCAACGAGACCATCGGTCCCGAACGGGACCAGGTCCTGACCAGCGACGGCACCTTCCGGGCCAGCATCTTCACGGTCCACTCGTTCTATGCGAAGGGCCTGGACCAGAATTCCGCGCACTTCCAGCCCATGCGCCTGACCTTCGCCGGCCTGGACGGGACCGCGGATCCGGACCTCCAGCGCTCCCGCAGCCTGGCCGGGGCCTTCGACCCCGTGACCAAGGCGAAGTACGTGCCCTCCAGCAACAACGGCGCCTACCGCTTCCGGGCCGGGAACCAGGTCTTCGGATCCTCCTTCGTCGACGTCATCTCGGAATCCATGTACTTCCGGCCGGGCTCCTACCTGGCCTTGGCCACCCGGGGTCCCCTCGCCCTGCTGGACAGCACCAAGGTCACCGCCTTCGATGGCCAGACCGACTTCAACCATCCCTTCATCCTGCTCCCTGGCAATCCGCCCGCGGGCTGGACGGCCTTCGACCTGCCCGGTCCCTCCCAGGCCACCACGGGAGGCCTGCTCCCCGCCGAGAAGCTCTCCTCGGCCCTGGCGGAGCACGTCCAGGTCCTGGCCCACACCGAACAGGACCTGCATCCGGACACGGAAAAGCTCTACAAGGATTTCCAGCTCGAATTCGGCAGCAGCGCGGACACGGAGTCCCTCCGCTCAGCCATCGCCGGCGAACCCTTCCTCCTTCCGGCGCGCAGCTCGGAACTCGGAACCTCCGGCCAGGCCACCGCCCTCTTCGTGCCCAAGCCCACCTCCGACATCCGCACCGGCGCCCGCTCGCCCCGCGGGTGGACCCTGGCGGACTTCCTGGCGCAGGCCGAGGGGGCCTTCAACGTGGTCCATCGTCCCCGGGGCCCCAAGGGGCTCTTCACGCAGCGGGGCTTCAATCCGGCGGTTCCCCTGGGGACCGGCGTGAATGCCTGGTGGACAGCCCAGGGCACCCTCTCCCTCGGCCGCACCCAGGGCTCCTTCGAAGCCCTCGAAGTGCTCCGCGCCGAAGGCTTCGACCCCTCGAACCCCACGGCCTGGTTCAACGAATTCAAGCAGGTCCGGGCGGACTGGTTCGCGATCCTGAACCAGCAGACCCCGAGCGCCTTCACCAAGGGCCTGGGGCTGTCCGCGGCGCGCTTCAGCCTGGATACCCCCGTGGGCCTGGCCCGCACCTACCTCAAGACCGGCACCAGCGTGCTGAAGCAGGAGGACCTGGGCGGAGTGAAGGCGGCCCTGCAGGCCGGCGCGGCGGTGGCGTCCACCGGCCCCCTGCTGGATGTCAGCATCGGTGCCACGGGTCCCGGCGGCTTCGTCAGCGGCCAGAACGCGTCGGTCACCCTGAACATCGTCCTCACCGCCGGCGATTGGGTGCCGGTGGACGAACTCCGCGTGGTGGTCAACGGGCAGGTGGTGCAGACCCTTCCCGTCGCCACCGCCCTGACCCGCAACGACAGCCGCACCCGGTCCGGTTCCCTCCAGGTGAGCCTGCCGGGGACCAAGGACGCCTGGATCGTCGTGGAGGCGGGCGTGGGCCTCGGCACCACCGGCGCCTACGCGCCGGGAACGCCCTGGGCCAAGATCAGCAAGGGCCTCTATCCCATCGCCGTCACGAATCCGATCTTTGTGGACGTGAACGGTGGCGGATACGTCCCCCCTGGGCTCTAATAGCTTCCATTCCGGAGTGGCCGATGCCCGTTGATCTGGCGCCAGAACGGCTGCCGGAGGATACCGACGCCGAACGCAGCCTCCTGGCGACGCTCTGCGCGCCGGGGGCAGAGCCCATGGCCGCGGACATCGCCTTCACCCTGGAGGAGGAGGACTTCGTCCATCCCTCCCACCGCGCCGTGTTCAAGGCGTTGCGGGCCCTGCTCCAGGCCCGGCTGGAGGTCAACGCCCTCACCCTTAAGGATGTCCTCGACCAGGAGGGCGCCCTCAGCGCGGTGGGGGGCTACCCCGGCCTCGTCGAACTGCTCAGCGCCGAGGAGGTCGGGCGGCCCCAGGTGCTGGCGGACCTTCTGCGGCGCAAGCACCGCCAGCGCCAGCTCATCCGCTTGGGCGCCCAGCTGGCCCGCCAGGCGGCCAATGAGGAATCGCCGCCGGAATCCCTGGTGGAGCAGGCCGCCCAGGACCTCTTCCGCCTCGCCCAGGGAGACGCCCGGGCCAGGGGCCTGGAGCACATCAAGTCCATCGCGGACCAGGCCATCGAAGGGCTGGTGGACCGCATCGAGGGGCGGGGCGCGCCGGGGCTGCGGGTCGGCTTCCCCCGCCTCGACGCCATCACCCAGGGCTTCCAGCCCGGCAACCTGGTGATCCTCGCGGCCCGGCCGGGCATCGGGAAGACCTCCCTGGCCCTCAACTGGCTGCTGCGCTCGGCCCTGCACCAGGGGGCCCATACGGCCTTCTTCAGCCTCGAGATGAGCGCCGAGGAGGTCTTCATGCGCCTCCTGAGCGCCCACGCCCGGGTGAACATGAAGTCGGTGCTGGCGGGCGCCTTCGATGCCGCCACCGAGGCGCGCCTCTACGCCAGCCGGGACGAGCTCATCAGCCTGCCGGTCTTCATCAACGACCAGGCCAGCATCACGGTGCCCCAGATCACCGCCCAGATCGACCGCCACCTCAGCGCCGTCAACTCGAAGCTGGACCTGGTGATCATCGACTACCTCCAGCTCCTCAGCAGCCCCGAGGGCTCCCGCGCCGCCAAGCAGAGCGAGGCCGTGCGCATCGGCGAGATCAGCCGCGGCCTCAAGCTCCTGGCCAAGGACCGCGGGCTCCCGGTGGTGGTGCTCTCCCAGCTCAACCGCGAGGTGGAGCACCGCACCGGCGGCCGCCCCCAGCTCAGCGACCTGCGGGATTCCGGCGCCCTGGAGCAGGACGCGGACATCGTGGCCTTCATCCACCGCCGCAGCGCCCAGGGCCAGGTGGACGCCGAACCCGAGCGCACGGCGGAGCTCATCGTCGCCAAGCACCGCAACGGGCCGACGGGGAGCATCCCGCTGTATTTCGAGGGCGAGTACGCGACCTACCGGGAGATGGAGCGGGTGGCGGAGAGCAGCTACTAGGGCGGAATCAGGGCGTCGTCTCCTCCCATCGGGAATCCTGCCGGGCGGCCGGAGTGGGACGGAATCCGGCCTTTGACCTTGGAAGAGCACCCCTCCGGATGCGCGTTCGCGCCCTTTGCGAACGCGCATCCGGAAAGGTGCCAGACGCGAAGCGTCGTCGCCCTCCGGTCCGGGCACGGCCATAGCGGGCCGAAGGCCGGACGAGCCCTGCCGGGGCGATCCCGCCTTGCTGCTCAAAGGAAAGGCCGGTCAGCTGGGCGGCCTG
>JBGAST010000052.1:0-23606 GCA_044229575.1 Holophagaceae bacterium | reverse complement strand
CGCCGGGCCGAGTCCCTCCTCCAGCGCGGCCTCGACCTCTTCCCCCGCCATCCCCGAGGCACCTGGCTGATGGCGCGGCTCCGCACCGACACGGGCAGCGCCAAGGAGGCCTTGGAACTGCTGATCGAGGCGCGGCGTTCTCATCCCCGGGCCATGCCGCTGATCCTCGGCCTCACCTACGCGGGCAGGTACGCGGGGCTGCTGGATTTCGCCGCCCGGGCGGAGGGCCTGGCCGACGAGCTGTCGGCGGATTCCCGCCAGCCCGTCCGCCTCCAGGTCACCTTCCTCTACCGGGGCGAGTGGGACCGCTACGAAAAGACGCTGTGGCTCAGGCCCGGGGACCTGGGGAACTCCACGGTCCTGCTGTTCCGTGGCCAGCTCCACCTGGCCCGGGGGGACCGGGTCCGCGCCCTGGAAGCCTTCCAGGCGGGTTCGGAAAGCCCCGTGGGCTATGCCCAGTTCATCCGCATGGCCCGGGTCTTCCGCCTCATCCTGGAACAGGATCTGACCACCGCCCGCGCCGAGCTGGACGCCCTCGCCCGAAGCCGCGTGGGACTTCGCGTCCCCGACGGCGAGTACATCCTGAACATCGCGGAGGCCTACGCGCTCCTGGGCGACCTTCCCCGGGCCCAGGACCTGGCCGAGAAGGCCTTCTACACCGGGTTCACCTGCGCCCGCTGGTACGAGACCAATCCGCTCCTGAAGCCCCTCCACGGCACGCCGCGGTGGAACGCCCTCCTCCAGCACGTCCGGGAGCGGCAGGCAATCCTCGAGGCCCGCTTTCCGGAAGGGCGCTGGGGCATCTGAGCCGGGATGTTCAGACCGAAATGACCACCAGTTCGGGGTCGATTTCCTTCTGCAGCATGCCCTCGATGGCCGCCAGGGTGCCCGTGAGGGAGCTGGGACAGCTGTTGCAGGCTCCCATGTAGCGGATCATCACCTGCTTGTCGTGGCGGCCCACGATCTCGAGGCCGCCGCCGTCGGCGGCGAGGGCCGGCAGGATGGCCTCGTCCAGGACGGCGCGCACCTTCTTGAGCACCTCGTCGTTCTCGTCGTGGACCTGGCTGAAGTCCCGCTTCGAGGCCTCCGCCGCGGAGCCTCCCGTCGCCGAAGGCGCGCTGCGGATGGGAGCCGCGAGCTTCGGGAGGAGGTCGGGCCAGGAGGCGTCCTCGGTCTTGGTCACCGTCAGCCACTTGTCCTGCATGAAGACCGACACCACCTGGCCCACACCGAACAGGGCCTTGGCCAGCTCGTCGGCCTGGGCGATTTCGAGGGAGGGGAAGCTCTTGGGGAAGCCCACCGCCACGGATTCCTTGAGGAGGAACTTCACCGCGTTGGGATTGGGCGTGTACTCGATCTCGGCGATCTTGGGCATGGCTACTCCGTGCTCGCCTGGGCCTCGCCCTTGAGGGCGCTGCTCAGGGTCGCCCAGGGGAGGACGGCGCACTTGACCCGCACCGGCAGGTTCTTCACGCCCTCGAAGAGAGTCAGCTTACCGATGTGATGGGGGGTGGCGGGGTCCAGCTCGCCCCGCACCAGGGCGCGGAACTCGGCGGCCATCTGCTCGGCCTCCGCCACGGTCTTACCCTTCACCGCCCCGGTCATGAGGGAGGCGGAGGCCACGTCGATGGCGCAGCCGCTGCCCTCAAACTTGATGTCGGCGATGCGCCCGTCCTCCACGTTGAGGCTCAGCTCCAGCCGGTCCCCGCACAAGGGATTGTGACCATCGGCGTGGTGAGTGCAGGGCTCCAGCTTCCCGAAATTCCGGGGCTTCTTGTTGTGTTCCAGGATCACGGCCTGGTACAGCTCTCGGGGATCACTCATCCGAAGATCTCCCTCACCTGTCGCAGGGCCGCCACCAGGGCGTCCACGTCGGATGCGTCATTGAAGTAGGTGAAGCTGGCGCGGGTGGTGGCGGGCACGTTCATCCGCGCCATCACGGGCTGGGCGCAGTGGTGGCCAGCGCGCACCACGACGCCCGCGTGGTCCAGGATGCTGCCCACATCGTGGGCGTGTACCCCCTCCAAGATGAAGGAGATGACCGAGGCCTTGTCCCTTGCGGTGCCGATTATGCGCAGGCCCGGGATGGCCGTGAGCTGCTCGGTGGCGGTGGCGAGGAGGGCGGCGTCGTGGGCCGCGATGCGGGGCAGGCCCAGGGCCTGGAGGTAGTCGAGGGCGGCGCCCAGGCCGATGGCCGCGGCGATGGGCGGCGTGCCCGCCTCGAACTTGCCCGGGAGGCCCATGAAGGTGGTCTTCTCCCAGCTGACGGAGAGGATCATGTTGCCGCCGCCGTGCCAGGGGGGCATGGCCTCCAGCAGCTCCTTCCGGCCGTAGAGTACGCCGATGCCCGTGGGGCCGCTGAGCTTGTGGCCGCTGAAGGCGTAGAAGTCGCAGTCCAGGTCCCGCACGTCCACGGGCAGGTGGGGCACGGCCTGGGCGCCGTCGATGACGGTGACCACGCCCCGGGCCTTGGCCTTCGCGACGATGGCCTTCACCGGATTGATGGTCCCGAGGGCGTTGGAGACGTGGGTGAGGCCGAGGACCTTCGTGCGGTCCGTGATCAGCTCATCCAGGCCTTCGAGGATCAGCTCACCGGCATCGGTCATGGGCAGGACCTTGATCGACGCGCCCTTCTCCTGGGCCAGCATCTGCCAGGGCACGATGTTGGCGTGGTGCTCCATGGCGCTGAGGAGGATCTCGTCGCCCGCGTTGATGCTCGCCCGGCCCCAACTCTGGGCGACGAGGTTGAGAGCTTCCGTCGTCCCCCGGGTCCAGATGATTTCCTTGATTGAACCGGCGTTGACGAAGGCGCGTACCTTCTCCCTCGCCTCCTCGAAGCGGTCCGTGGCCTCCTGGCTCAGGGTGCTCACCCCCCGGTGCACGTTGGTGTGCTCGAAGCGCTCGTAGTGGGCCATGCGCTCGATGACGGGGGACGGCATCTGGCCGCTCACGGCGGAATCCAGGTAGACGAGAGGGCGGCCCTGGAAGGGGGTCGAGAGCAGGGGAAAATCGGCCCGGATGCGGGCGGTGTCCAGGGGCGCGACGGCGGTACTCACAGGGTTCCCCTCGGGTTCATGGCGTCTCCACGAGGTCGGACGCGTTGGTGCGGGCCATCACCTGCTGGCGGAGGGAGCGGCGCAGGCTGGCCACGGGGATGTGGGCCAGCAGGTCCGAGGCGAAGCCGTAGGTGAGCAGGTTCCGGGCGGCGGCGGCGTTGAGGCCGCGGCTCTGGAGGTAGAAGAGCTCCTCGGGGTCCAGGGCTCCGACGGCGGCGCCATGGGCGCACTTCACGTCGTCGGCGTCGATCTCCAGCTGGGGCTTGGCGTCCACCCGGGCGGTTTCGGAAAGCAGGAGGGTGCGGCACTGCTGCTGGGCGTCGGTCTGCTGGGCCCCGTGGCGGACGAAGATGCGGCCGTTGAAGATGGCGTGGGCGCCGTCGTCCACGATGCACTTGTGGAGCTGCCGGCTGGAGCCGTGGGGCTGGGTGTGGTCCAGCACCGAGTGGGTATCGGAGACCTGGCCGCCGTTCAGCAGGGCCAGGCCGTCCAGGCTGGCCTCGGCGCCGGTGCCCGCCAGGCGGACCTGGGGCGTCTGGCGGCTCAGCTTCGCGCCAAAGGAGACCGTGCGGCTGTGATAGCGGCCGTCCTTGGCCACCTCGGCCCGGAGATTCGAGACGTGGAAGGCCTCGGGAGACTCCCGCTGGATGCGCTCGTGGCGCAGCTCCGCGCCCTCGTGGAGGAGGATCTCCACCGCGACGTTGGTGAAGGCCGGACCGGACCCGGCGTACTCCTCGATGAGTTCGGCGGAGGCGTTCCTCGCCACTTCCACCAGGATGCGGGGCTGGGTGGCGGGGATGGGACCTTCCCCGGCTTCCCCTCCGGTGGTGATGAAGAGGATGTGCAGGGGCGCCTCAGCCTTGAGGTTCCTGGGCACGAAGACGTAGGCCCCGTCCGCGAAGGCGGCGGTGTTCAGGTTGGCGAAAAAGTCGGACTCCATGGGCTGCAACAGGGAACCCAGCCGGGTCGCGGCCTCGGAGGCCGCGTGCAGGGGCAGGAAGCGCAGGCCCTGGGGCAGGGCGGAGGTGCAGCTGTGGTGGGGATCGAAGCGCCCGTTCACGAAGACGAGGCGGGTGCCCCGGGCTTCGGGGAGAATGCGGTCCCGGATGTCCACCGTGGCCGCTCCGGCGGGGCGGAAGCTGGACATCCGCAGCTCCGAGAGGTCGCAGTACTTCCAGTCCTCGTCCCGCTTCGCAGGCAGGTCCTGGGACGCCAGGACCGCCCGGGCCGCGGCGCGCAGGCTTTCCCAGCCCTCGGCCTCCGCAGGGAGCAGGTCGGGAACGAGGCTGCACTCGGCCACCGTGGTCACGCCCCGACCTCCGCGGTGATCCAGTCGTAGCCGTTCTTCTCGATCTCGCGCGCCAGCTCGGGACCGCCGGTCTTCACGATGCGTCCGCCGCTCAGCACGTGGACGCGCTCGGCGGGGATGTGGTCCAGCAGGCGCTGGTAGTGGGTCACCAGGAGGATGGCGCGGTTGGCGGCTTTCATGCCGTTCACCGCCTCGCCCACGATGCGCAGGGCGTCCACGTCCAGGCCCGAATCCAGCTCGTCCAGGATGGCCAGCTTCGGCATCAGGACGGCCATCTGGAGGATCTCGTTGCGCTTCTTCTCGCCGCCGGAGAAGCCCTCGTTGAGGCTGCGGTCCAGGAACTCGGGACGCATGCCCACCACCGAGATCTTCTCCCGGATGTAGTCGTCGAACTCAAGGGGGTCCAGCTCCTCCCGGCCGTTGGCCTCCGCCTGCTTGTTGTAGGCCAGGCGCAGGAACTGGGCGTTGCTCACGCCGGGCACCTCGATGGGATGCTGGAAGCCCAGGAAGATGCCGGCCCGGGCGCGGGCGTCGGCCTCCAGCTCGAAGAGGTCCTTCCCCTCGTACCGAATCTCGCCGCCGGTGACCGCGTAGGCCGGGTGGCCGGCGATGACCTTGCCGAGGGTGGACTTGCCGGACCCGTTGGGTCCCATGATGGCGTGCACTTCGCCGGCCCTGACGTCCAGGTCGATGCCCTTGAGGACTTCCTTGCCGTTCACTTCGGCGGTGAGGTTCCTGATGCTCAGCATGCTCGCTCCGGTATTCATCTCGTTCAACCCACGCTGCCTTCCAGCTTGAGGCTCAGCAGCTTGGTGGCCTCCACGGCGAACTCCATGGGCAGCTCGCGGAAGACGTCCTTGCAGAAGCCGTTGATGATCATGCTGATGGCCTCCTCGCTCGGGATGCCCCGCTGCTGGAAGTAGAAGAGCTGCTCCTCGCCGATCTTGCTGGTGGTGGCCTCGTGCTCCACCTTCGCCGTGCGGTTCTGCACCTCGAGGTAGGGGAAGGTGTTCGCCGAGCAGGCGGCGCCGATGAGCATGGAATCGCACTGGCTGAAGTTCCGGGCCCCGTCGGCCTTGGGCATCACCTTCACGAGGCCGCGGTAGCTGTTGGAGCTGCGCCCCGCGCTGATGCCCTTGCTGATGATGGTGGAGCGCGTGTTCCGGCCGATGTGGATCATCTTCGTGCCGGTGTCCGCCTGCTGGAGGTGGTTGGTCAGGGCCACGGAGTAGAACTCGCCGATGGCATTCTCGCCCAGCAGCACGCAGCTGGGGTACTTCCACGTGATGGCGCTGCCGGTCTCCACCTGGGTCCAGCTGATCTTGCTGTTGCGGCCCTTGCAGAGGCCGCGCTTGGTGACGAAGTTGAAGATCCCGCCCACGCCATCCTTGTCCCCGGCGTACCAGTTCTGGACGGTGCTGTACTTGATGCTGGCGTCGTCCAGGGCCACGAGCTCCACCACCGCGGCATGGAGCTGGTTGGTGTCGAACTGGGGCGCGGTGCAGCCCTCCAGATAGCTCACGGAGGCGCCCTCTTCGGCCACGATGAGGGTGCGCTCGAACTGGCCCGACTCCTTGTTGTTGATGCGGAAGTAGGTGCTCAGGTCCATGGGGCAGGCGACGCCCTTGGGGATGAACACGAAGGAGCCGTCGGTGAAGACCGCGCTGTTCAGCGCCGCGTAGAAGTTGTCGGCGGCGGGCACGACGGTGCCCAGGTACTTCTTCACGAGGTCGGGGTGCTCCCGCACGGCCTCGCTGAAGGAGCAGAAGATGATGCCCACCTCGGCCAGCTTCGCCTTGTAGGTGGTGGCGACGCTCACGGAGTCGAAGACCACGTCCACCGCCACGCCGGCGAGGGCCGCCTGCTCGTTGAGGGGCACGCCGAGCTTCTCGAAGGTTCGCTTCAGCTCGGGATCCACATCGTCCATGGAAGCGTACTTGGCGGTCTTCGGCTTGGGGGCCGAGTAGTAGACGATCTTCTGGAAGTCGGGCCGCTCGTAATGGACGTTGGCCCAGGCGGGCTCCGTCATGGTCAGCCAGTGCCGGTAGGCCTTGAGGCGCCAGTCCAGCAGCCAGTCGGGCTCGCCCTTCTTCAGGGAGATGAAGCGGATGGTGTCCTCGGACAGGCCGGCGGCCACGCTGTCGGACTCGATGTCCGTCACGAAGCCGTACTTGTATTCCTGCCCGGTGACAGCCTGCAGAGACGTGCCCATGGAGGTCTCCCCAACCTCCCATTCTGGAATCTTGACTGAAGCTGTCAACAATAAAGACGGTGACCGTGGCCGCAAGCCTGGGGGCCCCGCCGGGCCTCAGATCCTGGGCTGGGCCTTGCCGCCAAGGCTCTGCAGCAGGGTCTGGACCTGCTCGAGCAGGTGCTTGGCCTGATCCTCCGCCAGATCCGCCGGATCCGCGTCCAGGGCGGCCTCCAGGACCATGTGGGCATCCTCCTTGGCCCCCAGGGCCGCCAGGGCGGAGCCCAGCTGGTAGTGGTTCAGAAGGGTGGGTTCCTTCTCCATGACGGGATCCAGGAGCTCCACCACCTCCCGGGGCCGCCCGAGGCTCATCAGTTGCTGCCCCAGGAGGGAGCGGGCCCGGGACTCCTGGCCTGGCAGGGGGTGGGAATAGAGGCGGCGCACCTCTTCGAGGTCCGTCGAAGTCACGCCCCCGCCGAGGAGCTTGTAGGCCTGGCGCATGAGGGCGGCCTCCCAGGCACCGCTGCTCTTGGGGTGGCGCTGGAGGAAGCCTTCCAGGGCCTTGCGGAGGTCCGCCTCCCGGCTCTGGGCCATGAGGTGTTCCAGGGCGGTGCGCAGGGCCAGGAAGCAGAGGCGGGGATGCCGGTCCGACGCGGAGAAGGCCAGCAGCTTCGGGAGGGCGCCCTCGGGGTTCCGGCGGAAGGCGATCTGCAGCTCCACCCACTCGGCCCGCTGGGTCTTCTCCTTGCGGCGGGCGCGCTTGAGACTGGCCTCGGCGGCGGGCAGGTCCCCGTCGGCGAGGTAGGCCTCCGCCTCGTCCAGCAGCGCCGCGGCGGCGGCCTTGCCGCCCCGGGCCTCCCGCAGGGTCTTGGCGTCCGGAGCGTCGAGGATGAGGAGCAGGCCGGGATCGCCAGGGTGCTGCTGCAGCAGTTCCTGGAGGATGGCGAAGGCCTTGGCCCGTTCCCCCGCCACCAGGTAGGACTCCGCCAGCAGCTCCCGCACCGCCAGCTCGCCGGGCAGGTGGCCGCTGGCCTCCTTGAGGAGGGGGATCGCCAGGGCGGCTTCGCCCCGCGCCAGATGGACCTCTCCCAGCAGGCTGAGGGTCTCCCCGCCGCGGCGGAGGCCCACGGCCTCCTTGGCGTTCTCCAGGGCGCCCTGGAGATCCTCTTCATCCAGCAGAACCTCCGCCAGGGTGATGCGGGGCTCCGCCTCCTCGGGCCGGAGGTCCGCGGCGGTGCGCAGGGCGGCGATGGCGTGGTCCAGCTGCTCCGGGACTTCCAGCAGCAGCTTGCCCAGGAGCATCCAGGCTTCGAAGTGGCGGGGACTCAGGCTCACCACCTTGCGGGCATGGACCTCCGCCTCGTCGCCGTCCTGGGCCATGTCCTTGAGGAAGGCCACCGTGAAGACCAGCTCGTAGTTCTTGGGATCGAGGGGCAGGGCCAGGGCCAGCCGGTCCGCCGCCTGGGGCAGCTGGCCATCCTCCAGCAGGGCGGCGGTTTCCAGGAGGGCGCGGCGGAGCTGGGCCAGGGACTTGGGTTTCGCCAGGGGCAGGATGCGGGCCCGGTAGCGGGTGAACATCTCCCGGGCCTCGATGAGGTGGAGGTTGTCGTCCACCAGGCCCTCCCACCGCGCCGAAAAGGCCGCGGCGTCCAGCTTCCCCCGGGACTCCAGTTCGCCGACGAGGGCCAGCAGGCCGTTGCGCAGCATGACCTCGGAGCGGTCCAGGCGGCCGAGCTGGTCGGAGACGGTCTCCAGGTAGGTCTCCACCCGGCGCATGGTCTCCTCCAGGCCGGTGATGCGCTCCAGGAGATGCTCGTCCAGGTCCTCGTCGGTCTCCTCGGACTCGTCGGGCTCCTCCCAGCCCTGGTCCCCGGTCACCAGGAGCAGGCGGGTGCCGCAGCGCCGGCAGGTCTCCCGTTCGCCGGGATTCCAGGTCATGCAGTTCTGGCAATAGGTGCCGGGGTGGGTCTCGGGGGCCATGGGACGAGGATAAAGGCAAACCCGTTCCGGGGTTCAGACCTTCGAGATCGCCACCGCCGTGACCTTGTACTCGGGGGTGTGGGTGACGGGATCTCGTCCCCGGCCCGTGGCCCGGTTCACGAAGATCCCGGCGGCGTGGAAGGTGCACCAGAGCTCCCCGGGCCGGACGCGGTCGGAGATGCGGACCTTCATGGTGAAGGCGCCGTGGCGGCTTTCCACCTTCACCGCATCGCCGTCGGCGAGACCGTGCTCGCGGGCGTTGAGGGGGTGGACGTCCAGGCGGTCCGTCGGCTGGAGGGCGTGGTTCCGGGTGCGGTCCGTCATGGTGGCGGCGTTGAAGTGGAAGAGGCCCCGGCCCGTGTTGAGCTGCAGGGGCCAGCGGGCGGTCGGGAACTCGCCGCTGGGGTTCCAGGCCTGGGGCCGGAAGGCGGCGCGCGCGCCCACGGGGAACGAGTCCCGGTGCAGGACCGCGGTGCCCGGATGGGATTCCGTGGGGCAGGGCCACTGGAGGCCGCCCTCCGCCTCCAGCCGCGGGTAGGTGATGCCCCCCACCGCGGGCCAGAGGCCGCGGATCTCCTCCCAGACCTCGGCGGGACCGGCGTAGGTGAATGCTTCCTCCCAGCCCAGGCGCGCGGCGAGGGCGCAGAGGATGTCCTGGTCGCTCCGGGCCTCGCCCCGGGGCTTCAGGGCGGCGCGGACCCGCTGCACGCGGCGGTCTCCGTTCATAAAGGTGCCTTCCTTCTCGAAGCTGCTGCAGGCGGGCAGGAAGACGGTGCCGAAGGCGCGGGCGGTCTCGTTCATGAAGAGGTCCACCACCACGAGGCCTTCCAGGTTCCGCAGGGCGGCCTCGCTGGCGGCGGCGTCGGGATTGGAGAGGAAGACGTCGTAGCCGATGGCCACGAGGGCCTTGAAGCCCCCGTCCCGGGCGGCGTCCACCATCTGGAGGACGTCCAAGCCCGGACCCGGGAGCGCGGCGCCCCAGCGGTACTCGTGGGCCTCCCGGGCCTTGTCCATGGGCTGGTAGCCCGTGAGGCGCCTGGGCTCGCAGCCCATCTGGGCGGTGCCCTGGACGTTGTTCTGCCCCCGCAGGGGGTTCACGCCGCCGCCCGTGACGCCCAGGTTGCCCGTCAGCAGGGCAAGGTGGGCGAGGGCCGTCACCGTCTCCGTGCCCTGGATGTGCTCGGTGACGCCCAGGCCGTGGCACATGTAGGCAGGCTTCACCGTGGCGTAGAGGCGCGCCGCGGCGTAGATGTCCTCGGCGTCCAGGCCGCAGACCTGGGCCGCCCGCTCTGGCGGCCAGGCGTCGAGGGAACGCGCGAAGGCTTCGAAGCCTTCGGTCCGGGCGGCGATGAAGTCACGGTCCTCGAGCCCTTCCCGGACGATCACGTGGGCCATGGCCAGGAGGAGGGGGAGGTTGGTGCCGGGGCGGAGGGCCAGATGCACCGTGGCCATCCGCGCCAGCTCCGTGCGCCGGGGATCCACCACGATGAGGGGCGCGCCATGGAGGGCGCGCTGTTTGAGGCGCGCGCCGACGATGGGGTGGTTCTCCGTGGGGTTGGCCCCGAAGACCAGGAGGGAGGCGGCCTGCTCGATGTCGGCGAAGCTGTTGGTGGCGGCGCCGGTGCCAAGGGTGAGGCCCAGGCCCGCGGCGCTGGGGGCGTGGCAGACCCGGGCGCAGCAGTCCACGTTGCCGGTTCCGAGGGCCAGGCGCGCCAGCTTCTGGGCCAGGAAGCCTTCCTCGTTGGTGGCCCGGGAGGAGCCCAGCACGCCGATGGCGCCGGGGCCGTGCTCCGCCTTCACCCGCAGCAGGAGCGCCGCCGCTTCGTAGAGGGCCTGGTCCCAGGACACGCGGACCCATTCGCCGTCCCGCCGGACCATGGGATGGAGGATCCGGTCCTCCGCATCCACGAAACCGCTGCCGTAGCGGCCCTTCACGCAGAGGTGGCCCTGGTTGACCGGGGCGTCCAGCGCCGGCTTCACCGCGACGATGCGATCCTCCCGGACCCCCACCTGCATCTCGCAGCCGGTGCCGCAGTAAGGGCAAACCGTGCGGGTCCAGGTTTCGGCGGGGCCGAGCTCCACCCTGGAGCGGTCCACGATGGCGCCGGTGGGGCAGGTGTCCGCGCAGGCGCCGCAGGCGACGCACTCGCTCTGCAGGAGGCTGCCCCCCGTGGCCTCGACGCGGGTCCGGCCCCCGCGGTCCAGGACTTTCCAGACGAACTGGCCCTGCACCTCGGCGCAGATGTGGACGCAGCGGTAGCAGTCGATGCACTGGCTGAGGTCCACCTTCAGGTAGGGATGGGTGTCGTCCGCCTTCGCGGGGTCCCGTTGGCCCTGCGCCGTGACGCCGTACCGGGCCAGGAGCCTGTGGAAGGGCGCTTCAGGGATCCGCGCGGGCGCATCCCCGGGGTAGTTCCGGGCCAGCATCTCCAGCACGCCGCGCCGGTAGGCCTCCAGTTCCGGCGTGTGGGTACGCACCTCCATGCCTTCCGCCGCCGGGGTCGCGCAGGCGCAGAGGGGGCGCTCCTGGCCCTTGACCTCCACTTCGCAGAGGCGGCAGGCGGAGGCCGCGTCCATGCGCCGGTCGTTGCAGAGCCTCGGGATGTCCAGGCCCGCCGCCAGGGCGGCGTCCAGGATGGACACGCCTTCGGCGGCGTCGAAGGGCTGGTCATTGAGCAGGATGCGGGCCATGGCAGCTTCAAGGTGACGCCGCCGGCCTGCGACCTCCATCACAACGCAAGGCCCCGGGAACGGGGCCTTTGCATGGACAGGAAATGCTCAGAAGTGGCTGGGGGGGACGTCCATCTTCCGGCGGGTGCGCCAGAGGGCCGAGAGCAGGAGCTGGCGCATGGGCGGGAACTCCTTGGGCAGGCGGTCGTAGAGCTTTTCGAAGAGCTCCTCGTGGAGCAGCAGCTCGCGCCGCCACTCGTCCTTGTCGATGGCCATGACCTGCTCCCACTTGGCGGGATCGAAGCCCTGGATGCCCTCAAGGTCCACGTCCTCCTTGCGGGGCACCCAGCCCAGGGGCGTTTCCACGCAGGTCACGCGCCCGTGGACGCGGTCCACGATCCACTTGAGGATGCGCATGTTCTCGCCGTAGCCCGGCCACAGGAACTTGCCGTCGGAGCCCTTGCGGAACCAGTTCACGATGAAGATCCGCGGCGGATCGGGGATCTCCCGGCCGAACTGGAGCCAGTGGTTGAAGTAGTCGCCCATGTGGTAGCCGCAGAAGGGCAGCATGGCGAAGGGGTCGCGGCGCACCTCGCCGATGTTCCCGGCGGCGGCGGCGGTCATCTCGGAGCCGATGGTGGCGGCGGCGTAGCAGCCGAAGCTCCAGTTGTGGGCCTGCACCACCAGGGGCACCGTGGTGGCGCGGCGGCCGCCGAACAGGAAGGCGCTGAGGGGCACGCCGGCCGGGTCCTCCCACCGCGGATCGATGGTGGGGCACTGGGAGGCGGGCGCCGTGAAGCGGGCGTTGGGATGGGCGGCGGGCTTGCCGCTGGCCTTGTCGTGGGGCCTGCCCTGCCAGTTGGTGAGGCCGTCGGGGACCTCGTCCGTCATGCCCTCCCACCACACGTCACCGTCGGAAGTCAGCGCGACATTGGTGAAGATGGTGTTCTTCGTGATGGTGAGCATGGCGTTGGGATTGGACTTCATGGACGTGCCCGGCGCCACGCCGAAGAAGCCCGCCTCGGGGTTGATGGCGTAGAGGCGGCCGTCCTTGCCGGGCTTGATCCACGCGATGTCGTCGCCCACGGTGGTGACCTTGTGGTCCTTGAACCGCTCCGGCGCGTTGATCATGGCGAAGTTGGTCTTGCCGCAGGCGGACGGGAAGGCCGCGGCCACGTAGGTCTTCTCCCCCTTCGGATCCTCCACGCCGAGGATGAGCATGTGCTCAGCGAGCCAGCCCTCATCCCGGGCCATGGTGGAGGCGATGCGCAGGGCGAAGCACTTCTTGCCCAGGAGGGCGTTGCCGCCGTAGCCGCTGCCGAAGGACCAGATCTCCCGGGTCTCGGGGAAGTGGCAGATGTACTTGTTGTCGGGGTTGCAGGGCCAGGCCACGTCCTGTTCCCCATCGGCCAGGGGAGCCCCGACGCTGTGCAGGCAGGGCACGAAATCGCCATCCCCCAGCACATCGAAGACCGCCCTGCCCATGCGGGTCATGATCTGCATGTTCACGGCCACGTAGGGGGAATCCGAGATCTCCACGCCGATATGGGCGATGTTGGAGCCCAGGGGGCCCATGCTGAAGGGGATCACGTACATGGTGCGGCCCCGCATGCAGCCCCGGAACAGGCCCTGCAGCTTGGCCTTCATCTCCTCCGGATCCATCCAATTGTTGTTGGGGCCCGCGTCATCCTTGCGGGATGGGCACACGAAGGTGCGGTCCTCCACCCGGGCCACGTCGCCGGGATCGCTGAGGGCGAGGTAGGAGTTGGGCCGCTTCTCGGGGTTCAGGCGGCGCAGGGTGCCGGAATCCACCATCATCCGGCAGAGGCGGTCGTACTCCTCCTGGCTGCCATCGCACCAGTGGATGTCCTTCGGCTCGCAGAGCCGGGCGGCTTCCTCGACCCAGGCGAGGAGCTTCCGGTTGGTGACGAAGCTCGGGGCTTGAAGGGCGGCAAGGCTCATGGGCTCTCCTGTTCGCGGGTGGGCCTCAAGGCCTCGCATGCCCCGCGGATGTTTGTCAGGCCGGAAGGGCCAGTTTACCAGTCGGCCTGGAGCTCGCCCAAGTCCCGGTTTCTTCCGTTCCCCTCGAGGCCGGGATGGGAAATGATGAGGGTTTGGGATGACGCATGCTGGAAACCTGGCTCAACCAACCCCATGCCGCCTCCTGGCTGGTGGTGATGTGGGTGGCCGGCGTCCTGGGCTCCGTGGGCCATTGCGCCGGCATGTGCGGCCCCATCGTCGCCACCTTCGGCTTCAGCCAGGCGCGGCACGGCGGGCGGCTCTGGCCCCGCCATCTCCTCTTCCAGCTGGGGCGGGTGCTCACCTATGCCCTGCTGGGGGCGGCCATCGGCTTCGCCGGGGGCTTCGCGCGGCTCCAGACCGTGGAGGACATGCACGCCTGCTGCCGCCCCGAGGGCCAGGCCCTCCTCGCCGCCGAAGCGTGGCCCTGGCAGATCTACGTCAAGCTGGGCCTCGGGTTCCTGATGCTGCTGCTGGGACTCTTCATGGCCCTGGGGCGCCGGGCCGACGCGCTCATGGAGTGGAGCCTGCCCAAGCCCCTCCAGAACCTTCTGGGCCGGGGCCTGAAATCCGGGGGCGGCCCCTTCTTCCTCGGGCTGCTGTGGGGACTCATCCCCTGCGGACTGGTCTACATGATGCTGCTGAAGAGCCTCGACGCCGGCAGCTGGCGCATGGGCGCGGCGGGCATGGCGGCCTTCGGGCTGGGGAACCTGCCGGTGCTCATGGGGCTCGGCCTGGCGAGCACCCGCCTGAGCCAGGCCTGGAAGCACCGGCTGCTCCGGCTGGGGGGGCTGCTGGTGGGTGGAATGGGGGCTTACGTGCTTTGGCAGGCGGTGCACCTTCTCAGGTTGCAGGGACGGGCGTAGCTTGGAGCCAGCAGGGTTTCACCGGTGAGGGGCATGAGCGACGAGAAGCGCCAGGAGGCCATGGATCTGATGGGCAAGGCCTACCAGCTCCACATGAAGGGCGAGGTGGACCGCGCCATCGAGCTCTACGACCAGAGCCTCGCCGTGCATGCGACACCCGAGGCGTACACCTTCCGGGGCTGGGCCAAGTCCTTCAGCCGGGATTTCGAGGGCGCCATCGAGGACTGCCACCTGGCCATCGACCTGGACCCGGAATTCGGCAACCCCTACAACGACATCGGCGCCTATTTTCTCGAACTCGGCGAGCCCGAGGACGCCATTCCATGGCTGAGGATGGCCCTGAAGGCCAAACGCTACGAGAGCTACTGCTTCCCCCACTACAACCTGGGCCGGATCTTCGAAGCGGCCGGCCAGCTGGTCCTGGCGAAGGAGCATTTCGGCCGCGCCCTGGAATCCAACCCGGGCTACGCCCTCGCGGCGAAGGCCCTCAGGCGGGTGGAGGAGAAGCTCTCCGCCCCGGCCGCCAAGGCCGCGCCCACGAACTAGACCCCAAGGAGACGCCATGACCGACATCAAGGAGCAGGTGGGCCCTGCCCTGGGCAGGGTGCCCAGCGGCTTGGCCATCGCCACGGCCCAGCACGAGGGGGCCCGGACCGCCTTCCTGGCCTCCTGGTATCAGCAGATCAGCTTCGACCCGCCCCTGGTCGCGGTCTGCATCAAGGCCGGGCGGCCCATTGAGGCGCTCCTGGAGGGCAGCGGCTATTTCGCCCTGAACCTGCTCGCGGAAGGCGACTTCGCCAGCCTCAAGCGCTACGGCAAGGGCTTCGAGCCCGGGGTGGACCCCTGGGTGGAGGATCCCGAGATCCTGATGGAAGGACCCCTGGCTCCGGTCTTCGCGAAGGGCTTCGCCCATCTGGTCCTCCGGCACACCAAGGTCCTGGATGCGGGCGGCGACCACCTCATCCATGTCGGCGAAGTGGTGGCGGGTGGGCTTCCCGATCCCGAGGCCAAGCCCTACATCCATGTCCGGAAGAACGGGTTCGGGTACTGATGAAGCTCACCATCGCCCACAGCCCAGACAGCGACGACGCCTACATGATGGCGCCCCTGGCGCTGGGATGGCTGGATGCGGAAGGCTTCGCGTTCGAGTTCATCCGGGAGGACATCGAGCAGCTGAACCTGAAGGCATCCGAATCCCGGTATGACGTGACCGCCATCAGTTTCGGCGCCTATCCCGCCATCCGGGACCGCTACGACCTGCTGACCGCCGGCTCCAGCATCCAGGAGGGCACGGGGCCGGTGGTGGTGGCCCGCCGCGACATTCCCCGGGAGGCCTGGCCCGGCCTGAAGATCGGGGTCCCGGGCCTCCGGACTAGCGCTTTCCTGGCCCTGCGGCGTCTGGGGGAGGCCCTGGGCTTCGAGCCGCGGTTTGAGGTGATGCCCTTCGACCGGATCCTGCCGGCGGTGGCCGAGGGCCGGGTCGAGGCCGGCCTGCTCATCCACGAAAGCCAGCTCCAGTACCGCGGCCTGGGCCTCCACCTCCTCATAGACCTTGGGGCCTGGTGGAAGGATGTCCAAGACTTGCCGCTTCCGATGGGCGGCAACGCCATTCGCAAGGACCTCGACCCCGCCCTGAAGTCCCGCTTCGCCCGGATCATGCGGCGCAGCGTAGAAATTGCCATGGCCCGGCACGAGGAGAGCGTGGACTACGCCCAGTCCTTCGGCCGGGGCATGGACCGGGAGATGGTGAGCCGCTACGTCCAGGGCTGGGTGAACGAGTTCACGGTGGACCCCGGTCTGAGGGGGCGAGAGGCGGTGGCCCGGCTCCTCGGCGAGGCGCCGGTCTGGATCCAGGGTTGAGGGTGGTCTGAACCTTGCTTTGACCGGATCCTATGTTCTCCCCTGGGTCAACAAACCGACCCTTTCACACCCTGACTGTCCCCAACGCGGGGAGAGCCCTCCATCCCGGAGCAGGGTCCACTGAGGGGCCATTGCGGAATAAATCCAAAGCAACTTATGAATGTGCTAGGATTGACGAACGCTTACCCCACGTCTATCTATGGTATCACCTGTCTTTCGAGTGATCCTGCGATCCAGTTCCCACCGAGGCCTATATGCGGCAAAGGAATGACTTCTTGCTGAAAGCCTTCCCCATCCTGCTTGGACTGGTCCTGGCCGGCTGCAACGGCAAAGGATCCAGCGTTGGGAATGATGGCGGAGTCCGGCGGGGCAATACGCTCCCCACGGTGTCCAGGATCGAGTATTCCCCCGGCGATGCCGTCCTTAAACGTTACAGTGTCTACACTTTCGTCGCGACCGCCGCGGACGCGGACATCGGCGACCACATCACCAAGTACGAGTGGGATTTCGGCGACACCGGGGGGCAGACGGTCCTGACCACCGGGGCGACCGTCAACCACAGCTACATCCTGAGCGGCAATCAGACCGTCCGGGTGCGGGCCTACGACACCAGCAACACCCCCGGGGACTATGCCGGCGGCACCGTGGAAGTGAACGCGGATCCGTCCCCCATCGACGTCTCCTTCACGAACCCGACCTCGAACGTCACCGCCCAGGCCGATCCCGGCGGCGGCGTCAACATCGCCTTCACCGTCCACGTCTCGTCCACCGCCGCCGGCACTATCGGCCTCTCGAACCTGGCCTTCCTGCCCGGCGACCCGAACGGCACCGTCACCCAGTCCACGGCCAATGGCGGGGGCAACTTCTCCTTCACGGTCCGCTACAACGGGGCGGCCACCGTCGGCACTCGGGAGGCCACGCCGAGCGTGAAGGTCACCGACTCCAACGGCGTGAGCAGCGACCAGGTCTTCGGTCCGACGATCACCATCAACACGGTGTCCGGGGCGAACAACCGGCCCACCATCACCATCACCAACCCTGCGGGCACGACGGTCTCCGCCTTCACCTCCAAGCTGGTCAACCTCGGCTTCACCCTCACGGACCTGGACGGCGACACGCTCACCTACACCGTGGACTGGGGCGACGGCACGCCGGTCACCACAGGGACGGCCTCCGGCACGGGGGCGGGCTCGGCCCAGTTCCTCGAGCACACATTCCCGGACTCCTTCACCAGCTCGACCCGTTCGGTCCTCGTGCGCGTGAACGCCACCGACAGCCGCTCCTTGAACGGCGTGGCCATCGAGCAGACGCGGACCTTCAACGTCACCTACAACACCTATCCCGCCGCCACCATCACGACGCCCCAGGCGAGCGGTACGCTGCCCACCCCCACGGAACTTCCCAGCAACAGCGGGATCGGCCTCTTCAACCCTCCGGGCGTGAACGACCCCGACCTGGTGGTGATCCCCAGCGGCGGGAAGATCCGGTTCAACGGCACAGGCACGGCCCCCGGCAGCGGCGACGCCACGCTGGCCTACGCTTGGACCTTCCAGGGCGGCGTGCCGGCCACTTCCACCTTCGCGAATCCTGGCGAGGTAGTCTTTTCCGCCAACGCGGGGAGCATCGTCCCCTATCTGGTGGAGCTGAAGGTCACGGACGCCTTCGGCCGCTCCTCCGCCAACGGGCCCAGCGCCAACAAGAAGACCTACCGGAAATGGGTCGTGGTGGACGGCACCCACACCCAGAGCTTCAACCTCGCCCTGCTCTACCGGCTGAAGGGCGACAACAATGCCAGCGGGACCCTGACCCCCGCCCGGACCGCCGTCAACGGCTTCGGCGCTTCCATGACCCTGTTCCAGGACGGGCTGTCGAACTCCTATACCGTGTCCGATCCGTCGGGCCAGGCGCAGGTCCAGATCCCGGTGCGCTCGAACCTCCCCTTCTACGTCCAGATTCCCCGCTTCGGGGCGGACACCACAGGCTACCTGCTGCGCATTCCCAACGCGCCGGACGGCCCCTACGCGGACCCCACCCTCGGCACCGTGGTCGACGCGACGAGTTCGAGCTTCGGTTTCCAGAATTCCGCCGCGCCCTTCAACCCAACCCTGAACATCGTGACCGGCCAGGGCTTCGCGCCCGAGAACACCTCGCCCCTGGAGCGCCGGCTGCAGGGTTATGTGAACGATGACCTGATCATCGGCCAGACGCCTTCCAACACCCGGTGGCTGGACCGCCTGTCCATTCCCCTGGATGAATCGGATTCCCTCGGCGCCCTCAACCAGTGGGTGCAGGGCAGCAATGTGGTCTATGCCTTCTCGGGCCTGCGGGGCAACCAGACCTTCGCCGAGTGGACGGCCTTCCTCCTGGCGCCGGTCACCAGCAGCCTCGCGGAAGTCCCGGTGGCGGATCCCACCTCGACGGCGGGCACGCCCCAGAACATGGGCTTCGTCCTGGACGGGCCCAAGTACACGGCGGACAACGTGAAGGCCGACACCTTCGCCGCCAAGTCGTTCCAGGCCTTCCGGGTTCCCGGTGGCGTCACGGATCCCTACGACATCACCCTGTCCGGCTCCACCATGCCCAGCTCGACGACCCTGCTCCAGCCCACCCAGATGAGCGGTTCGGTGGCCTCCATGTTCTCCACCGCGGTCTACGGCGCCCCTGGCGCCGTGCCCTTCATGGGCGGCATCCAGGGCTTCCCCGTCCCCTACGACGCCAACGATCCCGACCGCTCCCCCTATCAGAGCCGCGTCTATTTCTTTGCCCCGACCCGGACTGTCTTCTCCATGTCCGAGTACCTCTGGTCGAAGGTCTGGGCCCGGCCCATCGTGCTCAACCAGGCCTCCCTGTCCTACCTCACCAGCATCGGAGGCTTCCCCTACTTCCGCCACAGCGTGCCCAATGCCTGGCCCATGCTCGGCGGCATCGCCCCCGACAACAGCGCCTTCGACCTCACGGCGACGGGCGGCCCCGTTTTCGACGCCTCCTCCCCGGTGGCCATCGGCGGCGACGTCCCGAGCAGCACCGGCGTCGGCCGCTTCTTCTGGGCAGCCTACGCGCCCTACTACAACGCGGCCACCGGCTCGGCCATCAGCCGCACTTGGCTCTCGGATGACCTGACGGCCGAGCCGCCTCTGGCCGTCCCGGGCGAGGCGGGCGACGCGGTGCAGATCTTCGGTTTCGCTCCTCCCCTTGACACCGTCGTCGACAAGCGTGGACGCACCGCCACCGGCGCCCTCGACGGAAACTCGACGGGCGGCTACCGGGTCACCTGGTACAACCCGACGACGGACAGCGACGGGAATCCGGTCCCGCCGGACTTCTGGGTCGTCGAACTCCGGACCACCAGCGTCCAGCATTTCCTCCTGCCCAGCAGCTTCCCCGTGGCTGCCCAGGCCCTCACGGACCTGATCCTCACGGATGCCCGGACCTACCTCCCATCCGGCCGCACCGCGGCGGAGGGCCCGGCGGCCGAAGGCACCGACAAGGTCGCCCCCGGCTACTGCTGGTTCGACATCCCCGTGGAGCTGCGGCCTCAGACCGGCACCGCTTCGCTGATCGTGTACGGGGTGAAGTCCATCCTGAAGAACAACGCCGCCCCCGGCGCCCGCCCCCTGAGCCGCCCGGACTGGATGGACGCCATCAAGACCGCCTCTGCGACCATGCGGGTCCTGCCCGGCGGGGTGAACGTCAACAATGCCCACAAGATCCCCTTCAACTACCACTGGGACATCGTGGTGGTGAACGGTCCCCTCACCCTCGTGGCACCGTGATTGCACTGGACATCGATCCGACAATTTCCCGACTCCCGCGAACACCCCTCTTCCTTAGCCCCCAGGAGGTCCTGTGAAGAAGCTCAGCCTTTTGACCGTCGCCCTCAGCGCCGGCGCCCTGTTTGGGCAGTCAGCCTCGACCGGTGAAGCCCGCGTCCAGATTTTCGGCGACTTCGTCCGCGCCTCCGACCAGGTGATCGCCCAGATCGGCAGCGTGAGCGTCACCGATCAGGCCAAGGCCCAGACGGGGTTCGGGGTCCGCTTCATCGGCGAGATCCCCGGCACCAGCAACTGGTTCTACCAGCTGGGCGGGCGCCTCGAATCCACCTCCAAGTTCGAGACGAATGGGACCGTCGCGCCGGGCATCAGCGTGGACGCCACGGACGTGAAGTTCGGCTACTCCTACTGGAGCATCGGCGGCGGCTACCACTGGAACTTCGGCGATTTCACCCTCGGGACCCACCTGGAGGGCCGCGGCGAGGCCATGAGCGCCAAGGGCTACCTCTACGTCTCGGGCGGAACCGGCAGCGGACCGGTGGACCACAGCGTCACCTACCTCCGGCCCTGGGTGCGCCTGAGCGGCGACTGGTCCTTCAAGGCCGGCAGCGTCCAGCCCTACATCGGCCTCGACGCGAGCCTCGCCATCACCAAGACGTCCCAGAATTCCGTCCTCGGCCTGACGGTCCTCGACGACCGCAACCTGAAGGCGATGGCCCCCAACGCCACCTTCGGGCTCTACGTCGGCCTGAAGTTCTGAGCTTCCCCGTAGCAACAGCCCCCGCCTAGGCGGGGGCTTTCTCATGCCCGTGGTTCAGGGCTTCAACACGAGGACCGTCACGCTATGGCCCGGAAGGGTCAGGCGGAGGGCGTTCCGGAGGGTGAGGGTGAGATCCGCGAGGCGCTGGGGCACAGCGCTGCCCCCGGAGACGGGAGAGGCGGCGGTGAGCTGGTAGACCTCGGCCCGGGCGAAGAGCTGGGTGTGGGTGAGAGCGAGGCCGGCGGTGTGGGAGACGGTGTCCTTGTTGAGGAGGACCGCTACCACCCGCGCGGCGTTGCCCGCGTCGAGGCTCCCGTAGGCGCTGGCCCTGGCGTCGTCGCTCGCGGCGGCGCTGAAGGCCGTGTTCCCGAACATGGAGCCGGCGCCGTCGTAGTTCCGGAAGACCCGGAAAGCGCCGTAGCTGAAGGCCCGGTTGGAGGTGACGGGCCACACGTTGGCGGCGAAAACGCCTTCGCGGCCGAAGATCCCGAGGGTGTCCGCCTGGGCGAGGCCGCCGCTGATGTGGTCCTCCCCGCCGTGGTTGTACTCGCTGAAGGCCAGCTTCGTGCCCGGGTACTGGGCCGCGATCTTGGCGGCCATGCGGGGGAGGAGGCGGATGGGCCCCAGGGTCGAGTACTGGGTGATCCAGCTCGTCTCGGTGTAGGTGGCGTCCCACAGGCTGCGGGGGGCCTGGATCCGCGCCGCGGCCACCGGCGCGCTGTTGTCCCCGCCCACGACCCGCTGGCCGTTGCCCTGGGCTTCCGAGTACCAGTGGAGGTCGAGGACGTCCAGGAGCCGCCGCCCCTGGGCCTCGGAGGCGGTCTTGAGCTGCGCCATGTAGGTGTCCAGGAAGTCCCGGCCGCCGGCGTCCGGCGCGTTCTGGAGATTCACGAAGCCGTTCCACCCGTAGCTGACGGGGCCGAAGACCAGGGCCTGGGGGATGACGTCCTTGATGGCCCCGGCGAGGGCGATGCTCGCGGGGATGAGTTGATCGTAGCGGACCGCGCTGCGCTGGACTTCCAGGTGCGTGCTGTTCCAGAGGTCCGGCTCGTTGTCGAGCATGTAGAAGATGGGGCGGTTCGCGTCGGTCCGGGCCGTGGGGAAGCGCCCGTCCAGCCAGGCGACGAATTCGTCCTGGAAGACCCTGCCGTCCGTCAGGCTGGGGGGATTCGAGAAGGCGGAGCCCTTCTTCGCCTGGCTCGGGAAGAACCGGGTGCTCACGGGCTGGGTGATGTCCACGTTGCCGTTCTTGTCGGCGGCGACCCAGCCCTGCATGGGGACGGTCACGATGATGCCCGCGTTGGCGGCCTGGGCGTTGGTGACGTAGGGGCGCACGGCTTCGCCGGGGGTGCTGCTGGAACTGAGATAGCTGTCGCTGCTGTAGGGCCCCCAGTCGCTGCCGGCGTTGGAGGCGTTGGTCTCCCAGTTGTAGGCGGTCCAGCGGTTGCCGCCCAGCCGCCCCAGGGTCGTTCCCGGCGCCATGGAGGCGTCCCATACGCCTCCGTTGTAGCCATAGATCCACTTGGAGATGGCCTTGACGTTCTGCCCGCTGTGAAGGGTGAAGCGCAGGTCCGCGGCGCCCGGATCGTCCGGCGTGATGTACGCGGTTCCTGAAACGGTCACGGTGACCGTGCGCGTGCTCACGCCGCCGGCGTTGGTGGCGGTGAGGGTGTAGGTGGTGGTGGCCCCCGGATGGACGCTGACGCTGGTGGCGCCACCGGTGACCACCCCGAACTCGGGGCTGATGATGATCGTGCTGGCCCCGGTGACGGCGAAGCTCAGGGTGGAGGCCTGCCCTGCCGAGATGCTGGTGGGCGAGGCCGTGAAGGACGTGATGGTCGGAGGGGTTCCCGCCGGCACGGAGGTGTAGATGGTGTTCATCCTCACCACTTCGAAATCCGACCCCTTCACCCGGGACAGTTCCGCGATGGCCGTGTTGTTCCAGCGCTCATCCGGCGCCCCGGTGATGAACCAGTCGGAACCATTGTCGGCCAGGATCATCCCGTACTTCTTCAGGGCCCGGAGGACGACCTGGGTGGAGGCGCTGAAGGTGGAGACGTCGAAGGAGGCCTTGAGCCGTACGCGCATTCCCATGGGTGGCCGCGCGGGGTCCGTGCTGCTGGAGGCCCAGTGGGTGGCCGGGGGGGTGAAGGCCCTGCGGGTGAGGTTCGCCGTGAAGCGAAGGGCATGGCGGATCTCGCCGGCGTTCACTTCGTCGAAGCGGACCAGTCCCGGGAAGACCGGCAGGCCGGCGGCGTCCGTGGAGGTCCAGCCCAGGGGGCGCTGAGTGTCGCCCTTGAGATCCCAGACGGCGCCGCTGTCGGCATTCCAGGAACTGCCGTTCCCGATGGGGAAGGCGCGGTAGAGCTCATAGAGGGTGCAGGTGTCCCGGTCCAGGACCAGCACGTGGCGATCGCCGTCGTTGGGCACCGCGGGATCCCCTTCGATGGGGGCCGCGGGGGGCACGGGATAGGGACCCGGGTCGCTTTCGTCGCCGTAGGCGGTGAAATTGATCGGGACCTTGCCCTGGCCGCCGACCACCACGTAGGGGATGCCGATCCTGCCGCCGGCGTAGAGCCCGGAGCCGTAGTCCCCATGGACGCCCTTGGTGGCGCCGATGGTGGCGATGAGGGTCGCGGAATTGGGGTCCACCGGGTCGGCGCTGACATCCCGGTTCCAGGCGCTGGAGGCGGAGAACACCTGGGTTCCCCGCAGGTCTGCGCCCACGCCCAGGTCCATGCTTCCGCAGGAGGCCGGCGCGGGCGGCTGCACGGTGACCGTGGCCTGGGCGCTGACGCTCCCGGCCGCATTGGTGGCGCTCAGGGTGTAGGTCAGGGTGCTGGCGGGGGTGACGCTGAGGCTGGAGCCGGTGACGGCGCCAATGCCCTGATTGAGGGTGAGGCCCGTGGCACCGGTGACGGACCAGGCCAGCAGGCTGCTCTGGCCCGCAGTGATGGTGGCGGGCGTGGCGGTGAAGCTCGTGATGACCGGTAGCTGGATGACCGTGACGGTGGCCGTGGCGGTGACACTGCCGGCGGCGTTGGTGGCGGTCAGGGTGTAGGTGGTGGTGGCGGTGGGGGAGACGGCGCGGCTGGTGCCGGTGACGGCACCGATGCCCTGGTTGA
>JBGAST010000051.1:0-23634 GCA_044229575.1 Holophagaceae bacterium | reverse complement strand
CGCTTCATGGCCAAGGGCGGCATCCGCACCCTGCACCTGCCCCGGGTCCTGGTGCGGATGCGCCTGGGGGGCGCGTCCAACCGGAGCCTGCGGAACATCCTGCGGGCGAACCTGGAAAGCTACCGGGCCTGCCGGCAGCATGGCCTGCGGGTGCCCCTCTGGTTCATTCCGCGGAAGATCCTGTCGCGGCTGCCCCAGTTCTTCCGCTCCGCCCCCAGGCCCTGAAGGCGCCTTCCGTTCGTCCTGCGCGCCCGGCCGCCTGGAGTGGGTTTTGCTTCGCTCGTCCACCGTGTCGGAGTCCCGGTTCCCTGGCGTATCTCCATCGGGATGTATACTTGCCCCACTCACCTTTTCCCTTCCCCGAGGCCATTTTGGAACCGAGACCAATAGCCGGGCTGCTGTGGGGCGGACTGCTCGGTCTGTCGCTCTCCCTCGCGGCCATCCGGTGGCTGGCGCCCCGGGGCTGGATGGACGTACCGGACGCCCGGAAGCGGCACCAGGAGGCCACGCCCCTCACCGGCGGCCTCGCCCTCTGGGCCGTCCTGGTCCTGGGACACCTGACGGGCTGGCTTCGGCTGCCCTTCCACGGCGTGGACTGGACCGCCATCCATGCCATGGCCCTGATGGGGGCCGTGGACGACCGCTTCGGCCTGCGGGCCCGCTACAAGGCCCTGATCGGCCTGCTGGTGGCCCTGGTGCTGGGCTGGCACGCGGCCCAGGGGCTGCTGCCCCAGGGCGGCCTCGTCCACGTGGCGCGCCTGGACCTGCCGAACCGCCTGGCCTTCACGGTCCCCCTCGCGGTGCTCTGGTTCTGGGGCATCCCCCAGGCCTTCAACCTCATCGACGGCATGAACGGCCTGGCCCTGGGCCTCGCGGCCCTGCTCCTGGTGGTGCTGGGCTTCGGCGCGGGCAGCGGGGCTTCGGTCCTGCTCGGCGCCGTGGTGGCGGCCCTGGTCCTGAACTACCCCCGGGCGCGGCACTTCCTCGGGGACGCGGGGGCCTTCCTCCTCGGCACCCTCCTGGCCATCCTGGCCCTCAAGCGCGGTCTGCCCGCGCATCCGAACCTGGCCCTGTGGGTCTTCGCCTATCCCATCGTGGACGTGACCTTGGTGGTGGCGATCCGCCTGATCCAGCGGCGCTCCCTGGCGGAGGCGGATCACAACCACCTCCACGACTGGATGTCGGAGCACCTGGAGCGCTTCGGCGTGCCCCGGCCCCGCCTCGCCGCCACGCCCCTGCTCCTGCTCCTGGCCGCCGGCCCCATGCTCCACGTCCTGCCCTGGGCCTACGCCCATCCGGTCGGCTTGGCGGGCCTGGCCCTGCTCCTGGTGGTGGCCGCCGCCCAGTGCCGCATCGTCCTGTTGCGGCGGGAGCGGGTGGAGGCGGCCCTGCCAGAACCCCGGGTCGTGAGCGCACCGCGGGTGTCCGGCGCCCACCGGATCGCGACCCAGCCGCCGGTGCGGTCGGAGCGCCGGGGCTGAGCGCGGGACGGGTGGGCTGAGGCCCGCATCAAGGGAGTCCAGGAACGGCTTCGATGTCGAGGTATCCACCGCGCCCGGGATGGGTGCGCCCAGGGCCAGGCTTTGGCGGGATGTCCCACGGGCGGGACCCTCCGCCGCCTATTTGTAGGCGTAGTGGTAGCCGTACCGGTAGTACCGGTCGCTCAGCTCGTTCAGGGTGATGTCGTTGAAGATGCAGCCGCTGATGTGGATGCCGATGTCTTCGCACCTGGCCTGGCAGGTGCGGATCTCGTCCAGGGGGTGCTCGCCGAACTTGGTCATGAGGAGGAAGGTGCCGGCCTTGGCGCCGATGATGAGGGCGTCGGTGACCGCGAGCATCGGCGGGGCGTCGAAGATCACGTAGTTGTAGGCTTCGGACACCTCGTTGATGAAGGTCGCGAAGCGGTCCTTCATGAGCAGTTCGGAGGGGTTGGGGGGCACGACGCCGGTGTAGATGACGTCCAGGCCCTGCACGGCGGTGCGGTGCACGGTCTGCTCCCAGAGCACCTGGCCCGCCAGCACCTCGGAGAGGCCGTTCTTGCGGGACTTGGTGCCGAAATAGTGGTGCAGGGTGCCCTTGCGCATGTCGCCGTCCACCAGCAGGACCCGCCCGCCGCCCTGGGCCAGCACGGCGGCGAAATTGCTGCTCACGAAGGATTTCCCGATGCCCGGGGAGGGGCCCGCGATGACGATCACCCGGTTCACCGCGTCGGCGAGGGTGAAGTGGAGGGTGGTGCGCAGGCTGCGGAGGCTTTCGATGGCGATGTCGTCGGGGTTGTTGAAGGCCAGGAGGTGGGTGCCCTGGAGGGAGTGCTTGATGGACCGGGACTGGGCGACTTGGGCCTCGCTGTGGGGGATGGTGACGTAGACCGGGAGGCCCAGCTTCTGCTCGATGACGTGGGGATCCTTGATGCCCCGGTGGAGCAGCATGCGCAGCATCACCAGCCCGACCCCCGAGCCCAGGCCCAGGGCCAGGAAGAGGGCCCGGATGGAGCGCCGGTTGGGCTTGATGGGGCCGAGGGAGGGCGTGGCGAAGTCCACGATGCGGGCGTTGCCCACCTGGCCGGCGCTGATGACCTGGAGCTGCTGGATGTTGGCGAGGAGGGCGGTGTAGAGGGTGGTGTTGAGCTGCACGTCCCGGGTGAGGCCCACCACCTCCTGCTGGGTGCGGGGCAGGGTGCGCACCTTGGCGTCCACCTGCTGGGCTTCCTTGTTGAGCTTGTTGTACTGCTCGTTGAGGGTGGTCACCACGTCGCTGTTTTCCCGGTAGGTCCGCAGCAGCTCGTCCTTCTTCTGCTTCATCATCAGCATCTGGGCGTTCAGGTCCACGCTCTGCTTCAGCATCATCTGGGCCTCCGCCGGCAGGTCCACGGAGCCGGCCCGGACCCTGAACTTGTTCAGGGCCTCCTCGGACTGGTCCAGCCGGGCCTTCAGCGCCGGCATCTGCTGGTTCAGGAAGACCAGGGTCTTGGAGACCTCCTCGGACTTGCGCTCGAGGTTCTGCTTCACGTACTGGCTGAGGATCTCGTTGAGGATCCGCGCGGCCCGCTTCGGGTCCGGGTCCGTGAAGCTGAGCCCCAGGATGCCGGTGTACTTCCCGCGCTCGGCGACGACGAGGTTGCCGCGGACGCCCCCGATGGCCGCCTGGAGGGGCACCCGGAAGAGGGTGAAGCGCTGGCCCGGCTCCCCCTGGAGCCGGCGCACCTGCAGCCGCAGGGTGTCCTCGCCGTAGGCGCCGCTGAGGACCTGGCCCGGGGTGCCGGTGCCGAGGAGCTTGCCCTCCGGGGATTCCCACTGGTAGGCGCCGCCGGCCAGGGCGACGAGGTGGAAGGCCCGGCCCCGCAGCTCGTCGGGGAGGACGAAGGATTCGATCTCGGCCGCCGGGGGATGGGGCCGGCGCCGCGCCAGGGCCTTGCCGATCACCGGCATCAGCTCCGGCACCGCCTGGATGTCGAGGCCCAGGGTCTCCACCGTGCGGCCCACCACCAGGTTGCTGCGGAGGATCTCCAGCTCCGTCTGGGCTTCGGCGCCCCCGGCGAACATGGTGTCCAGGTCCGCCAGGGCCTTGTCCGTCATGGACCGCCGGTTGCCCTCGATCTGCAGCAGGGCGTCCACGCGGTAGATGGGGACGTAGACCCACAGGTAGTAGGAGCTGTAGGCCATGGCCAGGACGACGGTGGCGAGGATGATGTAGCGGCCGGCCCAGAGGTTGGAGATCCACTCGTTGAGGGACATCTCCGTGGCTTCGGGGAGGATTTCGAGGCCACCGGCCACGCGCTGCTGGGGGGAGGCCGGGAGCGGCGCGCCGGGGTCCGAAGGGTGGGGCTTGGTCACGGAATTGGCCTTGGTTGCGGGGATGAGGTCGCCGGCGGAGATCTCTTCGGCGGGAGCGGGCTTGGGAAGGGTCACGCGGGTCTCTCGGCCTGGAGGAGGTGGGGCAGCCACGCCGTCACGGAATGGTCGATGTGGTTCAGGGCGGCGCGGAAGGCTTCAGGTCCGCGGCGGTAGGGATCGGCGATTTCCTGTTCCTGCGCAGGGAGCCATTGTCCCAGAAGAAAGACCCGGCCCCGCGTGCTGGGGGCCAGGGCCTCACACCGGGCCTTCTGGCGGCGGTCCATCACCAGGATCAGGTCCGCCGCCAGGGCCCCCTCGGGCGTGAGCTGGCGGGCGCGGTGGCTGGAGATGTCCAGGCCCCGCTCCGCCATGAGGGCCCGGGCCTCCGGGGCCGCGGCGGCGCCGTGGAGGGCGCCGAGGCCCGCGGATTCCACCAGCACCCCGGGGCCGAGGGAGGCCTTGAGCAGGAACTCCGCCATGGGGCTGCGGCAGTAGTTCCCCTCGCAGAGCACCAGGATGTGGCGGAAGGCGGCGGCGGGGGAGGCGTCGGACCGGGGTCCGCGGGAAGGCCTGGGCATCGCTACTGGAGGGCTTTCGCGTTGGCCGTGGAGCCCAGCAGGGTCTGGAAGGTCGGCAGGATCAGGGTGACCACGCGGTTCCAGCGGACCAGGGTGCCCGCGTCCACGTAGACGATGTCCCGGGGCTGCAGCTCGAAGCGGTCCGCCATGACCAGGGCCGTGGGATTGCGGGCGTCCAGGTGGTAGACGTCCACGGCGTTCTCCCCCGCCCCGGCCCTGAGGACGTAGACCGAACTGGCGTGGGCCGTGAGGTTCTCCATGCCGCCGGCCTCCGCCAGGGCCCGGGACAGGGAGAGGCGCCCGTGGAAGAGGGGCTGGGCGCGGGGGGCGCGCATCTCGCCCATGAGATACACCGTCTCCTCGTCCCGGCTGGCGATGCGCAGGTGGTCGCCGTCCTTGAGGAGGAGCGTGCCGAAGCGGCCGCCCCGGGTCATGAGGTCGTGGAAGTTCAGGGACCAGGTGCGCTCGCCGCGGGTGAGGAGGAGCCGGCTGTCGTCGGCCCCCGGCGCGAAGCCCCCGGCGCGGCTGACGGCCTCCGACAGGGTGAAGGGCACGTCGGTGACGTTGTAGATGCCCGGCACTTTGACTTCGCCCCCCACGAAGACCTTCTGGGAGCGGAAGGCGGTCACCTTCACGTCGATCTGGGGATTCTTCAGGACCCGCGAGAGCTGGGCGTAGAGCTTCACCCGCACCTGGGCGGCGGTGAGGCCGCGCACCGGCAGCATGCCCACGTAGGGGAAGAAGATGTTCCCGTCCTCGTCCACCACCTGGCCAGTGGCGGCGTCGGAGCGGAACTGGCCCAGGGGCTGGGTGATCTCCGGATGCTCCCACACGGTGACGAGCAGCACGTCCTGGGCGCCGATGAGGTAGGGGGCGGGCTTCTCCGCCAGGAGAGGCTCCAGGTCCTCGGTGCGCATCGTGCGCGTGCCGAAGAACTTCACGGTCTGGGCGTTCACCGGGCGCAGGGTGACGGTGACGCCGTCCACCCGCTCGGTGGTCTGCTTGTTGCCGGCCTTCACGTCCAGCTTCATGCCCGGGGCGGTGCAGGCCCCCAGCAGGAGGAGCGCGGCGCCCGCGGCGAGCAGCCGGGCCAGCCGGGGGGCGCCGGGGGCCGGGGGGCCAAGGGGGCAGGGTGCCTGCTGAGCGGGATCGAACACGAGCGCCTCCTGGGCAATCCGGTGGGGAAAAGTCAAAAGCGCGAAAGACTTCATTAAGTTTAGCTCAATCCGTGCCGGTCCAGGCGGGAGGAGCGCCGCGGGCCTTCCCGGGCCGGCGACTTCAAGGCTCCACCACCAGCAGGGCCACCCGTTCCTGGGGGCCGAACATGGCGCAGAGGCGCGTGAAGCCCTCCTCTGAAGCCAGGTCCAGGCGGTGGACGCGCCCCTTGGGCAGGGTCTGGTAGAACCAGGCCCGGCCCGCGCCGTCCTTCTGCACCAGGCCCACGTGGTGGTAGCGGCGGCCGCCCGGCGCCGGGCGGAAGAAGGCCGCGAGGGCGACCACGCGCCGGTCGAGGGCTGCGATGGTCCTCCCCCAGGCTGCGGCGTCCCGGACTGGCCAGCCCTCCAGCCGCGGGGCCTCCACGGCGGCGTCCCGGGGTCCGGTGGCGGTCATCCAGCGGCGGGCATGGCCTTCGCTGAGGTTCAGGGCCAGATCGTAGCCGAAATCCCAGTCCGGACCGGCCGGCGCGCCGGGTCCGCTGTCACCCTGGCGGTCCCGGGCGGCCTCGGCCGGGGAACCCCGGAAGCTCAGCAGGCGCCGCGCGGCCTCCACCACGAAGCCCGAGCAGTTGAGGCCCGGGGCCGGCAGGGACCGGTCCGGTTGGCGGAAGGTCACCGTGCGGCCCAAGGCGTCGGTCACGGCATCGTCCACGTAGGGGGTGCCCAGGAGGGGCTTGAGGCGGGCGGCGGGATCGAGGCCTTGGGAGATGGCCGCCCCCAGGAGCGCGGCAAGAAAGGGATGGGTCGGCATTCCGCCAGTTTGAGCCTTCCAGGGCCTTCAGCCCATGCACGCGGATCCTCCATCGGCGAAGCCAAGGCCTCGAATCGGGAGGATCCGGGTTTCCGGAATTCCACGAAACCCGCTAAAATCGAGGTTTTTCGCGGATTCCCATGCACATTCAAGAGCTCATTCTCCGCCTCCAGCGCTTCTGGGCCGACCGCGGCTGCCTCGTGGGCCAGCCCTACGACCTGGAAAAGGGCGCCGGCACCATGAATCCGCTGACCTTCTTCGGGGCCCTGGGGAAGAAGCCCTGGAACGTGGCCTACGTGGAGCCTTCGCGCCGCCCCGCCGACGGCCGCTACGGCGAGAACCCCTTCCGGGTCTACAAGCACCTCCAGTTCCAGGTGATCCTGAAACCCTCCCCCGCGAAGGTGCAGGACCTCTACATCGAGAGCCTCGAAGCCCTGGGCATCGACCTGAGCAAGCACGACCTGCGCTTCGAGGAGGACAACTGGGAGTCGCCGACGCTCGGCGCCTGGGGCGTGGGCTGGCAGGTGGTGCTGGACGGCATGGAGATCAGCCAGTTCACCTACTTCCAGCAGGTGGGCGGCCTGGACTGCCGGCCCGTGAGCGCCGAGCTGACCTACGGCATCGAGCGCATCTGCATGTTCCTCGGCGGCTACGACAACATCTTCGACCTCACCTACGGGGAGGTGAAGACCGACGAGGGCACCTTCCCCGTCACCTACGGCCAGATGCGCCAGCGGGAGGAATTCGAGCTCAGCGCCTACAGCTTCGAGCACGCGGACCTGGACCTGCACCGCCGCCTCTTCGAGGACTTCGAGAAGGAGGGCTGGAAGCTCCTCAAGACCCACGGCCACTTCCTCAGCGCCTACGAGCAGGCCCTCAAGATGAGCCACACCTTCAACGTGCTGGACGCGCGAGGCGCCGTCAGCACCACCGAGCGCCCCGGCGTCATCAAGCGCGTGCGCGACCTCGCCTGCGCCTGCGCCAAGGCCTACCTCGAGCACGAGGAGGGCGCGCCCACCGATGCCGCCGCCAGCGCGGAGGTGGCGAAATGAGCGAGACGAAGACTTTCCTGCTGGAGCTGCACTGCGAGGAGATCCCGGCGCGGTTCCTGTTCTCCAGTTGTAACTACCTCGCTGAACTTCTCAATATTTGGATTGAGCAAACATTGGGAGGACAAATCTATTGGGATTACAAGGTCCACCCTGATGAAAATCTTCTGTACAAGTCAATCCGTGAAATGGAGTTGGATGACTACCAGATTGACGAGAAGCTCCCAATTCATGGTCTCATTCGTTATTCACCTCGTAAAATTGCGTGGGCTGTTTCTCGCATTCCTGAACGTCAAGCCGACCGCACCGAAACCCAGATCGGCCCGCCCCAGAAAATGTGCCTGGACGCCGATGGGAAGCCCACCCAGACGGGTCAGAAGTTCGCCGAGAAGTGGAGCGTGGACTTTGCCGCCGTGCGCTTCGAGCAGCCCGCGGGGAAGAAGGAACCCTGCGCGGTGGTGACGATCACCAAGAAGGGCCGGCCCACGAAGGAACTCCTCGCCGAGGCCCTGCCGGGCATGATCGCGTCCCTGCACGTGCCCAAGGCCATGCGCTGGGGCCGGTCCGAATTCGAGTTCGTGCGGCCCATCCGCAATGTGCTCTGCCTCTTCGGAACTGAGGTCGTGGACTTCACCGTGGACGGCGTGAAGGCTTCGAGCACGACCTGGGGCCATCGCCTCTTCCATCGCGCCAACCCCGCGCCGGTGCCCATCCCCACGCCAGACGCCTACGAGGCCGCCCTGGAGGCCGCCGGCGTCGTCGCCTCCTTCCACGAGCGCCGGGCCCGCATGGAGACCCAGCTGCACGACCTGGCTTCCCAGATCAGCGGCACCGTGGTCATGGACGAGGAGCTGCTGGACACCCTCGCGGAGATCGTCGAGTTCCCGACCATCGTGCGCGGCGATTTCCCGAAGGATTTCCTCGAGCTGCCGAAGGAAGTCCTCGTCACTTCCCTCAAGGAGCACCAGAAGTCCTTCTGCATCGAGGACGCTACCGGCGAGCTCCTGCCCGCCTTCCTCTCCGCCGCCAACCGTCCCCTCGAAAAGGGCAGCGAGGCCGAGAAGCTGGTGGCCGGGGGCAACGAGTGGGTGCTGAAGGCGCGACTCTACGACGCGCGCTTCTTCTTCGCGGAGGACCGGAAGACGAAGCTGGAGGCCCGGCAGGAGAAGCTCCAGGCCCTCACCTTCCAGCGCGAGCTGGGCTCCTACTTCGAGAAGGGCGAGCGCATGGTGGAGCTGGCCTCCGCGCTGGCGCCCCTCTTCAACCTTTCGCCGGGCCACGCCCGGGAGGCCGCGCGCCTGGCCAAGTGCGATCTGCGCACCCTCATGGTGGGCGAGTTCCCCGAGCTGCAGGGCGTCATGGGGGGCGAGTACCTGCGCCACGAAGGCGAGCCCGAAGCCGTGTGGAAGGCCGTGAAGGAGCATTACCGCCCGGCCGGCGCGGAGGATTCCGTGCCCGCCACGGCGGAAGGCTGCCTCCTCTCCCTGGTGGACAAACTGGACACTGTCGTGGGCTGCTTCGCCGTGGGCATCATCCCCAGCGGCTCCAAGGATCCCCTGGCCCTGCGCCGCGCGGGCATGGGGGTCGTGCGCATTCTTTGGGAACGGGGCTGGGGCGAGGAGCTCCTCGGCCTCGCCCGCCAGGCCCAGCTCGTGGTGGGCGCCAAGGCCACGAAGCCTGACGTCGAGACCCTGCAGGCCCTGGAAGCCTTCTTCCGCGACCGCGTGGCCTACCAGCTGGAGCTGGCGGGCTATGCCGGTCCCGTGCGCCGCGCCGCCCTGGCGGCGGGCTGGACGGACCTCGTGGACCTGAAGGCCCGCTGCGAGGCGCTGTCGGGCTTCGCCGAGGATCCCCGCTTCGCGAGCCTCGCCCAGAGCGCCAAACGCATCGGCAACATCCTGAAGGATGAGGCCCCGTCGGACGCCTTCGACGCCACCGTCCTCCAGCAGGCCGAGGAGAAGGCCCTGGCCGCCAGCCTCGCGCGGCTCGAGACCACCCCCGACCAGGCCCAGCTCCTCGCCGCCCTGGCGGACCTGGCCCAGCCCCTGGAAGCCTTCTTCACCGCCGTGATGGTGAAGTGCGACGACCCCCGGCTCCGCGCCGCGCGCCTGAGCCTGCTGCACCGCCTGCGGAAGGCCTTCCTGCGGGTGGCTGACTTCAGCCAGTGGCAGTGAGCCCCTGGACTCCAGCCTCCACCCTTCTCGTCCGGGAGTTCACGTGCGCTACCCACTTTTCACTGCGGCCCTGACCTTCTTCCTCACGTTGCCATCCATTGGGGCCGAGTTTCCCGCCATTGCCCCACAAGTCTGGGCAATCAAGGATGAGGCCACTCAGGGCCGAGGCGCCTTGATCCTGGAATCCAAACTCCAGGTCTTCTCCCGCTACATCGAATTTCACCAGCGCATCCGCATCACCAGTGAAGCCGGAAAAGCGGCCGCGGAGTTCCCGGCTTTCTCGGACCAGGTCTACGACCTTGCGGGCCAGACCACCTACCCCGATGGCCGCGTGGTTCCATTCACCCAACGGGACTTCCAAACCAAGACCGCGGTGCAGATCGGAACAGCCCGGGTCGAACGGACTGTGGTCGTACCCCGAGGGCTTACTCAGGACTGCGTGGTGGACATCACGTGGAAGGAATCCAAGCCGTTCATCGAGGAAGCCTTCTTTGGGACGGGGTCCATGGAGACCTGGACTTTCTCCGAAAAGTACAGGGTTCTCAAGGCCATCGTGGAAGTCCCGAAAGTGTTTGTCTGGAACTGGACGTTCATCCCAGGGGGGGCGGAGAAAGTGGACCGGTCGGAAGACCGGTCGTTCAGAAAGATCACCGTGGAAGGGATCCCCGCCGTCGACGAGGTGCCCTATTCCGTCCCCGGCGCGCGGGCCGCAACCCGGCTCGTGCTCTATCCGCTGCCTCAGAAGCTATACAGTTCCGCGGCCAAGGATCCCGGCCTCTTCTGGGATGAGGTGGGGCGACTCCTGTTCAAGCCCTGGTTCCAGGAGCAGGTCAATCGAGGTCGAGCCTACAAGGCGCTCTCGGATTCCCTCAGGCAGAATCTTCCCAAAGAGCCCCATCTCCTGGCATCTGAACTCATCAAACGGATGGACAAGAACATCCGAAACCTCAGCCGCCCAACCTTCGATGAGAAGGCCAAGCAGACCAAGGCGGAGGCGGAGGAACAGATCCACAGCCACGATGTGAACGCCACCGCCAAGCGGGGAGCTACCAATGCCGTGGGGATGCTGTTCTTGTTCTCGGAACTGCTCAAGGATGCCGGGATATCGCCGAAGTTGGCCCTGGTTTCGGACCGGGATCGCTGGATCTTCAACCCCAAGATGACGAACTGGCAGCAATACCACGACCTCTTGATCGGTGTGGAAGCTCCTGGGAAGGGAACGCTCTGGCTGGACCCAGGAATGCGATACGCGGCTCCCGGCCTCATCCATCCGGACTACCAGGGCACATCGGCCATGGTCTTCGAAACGTCGACCTGGAAGGGCCAGGCCGTCCAACTGCCCGTGCAGCCTGCCCTGTTCAATCAGCGGCGCCAGGAATACCGGTTGGAACTGGGGGAGGATGAGGATCAGTTCCTGTTGGACGCCACCTTCACGGGAGCCGAGGACTATGCCGAGCGTCGGCGGTTCCTCGCCCTCGAACCCCGGGAACAGAACCGCCTCCTGAAGGAGGATCTTGAGCGGGGTTTCAAGACAGCCTCGATCCAGAAGTCAGAGGTTTTGCACACCACGGATCCGGCCGAGAACGTGGCATGGCACGTGGAAGGGAGGATCGAACGGGAGCCGGGAAGGCGGCGCACCGTGGATCCATTCCCGGTTTCTTACTGGGCCCACTGGATCCCGGACCAGTTCCCTCAGGATCGGAAGGAACTGATTGTTTTCCCCCACGCAGGGGTCCATGTGGCACGCAGCCAGTTCACGATTCCGAAGAGCTACAAGCTCGGCGCCGTCGGTAGCATCGAGAAGGCCAACACCTTCGGTAAGGTGCGGTGGGTACTATCCAGGGAGGACAAGCCAGAAGGGATTCGCTGCACCGTTGTCGTCCGGGTTGACACGGAAAAGGCCATCGGAGCTCCCGCCCAGTATGATGAATTCCGGGAATTCCTGGGCTGGGTTCGGGAAGCCTGCGGACGGACCTTGATCCTGGAGAAGGCCCCGTGAGGCGCGCGTGGTGGTATTTGCGAAGTCTGCTGCTCCTCTGTGCGCTGCCCCTCACCGCCCAGAATGTGGGAAAGCTGCCGGACTGGGCGCAGTCCCATGCCCGGGAAGGGCTGATCGCCGCGCCTCCCGCGGATGCCGACGCCTGGGTTCTTCTCGATCGCTCGGAATTCGCCTACGCGGGGAATGGGGAGATTCGCGAGCATCGATTCAGGCTTGTGCGGATACTCAGCGAGCGGGCCCTGAACGAAGGCACCTATGTCATCTACGGCCTTGGAAACAAGTCCAGCCGCATTAAGAAGCTGAAAGGCTGGAACTGCAGACCCGACGGGGAAGTCACGCGGATCGACAAGGAGGACGTGCTCACCGTGGATGCGGATTCAAAGTCGGTGGTGTCCACCGGCATTCTGACTGCCGCTGGGCTGGAACGGGTGGTCAAGGGGAGTCTCGTGGCCTTCGAGTCGCTGGAGGTGACCAGCAGTCCCGTGGCTCCTTCGGTCGTCAGCTTCATCCTCCAGTCCCATCCCATCCGTAAATGGGAGATCGACCTGGCCCGGTCGGATGGCTGGTTCACCAACCTCAAACAGGTGAAAATTCAGCTGGATACCAGGAACCTGAAACCCTGGCTTGGCGGGGAGGATTTGCACGCAGGGACGGCGCTGCACCTTCAGGACGTCCCCCCCCTTCCCAGGGATGAATCAGGCATCCCGGCCGCCTGGGACGTCCTGCCGAAGGTCTATGTCCGCTTCCTCGATCCCGGTCTGACCGGCGGCCCCTCGATTCAGTCCTGGGACGGCATCGCGCAGTGGTATGACGCCCAGTTCCAGGCGAAATCCGGGGCGTCGAACTGGCTTCCAGCCGCCGCATCGGGGCCCGATTCGCGATTGCGCCAGCTTCACGCCTGGATGAGCAAGGAGATGGTCTACCGGCAGGTGTACCTGTCGGCGCAACGGAGCTGGATGCCTGAGGACGCCATCGAGACGCAGCGGAAGCGGTACGGCGACTGCAAGGACCTCGCGGCCCTGGTGGCCTCGGGGGCCAGGTCCAGGGGGCTGAACTCCCATCCGGTCCTCGTCCGCATCGCGGATGGACATGCTCAGGAAGACGATCCTCCGGGGCTGCCAGCCTTCAACCACGTCATCGTGGCCCTCCGGATTCCTCGCTCCCTGGGGCTTCCCGCAGAGGTCGACTCCCCCGCGGGACGATTGTTGCTCTGGGATCCTACCTCCAGGTTCACCCCCTTCGGCCGCCTGCCGGCCACGTACCGGGGCCGTCAAGTTATGGTCTGCACCGCAGAGGGGGCCCGCTGGCTCACGGTCCCCGACACTGCGGTCGTCCGGCCTCTGGTCCGGTTCGTGGTGGATGCGACGCTGGAGGGGGAGACCCAGGTAAACTCGACCCTCTCCGTGCATGAAGAGGGAGATCACCTTGGTCTCCGCAGTGCGCTCCTGGAGGGTGGCGAAAAAGCGTTCCCGCGACAGGTTGGTCGAGTCCTGGGACTTCCCCCCGAGGCCACGTGGGCCCTGGAATCCCATGGTGAACCGCTGGACCTGGACAGCCCCTTCAACCTGAAGATCACCCTGCGGCACCCCCGCGGCTTCCGGCACGTCGGGACCGACTGGTCCCTCCTGGTCCCGGGCGTTCCGGATCCCCCCGAGCCCATTCAGCGGAGCGGACAGGCCCGGCGCTATCCCGTCCTTCTGGAAGGCAACGGGACGTGGGAGTTCAGCGGGACGCTCCGCCATGGGGGGCGCTGGGAACCCTTGCGGGATGCTCTGGAACTGCAGACGCCCCTGCGATCCCTCCGCTGGAAGGCCTCGACCGACGGAATTCGCACGGCCTTTACGCTGGTGGAAGAGCGCAAGGTGGCAACCTTCGACTTCAGCAAGCGGGAGGATGGGGTTCGGGCATCGAGGCGGGACCGCAGCCAGATGAAAGTGTTTCTGGAGGAAGCTCTCAGCTTCAAGCCTCGGAGCCTCGGGGGATCCCCCTGACACGCTTCGAGCCCCGGGCACACCTCCCCTCCGATCTCCTTAATCCGGTCCTCCCTGGAGCCTCCATGCACCCCGAGCGCATCGCCATCCTCGACTACGGCAGCCAGTACACGCGCCTCATCACGCGCCGGCTCCGGGAGCTGGGCGCCTTCGGCCTGGTCTACGGGCCCGCTTCAACGGCGGCGGAGATCGGCGGCCCGGACCTGAAGGGCGTGATCCTCAGCGGCGGCCCCAATTCGGTGCTGGAGCCCGGCGCGCCGGATCTGGATCCCGCCATCCTCGAGCTGGGCGTGCCCGTGCTGGGCATCTGCTACGGCCAGCAGCTCATGGCCCGCAACCTCGGCGGCGAGCTGCACCGCAGCGCCAAGCGGGAGTACGGCAAAGCCACCATCACCTGCGAGGGCCGCGCGTCGGTGCTCTTCAAGGGCATGGCCGGGGAGCAGGTGGTGTGGATGAGCCACGGCGACCACGTGGAGAAGGCGCCCGAAGGCTACGCCGTCACCGCCCGCACGGAGGGCGTGCCGGTGGCCGCCATGGAGGACGGCGCCCGGCGCCGCTACGGCATCCAGTTCCATCCCGAGGTCACCCACACGGTCCACGGCAACGCCCTGCTCCTGAACTTCCTGGAGCACTGCGGCATGGAGCTCAACTGGAACGCGGGCCACTTCATCGAGGAGAAGGTCGCGCAGATCCGCGCCCAGGTCGGCGATGGGAAAGTGGTCCTGGGCCTGAGCGGCGGTGTCGATTCCAGCGTGGCGGCCCTGCTGCTGCACAAGGCCATCGGCAGGCAGCTCACCTGTGTCTTCGTGGACCACGGCCTCATGCGCAAGGACGAGATGAGGCAGGTGCAGGCCACCTTCGCGCCCTTCGATCTCCAAGTGGTGTGGGTGGACGCCAGCGACGAGTTCCTGGGCAGGCTGGAGGGCGTCACGGATCCGGAGACCAAGCGCAAGATCATCGGCTCGACCTTCATCGACGTCTTCGACCGGGAGGCGAAGAAGACCGGCGCGGACTTCCTGGGCCAGGGCACCACCTATCCCGACGTCATCGAGTCGAGCGGCATCGGCGGCGCGGTGCTGGTGAAGAGCCACCACAACGTGGGCGGCCTGCCGGAGCGCATGAAGCTGAAGCTGGTGGAGCCCCTGCGGGAGCTCTTCAAGGACGAGGTGCGCGCCGCGGGCCTGGCCCTGGGCCTGCCCGAGGAGATGAACGCCCGCCACCCTTTCCCGGGCCCTGGCCTGGCGGTCCGCCTCCCCGGCGCCATCACCCGGGAGCGGGTGCGCATCCTGCAGGAGGCCGACGCCATCTTCCTCGAGGAGCTGAAATCCAGCGGCTGGTACGCGAAGTCCAGCCAAGCCTTCGCCGTCCTGCTGCCGGTGCAGACCGTGGGCATCATGGGCGATGAGCGCACCTACCAGTTCATCTGCGCCCTGCGCGCGGTGACCAGCGAGGACTTCATGACCGCCGACTGGGCGCGCCTGCCCCATGAGCTGCTGGACCGCATCGCCCAGCGCATCGTGCGGGAGGTGAAGGGCATCAACCGGGTGGTCTTCGACATCACGTCCAAGCCGCCCGCCACGATTGAATACGAGTGAGCCGATGTGGGTCGCGAAGTGGAGGACTTGATGTCCTCCGCGCAGCGGGGCCCCACACGGTGAACTAATGCGCGCGGTTTTTTCAGAGCCCTTTTCCAAGTGGAGCCCCCCATGGCCCGCCGCCCCGAACCCGTCAAGAAATCCATCCCCGACATCCTCGCGGATCTCCGCGCCGGCCACCGCGAGGCCGACATCGTGGGCCCGGCGGCGGCGCTGAAGTTCCTGGAGCGCACCCAGGAGAGCCAGCACAGCCTGCCCAACGCGGTGAAGTGCTTCCTCTTCGACCTGCTGGCGGACACCCGGGCGCGGCTGGGGGACTGGCCGGGTTGCGACGAAGCCGTCAAGGGGGCGCTGGCCAACCTCGCCGCCGCCGAGACGGACCTGGGCGCCGAACTGAAGCGCAGCCTGCCCACCATGGCGATCTTCGAGCGCGGCATCCAGGCCCGCTCGGAGCTGGGGGACTTCCACGGGGCCCTGGAACTCTGCGACGAGGCGGCGAAGCGGGGCCTGGGCGCCCACTTCGAGGCCAAGCGCGACAGCCTGGACTGGGCGCGTTGAGGAATCTCCGCCACGAATCCTTGCGAGGGGTCGGCGGGCGGCGTAATGTAGGCCAACTCTCAGCCAGGAGGTCCCATGTCCACGCGTGATCTGGCCTTCGCATGCCTGGTGGTTTCAGCCGGGCTGGTCCACCTGGGCTGCTCTTCTGGCGGGGCCGGGCGCAAGCCGGTGACCTTCGTGCAGGGCCAGGCCAGCGACTGGCGGGTCCTGGAGGTCCACGACGCCCTCGACGCCAAGCGGGCCTGGCAGACCGCCGTGGACACGGTGGCCCTCAAGCTGGACCTGGAAACCCTGGACGAGACATCGGGCTACATCAGGACCAGTTGGAAGACCGGGTACGGCTTCCAGCCCGGCCAGCAGGGCTACTCCTACTACAAGGTCCGCGCTCTCGTGAAGTTCGAGCCGAGCTTCAAGCGCGTGCGCATCAAGACCGAAGCCGAGTACAACGGCATCCTCGGCTACGACAAGCGGCTGCTGGACGACCTCTACTCGGACGTCCAGGGCCGCATCGGGCGCATCGTGAAATAGGGGTTCACGGGCCCCTAGCTGACCCAGGCCGCCCGCAGGGCCTCCACCCGCCGGCGGTTCACCCCCAGGTCCGAATAGCCCTGGCGGCTGGCGCTGCGGACGTGGATGACCCGCGCCGCCGCGTCCACCCGGAATTCCACGTCGTCCACGAAGCCCCAAAGGCGGGAGCGGAATTCGGCGTGGAGGTAGGGCCCCGCGGAATCGGTGACGCGGGCTCCGGGCTGGGCCGCCAGCATCCGCTGCAGCCGGGCCATGGCCTCGTCCGGGTAGCCGGTGAAGGCCAGGGGCTCCACGTGGTGGTCCGGCCGGGGGTCCTCGCTGGACACCGCATTGGGGCGGTCGCCGCAGGGCCGGAGCCGGCCGTCCAGGAGGCCCAGGCGGGGCGGGCGCGTGCGGCTGAGGTGGGCGCGCCACGCCAGGCCGCCGGCGAGGAGGGCCGCCAGGGCGGCGAGGCCGGCGAAGGCGTGGAGGGGCTTCATGGGGACTCCTGGCCTCCGAGGATGGGCCCGGGGCTCCGGGGGCGCCAGGGCCTGGCATTCCGTCTTTGCGAATTTCCCGGGGTGGCGCATGATCCTCCCCATGCACCCGAATCCGGACCCCCGAGATGTCCGCGTCCTGGTGGTCGATGACCAGCCCATCATCCGTGTGGCCCTGCGGGGGATCCTCCAGTCCGTCGGCTACCGCTGTTCGGAGGCCGCGGGCATGGAGGAGGCTCAGGACTGGCTGGAGCGGGAGCCCTTCCACGTGGTGCTCTGCGATGTGGAGATGCCCGGCGGCTCGGGCCTGGACCTGGTGAAGGCCCTGGAGCCGCGCTTTCCCGACCTGGCGGTGATCATGGTGAGCGGCCTGGACGACGCGGACCTGGCCCTGGACTGCCTCCAGCACGGCGCCTACGCCTACGTGCTGAAGCCCTTCCAGCCCCGGGAGATCCTGCTGCAGGTCTCCAGCGCCCTGCGCCGGCGCATGCTGGAGCTGGCCTACCTGGAGCGGGAGCACCAGCTGGAGCGCCGGGTGCGGGAGGCCACGGAGATGATCCGCCACAGCCGGGAGGAGCTGAGCCACCGCCTCATCGCCGCCAGCGAGTACCGGGACCACGAGACCGGCGCCCACGTGCGGCGCATCGGCCTCTACGCCGCGGAGCTGGCGGAACTGCTGGGGTGGGACGAGGGGGACGTGGAGCGGATCCGCGCCGCCGCCCCCATGCACGACATCGGCAAGATCGGCGTGCCCGACGCCATCCTCCAGAAGCCCGGCGAGCTGACGGAGGGCGAGTGGGTGATGATGAAGCGCCACACCACCATGGGCGCCGCCATCCTCAAGGGCAGCCAGGTCCCCTTCATCCAGATGGGCGCCCGCATCGCCGCCTGTCACCACGAGAAGTGGGACGGCAGCGGCTACCCCAACGGCCTCCAGGGCGACCAGATTCCCGTGGAGGCCCGCATCACCGCCCTCGTGGACGTCTACGACGCCCTGGCCAACCGCCGCTACTACAAGGAGCCCTGGACCCAGGAGCGCATCGTGCCCTTCCTCGAGAAGGGCGCCGGACTCCACTTCGAGCCCGGGCTCGTGGGGACCTTCCTCCAGAACCTGGAGCGCTTCCGCCACATCCTCGAGACCCACCCGGACGAAGACACGGTGCCGGTGTACTGAGGCCCCGGCCCGGCAGGCGGGCACTACCCAGGACCCCGGCCTCCCAAGGAGCCCCATGACCCTCCGCCTCGATTCCTACCGAACCCTGGGCCGCTCGGGCCTGCGGGTCTCGCCCCTCTGCCTGGGCACCATGACCTTCGGCCTGGACTGGGGCTGGGGCGCGGACGTGGAGGAGAGCCGGGCCATGCTGGACCGCTACCGGGAGAGCGGCGGCAATTTCCTCGACACCGCCAACATCTACACCAAGGGCCACAGCGAGGCCATCCTCGGAGACTGGCTGGCGGAGCGCGGCGCGCGCCAGAAGGCGGTGGTGGCGACGAAATTCTGCGGCAGCCTCCACAGCGGCGATCCCAACGCCGGCGGGGCCTCCCGCAAGAGCATCCTGGCGAGCTGCGAACAGAGCCTGCGGCGGCTGCGGACCGATTTCATCGACCTTTATTGGATGCACTTCCACGATCCCCACACGCCGATCGACGAAACGATGCGCTGCCTCGACGATCTGGTGGCATCCGGAAAAGTCCGCTACCTCGGCGTTTCCGATACGCCCGCCTGGCGGGTGGTGCAGGGCCAGTACGAGGCGATCTTCCGGAACTGGACGCCCTTCACCGCCCTGCAGATCGAGTACAGCCTTATGGAGCGCTCGGTGGAGCACGACCTGGTGCCCATGGCCCAGGCCCACGGCCTCGGCGTCACGCCCTGGTCGCCCCTGAAGGGCGGCCTGCTGACGGGGAAGTACGGCCGCAACCGGCGGCCGGAGGGGGAGGGCCGCCACGCGCCCACGTCGAAATACTTCACGGAGCGCACCTGGGGCATCACCGACGCCCTGGAGACGGTGGCCGCCGAGCAGGGCCGTCCCGTGGCCGAAGTCGCCCTGGCCTGGGTGCAGGCCCGGCCCGGGGTGGCCAGCCCCATCCTCGGCGCCCGCACCCTGGTCCAGCTCGAATCCAACCTCCGCAGCCTGGAGGTCAGCCTCACCGTCGAGCAGACCGCGCGGCTCGACGCCGCCAGCGCGCCGGAGCCGGTCTTCCCCCACGGCTTCCTGGCCAACACCCGAGCCGTGAGCCAGGGCGGGACGGAGATCAACGGCCTCGGCTCCGAGGTCTGGCCCCTGGCGCCCAGGACGGACGGGGAGCGCTGGTGAGCCCGGCCTGCTTCCTGCCCGCCGTGGCCTGCCTGCTGGGCCTGTCCCTGGGGGCCCAGGCGCCGAAACCCGCCGAGGCCCCGGGTCCGCCCACCACCATCGTCCTCGTGCGCCATGCGGAGAAGCTTTCGGACGCCGACCCCGATTCGCCCCTCTCCGAGGCGGGCCGGGCCCGGGCTCGGGCCCTGGCGCCCCAGCTCGCTGCCTTCCGCCCCGATGTCCTGGTGGTCTCCCAGCGCCGCCGCACCCAGGAGACCCTGGCGCCCCTGGCGGCACGGCTCCAGCTCCACCCCCTGGTCCGGGACAACGAGAAGGTCCCGGAGCTGGCGGCGGAACTCCTCCGGGACTTCAAGGGCCGCACCGTGGTCATCGGCTGGCACCACGGCCCCCACGAGCCCCTGGCCCGGGCCCTGGGGGTCACCGGGGAGCTTCCGGCCTGGACTTCGAAGACCTACGACCGGATCTGGATCATCCGCATCGGCGCGAAGGGGGGAACCACCTTCGAGGAGCGCGTCCAGGGCCCGGTGGAGTGAAGGGAAGCCTCACCCCGCCCGCTGCCGGGGGGTCAGGTCCGTGAGGGCGAGAGACCTGAGCTTCGTGTAAAGGGCGGACGGGGCCGGGGAGCCCGCCGCGAAGGCGGGGGGCGGGACCGGTGCCGGAACCGCCGGCCGGGGCTCCGGGAGGCCGATGGGGGTCTCGGCCCCGAAGAGCGCCGCGCGGATGGACTGCCGCTCCTGTTCCCAACGGCTCAGGGCGGGTCCGCAGGAGGCTTCGGGGACTCCGGGCAGGGCCTCTCCGAGGGCCAGGTGCTCGACGCGGATATCGTTCCCGGGACAGGTGGCCGCGGCCGCCTCCAGGCGGCTCCGGAGTTCCCGCAAGTTGCCCGGCCAGGGGTGGCGGCGCAGGGCTTCCAGGGCCTCCCTCCCGAGGACGAGGCCGCCCCGCTGGCGGCGGAGGGGCTCCAGGATCGCCTCCGCCAGCTCCGGCAGGTCCTCCCGCCGGTCCCGCAGGGCCGGAAGGCGCAGCACGTGGTGGGTGTGGAGGCGGATCAGGAAGGGGAGGTCGAAGCGGCCCAGTTCCGCCAGAGCTTCCAGATCCAGGCGGCTGCCGCAGAGGATCCGGCATTCCGCTCGGCGGAGGACGGGGTCCCCGCTGCGCTGGAACTCCCCGGTCTCGAAGACACGGAGGAGCCGGCCCTGGGCGGCGGGGCCCAGATCCCCGATCTCATCCAGGAAGACCGTGCCGGCCCGGGCCGTTTCCAGCCAGCCCGGGTCCGGACGGCCCCCGGAGGTCCAGGAGCCATCCCCGGTGCCGAAGATCCGGTCCTCGAGGTTGGAGGCCCCTCGGTGGGAGCAGGGCACCTCCACGAAGCGTTGGGCTCCGCGGGGGCTGGCCTCGTGGATCCACCGGGCCAGGGCGCTCTTGCCGGAACCAGCCGCCCCCAGGAGCAGAACGGGCTGGAAATCCTCGCTGGCGAGCACGGCCGCCTCCCGGAGGCGCCGGGCGGCTTCGCTGGGGCCGAAGAGGGGGCCGCCGGCGATGGGGGTGTTCATGGCGTCCTCCCTTCGGGTGAACCACGGGTACGCGGTGTCCTGGACCGTTCGCATCAATCGCGCCAGTTCCCGAACCTGAGGCCAGGCCTGGCTCCGGGCGCATTCCGCAGTCCCCGGGTTCCACCCTCCGGTCCAGAAAATGGAAAAGCGGTCCAGGGAAAGGATGGGCGGAGCCGCGGAGGTCCGGGACCCCCCCCTTCAGCCGGCCCTGCCGGGGGCCGCCGGCCTTTTCCAGATCATCCCGTCCAGCAGGTAGTGGGCGGCCTGGGGCAGGGCGAGGAGGGGCACCACCAGGGCCTGGGCGGCGGGGCCGAGGTCCCAGCCGCCTCCGAAGAGGGGCCCGAAGACCGTTTCGTGGTCGTGCCAGATGCCGGCGTCCCACAGGCCCTCCTCGAGAAAGGCGAGGCCCAGGAGGAGGCCGGCGAAGAGGACGGGACCCGCCTTCAGGAGGCTCCCGGCCAGGCCGCCCCGGGTGCCCTCCTGCCGGGAGGACCGCCACACCAGCACGGCGTAGGGCAGGCCGTGGGGCAGCACGTTGAGGGCGGTGAAGGCGAGGTCGCTGTCCAGCCAGACGATGCCCGCGTGCCAGGAGAGAGCGGTGGTGGCCACCAGCAGGGTCTTGCCCAGGGGCAGGAAGCCCTCCCGCTTCCAGCGCCAGAGCTGCCGCCCGAAGAAGGCCGCCAGCAGCGCGGCGTGCAGGGGCAGCAGGGCCTTCGCGAAGGCGGTGGAAAGGGGCCCGGCGAAGTCCCCGGCCACGAACCAGCTGAACTGGCGGGGCAGATGGGCATGCCACCAGAGCAGGGGCCAGAGGGTGGCGGAATAGGCGGCGGCGCGGTCGAGGCGGCGGTCGAAGGCGCCGAGGCCGGGCTCCTTCCGCTGGTAGAGGGCCACCCAGCCCGCCTGCTGGCGCACGAAGTGGAAGACCGCCAGGTAGGCCAGCACGCGCCAGAACAGGGGGCCGGACCGGGCGTGCAGCGCCGCGCCCGCCGCCCAGGCGAGAAGAGGCACCAGGGCGTAGCGCCAGGGATGGACCTTCACCTCGCCGGGATCGAAGTAGGTGCGCAGCCAGGTGGCGTGCACGTGGGCCACGTCCACGCCCACCACCAGCAGCAGCCAGAGGGGTGTCGCCAGCGGGTCGTGGAGCCAGCCCAGGGCCCCGGCGAAGGCGACCAGGGCGAGGCCCAGGAGCGCGCTGCCGGTGAAGGCGGCGAGGTCCAGGTTCCTGGAGAAGAGCCAGGGCTGCGGGGGTGAGGGAGGCATCGAGCTGCCGAATGATATCGGCCCAGGCGTGCCTGTCCGGCAGGGACCTTGAGGTTGACCTTGGAGGTTGACCTTGATGTTGACCTTGACCTTGGAAGTTGACCTTGGAAAAGGTGCCCTTGCTTAACGTGATCCGCTGTTTGGATCACGTTAAGCAAGGGCGCAACGCGAGCGCAGCGAGCCAGGATGGCGTGGGTCGACTGCTGAATGGAACCGCGGGTGGCACACAAGGACCCCGCCCTCTTCTTCCACACGCCCCTGTCTTCGTCCTCCGGCCTGTCATCGTGACCGCCCCGTCCCGGCTCGCTGCGCTCGCGTTGCGGCCTCGTTCAGGGTGATCCAGAAAGCGGATCACCCTGAACGAGGTCGCCTTTCCAAGGTCAAGGTCAAGGGCACGTTCAACGTCAAGGTCGCCAGCACGACCAATGGCGAGTTCGCGGCACCTTCGACGTCGAGGCCGATGGCCGGTCCAACCTGCAGGGCGTGCTTCCGCATGGGCTGCCACGCCCCAGGGCCGGAACCTCCCCCCCCCTACCGCCAGCTCGCCGCCGCGTAGCCCAGGGCGGCCAGCACTTCCTCCGCCGCCCGCAGCCCGTGGTCCTGGGCCTCCTCGAACAGCGCGAGGCCCGAAAGGTCCGTGTGCGCGAAGTGGATGCCGTTCACCGCCTCCCGGGCCTGGGCGAGGGCCACGCTCCAGCAGAAGCCGGGCTTCGGACGCACCATGGCGTGGCCCCAGCGCATGACGTCCAGGCGCGCGATGCAGCTCTCGATATCGGGATGGGCCTTCCGGAGGTCCTCCACCACGAGCTGGGCGCAGGCCTTCCAGTCCATGGCCATGAGCCGGGAGCGCGCCTCGCGGACGTCCTGGCCGGGGAAGGGGTAGTAGTAGGTGAAGACCGCGGGGCCGTGGTCCTTCATGGCCTGGTGGGAGGCCACCACGTAGCCGAGCGACGGACTGTCCCGCAGCACGTTGTCCCAGGCGAGTGGGAAGCCGTGCTCCTCGGGCCGCTTCCGCAGGGTGAGGTTCGCCACCAGCCAGGGGGACTGGATGAAGTCATTGAGGCCTTCGGGTCGCGCCTCCCAGAGGCTCGGGATCACGTGGTTGGCCACGTGCTGGGGCCCGGCGAAGATCACCCGGCGGGCCTGGAAGCCCACCGCCGCCTTGGCCTTCACGTCGTAGGCGTGGACGTGGAGGAGGCCGTCCGTGGGCCGGCGGATGGTGGTCACCGCGTGCCCGAGGCGCAGCTTGCCTTCGCAGGCCTTCGCCAGGTGGTCCACCATGAAGCCGTTGCCCTCGGGCCAGGCCACGAGGGGGTGGCTGTCCTCCAGCACCGGGGCCTGGCCGTCTCCGTCCCGGCGGAGCTGCTTCCGGGCGCAGTAGTAGAAGAGGCCGGCCCAGGCGGAGGTGGTCTCGAGGGTGGAGCCGTAGTCGTCCCGGCAGGCGTAGTCCAGCATCCAGTAGAGGCGCTGGGAGGTGAACTTCCGCCGCTGCAGCCACTCCATGAAGCTCTGCCGGTCCAGGCTCTGCATCTCCGGATCGTCGGAACACTTGGCGCGGGGAATGGCGAAAGCCCGCCGGCCCCGGCCATCCCGCCATCCGGCCAGCCGGTTCACCTCCTCGAAGAACCCGATCCCGCCGTCGGGCATCGGCACCAGCCAGCCGCCTTCGACGCGGAGAATGCAGCCGGCGTTGAGGGCGGCGAGGTCGGAGGCGTCGCTCCACGATGTGATCACGTCGGCCACCTCCACCCCCATCC
>JBGAST010000050.1:0-23683 GCA_044229575.1 Holophagaceae bacterium | reverse complement strand
GATGCCGGGGCCGAAGAAGAACGACAAGGGCGAGATCGAGGAAGCCGGCGACATGGTGATCTACGTCGCGGGCTACCCCGCCATCTACGGCAAGCAGCCGCTGTACTTCAAAGACCCGGTGTTTCAGGCGCGGGCCTCGATCCCCGCGCCGAAATATTCATCGGGGAGGCCGACGCGCAGGCCCGTCAGCTCCGCCGGGCGAAGCCGGTCGAGACGCTCCAGGCCCGGGAGGTCGATGGAGGTGGAATCCAGGGGGTCCCGGCCAGCCAGGACGCGGAAGCAGGCGGCGAGCTCGGCGACGGACCGGGCCACCGGCCCGGGCTGGTCCAGGCTCGAGGCCATGGCCGACAACCCGTAGCGGCTGAGGACGCCGTAGGTCGGCCGCAGGGCGCTGACGCCGCAGAAGGCCGCCGGCAACCGGACGGAGCCCCCGGTGTCGCTCCCCAGGGCCAGGGGGGCGTAGCCCGCGGCCACGGCGACGACGGAGCCGCTGCTGCTGCCGCCGGGGACCCGGGCGGTGTCCCAGGGGTTGCGAGTGGGACCGAAGGCGCTGTACTCGCCGCTGGAGCCCATGGCGAACTCGTCGAGGTTGGCCTTCGCGAGGGGCACCGCGCCCGCCTCGAGCAGCCGCCGCACCACGGTCGCGTGGTAGGGGGAGCGGTAGCCCGCGAGGATCCGGGAGCCGCAGCTCATGGGGGTGCCGGCCCAGTTGAAGTTGTCCTTGAGGACGAAGGGCACGCCCAGCACCGGAGTCCGCTCCCCAGCCCGGAGCCGGCGGTCCGCCTCCCGCGCCGCCTGGAGGGTGGTCTCGGCGTCATGCCACACCAGGGCGTTCAGGGCGGGTTCGAGCCGGTGCAGGCGCTCCAGGGCGGTCTGGGCGAGGTCCACGGCGGTCAGGTCTCCCTGCTCCAGCCCCTCCCGCCAGTGCGGCACCGTGCCTGCGTCCATTCGAAACGTCCCCCGGACCTGAAAGTGTGCCATCAACCTCCCCGCGAGTCAGCGCGGGGGAAACACCGTAAGGCGCCCCCCGGCGGAGCGGACGGAGCACCCCCGGTCAGAGGCATTCTCCGCATCGGGGGTTGCCACGGACCCGCGTCCTGGCGATGCTGTCAGCCTCTTCAATAATTCCAGCCCACAGGGCTAGCATAGGGACTGACTCTACATTCCTGTTGGAAATAGGCTACCATCCACCCAACCACCGCCATTGACAGACGCTCTGTCCACTTCCCCCTTTTTCCGCCGCCGATGAACCCATTCGAGATCCTGGAACTGCTCCCCGGCGCCTCCATGGAAGAGATCAAGGCGGCCTATCACCGCCTGGCGAAGCAGTGGCATCCAGACCGCTTCAGCGGGGAGGAAAAGGCCGCGGCGGAGGACCGGTTCAGGATGCTCTCCGAATCCTTCAACGCCCTGAAGGATCCCGACAAGCGCAAGGCCTACGAGGACCAGTTCGGACGCCAGAAGGAGGCGTCGCCGGCGCCGGAGGCGAAGCGCACTCCCATCCCCGAGCGGTCCGCCGAGGACTGGTTCAACGAGGCGAAGGATTCCTTTGCCCACGGGGACCTCGAGCGGGCCCTGGGGCTCATCCAGTACGCCATCCGCCTGGACGCCAACGTCGCCGCCTTCCACGTCTTCATGGCCGACGTCATCGAGAAGACCACGGGGAACAAGCGCGCCATGATCCGTTCCCTGGAGATCGCCATCCGCCTCGAACCCAAGAACGTGGACGCCCACATCCGGCTCGCCGAGCTGTTCCGCGCCGAGGGCATGCAGGCCCGCGGGGACCGGCTGCTCGCGGCGGCCCGCCAGATCGCGCCCAACCACAAATATTTCCGCGCCGAGGCGAGGGCCGCCGCCGCGGAAGCGAAGGCCTCCGCTGCGGCCGGCGGACTGAAGGATCGCCTCCAAGCCCTCTGGGGCAAGGTCGCGAAGAAGGGATGACGATGCGCTTGATCGCCGCAGGCAAGACCGACGTGGGTTGCGTCCGGAAGCACAACGAGGACAACCTGCTGCTGGATACGGAGCTCGGCCTGCTCGTGGTGGCGGACGGACTGGGGGGGCACGCCGCCGGCGAGGTCGCCAGCCAGATCGTGGTGGACCGGGTTGCCCACTTCATCTCCCAGACCGTGGAGAAGGACCGCACCTGGCCCCTGGAGTACGACGTCAACCTGAACTACGACGGCAACCGGTTGAAGGTGGCCCTGCTCCTGAGCGATCAGGCCATCGCCGAGGACATCAAGACCAATCCCGAGCGGGAGACCATGGGGTCCACGGTCGTGGCCTGCCTGGTGCACGGGAGCCGGGTCACCATGGCTCATGTGGGGGATTCCCGGGCCTACCTGATCAACCCCGAAGCCATCGCCCAGATCACCCGGGACCACTCCTGGGTGGCCGAACAGGTGGCCCACGGGATCCTGACCCCCTCCGAAGCCAGGGTCCACCCCTTCCGGAACGTCATCACCCAGGCCTTGGGGAATGGCGGGGATCTGGATGTCGCCATCCAGGAACTGGAGTTGAGCAAAGTGGACCGCCTCTTGCTTTGCTCTGATGGACTGTCAGGAATGGTCAACGACCAGGATATTTGGATGATTGTGAATGGCGCTTCCTCATTGGAAGATGCTGTAAACCAGTTGGTTGCACGCGCCAAGGAAAACGGTGGAGAGGATAATGTCACCGTGATCCTGGCCGGGTTTGAGGACGAAGAGGTGAATCCATCTGAGGGAAATGCTTGACGTACACTTGAGTAGCGTTAGAATTTAGAACCATTCATCACCTAAGCGAGGCTCCCAGTGGGTCTTTTCGGCAGCAAGAGCAAAACGCTTGTCGGCCTGGACATCGGTTCAGGCGCGGTGAAAGTCTGTGAGCTCCAGGCCGTTGGCAAGGGGAGCTCCCAGCGATACCGCTTGCAAAAACTCGGCATGGCCCCCGTGCCGGCCGAAGCCATCGTGGATGGCGACATCATGGACTCCAACGCCGTGGCCTCGGCGATCCGCCAGGTGCTGGCGGAGCAGAAGATCAAGTCCAAGGAAGTGGCGATTGCGGTCTCGGGCCAGCAGGTTATGGTCAAGAAGGTGACCTTCCCGCTGATGAGCCCGGCGGAACTCGCGGAATCCGTGCGTTGGGAGGCCGAGAGCTTCTTCCCGGCGGGCCAGGGGCTGGATTCCTACGCCCTGGACTACGCGGTGCTGGAGGAGCGCGCTTCGGAAGGCAACATGGACGTGGTCCTCGTCGCCTGCCGCAAGGACAAGCTCGAATCCTACGCCAGCTGCGTGGCCCAGGCCGGCGCCCGGCCCGTGGTGGTGGACGTGGACGTCTTCGCCCTCCAGAACGCCTACGAGGCCAACAGCACCCCCGGCAGCAGCGACGAGGTGGTGGCCCTGGTCAACATGGGGGCCAATTTCACCAACCTCGCCATCATGGTCGGGCACAAGTCCGTTTTCTGGCGCGATATCGCCTGGGGCGGGCACCGGTTCACCGACAAGCTGGTGGAGGACTGGGGGGTCAGCCCCGAGGCCGCGGAAATGCTCAAGCAGGGGCAGTCCGCCGAAGGCCGCAGCCCGGACGAGGTGGCGCCTTCCCTGGCCGCCATCGCCGACAGCTTCTCCGACGAGCTGAGCCGGACCATCGACTTCTTCCGCTCCAGCTTCAAGGTCGACCGGCTGGACCGGGTCCTGCTGGCTGGCGGCAGCGCCAAGGTCGCCGGGCTCACCGACGTCCTTTCGGACCGCCTGCGGGTCTCCGTGGAACGGATGAATCCCTTCCTGCTCATCGAATTCGATGACCGCAGCGTGGATCCCGCCGCTGCCCGGGACATCGGCTGCTCGGCCACCGTCGCGGTCGGCCTGGCGCTTCGCCAAGTGGGGGACCGATGATCAAGATCAATCTCCTCGGCGACGCCCTGGCGCAGGGCGGCGGGAAAAAGGCCGACCGGGCCGAACCGGCCCAGATCTACGGCGAAGGCGAAGGCGGCGGCCGCTCGAGCCTGCCCATCGCCGGCATCATCGTGGGGCTGCTCTTCGCCTCCACCGGCGGCGTCTACTACATCTTCCTGAACAACGAAGTGCAGCGCCAGGAGGCCAAGAAGGCCGACCTCGAACGCCAGCGTGACGAGCTCAAGAAGTTCATCGACCTCGAGAAGACCTTCCGCGAAAAGAAGGAGCAGCTGGCCAAGAAGGAAGAGATCATGCAGGGCCTGCGGAGGAACCAGCAGCTCCCGGTCCACTTCCTTGAGGAGCTGGCCAACAGCCTGCCCGACGACGTGTGGTTCCGGGAGATCAACCAGCGCGGCATGAACATCACCATCAAGGGCGAGGCCCGCACCTTCGAGGCCATCAACCTCTTCTACTCGCGGCTCCAGAGCCGGACGCGGTGGTTCAAGAACATCAACTACCCCGGTGCAGAACGGAAGGGCGCCAACCTCGAATTCTCGCTTTCCTTCGACCTCCAGAATCCGGCCTGAGGAGATGCGATGAACCCCCAACTCACCAAGCAGATCGGAATCGGGGCGGTGGCAGGCCTGGTGATCGCCGCCCTCACCTACTTCCTCCTGAACGGCAAGCGGGACGACCTCAAGGCCACCATCGCCACCAACGAAAGCCTCCAGCGGGAAGTGGACAAGGGCAACGGCCTCAAGCAGAACTACGAGAAGCTCAAGGTCGAGGTCGCCAACCAGGAGAAGCGGATCGAGGAGCTCATCAAGATCATGCCCACGGAGCAGGACCGGGCCGAGATGACCATCCGGATGAAGAAGCTCGCGGATACCGCGGGCATCGACCAAACCTCCTTCAGCCTGGAAAACCCCCAGAACAAGACCTACTACAAGGAATATCCGGTCAAGTTCAACTTCCGGGTCGGATATCACACCTTCGGCCAGTTCGCGTCGATGATCTCCGGCTACGAGAAGATCATCAATCTCTCGGAAATCCAGTTCAAGCGGATCGATGGCCAGAAGGGCGCGGTCTTCTCCGCCACGGTGGTCTGCCGCATCAGCGCCTTCGTCTATAACCCGGCCCCGCCGGCCGAGGCGGCTTCCGCCGCTCCCAGGCCCGCGGCGCCCAAGCCCGCCGCCGGGGCAGGGAAGGAAGATTGAGGCCCGCCATGTTCCGACCCACCCCCACCCTGTTCCTCGCGCTGGCCTGCATGGCGGCCGCGGGGCAGGAACCGGCGAAACCCGCCGACAAGAACCAGCCCGCGGACTCCAAGCCGGCGGCCCCGACGCCGGAAGACCTGATCGCCCAGCGCGCGACGCCCTACAAGCCCACCATGGTCCGGGACCCCTTCCAGTCCCCCACCGAGGTCGACAACGCCAAAGGCGGCGATATGGTCGACGACATCTCGGTCAAGGGCGTGGTCCGCAAGGACGGCAAGACCCTCGCGGTCGTGTCCGACAGCCGCGGGATGGTCCGCTGGCTTCCGATCGGTTTCAAGTTCCGCGATGGGATGATCGCGGCCATCGATGACAAGTCCGTCACCTTCCACCAGTGGGATGTGAATTCCAGTGTCCAGACTGCGTTCCGAGTGGTCAAAAAGACCTTCAAGCGCGAGGAGGCCAAACAATGAATGCTCGCCTGAGTTCCTTGCTCGTGGCTGGTGGCGTGATCGTGGCGGGGGTCCCCTCCTCCCCATTCTCCGCCAACACGCTGGCCGCCGAAGGCGCCCCGGCCGTGGCCGCCCTCCAGGGCGCGTCCCTCGCGTCGTCGGATGCTTCCGCCGCCTCCCTCAAGCTGGACCTGCCGGGTTACACCGGGACGCCCAGGCTCCAGGTGCTCTCCAACCCCCTGCGGATCGTGGTGGACCTCCCGGGCGTGGACCGGGGCACCCAGCCCAGCAAGAAGGAGTTGGCCGCCCTCCAGCACCCCCTCATCATCCGCACCCGCCTGGCCCAGTTCGAAGTGGCGCCAACGCCGGTGACCCGGCTGGTCCTCGAAGTGAAGGAAGGCACCCAGGTCCTGGTGGCGAACAGCCCCGCCGGCGTGCACCTCGCCCTGAGCGCCGGGACGGGCGCGGCCACCGCCAGGCTCTCGCCTTCCGTGGTCATCCCCCAGGCCAGGCCTGGGGTGGAGACGCTCTCCGCCCCCACGGTCATGGTTTCGCTGCCGGCGCTGCCCAAGCCCATGGAGACGGAGGTCATCGCCGCCCCCGTCCAGCCCGAGGCGCCGCAGGCCCAGGCCCTGGCCTCGGCATCCGAGCCGAAGGCCGCTGAAGCCAGCCCCGCGGTCCAGCCCGCCAAGGCCGTGGAACCGAAGCCTGAGCCGGCACCGATGCCCGCCCCGGCTCCCGCCGTCGCCACCCTCAACCCGATGCCCGCCGTGGGCGCGCCGATCCAGTCCCTGCCCAGCCTTTCCGCCTCTTCCCTGCTGCCCATCAGCCTGGGCTCCGCGGCCTCCGCCGCCGCCCCCGCCGCGCTGCAGGTCCCCAAGGACTCCACCGCCCGCAGCGGGAAGACCCTGGCGGACAGTCCGACGGTCTGGAAGGGCTCCCGGATGTCCATCGACGTGCAGAACGCCGACATCAAGGTCTTCCTCGGCATCCTCGCGGACGCCGGGCACCTGAACCTCGTCATGGACCAGGATGTCCAGGGCATCTACAACTTCAAGTTCACCGACACCCCCTGGGACCAGATCCTGGACGTGGTCCTGAAGAACGCCGGCCTCGGCAAGGAGATCCAGAACGGCGTCCTCCGGGTCGCCAAGATCAAGAAGCTGCAGGAGGAGGAGGAGGACCGCCGCAAGCTGGACGAGGCCAAGGCCCTCGCCGGCCCCCTCCAGAGCATCACCCGGCCCCTCTCCTACTCCAAGGTCAGCGAGGTCAAGAACATCATCGAGAAGATGCTGACCAAGCGCGGCAGCGTGATCCTGGATGACCGCACCAACACCCTGATCATCACCGACCTCTCCAACAACCTGGTGGTCATCGACGACCTCATCTCCCAGCTCGACGTGCAGATCCAGCAGGTGCAGATCGAGGCGCGGGTCGTGGAGGCGAGCGGCAACTACGAGAAGGCCTTCGGCGTGAAGTGGCCCCAGTCCAACTCGGGCTCCAACACCATCACCCTCGCGGACGGCAGCGCCGCGCCCTGGGGCGCCGCCAATGGGCCCTCCTGGAACAGCATCAACAACCGTCCCGGCGGCGGGCAGAACAACGTGGTCGGCTCCTTCACCGGCGGCAAGCCGGGGGTCACCGATATCGCCAGCCCCGCAGGCGAGTTCTGGGTCTCCTTCCTCAGCAACCGCTTCAGCGTGAACTTCATCCTCCAGGCCCTGGAGAAGGACGGCAAGGTCAAGATCGTCTCCTCACCGAAGGTCGTCACCCAGAACAACAAGAAGGCCAAGATCCTCGCCGGGCAGAAGATCCCCTACCCCTCCCAGCAGGGCGGCGCCGCGGGCGGCGCCATCACCGTGGCCTTCGTGGACGCCAACCTCGAGCTGAACGTGACGCCCCAGATCACCAACGAGGGCACGATCATCATGGACATCCAGGTGGAGAAGTCCGAGGCCGACTTCAGCAACACGGTCCAGGGCACGCCCACCATCCTGAGGAAGGCCATCGAGACTCAGGTGCTGGTTCGCGACGGCGGCACGGCCATCCTCGGCGGCGTCTACACCAACAACTCCTCCGACGGCACCGCCGGGGTTCCCTTCCTTTCGAAGCTGCCCCTGATCGGCTGGCTCTTCCGGAACAAGACCCACGCCGAAAAGAACGCCGAGCTCCTCATCTTCATCACGCCGCGCATCATCAAGAACTGAGCGGCCATCATCCAATGGAAAGGGCCCCGCGAGGGGCCCTTTCCATTGGCGGGACCGGCTCGCCTAGGCCTTGGGGATGGGGAGGGTGCGCACCAGCCGCTTGCAGCCGTTGCAGAGGATCGTGTAGGTGTCGGGAACCTCGAAGTGGTACTTGAAGCCCGGCCCTTCGAGGGGGTCCTGGGCGATCTTCTCGAGGCGCCCGAAATGGTATTCGGCGATCCGGACGCTTTGGGGGACCGTCAGGTCTTGGCCGCAGTGGGGACAGGAGATGGCTGCCATGGGGCTCCTCGGAAGTCGGGAATTCAATTCACCTGAGAAAAAGGTACCAGAGGAGCAGGCCGATGAGGCCCAGCATCGCCAGGCCCGCCGCCAGCTTCAGGAGGAAGCGCCCGATCTTCAAGGCGATCCACAGGCAGGCAAGCAGGACGAGGCCCGCGGCCGCCAGGACGAGCCAGGGATGCCTCATCGCTTCCGGCCCTCCCCGTCCCACTCGTAGAAGCCGCGGCCCGCGGCCCGGCCCGTGCGGCCCGCCGCCACCAGGTCCCGGAGGAGCGCCGGCGCGCGGAAGGCTTCGAGGCCCGTCTCGTCATGGATGCGGTCGGCGATGGCCAGGCGCAGATCCAGCCCGACGCGGTCGGAAAGCTCGAGGGGGCCCGCCGGATGGCCGTAGCCCAGCACCATGAGGGCGTCGAGGCCGTCCCGGTCCGCCGCGCCGGCTTCGAGGAGACGCATGGCCTCCAGGCCCTGGGCCAGCGCCATCCGCGAGGCGGCGAAGCCCGCCTGGTCCCGCACCTCCACCACGCGCTTGCACAGTCGCGCCGCCAAGTCCCGGGCCCGCTCCACCTTCGAGGCGGCGGCGCCGGCGGGAACCGCCAGCTCGATCACGCCGCTGCGGTCCAGGGGGACGAAGCCGTGGAAGCCCAGGAGGGGCCCAGGATGCCCCGCGGCGAGGGCGAGGGCGCCCATGGGGATGGAGGAACTGCCGGAGAGCGCCAGGCCCTCCCAGGGGGCCAGGACGCGCCAGAAGCGAGCCTTCACGGTCAGGTCCTCCGGCAGGGCTTCCAGCGCCGCGTCCGTCTCCTCCAGCGCCCCTTCCAGGGAGGCCGCCGCCCCGAGCAAAGCCTGGGCACGTTCGCGCTCGGCCTCCGCCATCCGCCCCCGGGCCACCGCCGCGTCCCAGCCTTCGAGGATGCGGGCCCGCCCCGCCTGGGCATGCGCCGCATTCCGGCCGACGAGCCGGACCGCCACCCCGCACCGCGCCGCCCAGGCGGCGAGGGAACGGCCATAGGCGCCGGGGCCGATGACGGCGAGGCGGGCGACGGGTCCGGCCGGGGCCCCGCTCATGCGGACTCCGGGTCCAGGCCCGCGGAAAGCCGCGGCCCGGCGGCGTGCCGCCGGCCGGGAAGCCCACTTGTTCGGACTAGGGCCCCTCCGGGGCTATGATGGACGACGCGCATCCGCCCATCCTAGCGGACCGCGGACTCCCGGCCGCACCCACCGCCTGTTCCCCGTCCGCCACGAACACCCACCCTCGAATGCCACCGCATGCTGATTGACTACGCAGCGCTCACCCATCCCGGCCGCGTCCGCAAGAACAACGAGGATGCCTACCTCGTGAACGCGCTGGATGGCGAGGAGCCCCTCGTCAGCGGCCCCCTGCGCAGCCGCTCCATCTGCAAGAACGGCCTGCTCGCCGCCGTGGCGGACGGCATGGGCGGCGCCGCCGCCGGCGAGGTGGCCAGCCGGGAGGGGCTCGCGGCGGTGGCGGTCTACCTCTTCGGCCACTGGGGCCGGCTGCCGGAAGCCGAAGTCAGCGAGGCCCTCCTCATCGAGGCCCTGCGGGGCGCGGTGGAGGAGGCCTCCAAGGCCGTCCTGCGCTGGTCCGACGACGACCGCACGGCCCGGGGCATGGGCTCCACCCTCACCTCCACCATGATCTGGAACGGCTGCGCCTACCTCGCCCAGATCGGGGACAGCCGCGCCTACCTCTTCCGCCGCGGGGAGCTGGTGCAGCTCACCACGGACCAGACCCTGGTGCACGAGATGATCGCCGCGGGCTCGCTGACCCCCGAGCAGGCCCGGGTGCACCCCCAGCGCAACATGATCACCCAGGCCCTGGGCTGCCCGACCCCCATCATCCCCGTGCTCGGGAAGGTGGTGCTGCGCCGCGGGGACCGCCTGCTCATCTGCTCCGACGGCCTCCACGGCGAGGTGGAGGACGCCCGCCTGCAGGCCATCATGGCCCAGGCCTTCAGTCCCCGGCGCACCCTGGAGATGATGCTCGAGGAGGCCCTGAAGAACGGCGGCCGGGACAACATCACGGCCCTCCTGCTGGCCCTGGACGATCCGGCCCTGCTGCTGCCCGGCAGCGGCGAGACCCCCAAGGTGGTGGATCCCGACGCCGCGGATCCCGATGCCAAGGGCAGCCTCATGGGCCGGCTCGGGCGCATGCTCGGGAGCCGCTGATGGGCCGGGGGCTCTGATGGGACTGGCCCAGGGAGGCTTCAGCCTCAAGCGCTTCCTCGTCCTGGGGCCGGTGCCCTCGGAGGAGGAGCTGGCCGACGGCCTCGCGGAGCACCGCTTCCGCCCCTTCCAGGACGGGCTGGAGGAGGAGCGGGCGGGCTGGTGCGACTGGCGCAACCCCCTCATCACGCCGCCGGAGAAGGACTGGGCAACCCAGGACCGCTTCGCCCTCTTCGGCCTGCGCATCGACAGCCGCAAGGTGCCCACGGCCCTGCTGAAGGCCCACGTGGACCTGCGCCTGCGGGCGCTGCAGGCGGAGAAGGACCTGGCCTTCATCGGCAAGGAGGCCCGCATCTCCATGGCGGACGAGGTGAAGGTGGAGCTGCTGCAGAAGGTGCTGCCGGCCCTCAAGGTGGTGGATGTCGCCTGGGACCTGAAGGGCGGCATGCTCTGGACCACGGCCACCAGCAGCCGCGCCCAGGGCGCCCTCCTGGACCTCTTCATGAAGTCCTTCGGCTGCGAGCTGCAACCCCTCGCGCCCCTGCTCCTGGCGGGCCGGGTGGCGCCGGAGCTGCCGGTGGAGGCGCTGATGGCGCTGGATCCCCTGGACCTGGAGCTGGAAGAAGCATGAAAGAAATCCAAGTCATCGAGCAGGGCCGTTTCCTCGGCGAGGAGTTCCTCCTCTGGCTGTGGATGAAGGGCCTCGTGGACGGCGGCCTGTCGGGCCACGAGGGCGACCTCTCCTGCTGCTTCGTGGACGATTCGGTGCTGCTGGCTTCCGAGCGGGGCGATGTGAAGGAGGTCTCCCTGCGCAAGGGCAATCCGGCGGAGAGCCGGGAGGCCTTCGAGGCCCTCAGCCGCGGCATGCGCCCCGCCCGGGCGAAGCTGCGCCTGCTGTCCGGGGACCTGGAGTGGACCTTCACCCTCAACGCCGCGACCCTCGACCTGCAGGCGCTGAAGCTGCCGCCCACCTCGTCCAAGGATCCCGCGTCCCGGATGGCGGACCGCCTCTTCCTCATGGAGGAGGGCTCCAACCACGTGGAGCGGCGTTTCTCGGCCTTCCTGCGCAGCCGAACGGGCGATCCCGGGGCCCTGCAGGAGCGCATGCGGGACTGGGTCCGCAGCGGCCTCGCCCCCTTCACCGGGGACGGCGAGCCCGTGGGCGAAGAGGTGCCATGGCGCTGAGCTGTCCGCGCGCGCTGTTCGCCGCGGCCCTGCTGGCGCCGGCCTTGACTGCGACGGCGCGGGCGGAGCGCCAGGAGCCCGAGCCGGCGCCGGTGGAATTCCTGGGGCGGCTGCCGGACGGCGGCACGGCGGCCATGCGCCTGGTGTTCCGCAAGGGCCTGCAGATCGAGGCCCGGCGGCTTCCGAAGAAGTTCCTCCTCCGCCGGACCGAGGCGCCCTGGATCTTCTTCGAGGACCTGGCGCCGGAAGGCAAGCGCTGGGCCCTGAAGGCGGCCTTCCCCGACGACGTGTGGACGAAGGACGAGGTGCGGCACTTCGTGCGCCACGCGGAGCTGGAATCCGTCTGGCTGATGGCGTCCCACTTCACGGGCCACGGGCAGAACTACGACCGCCTGGAGGCGCTCAACCCGAAGAATCCGGAGAAGCTGGTGGCCGGGGACCTCTGGCGCATCCCCCGGGAGCTGCTCAGCAAGGATCTGGGCGGCCAGGGCCTGGCGCCGGACCGCAGCCAGCCCGAGGACGGTCTGGACGACGAGGCGAAGGTGAAGGCCTACCGGGCGCTGCTCTCCTTCGACCAGGACAAGGAAGGGAAGTTCGCGGCCTACCGCCTGCGGAGGGGCGAGGCGTTGTGGTCGTCGGTGGTGATGCGGTACACGGACCGGGTGGACGCCAAGGAGGTGAACCGCGCCGCGGAGCTCATCGCGCGGCGCAGCGGCATCGCCGACGTGCGGGGCATCCAGCCCGGCACGACGATCCGGATCCCCCTGCAGCTGCTGTCGGACCCTTTCCAGCTGGAGGGCAGCCAGGCGCTGAAGGAGGAGCAGGAAGTCCGCGAGGAGGTGCGCCGCACGCCGAAGCTGGAGGCGGGGCCGCGGCTGGGGGGCGTCCGCATCGTGCTGGACGCGGGCCACGGCGGGCGGGACAAGGGGGCCATGGCCAACGGCCTCTGGGAATCGGACTTCGTCTACGACATCGCCATGCGCACGAAGCGCATCCTGGAGCAGGACACGGAGGCCTCCGTGAGCAGCACCATCCTCTATCCCCGCCTGGGCTTCAAGACGCGGGAGGACATCAAGCGGCCCAGCGACGTGGCCCAGATCCTCACCACGCCGCCCTTCCCCATCGACGGCGAGAGTCCGACGGCGGTGAGCGTGCACCTGCGCTGGGTGCTGGCGAACGACTTGTTCACGGCCTTCGTGAAAAAGAAGGGCGATCCGAAGAAGACCATCTTCCTAAGCTTCCACGCCGACAGCCTGCATCCCACCGCAAGGGGCACGATGGTCTACGTCCCCGGCGCCGCCAGCGTGCCCTCCACCTTCGGGCTGGCGGGCCGCCGCGCCGCCAACGTGAAGGAGATGAAGGCCAGCGGCCACGTCGCCTTCACCACCCGCGAGAAGCTCCAGGGCGAAGCCCGCAGCCGCGTGTTCTCCGAGCTCCTGCTCCGCGAGCTTCAGAAGGCCAAGCTCCCCGTCCACCCCAACCGCGCCATCCGCAACGTCATCCACCGCGACGGCAAGAACTTCGTCCCCGCGGCGATCCGGCACAACGCGGCAGCAACGAAAGTGCTCATCGAAGTGGCGAACCTCACCAACGAGGCGGACGTGGAGAATCTGACGGATCCGGCGTTCCGGGAGAGCTATGCGGAGGCGGTGGTGAAGGCGGTGAGGGCGTACTATAAGAAGTCCTGAGGCCAGTACTGTAAATGCCGTGACGTATCTGAAGCTGGAACATTATCCCGAGATGTTGATGCTAAAGGCCGAAGATCCAACACAATCCACCGGAAACGAGGAAATGTCGCCGGTCGATCGCCACGTTCATGGCCGGATTGATTCATGGCTATCGAGTCAGGGCATCACCGTCCGAAAGCGCGGGCTGATCAAGGTCGCCATTGGCATTCCCGTGGGCGTGGCGTGGTTCCTGATCCAGCAGCAACTGGAACACGTGAGCGAATGGCTCAAGTTCATTGTCCCTGGGTTTCCAGGCGTCCTGGCGCTCATCGGAGCCGTCGAGTTGGTCGGAGGAATTCCCATTTCGGACCTGGCGAAGCGCTGGGATACGCTCCGCTGGTGGCAGCGCGGGATCCTGGGAGTGCTAGTAATAGCTGCATTTACAACAATCCTGTTCGCAGCGATCTATTTCTTCATCGTTCCTGAACATTTGCGATGAAGAATTGAAGAACGCTTCACTGATGCATCTGTGGGGGTTGGGGACGCGATCCAGAGTGTGCTGCGGCATCACCCTTTCAACGCCTTCCGCGCCAGCACCACCTTCTCCAGCGCCTCCTCCACCGACTTCCCCATGACGGTAAGGTGCCCCATCTTCCGTCCCTTCCGCGCCTCCATCTTCCCGTAGAGGTGCAGCTTCACGTCGGGGAAGGCGAGGAGCTTTTCCCAGGCGGGCTCGCCGTGTTCGGGCCAGAGGTCGCCCAGCAGGTTGGCCATGGCGGCGGGGCGGAGCAGGGTGGTGTCGCCCAGGGGCAACCCGCAGACGGCGCGGACCTGCTGTTCGAACTGGCTGGTGACGCAGGCGTCGATGGTGGCGTGGCCGCTGTTGTGGGGGCGGGGGGCGAGTTCGTTCACCAGCAGCTTGCCGCCGGGCTTGAGGAAGAACTCCACGGTGAGCATGCCGATGACGCCCAGGGCCTTCGCGATCTCCACCGCCATCGCCCGCGCCTCGGCGGCGACTTCAGCCGGGATCCGCGCGGGAAACACCGTGGTGTCGAGGATGTGGTTCGCGTGGGCGTTCTCCGCCACCTCCCAGGTGCAGGTCTCGCCGGTGGAGCTGCGGGCGCAGATGACGCTGCACTCCAGCTCGAAGGGGACCCAGGCCTCCAGGATGCCCGTCTGCCCGCCCAGGGCCGCGTGGGCCGCGGCGAGGTCCGAGGCTTCGGTGAGCTTCTGCTGCCCCTTCCCGTCGTAGCCGAAGGACGCCGTCTTCAGCACCGCCGGCAGGCCCAGCGACTGGGCGCCTTCCCGGAGATCGCCCTCGGTGTTGATCTCCCGGAAGGGCGTGACGGGGAAGCCGTTGCCCTGCAGGAAGCGCTTCTCCCGCAGGCGGTGCTGCGCCGTGTGGAGCACGTGGGCCGAGGGGTGCATGGGCCGCAGCTCCGCCACCGCCTCCAGGGTCGAGCTGGGGATGTTCTCGAACTCCACCGTCATCACGTCCACCCCCCGGGCCAGGGCCTGGGCGGCGTAGACGTCGTTGTAGTGCGCCCGCACCTCGAAGTCCGCCACCTGGCCCGCCGGGCAGTCGTGGCCCGGGTCCAGGGCGTGCACCCGGAAGCCCAGGTTGCGGGCCGCCAGGGTGAACATGCGGCCCAGCTGCCCGCCGCCGAGGAGGCCGAGGGTGGCGCCGGGGCGGATGGGTCCAGGGTTCATGGAGTCCTCGAAGAGCCCCCATGGTCGCATGGCAGAATCACAGGCATGAAGCTCTACGCCCGCATGAACCACATCGGCTGGGTCCACCTCTGGCGCAGCCGGCAAGCCTTCGACGAAGGCGAGGCCTCCGAGCACTTCTTCAACGGCAAGGTCGATCCCCGCTGGCTCGAGGCCGGCGTGCCAGAAGAACACCTCGCCCGCATGAAGGCCGGTGAGCTGGTGGAGATCGAGGATCCGGGCTACTTCCCGGAGGGCTGATCCGGCGCGGGATCGGCCTGGGGCGCCGCTTCCAGGGCCTGGAAGAGGGCCAGGGCCACGCTGGTGAACCAGACGCCGAGGGCGCCCGCCACCAAGGCCTCCCCCCAGAACCAGGGGCTGCGCAGGGACTTCAGGGCGAGGGCCTGCTCGGGATGGAGGATCGGGAAGGGGGAGAGCAGCAGCATCTGGAGCAGCAGCGCGGCGCCGATGACGAGGATCGCCCGGGGCCAGGCCCGGACCATCAGCTTCAGGCTGCTCCGGTAGCCTTCCCGGATCGTGTCGCCCCGGAGAAGCGTGCAGGTCGGCCCCCAGCCGAAGGCCAGGAGAACCACGAGGCCCGGCGCGATGCACAGCATCAGGCCCAGGCCCACCATGAGGGAGAGCAGCAGGCGCGAGGCCGTGGACCGCCACCAGCGGGCCTCGAAGGTCGTCGCCCAGGATTCCTTCGGGTTGCCGGCGGAAGCCGCGGTCTCCGCATCCAGGAAGGCCGCCAGCCGGGGCAGGGCGTAGAGCTCCATGGGCAGCAGGGCCATGCCGCGGACCATGCCGTCCACCAGGGGATCGGCGGGCAGGGGCAGCCGCGCCCGCAGCAGGGGCCCCAGGGCCGCCAGGGCCGTGGAAACCAGGGTCAAGCCGAGGAAAATCCCAGGCCTCTCCACCAGCCTGGACAGCCCCTCCCAGAGCAGTCGGAGGTCTCGGAAGGGGGAGGGCCGCATCCCTCCACCCTATCGCGCTATGATCCCGGTCATGCCGATGGATGGCGCCCAAGCCCCCTGCCTCCTGGTCGCCAGCGCGCTGCTGCTGGACCCGAACTTCCTCCACGCCGTCGTCCTGGTGGTGGAGCATGACGACGACGGCGCCCTGGGCATCATCCTGAACCGGCCGCTGCCCCTGCCGCTCTCCCAGGTCTGCGAGGAGAGCCAGATCCCCTACGCCGGCCCCGACGAGGCCACCGCCTGGCGGGGCGGCCCCGTGGACCCCCAGCGGGGCGTGCTGCTGGTCCAGGGCGAGATCCCCGGCGACGAGGACACGGTGCTGGACTTCACCCATTTCGTGAGCCACCGCAAGGACCTCCTGGAGAACCTCCTCATGGAGCCCGACGCCCGCTTCCGCCTCTTCCTGGGCTACGCGGGCTGGGGCCCGGGGCAGCTCGAGAGCGAACTCGAACAGGGGGCCTGGATCCGCCTGCCCCTCCACAGCGAGTGGCTCATGCATCCCGATCCCACGGGCCTCTGGCACGTGGCCATCCAGGCCGAGGCCGGCGAGTGAGCGGAGGGGGGACGCGCTTCGAGCTGGGCTACGATCCCGCCGAGGCCCTGGCGGCCCTGCGCAAGGACAAGGATCTGCGGAAGGTCATCAAGCACGTCGGCGACTTCAATCTGGCCCTGCGCCCCAACCACAGCCCCTTCGAGGCCCTCGCCGAATCCATCGTCTACCAGCAGCTCAACGGCAAGGTGGCCGCCACCATCTGGGGCCGCTTCCAGGGCCTCTTCGAGTCGAAGCACCTGCGCCCCGAGGACGTGCTCGGCGCGACCCTCGAACGCCTGCGCAGCGCCGGCCTCAGCGAAGCCAAGGCCCTGGCCGTCAAGGACCTCGCCCTGAAGGCCGACGAAGGCCTCGTCCCCGGCTGGGCGGCGCTGAGGAAGCTCGACGACGAGGAGATCATCCGCCGCTTCGTCCAGGTGCGCGGCATCGGCCGCTGGACCGTGGAGATGCTCCTCATCTTCCGCCTCGGCCGCCCCGACGTCTGGCCCGTGGACGATTTCGCCGTGCGCACGGCCTATGGGGACGTGTTCGGGTTCGAGAAAGTGGACCTGAAGGAGATGCGGGCCCGGGCCGAAGCGTGGCGGCCCTGGCGGAGCGTGGTCGCGTGGTACATGTGGCGGTGGTACAAGCCGTAGGGTGGACCCTGACTCTGCCGTTGCGCTTGATCTTGACCTTGAAGTTGACCTTGAAAAGGCGACCTTGCTTGGCGTGATCCGCTGTCTGGATCACGTCAAGCAAGGCCGCAACGCGAGCGCAGCGAGCCAGGGCGGGGTGGGTCGCCGTCCGGCCGGAACCGCTCCCTCCTCAGAACGCCTCCCTCACCCTCACATAGCTCGCGAACCGCGGCAGCCCGTTCTTCGTCAACCCGCGATAGCTGTACGTCACGCTCGCGCCCACCGGCGGGGGATTCCGCCGCGCCTCGTCGCTGAACCCCGTCCCGATGACGAAGCGCTTCCCCTCCGGCGTCTCCACCCGCAGGGCGCCCAGCATGCCGGCGTACTTCCCTTTGCCCGCCACATGCGCCACCACCACCGCCTCCGTGTCCAGCAGGGGCTTGAGCTTGAGCAGCACGTCGCTGCGGCCGGTGATGTAGGGGGCGTCGGCGAGGTGCAGCATCAGCCCTTCGCCGCCGCCGCGGACCACCGCGTCGAGGCGGGCCTGGAGCTCTGCGCGATCTTTCACCGGCGTCTGCGCGACGGCGACGAGCTTGGGCCAGGCGGCCGTGGCCACGATCTCCCGGAGGCGCTCCGCGCGTTCGGCGAAGGTGCCCGGCGCGTCCGGCAGCTCGAAGACCAGGTACGAGATCTGGCGCCACTCCTCATCCACCGGCTCGGCCTTCCGCACGAAGCCCGACAGCGCCTCGAAGCGGCCCCGGGCCAGCCAGAGCTCCCCGTCCAGGGGCAGCGCCGGCAGCTTCGCCTTGAACCAGCCCGGCGCGGAGACCTCCCGGCCGCTGCGGAAGCGCAGGACGTGGCCGTCCCAGAGCGCCCGCACGCCGTCGTACTTCTCGCTCACCAGGTAGCGCGCCGGATCCACCTCCGGGCCCAGCACATTCGCGAGGAGCAGGGGCGGCGGGGCCTTCTGGGCCATGACGGCGGGTGCCCCGGCGGCCAGCCCCGGGAGGATCGCCGCGCGCAGCAGCGCGCGGAGCGGGCAGGGGAACCGGGATGCGCCCATGGGCACCTCGCGACGCTGGATGGAAAGGGCTGGGGCGATTGTGGCGCCAAGGCCCGGCGGAGGACAGCCCCCGCCGGCGTGGAGACTCGTCCCGGCCGACGCGGAGAACGGTCCCGGCCCCCTTGCTGCTAGCCTGGGGACGTGGATCAGGGCGCCGCGCGTGTTCGCACGTGAGGAAAGTCCGGACTCCGCAGGGCAGTGAGCCTGGTAACGCCAGGGCGGGGTGACCCGACGGAAAGTGCAACAGAGAGCAGACCGCCGATGGCTCCGCAAGGAGCACAGGCAAGGGTGAAAGGGTGGGGTAAGAGCCCACCGCCGCGCTGGCAACAGGGCGGGCATGGCAAACCCCTCACGGAGCAAGACCAAATAAGCCGGCGTGCTGAGCAATCAGTGAGGATTGGCCCGATCGAGCCGGCGGGTAGGTTGCTTGAGGTGGATGGCGACATCCATCCCAGAGGAATGGCGCCCCAGGCCGCAAGGCGGGACAGAATCCGGCTTACCGATCCACCACGGCCCGCGCGAGCGGGCCGTGTTTTGTGCGATTTCGGTCAATGCGGTAGCCTGGATCCTTCTCTAGGATAGGCCTGTGTTCCCCCGCCATTCGATCTGTGTTCTGCCTGGACTTGCCTTCGGCCTGCCCGCCGGCTTCTGACTCCAGCGCCCCCGCCGCTTGCGGGGAACCCATCGAATGCACAAGGAACTCCCTTGAACCAGACACTGCAGAACCTCTGCCTGCGCCTCGAGTGCGCCCAGGCTGAACAGAACCAGGCCATGGCCCGCGCCGAAGCCCGCCTCAACCCGGGCGGCGGCGCCCGCTGCGAGCGCATCGCCGGCGCCTACGCGATATTCCTCGGCCCCGGCCACATGCTGAACCAGGGCCTCGCCCTGGGCCTCGCCGGGCCCATGGCGGAGGCCGACCTTGACCGCCTCGAGGCCATCCTCGGCGCCCCCACGACGGTGGAACTCTCCGCCGGTGCCGATCCTTCCGTCGCGGCCCTGCTGGCGGCGCGGGGCTATCGCGTCCACATGTTCCAGCAGGTGTGGCTGCGGGACCTTTCGGCCGGCGAGGACCTCGAGCACCGGACGGAGCTCGAAGTCCGGCCCATCCACGCCGGGGAGGAAGCGCTCTTCGGGAAGGTGGTCTTTGCGGGCTTCATGGAAACCGACGACCTCGATTCCGTGGACCCGGCGCCCTTCGCCGCGACCACCTCCGCGGAAGGCACCACCTGCTTCCTCGCGTTCCTGGATGGCGTTCCCATGGGCGCCGGCACCGTAGGCCTCGCCGGCGGCGTCGCCACGCTTTCAGGGACCTCCGTGCTGCCCAGTTTCCGCGGCCGGGGCGGGCAGGGGGCCCTCATCCGGACGCGCCTGGCCTTTGCCTGGGAGCGCGGCTGCACCCTCGCCGCCAGCGCCACCCTGCCCGGGACCCACAGCCAGGCCAACCTGGAGCGCGCCGGCTTCCGCGTCGCCTATCCCAAGCTGGAGCTCGTGAAGGCTTGAGGGGAAGGCCCCGAGCTGGGAGCCTGGACGGACGCGCGCCCCGTGGCGCGCGTCCGTTTCTCCGGCCCCGCCCATGTCCCTCTTCACCCCCAGCCGTCGCGCCCTCCTCGTGGTGGGCCTCGCCTTCTTCACGGACATGTGCCTGTACTACCTGCTGGTGCCCCTGCTGCCCCAGTACGCCAGAGACCTGCAGCTCAGCCAGATGGGCGTGGGCGCGCTCTTCGGCAGCTACGCCGTGGCCCTGCTCCTGGTGACCGTGCCCCTGGGGCTCATGGTGGACCGGGTGGGCCGCAAGACGCCCATGCTGCTGGGTCTCGCCGGACTCTTCGGCGCCACCCTGCTCTTCGCCTTCTCCCACAACTTCTGGCTGCTTATCCTCGCGCGGTCCCTCCAGGGCATCGCGGGATCGGCCACCTGGGTGCCGGGCCTCGCCCTCCTCGCGGACCACTTCCCTTCCGAGAAGCGCGGCCAGGCCATGGCCACCTGCTTCGCCATGGCCAACCTGGGCGTGCTGCTGGGGCCGCCCCTCTCGGGCTTCCTCGCCGTGCATGGCGGCGCAACGGCTCCCTACCTCTTCGGCGCGGCCCTGGTGGCGGTGGATTTCCTCCTGCGCCTCGCCTGGCTCGAGGAGGTGCCGGCGCGGGCCGGCGGGAGGATCCCCTGGCTCAGCCTGATGCGGGACCGCAGCATCCTCGCCTTTGCCGGGGCCCTGGGCGCCGGCGCGGGCCTCTGGGCCCTGCTGGAGGCCACCCTGCCCCTGCACCTGGATCAGGTGCACCGCCTGGGGCCAAGGGGCATCGGCCTGTGCTTCACCGCCGCGGGCATCGCCCACACGATCACCTCGCCCCTCATGGGCCGACTGTCGGACCGCATCGGCCGCAGGCGGGTGGTCATCGCCGGCTGCCTCCTCTGCGTCCTCACCCTGCCCCTGCCGGCCTTCGCGCCGAGCGTGCCCTGGGTGGTGGCGAGCCTGGTGGCCCTGGGCGCGGCGGCGAGCCTCCTCATGGCGCCCTCCAGCCCCGGCGTGGCGGACGCCGTGGAACGCCGGGGCGTCGGGGACTACGGGGCGGGCTTTTCCGTCCTCAACATCGCCTACGCCCTCGGCATGATGGCGGGCCCCTACCTGGGCAGCGCCCTGGCCCAGCGCTTCGGCCTGCGCACGGCGCTCATCGCCGCGGGCCTCGCCATCGGCGCCTACGCCTTCGTGGTGCGCCGGGCGGACGGGCGGGGGGCCGTGGTGGTGTCCGACATCCCCGAGCCCACGTAGTTGGGCAGCACCGACTTCTTCGCGGTCTCGAAGATCAGGCTGGTGGCGATGCGGGCCACCTCCTCCCGGGTGGTGAAGGCGTCCAGGGCCAGGTCCCGCAAGTGATCGGAATCACGGACCGCCACGTGCACCTGGAAGTCGAATTCCCCCGCCACGTGGTAGACCGCCAGCACTTCGTTGAGCCCGAGGGCGTGCCTCCAGAACGACTTCACGCGGCTCCGGCTGTGCTTCTGCAGCTGCACGGCGATGAGGGCCTGGAGGCCCACGCCCACCGCGTGGGGGGAGACGTCGGCGTGGAAGCCGAGCAGCGTTCCCGAAGCCTTCAGCCGCTGCACCCGCGCCAGGCACGAGGAGGGCGCCAGATCCACCGCCGCGGCCAGTTCCTTGTTGGTGAGCCGAGCATCCTTCTGCAGAAGGCCCAGCAGTTCGAAGTCGATTCGGTCGAGGGAGGTTTCCATGGCGGTTCACCGAAGAAGATTCGTTGGCTGAAAGTATCACCGAATCGGATCTTTAATTCAGGCAAATCCGCCGAATGAGAGGCCTGCCATGACCCCCCAGCCCTTCATGCCGGAATCCCTGCGCTTCGAATCCATGGCGGTCCATGCCGGGCGGGAGGACCTCTCGGCCCTGGGCGTCCACGCCCCGCCCCTCGACCTCAGCAGCACCTACCCCATCCACGACCTCCAGGCCGGCGGCGAGGCCCTGGAGCGCATGGCCCTCGGCGGCGAGGACAAGAGCAATCCCATCTACGCCCGCCTCTACAACCCCACCGTGGGCCGCTTCGAGGAGGCCCTGGCCCAGTTGGAGGGCGCCGAAGCCGGCGTGGCCTTCGCGTCGGGCATGGCGGCCCTGACGGCCTGCCTCCTGGCGGCCAAGCAGCATGGCAACCACGTGGTCGCCGTGCGCCCCCTCTACGGCGGCAGCGACCACCTCCTGGCCTCGGGCCTCCTGGGCCTGGAGGTCACCTGGGCGGAGGCCGACGGCATCCGGGAGGCCCTGCGCAGCGACACCTGCCTAGTGATCGTGGAGAGCCCCGCCAATCCCACCCTGCAGCTGGTGGACCTGGAGGCCGTGGTGATCCAGGCCTGCGGCGTGCCCGTGCTGGTGGACAGCACCTTCGCCACGCCGGTGCTGCAGAACCCCCTGAAGCTCGGCGCCGCCCTGGTCCTCCACAGCGCCACCAAGTTCCTGGGCGGCCACGGGGACGTCATCGCCGGGGCCGTGGCCACGAGCCAGGCCTGGGCCACGGAGCTGCGCAAGATCCGCGTCATCACCGGCAGCATCCTGCATCCCCTGGCGGCCTACCTGCTGCACCGGGGCCTGCCGACCCTGCCCCTGCGGGTGCGGGCGGCCCAGGCGGGCGCCCAGTTTGTCGCCACGAAGCTCGCCGCCCACTCCGCCGTGCGGGCCGTGCACTACCCCGGCCTGCCGGGTGAGGATCCCGCCGGCCTCATCGGCACCCAGATGAGGGGTCCCGGCTCCCTCATGGCCTTCGACCTGGGCAGCTTCGAGATGGCCCAGGCGGTCATGGCGAACGTGCGGCTCCTGACCCCGGCGGTTTCCTTAGGCTCCGTGGACAGCCTCATCCAGCATCCCGCGGCCCTCACCCACCGGGTGGTGGACGCCGCCGCCAAGACCAAGTCCGGCATCAGCGCGGGCCTGCTGCGCCTCAGCGTGGGCATCGAGGCCCCGGAGGACGTGTGGGCCGACCTGGAGCAGGCCCTGGCCAAGGCCAGCGTCGCCGTGATGCAGCGGGCCGCCGCCCTGGAACCCGCCGCGCGCTGAAGGCTCCGGGCATGGTCCAATGGAGGGTTGGACTTCCGGAGGTTGCATGCCCTTCCATCTCTGTCTCGCCGCGCTGACCGGGCTGGCCGCGCCGGCCCCAGTTCCGGCCCCAGTTCCGGCTAAGGTTCAGACTCAGGCCCCCGCGCTTCCCCCCGCGCCGGCCCTGCCCCTGCTGCCGGGGTGGCGGGCGGAGCGGCTGGAATTCCCCCTGACCTTCGCGCCGACCCTGCCCTACGCCGGGGTCGAGGACCTGCGCTTCAGCCCCGGCATGTTCAAGCGCGGCGCCCCGGACTACTTCGCCTACGCCTTCCAGTGGTGGCTCGCGGGCAGCCCCGTGTTCACCCCGGCCAGCCTGGAGCGGGACCTGGAAGCCTATTACCGGGGGCTCATGGCCTCCGTGGCGAAGGACAAGGGGCTGGTGGTGGACCCGGCCTCCACCCACGCGGCCGTGAAGGCCCTGGGGCCCGGGCAGTTCCGCGCCTTCCTCAACACGGAGGACGCCTTCAACGGCGGCGCGCCCGTGGACCTCATCATCAACATCCAGGTCGGCAAGCCCGTGAAGGGCTTCCGGGCCGTCCGGTTCACCGTCGCCCCCTCGAAGGCTGAGCGGGAGATCCTGGACATCCTCGAAGCCCTGGTGAAGCCGCCGCCCCGCGGGAAGCGCTGAACCCTTCCGGCGGGGCGCTGACGGGGCATACTGCTTCCCCAGCGGAGGCCGCCATGGGACGCGTCCACACCTATCCGGGGCAGCACCTCGCCGTCACCTTCGAACCGGGCCGCTGCATCCACGCCGCCGAATGCGTGCGGGGGCTGCCGGAGGTCTTCGACAGCCAGCGCACCCCCTGGGTCCGGCCCGACGGAGCCGCCGCCGAGGCGGTGCGGGAGGTGGTGGCCCGCTGCCCCACGGGGGCGCTGAAGATCGAAGGCGGGGAGGCCGTCCCCGCCGCCAACGAGGCGCGGGTCCAGGCCGGCGGGCCCCTCTTCTGCCGCGGCGCCCTGCGCCTCCTGGACGCCGCCGGCGATCCGGTGCTGTGGTACGCGACCGGCGCCGTCAAGGCGGTGGTGGGCACCGCGACGGTGACCCGCGCCGCCTACCCCGACCCCACGGCGACCGCCGGCGATTGGTCCGCGGTCGACCTGCGTCCCGGGCGGCCGCTGCC
>JBGAST010000004.1:0-127445 GCA_044229575.1 Holophagaceae bacterium | reverse complement strand
CGCGGCCCCCCGGTGACGCCCACCCCGCCGCGCCCCACGGCGGGGCGTCGGCCCTGGGCTACCGCGTGTTCCGCACCCATCGGATCTCGCCGGGAAGGCGGTAGGTCGTGATCGACACAAGCGGGACTAACGGACCGCCCAGAAAGGCTCTGGACGCTCCGCAAGTCCCGCTAGGCTCTTCCCATGTCCCTGCGCTACTTCGGAACCGACGGCATCCGCGGCAAGGCCCTGCGGCCACCCCTCACCCTGGAGGACGCCGCCCGCTGGGGCCGGGCCTTCGCGGAGGTCGCCGCGGGCCAGGGCATCGAGACCCTGGTGCTGGGCTGGGATCCCCGCCTCTCCTCCCCGCCCCTGGCCCGGGCCTTCGTCGCCGGGCTGGGGCGCCTCGTCCGCGCCGACATCCTGGGCATGGTGCCGACCCCCGCCGTCGCCTGGGCCACCGCCCGCGCCAACCAGGGCGCGGGCCGGGCCTGGGGGGTGATGATCAGCGCCAGCCACAATCCGCCCGAGGACAACGGGCTCAAGGGCTTCAACGGACTGGGAGAGAAGCTCGGGGAGGCCGAGGAGGCCGCCATCGAGACCGCCTTCGGGGAGGGCACCTGGGCGGAATCGATGCCCGCCGACCTCGCCGCCGATCCCGCCCCCGCAGAGGCCTGGCTCGCCCACCTGGGCCGGCTGGAGCTGCCGGAGGCCTTCCCCCTGGTAGTGGACTGCGCCCATGGGGCCACCGCTCCCTGGGCCGGCCGGGTCCTCGGGGGCGCCGTGCGCTGGCTCGGCGTGCCCGCGGATGGCGCCCGCATCAACGTGGGCGTGGGCTCCACCCACCTGGACCTCCTCCAGGCGGAGGTCCGCCGCAGCGGCGCCGCCCTGGGCCTCGCCTTCGACGGGGACGGGGACCGCTGCCTCTGCGTGGATCCGGAGGGCGGCCTCGTGGACGGGGACCAGATGCTCTGGCTCCTGGCCCTGGACCGCCTGGAGGCCGGGGATCCGCCGCCAGGGGTGGTGGGGACCGTCATGAGCAACGGCGGCCTGGAGGAGGCCCTGGTTGCGAAGGGCATCCCCTTCGAGCGCACGCCGGTGGGGGACAAGTTCCTGCTGCGCCGGCTGGCGGAGCGGGGCTGGGATCTGGCGGCGGAGGCCTCCGGGCACGTGATCCAGAAGCGCCTGGGGCCCAGCGGGGACGGCCTGGCCACGGCCCTGGCCGTGCTCCAGGCCCTCCTGCGCCGGCCCGGGTCGCAGCGCTGGTCCTGGCGCTTCCGGCCCTGGCCCCTGAAGCTCGTGAACCTCCGGGCCGCCCACCGCCGCCCCGTGGAGGAGTGCCCCGGCCTCCAGGCCGCCGTGCGGGGGCTGGAGCAAGCCCACGGCGCCGATCTGCGCCTGGTGATCCGCTGGTCCGGCACCGAGCCGAAGCTGCGGCTGATGGGGGAGGCGAAGGACGCGGCCCTGCTGGACGCGGCGATGGAAGCGCTGCGCCACGCCGCCGCCGCGGACCTGGGCCTGGCCTGAGGCGGGCCCCGGAAGCCTGGCCTGAGGCGGGCCCCGGAAGCTTGGACAGGGCCGATCCTGCTAGGCTTTTTCCATCGAGCTGCCATAACTTGAGTTGGAGGAAAGCCTCTTGAGCCCTCGCCTTGGCGTGAACATCGACCACGTGGCCACCCTCCGCCAGGCGCGGGGAGGCCGGGAGCCCGAACCGGTGGCCGCGGCCCTGCTGGCCCAGAGCGCCGGCTGCAGCGGGATCACCGTGCACCTTCGCATGGACCGCCGCCACATCCAGGACAAGGACCTGCGCCTGCTGCGGGAGGTCCTGGCGGTGCCCCTGAACGTCGAGTGCGCCGCCACCCCCGAAGCCCTGGAGGCGGTGATCCCCCACAAGCCCCACATGGCCACCCTCGTGCCCGAATCCCGGGAGGAGCTCACCACCCAGGGCGGGCTGGACGCCGTCTTCCTCCAGGCCCATCTCAAGGGCGTGCTCCGGGAGTTCCGCCAGTCCGACATCAAGACGAGCCTCTTCCTTGACCCTGTGCCCGACCAGATCAAAATGGCCGCGAAGCTGGAGGCCGACGCGGTGGAGCTGAACACGGGGACCTACGCGGACCTGCCCATGGGGGCCGATCCCTCCTACGAGCTGGGGCGGCTGCGGGACGCGGCGCGGTGGGCCGCCAAGCTGGGCCTGCGGGTGCTGGCGGGCCACGGCCTGAACCTGCGCAACGTCGGCCCCGTGGCGGAGATCCCGGAGATCGAGGAGCTGAACATCGGCCACAGCATCGTCGGGCGCGCGGTGCTGGTGGGCTTCGAGCGCGCCGTGCAGGAGATGCTGGCCGCCCTCGCGAGGACCCCATGAAACGCATCCTCGTGGTGGACGACGACGGGGCGACCCGCGAACTCATGAGGGCCATCCTGGCGAAGGACGGCTTCGAGGTCCTGGACGCCGGCGGCGCCCACGCGGCCCGGGCCATCCTGGCGGAGGGTCCGGTCGACCTCATCTTCCTGGACGAGGCCATGCCCGGCGAAAGCGGCCACGAATTCTGCCGCTTCGTGAAGACCACCCTTGGCGCCGCCGCCCCCAAGGTCGTGATCCTCACCGCCATGGAGGCCCAGGAGGCGTGGCAGGAAGGCCTGGAGGCCGGGGCGGACGTCTACGCGGTGAAGCCCTTCGGCGGGGAGCGCATCCGCCTCCTGGCCCGCAACCTCCTCGGCGAGGGGGTCTGATGTCGAACCTGAAGGGCAACCTCCAGAGCATCAGCCTCACGGACGTCCTGCAGCTCCTGCACGTGAACAAGAAGGCGGGCATGCTGCAGGTGAACGGGGAGAAGGTCAACGGCGTCCTCTACATCAGCAACGGCGAGGTCATCCACGCGGAGACCCGCACCACCAAGGGCGAGGCGGCGGCCTTCGACATCCTGGAATGGGAGAAGGGGGACTTCGAGTTCCTCGCCTCCAAGGTCGGCGCCCAGCAGAGCATCCGCCGCACGGTGCCGGACCTGCTCATGGAGGCCGCCCGCACCTCCGATTCCCGGCGGCGCCTCAAGAGCCTCTTCCCCAACCTGGAGGCCGTGCCCTGCCCCACCCTGCGGGAGCCCGAGCTCACCGCCGGACTGAAGCTCTACTCCGAGGACAAGAAGATCCTCCCTTTCTTCGACTGCTACCGGACCTTCAGGGAAGTGATGGCGGTGGCGGAGACCAACGAGGTGGGCGTGCTCCAGTCCGCCAGCATCCTCAAGGACGCGGGCCGCCTGGAAGTGCTGGTCACCGACGTGGGCGTCACCGTGGGCGTCCTCAAGGGCGGCTTCTTCAAGAAGGCCGACCACCTGGAGCTGTCCCCCATGGTGGAGGCCATCTGGCACGGCATGACCCCCTACGCCAACCGCCCCATCGAGAACATCCGCATCCTCTGGCCCGGCGGCCCGGCGGTGGAGCCCGTGAAGTTCAACAAGGACCTGAACGAGCGCACCCTCGCCATCCCCAAGGACCTCATCGAGGCCTGGGGCCTGCACGAGGGCCAGACCGTGACCGTGCGGCCGGCGCCGTAGGGGGTGGCTGGCCGGCTTGGTCGCGGTTCCGACGGGGCCATTGAACTCTCTGTTCCGCGAGTTCGTTGTTACGCGTGCTCTTCGTTACGAATTCTGCGGTTTCAAAACGGCACCCGTTCAAAACATGATCCGCGCTCTTTGCGGATCATGTTTTGAACGGGTGCGGCCAAGCGATAGCGGCAGGAACATGAGGAATATGAATTCGGGACTCCATGCCGCAAGGACCACGGCCTGGTTTTCGTGGCGTTCCGGCCTGGCGGAGTGATGCCGACCCAGCCTGCGGCGCTCGCGCTTGGCCGCTCCCTTCCCGAGGCGGATCGCCAAGGGCGCGATCCGTCTCGGAAAGGGAGCCCGTTGAAGGTCAACGTCCAGGTCAACGTCCAGGTCAACGTCCAGGTCAACGGCAAGGTCTACGTCCACTCCGGGTGGAGGATTCGACAAACTCACCGCTGGATCGAAGCTCAGCCCCCGGACTTCCTCGCCCGTGGATGCGCCGAGTCGTAGGTCTTCGACAGCTGCTCCAGATCGACGTGGGTGTACCGCTGGGTGGTGCTCAAACTGGCGTGCCCGAGGAGCTCCTGGATGGCGCGGAGATCCATGCCCCGGTTCAGCAGGTGGGTCGCGAAGCTGTGGCGCAGGGCGTGGGGGCTGATGCGGGCGCGCACGGCGGAGTCCTGAAGGGCCTTCTGGAGGAAGGTGCGCACGGAGGTGGGCGTGAGGCGGCCCCCCCGCTGGTTGAGGAAGACCGCGGGACTCGGCGGGAGGCCCTTCGCCGCGAGGTGCTCGCGGCGGAGGCGGAGGTAGGCCTCCAGCTCCCGGGCCGCGTCCTCGTGGAAGGGTACCAGGCGCTCCTTGCGGCCCTTGCCCAGGACCCGGAGGGTGCGCTCGGGCATCAGCACGTCCGGGAGATCCAGACCCACCAGCTCCGAAACCCGCAGGCCGGACGCGTAGAGCAGCTCCAGCAGGGCCCGCAGCCGCGCGGTCGGGAAGTCCACCCCTTCCGGCAGGGTGAGCAGCTCGGCGCTCTCCCCTTCCGTGAGGAAGGCCGGCAGCCGCGCCGCCTGCTTGGGATTGCGCAGGCCCGAGGCGGGGTTGGCCGGCAGCCGGCCCGTCTCGAACATCCAGCGGAAGAAGGCCCGCACGGTGCTGAGGATGCGGGCCTGGCTGGCGGGATCCAGGCCCCGCTGGCCGAGCTCCAGGGCGAAGCCCCGGAGGGTCCGCGGCTTCACGTCCCAGGAGGTCCAGCGCGCGTCGGCGGCGTGCACCCTCAGCTTGGCGAGGTCCCCCTGCTGGGCGCGGGCGGTGTGGGGGGAGACGCCCCGGGCCCGCTGCTCCAGGTGGAAGGCCTGGAGGGCCTCGGCGAGGGGCGGCGCGGCGGCGGGAGGGCGGTCCATGCTGCTACGATGCCACTATCCGCCCCCATCTGGAGTCCGCGCGTGGCCGAGCCGACCACCATCCCCGACATGTTCTACGCTGGCCTGGCCCACGGCCTCCGGGACGCCATGGCGGTGAAGCGGGACGGGGCCTACGTCCCCATCCCCACCCAGGAGATCCTGGACGCGGTGGAGCGCCTGGCCCTGGCCCTGGAGGGCCGCGGCCTGAGGAAGGGCCAGCACGTGGCCCTGCTCTCGGAGAACCGCCCGGAATGGGCCTACACGGACTACGCCTGCGCCATCCTCGGCCTGCCGGACGTCACCATCTACGCCACCCTCATGGCCAGCCAGGCGGCCTTCATCCTGGGCAACAGCAATTCGGCCTGGGTCTTCTGCTCCACCCACGACCAGCTCCAGAAGGTGCTGGACACGTGGCACGAGCTGCCGGACCTGCGGGTGGCGGTGCTCATGGAGGGCGCCGTCCCGCCGGTGGAGGGGCGGACCATCCTGTCCTTCGCCCAGCTCCTCGACGAGGGCCGGGAGCGCGAGGCGGAGCGGCCCAAGGTGCGGGAATGGGGCGCCGAGCGCCTGCCCGGGGACCTGCTCACCCTCATCTACACCAGCGGCACCACCGCGGATCCCAAGGGCGCCATGCTTACCCACGGCAACGTGGTCTCCAACATGCTCGCCTGCCTCAAGCACCTGCCCATCCAGGCCGGGGACCGCTGCCTCAGCTTCCTCCCCCTCACCCACATCTTCGAGCGCCTCGCGGGGCACTACGTGATGTTCTACATCGGCGCGAGCATCTACTACGCCGAGAGCGTCAACACCGTGCCCCAGAACCTGCTGGAGGCGCGGCCCACGGTGCTCTCCTCCGTGCCGCGGATCTACGAGAAGATCTACGCCAAGGTCATCGACGGCGTCGCCGCCAGCAAGAAGCCCAAGCGGATGATCTTCAGCTGGGCCATGAAGGTGGGAAGGCGGGTGGCACCCTTCCTCTACGAGGCCAAGGCCCCAGGCTTCTGGCTGGGGCTCCAGTACCGCCTGGCGAAGGCCCTGGTGTTCAACAAGATCCACGCCCGCACCGGGGGCCGCCTGAACTTCGCCGTGAGCGGCGGCGCGCCCCTGTCCGCCCAGGTGATGGAGTTCTTCTGGATCATGGGGCTGCCCATCCTGGAGGGCTACGGCCTCACGGAGACCAGCCCTGTCATCACCTTCAACCGCATGGGCTCGGTGAAGCCCGGCAGCGTGGGCCTGCCCATCTACGACACCTGGGAGGGGAAGCCCTTCCTGAAGATCGCCGAGGACGGCGAGATCCTCTGCCACGGCCCCAACGTGATGCTGGGCTACTGGGCCAACCCCCAGGCCACCCGGGAGGCCATCGACGCCGAGGGTTACTTCCACACCGGCGACATCGGCGAACGCGACGAGCTGGGCCGCCTCAAGATCACGGACCGCAAGAAGGAGCTGCTGGTGACCTCCGGGGGCAAGAAGATCCCGCCCACCCCCATCGAGGACGCCCTCAAGGACGACAAGTACATCGCCCAGGCCGTGCTCATCGGCGACCAGCGCAACTTCATCACCGCCCTCATCGTCCCCAACTTCGACAGCATGAAGCGCTGGGCCGCCATCAAGAAGCTTGCCTACGCCAACGACCACGAGCTGGCCAGCCTGCCCATGGTCAAGGCCAAGCTCATGCAGCGCATCGAGCGCGTCAACGCCCGCCTCCCCAGCTACGAGCGCATCAAGAAGATCGCCATCCTCGAGCACGAGATGACCTCCGAAAGCGGCGAGCTGACCCCCACCCTGAAGGTCAAGCGCCGGGTGGTGAGCCAGATGCACAAGGACCGCATCGAGGCGATGTACGCGGAGGGGAAGGAAGGCTGATCGCCTTCGCCCGCCGCGCACCGGCATGAACCCACCCTTCCCCTGACGACGCGGGATCCATGCCCTTCAGCTCCTTCAACTTCATCCTGCTGCTGCCCTTCCTGCTGCTGGCCTTCTGGTCCCTGCCGCCGAAGCTCCAGAAGGCCTGGCTGCTGGTCGCCAGCCTCATCGTGTACATGGCGGCGGGGTGGCGGGACCTGGCCTTGCTCGTCGGCGCGGTGTCGGTGAACTGGGTGGTGCCCCGGTTCTGGGGCGGGCGGCACCGCATCGCCGGGGCCATGGTGGTCCTCAACGTGGCCTTCCTCGCCTGCTTCAAGTACGCGGGCTTCCTGGAGAGCCTCGTCACCGGCGGGGAAGCCGAGGCCCTCGTCATCCCCCTGGGCATCTCGTTCTACATCTTTCAGCTCATCGCGTACCAGGTGGAGCTGGCCCGCGGGGAATTGGAAGTGCAGCCGCCCTTCTGGGATTTCCTGCTCTACATCTTCTTCTTCCCCCACCACCAGGCGGGACCCATCATGCGGCCCCACGCCTTCCTGCGCTGCTTCACCGCTCCCCGCACCTTCTTCCGATCACGCCTGGTCACGGGCCTCCTCATCTTCCTGTGGGGCCTCTTCAAGAAGGTGTGGATCGCGGACCTCGTCGCCCCCTTCGTGGACCAGGGCTTCGGGAACCTCCACTACTTCCACGGCGGGCGGGAGAATCTGCCCTACCTCGCCGTGCTCTACGGCATCCAGATCTATGGCGACTTCTCCGGCTATTCCGACATGGCGGTGGGCATCGGCCGCCTCTTCGGCTTCAAGTTCGACCGGAACTTCCACCAGCCCTACCTCGCTTCCGGGGCTTCCGAATTCTGGCGCCGGTGGCACGTGACCCTGTCGAAATGGCTGCGGGATTTCATCTACATCCCCCTGGGGGGCAACCGCGGCTCCAGCACGCGCACCCTGGTCAACCTGATGGTGGTGATGCTCCTGGGCGGCCTCTGGCACGGCGCCGGGTGGAACTTCGTGCTCTGGGGCGGCCTCCACGGGCTGCTGCTGGTGGGGGAACGCCTGCTGCCCCTGCCCCGGTGGCCCTTCCTGAAACTGCCCCGGACGCTCCTCTTCCAGGCCCTGGTGATGCTCACCTGGCTGCCCTTCCGGGAGCGCAGCCCGGACGTGATCTGGCAGGCCATGGGCCGCGCCAGCGCCTGGGTGGGGCCCGGGCTGAAGGCCGCGGTCCTGCTCTTCCTGGCCGTCCTCGCCTTCGCCTGGGTGGAGGAGCGCCTGGAGCGCGCCTTCGTTTCCATTTCAAGGACGGCCCTGGCCCTGCCTTTCCCCGTCCTCTCCTTCGCCTATGGCGTGGCGTTCTGGCTGGTTCTCGTGGGAGGGGGTCATGCGACGACCTTCATCTACCAGCGCTTCTAGGGCCGTCCCCTTGCTCCTGGCCTTCTTCGGGCTGGCCCTGGCCTCCTCGATGGCCCTGGACCGCGGGGTCTTCGCCCGCCGGGCCTGGGTGGACCACGCCGATCTGGGGCGGTGGCGGGAAGCGCAGTGGCTCGCGCGCCTGGAGGTCCTGCGGGAGGGCGGCCGGCGACCCGACGTGATCTTCACTGGCGATTCCGCGGTGGGCTACGGACTCCAGCCCGCGCTGGCGGGAACGCACGGCTTCAACCTGGCCCGCCCCGGCCTGGGCTGCGAGGAGCTGGACCAGTTGACGCCGCGGCTGGAGCGCCTGGTCCCCGGAAAGCCGCGGGCCCTGGTCCTCGGCCTCCTCTGGTACGAGTTCTTCCCCGGGGAACCCGAGCTCGCCTTCGCCCAGGGCCATCCGCCCTCCTGGGCCCGCATCGCCGGTGGGTTCTACGAGGAACCGAACCTCAGCCAGAAGCGCGTCTATCCGGGTTCCCGGGTGGCACGCTACTGGGCGGATCTCCGCCTCCCAGCCGCGGAAGGGAAGCGCAGCTCCCGGGCCCGGACCGTGGACGGGGACGGCCACGCCGTCTCTCAATCCTCCGACATCGGCTCCCGCCTTCCCCCTTCCGTTCCGGAGACCCGTCCGGGCTGGTTCCGGCCGGACCTCGTGGAGCCCCTGGCCCGCTTCCGCCTCCACTGGGAGGCCCGGGGCGTGCCGGTGGTCTTCGTGTTCATGCCCCTGCATCCCGGCCTGAAGGCCGAGCTCCTGAACCGCACCGGCGCGGACCACGCCGCCTGGAAGGCCGCCGTCGTGGGGGCCATGGCCGGTCACGTGATCGACGCAGAGGACCGGCTGCAGGATCCGCGGATGTTCCGAGACGGGGTGCACCTGAATGGCGCAGGGGCGAAGCGGTTGTCGGCGGTGATGCGGGAGGAACTGCAACAGCTGGGCTGGGCCGATCACCCCCCCAGCAGCCGCCTGGACAGCAGCGCGCCCAGGTCCCTGCGGCCGTCCACCACGAGGTAGACGTAGACCTTGGCGTCGAGGACCCGGTAGATGACCCGGTAGGGCTTGAAGAGCACCTGGCGGTACTCGCGGAGGCCCAGGGCGGCGAGTTCCCTGGGCACGGCGCCCCGGCCGGGCTGGGTGGCCAGGGCCTCCACGAGCGTCAGAAGCCGGTCCAGGAGATGGTCGGCCCGGAGCGGTGAATCGGAGGCGGCGACGTGGTCGTAAAGCTCCTCGAGATCCCGCTCCGCCCCTTCGGTGAAGAGGACCGGATACCGCTTCACGCCGTGGCCTTCCGGGCGCGGAGCCGCTTGAGCACTTCATCCGCGGGCCGAACGCGGCCTGCCTCGATCTCCTTGTGGCCCAAGGCGAGGAGCTTCAGCAGGGCCAGGGTGGCCTGGGCCTCCTCGAAGGACACCACGTCCATGAGCACCGCCTTCGCCTCGCCGTTCTGGGTGATGACCAGCGGCTCCCGGTCCTCCCCCAGCCGCTGGAAGATCTCCGCGGCGTGGGCCTTGAGGAAGCTGATGGGTTTCACCTGGGCGGAATAGCGCATGGACTGAATATGGTCCTTTATCGGACCTTGTTCAAGGGGAGGCCGGGACCCCCCAGCCACCCCTCGGGCACAATGGGTGAATGAACACGGCCCTCCGCCAGACGCGCGACCTCCTCGACATGATCAAGTTCGAGCACACGGTCTTCGCCCTGCCTTTCGCCTTCCTCGGGGCCTTCGCGGCGGCGCAGGGGGTTCCGCCGCTGGCGAAGTGCCTCTGGATCCTGGCGGCGATGGTGGGGGCGCGGACGGCGGCGATGACCTTCAACCGGCTGGTGGACGCGGACGTGGACGCGGACAATCCCCGCACCGCCCAACGGCACCTGCCCGCGGGCCGGGTGTCGCGGGCGGGGGCCATCGCGCTCTTCGGCGGCGGCGTGGTGCTCTTCGGCTTCGCCGCCGGGATGCTGGGGCCCCTGTGCTGGAAGCTGTCGCCCCTGGCCCTGGCCATCATCCTGGGCTATTCGCTCTGCAAGCGCTTCACGAGCTTCGCCCACCTGGTGCTGGGACTCTCCCTGGCGGGCGCGCCCCTGGGGGCGTGGATCGCCGTGCGGGGGGAGATCGAGGCGCCGGCCCTGTGGCTGGCGGGGGGCGTGCTGGCCTGGACCGGCGGCTTCGACATCCTCTACGCCCTGCAAGACGAAGCCTTCGACCGCGCGGCGGGACTTCGCTCGATCCCCGCCGCTTTTGGCACCGGCGGCGCCCTGTGGATCTCCCGCGGACTGCACGCCGCCGCCCTCGTGGCCTGGGGCCGCTTCAACCTGCTGGTGCTGGCCTCCCCCTTCGCCTGGCTGGGCTGGCTGGTGGTGGCGGGCATCCTGGTGCGGGAGCAGTGGCTGGTGCGGGACGGCCGGCTGGACCGCATCGACGAGGCCTTCTTCACCCTCAACAGCCTGGTGGGCCTGGTCTTCTTCGCCGGGCACCTGCTGGACCTCTGCGTGGTGCGGACCTCCTTCGTCTGAGGCCGCCGGCGGAAAGCCAGGGTCGACAAGACCCGGCTCCGCTGGCACCGTTGTAGGTTCCATGGCTTCGAACCCGTCCACCCGCCGTGCGCACCGCCTGAGCCGCCCGGACGCCAACCGGTTCATCACGGTGATGCTGGTCTTCAGCCACCGGACCTACCGGCTCTCCATCACCCGGAAGTTCCTGGCCTGGACCCTGGGCGTCACAGCAGGCGTGGGCCTGCTGGCCATGGTGGGCAGCGCCTACGGCTTCTGGGCCACCAAGAAGATCATGTCCTTCGACCGGCTCCAGAAGGAGACCGAGGCCCAGGCCAACCAGCTGCGGGACACCCTGGGCCAGGCCCAGGGCCTGGACGCGGAGATCACGGACCTGCGCAGGCAGCACGAGCAGCTCATGAAGCTCCTGGATCCGCGCAATCCCGCCAACCAGCTGCCGGCCCTGCCCTCCAAGGGGGACGGCAAGGAGCAACCCGCAGATCCGAAGAAGATCGGCCAGATGAAGCAGGAACTGGAACGGCGGGCCGAGGCCGCGCGGGTCATCCGCGCCCGCATGGAGCCCATCCTCCAGGCCTGGTCCCACACGCCCTCCATCCCGCCCACCGCCGGCATGCTGGCCTCGGGCTTCGGCATCCGGGTCAACCCCTTCAACCGCGTGGGCGAAGAGGGGGACAGCCTCCTGGGCTTCCATTCGGGGCTCGACATCAGCAACGGGGAGGGGACCCCGGTCCAGGCCACCGCCGAAGGCACCGTGGAATCCGCCGGCTGGGCGGACCGCTACGGCTACGCGGTGGTGGTCCGCCACAACGAGGAGCTGGAGACCCTCTACGGCCACCTGAGCCACTTCTTCGTGAAGGTGGGCGACCGGGTGAGCCGGGGCCAGATCCTGGGCCGCATGGGCCACAGCGGCCGGGCCACCGGGAACCACCTGCACTACGAGGTGCGGCGGGGGGGCAAGCCCGTGGATCCCAAGCCCTACCTGCGGCTCCAGAAGGAATGGCTGGCCAAGCTGGGCCAGGAGGCCTGAGCGCCGCCGCCACGGCCGCGTTCCACGGTCCATCGGGGGCTCGCAACTCCATCGTGGCCAAGGACTAAGCTCCCTGGACAAAGGACTCTCCATCCGAGGCGCCGAGGGATGCTACCCTGGCCCTTCGCCCCTTTTGGAGGTCCCGATGTTCGCCCAGAAGAAGCGCAGTGACTCCATGCAGGCGGTGCATTCCCTCCTGGGCAAGGGCACCACCTGGAAGGGCGAGATCCACACCGGCGAGACCAGCCTGCGGGTCGAGGGCCACGTGGACGGCTCCATCCACAGCGACGGCGAAGTGACCGTGGCGCCCACGGGCCTCGTCACCGGCACCATCCACGCCAAGCACCTCGTGGTCACCGGCAAGGTGGTGGGCACCTTCAGGATCACCGAGTGCCTCGAGATCCACGGCTCCGGCTGCGTGGAGGGCGAGGTCGAAGTGGGCAGCCTCGTGGTGGACGAGGGCGGCATCCTCCAGGGCACCTGCACCCGCCGCGGCCACAAGGCCACCGTGCCCGCGCCGGTCGCCAGCAAGGCCCCCGAGAAGCACCTCGAGAAGAATGGCGCCAAGGCCCCCCAGCGCTTCCCCGAGAGCAAGCCCGAGGTGAAGGCCCAGGACGCCCAGAAGGCCACGGAGACGAAGATCGAAGAGCTGCTCGTGGGCGCCGGCGGATCGAAGCACTGAGGCAATACCTTCGAGCCTCGGAGAGTAATTTCGAGCCCATACATTAAGGTACTCGACACCCTCATTTGGGCTGGGAGTGTCTCTGGATTTCCTTGATGCAGAGATTGAGAGATCCTGGGCTTCCTGACGAGACCACATTCAACAGATCCAGGAGGATGCATGGCAACGCACTCTGCTGCGCGGATCACCGCTCAGATGGCAGTCACAGCGCTCCTCTTCCTACCCATGCCCGCACAGACTCGGGAGCTCAAGCTCACGATTGCTGGAGGAGAAGTTCTGACCTTCAAGACCTCGAACGGGGCACCATTACCGGCCGAGACGGCCAAGTTAAAGATCGATACAGCTGGTTTTATGGTCGGAATGGCCAAGGACCCAGCGAAACATGCTGGATTGACATGGACCTATGGGTTCTCGGTCAAAGGCTCCGCGAAAATCGCCAACGTAAAGGTGGAAGAACTGTCCCCGACAGCGCCTCCCGCTGAGCTGATCCGGGATGAAGATCCAACCCTCACCAATGGCCGCTGGATGGGTAGGCGAGCCGCCATCGACACCACGGACCCAGCCATCGCCTGGCTCTTCACGAACAAACCGTCGGCTTTCATCTTCCGGTTCACTGTCCGTTTCCAGGATGGGGACGTCCAGGTACTCCATCAATTGGCGGTGTTCAGCGCCGAGGCCAAGGCAATTTACGCGAAGTTGGCAAAGGGAGCCCAGGCCAAGCCTTGAACCCGAATCAATTCCAGGATCCTGGAATTGAATTGCTGGTTTGGGAGCTTGTGCGGTTGATTCAACCGGGATAGCCCCCTGCCGACCAGAGTCCCGCCGTCTCCTCCAGCCCCAGGGCCAGGTTCATGTTCTGCATCGCCTGCCCCGCCATGCCCTTGATCAGATTGTCCAGGGCGGCGAAGACCACCGCCTGCCGGCCTTCCACCACCACGGCCACGTCACAGGCGTTGGAGCCGTTCACGGCGTTCAGCCGCGGCGAGCCCTCCACGAGGCGGATGAAGGGCGAATCGCGGTAGGCGGCCTCGAAGCGGTCCCGGAGGGCATTTCCGTCCACGCCCTCCGGCAGCCGGAACTGCGCGGTGATGAAGATGCCCCGCACCAGGGGCGCGCTGTGGGGCACGAAGGCCAGCTCGAAGGCGGCGCCCCGGGCCGCGAGGCTCTGGGCGATCTCCGCCTGGTGCTGGTGCTTCAGGGGCTTGTAGGCGCGGAAATCCCCGGCCCGCGTCGGATGGTGGGTAGTCTCCGAAGGCAGGGCGCCGCTGCCGCTGGAGCCCGTCACGCCGCTCACGGCGACGAAGCCCAGATCGAGGCCCGCGAGGGGCAGCAGGGCCATTTGCACGCCCGTGGCGAAGCAGCCCGGATTGGCGATGCGCGTGGCGCCGCGCAGGGCGGTCCGGTTCCACTCGCTGAGGCCGTAGATGAATTCGGTCAGGCGATGGGGCGCCGGATGGGCCTGTCCGTAGGCTTCGGCGAAGACGCCGGCGTCCCGCACCCGGAAGTCCCCGCTGAGGTCGATAAGGGTCACGCGATCCGCGAGGCTAGTGGCCGCCCACACGGCTTCGAGGGCCTCCAGCTCCTTCGCCAGGGTGACGTGGGGCTGGGCGGAGAACACGACGACGGCTTCAGCATCGGCGACGGCGCGCCAGTCCACCTCGGCCAGGAAGCTGCCGGGCACGAAGCCCCGCAGGTTGGGATGGGCGCTCCAGAAGGGCTTCCCCGCATGGGACTTCGACACCGCCTGCACCGCGGCGACCGCGGGATGGCCCGCCAGCAGGCGCAGCAGCTCCCCGCCGCCGTAGCCCGCGGCGCCGAGGATGACCGCTCCGATCTTGGGGGTGTCGGCGCTCACGCCTTCACCATGCGGGCCTGCACCTTCTCCAGCACGTGGGCGCCCAGGGCCTTCGCGTCGTTGCGGGCGTTGATGGCGGGGAGCTTCAGCTCCCGCTCCACGAAGCGCACGCCCACCCGGTTGTCCGTGGCGGGCCCCGTCACCACGTCCACTTGAATGCCGTACTTCTCGGACAGTTCGCGAACACCTCCGGAAGCGCCCACGGGATCGTTGGCGCACAGCAGGAAGGCCGCCGCGAGGTCCCGCAGCTCCGGATCCGCGAGGATGGCCTGGACGCCGTAGTCCCCCATGATGCCGTCGCCGGTCTCCGCCACGATGACGTCGGCCCCGCTCTCCGCCACGTGGGCGAGCAGGGTCCTCGCCGAGGCCAGGGCGTTGTCCGCGTGGGTGCAGACCACCCCGGCGTCGGTGAAGTCGAAGGCCACGTCGGCGCCGTAGTCCTTCATGCCCAGGATGTCCCGCTGCAGGCTCACGCCGGTGAGTTTGGCGCCGCCCACCTTCAGGCCGGCTTGCGTGAAGTGGCGCACCAGGGCGCAGGCGGCGGCGGTCTTGCCGGCATTCATGCAGGTGCCCGCCACGAAGACCACGGGCACGGCCTTCGGCGCGGAGCGCGCCTCGAGGGCCCCCATCTGGATCGTCGCGGGCTGGCCCACCCGGGAGCCGAAGTCGGGGTAGATGAGCACCTGCCCCAGGATCTCCACCTCGAAGGGCCTGCCCACGTCCGGGTTGTGGGAGACGCAGGTGCCGATGACGCCGCCCAGGTTCAAGATGTTGAGGCGATCCCCCACCGCCACCCGCGCGGGCATCACGCCCTCGTAGCCGTGCAATGCGTTGCGGTGGCCCAGGGCCCCCACGACAATGTCGCCGCCGTGAAGGATGCTCATGCGGCCGTGGACGTCCTCCAGCTGGTTATAGGTGGTCTTCTCTCCCATCACGCGCCCCGCCACGACCGCGCCGGGCACCGCGAGGATGTCGGGCGTGAGGGTGAGGGTGCGCGCCAGGCGGAGGTTCCGCGTCACGGAGGCGATCTTGTCGATGTGGATGCGCATGGGGCGTCCTACCTTTTTCTGGATATCAGCGATTCAATCCCGCGATTGGATGGAAAACATCCGAGAAAATCTCGCGCTTTCAATCGTCCTGCGGGTCCCGGCTTCGCCGCGCTCACGCGCGCTTCGCCACCCGTCACGGGCGCTTGCGATGTGGATCCGCATGTCATGCCTCCTGGGCCAGGGCGGCCTGGGCCTGCCGGGCCCGCAGCGCGAGCACCTGGGGCACGCCGAAGATCTTGGCGTAGCAGGCGGCTTCGGCGCCGGTCCAGGCCCGGGAGCCTTCGCCGTAGGCGGCGACGGCGGGATCCATGAGGGCGAAGGGGGAGCGCACGCCCTCCACGAAGGCCGCGCGGGAATGGAGGGTGAGGCGCACGTCGCCGGTGACCGTGGTCTGCGAGGATTCCAGGAAGGCCTCCAGATCCCGGGCCAGGGGATCCAGGAAGGCGCCTTCGTGGAGCAGGGCCCCGTACAGATTGCCGAGCGATTCCTTCCAGAAGAGCTGCTTGCCCGACAGCACCAGCTTCTCCAGCTCCCGGTGGGCCTGGATCAGCAGGTGGGCCGCCGGGGCCTCGAAGCCCACCCGGCCCTTGATCCCGAGGATGGTGTCCCCCAGGTGCACGCCCCGGCCGATGCCGTAGGCGCCGCCGAGCTCATTGAGCTTCGCCACCAGGGCCACGGGCTCCAGGGCCTCGCCGTCGAGGCTCGCGGGGACGCCCTGCTCGAAGCCGATCACGAGGGTCTTCGCCGGGAGCCCTTCCTTCACCGCGCCGCCGGGGTAGGCCGCGTCCGGGAGTGACGACCAGGGATCCAGGGTCTCGCGCCCCCCCACGGAGGTGCCCCACATGCCCTCGTTCACGCTGTAGGCTTCCACCTTTTCCGGGAAGTCGAAGCCCTTCCCGGCCAGGTAGGCCCGCTCCTCCGCCCGGGAGGGCGAAAGCTGGCGGATCGGGGTGATGAGCTCCAGGTCCGGCGCCAGGGCGGAGAAGGCCACGTCGAAACGCACCTGGTCGTTGCCGGCGCCGGTGGAACCGTGGGCCAGGGCCTGCACCCCCAGGGTCCGCGCCACCTCCACGGTCTTCGCCGCCTGGGCCACCCGCTCGGCGCTCACGCTCAAGGGGTAGAGGTTGCCCCGCAGCACGTTGCCGTAGACGAGGTAGCGCAGGTAGCCGTGCCAGAGCTCGGCCCTGGCGTCCGCCGTGGTGTGGGACGCCGCGCCGAGCTTCGGCGACAGGGCCTCGATGCGGGCCAGCTCCTCCGGGCTGAAGCCGCCGGTGTCCACGGTCACCGTGTGGACCTCCCAGCCCCGCTCCTTCAGCCACACCACGCAGTAGGAGGTGTCCAGTCCGCCGCTGTAGGCCAGCAACACCTTTTTCATGTCGTCTCCCAGAGGGCGTCCGCTTTCGATTTCAGGAAGGCCTGGGTCCCGTCGATCCACTCGAGGTGCGCCGCGAGTTCGCTCTCCGCCGCGTCCAGGCCCAGGTTCGCCGTGCCGCCGGTGTGGGAAGAACGGAGGGCCGCGCGGTCCGGCTGGAAGGCCCCCGCCGCCAGCTCCGCGGCCACCTCCCGGTAGGCGTCCCGGAAGGTCCAGCCCTCCTTCACCAGCTGGCAGGCGGCGTGGGCGGCGTAGAGCTCGTCCGTGCAGGCCTCCGCGGCGCGGCCGGCGTTGATCTGAAGGGCCGGCACCAGGGCCTGGAGCACGTCCAGCCAAGCCGTGGCGTCCTTCAAGGCCCCCAGCAGCGGCTTCTTCAGGAGCTGGAAGTCCCGATGGTAGCTGGAGGGCAGGCCGGTGGCGATCTGCTCCACCGTGGCGGCGGCGCCCCGCAGCTGGCGGCAGGTGGCCCGGGCCAGCTCCACCACGTCGGGGTTGCGCTTCTGGGGCATGATGCTGGATCCGGTGGTGAAGGCCGGGGGCACGTCCAGGAAGGCGAACTCCTCCGTGGAGTAGAGCGCCACATCCCAGAGGAACTTCTCGAGGGTGGAGGTGAGGCCCCCGAGCCACTGGAGCAGGGCCAGCTCGTGGCGGCCCCGGGAGTTCATCACGTCCACGGAATTGCGCTGGACCGAGGCGAAGCCCAGCAGGGCCGCCGTGTGCTCCCGGTCGATGGGCAGGGGCACGCCGAAGCCCGCCGCGGCCCCCAGGGGGCAGCGGTCCAGCTTGGCGTACAGGGCCCGGGCGTCGCCGAGGCTTTCCAGCAGGCCCTCGGCGAAGGCCGCCGCCCACTGGCCGAAGGTGCTGGGCATGGCGCGGCGCAGGTGGGTGTAGCCCGGCAGGGCCTGCTGCTCGTGGGCCCGGGCGAAGGCCAGGAAGGCGCCCCCCAGCCCCGCGGCCTGGTCCGCCAGGGCGAGGAGCCTTTCCCGCATCAGCAGGCGCAGGGCGAGGATGACCTGGTCGTTCCGGGAGCGGCCCAGGTGGATGCGCTTGCCGGCGCCCCCCAGCCTGTCCACCAGGGCCGCCTCGATGGCGGTGTGGCCATCCTCCTGCTCCATCCGGATGAGGAAGCGGCCGGCCAGGGCTTCGTCCTGGATGGCTTTCAGGGCCGCCACCAGGGCCGCGGCGTCCTTCCCCTCCAGGAGGCCGGCCTGGGCCAGCATGCGGGCGTGGGCGGCGCTGCCCAGGCAGTCGTAGGGCACCAGGGCGAGGTCCGTGAGAAAGTCCTCGCCCACGGTGAAGGCGTGGACGGCGGCGTCCAGGGGCTGCCCCTTGGCCCAAAGCTGGGAACCGGGGGAGGGTTCACTTGGCATGGCTCACCTCCTTGCCCCGGGGGACCTGGGCCGCCTCGGCGAAATAGCCCCGGAGCAGCCGGGCATAGAAGGCGCAGCCGGCCTCCAGCTCCGCCCTCGTGAGGTACTCGTTGGGGCGGTGGCTCCGGTGGGTGTCCCCGGGGCCCGCCTTCACCGCCGGGAGACCGCCGAGGAAGGCCCAGTCAGAGGTGGTGTGGGAGCCCACGAAGCTGGCGCCGCCGGCCTTCAGGGCGGCCCGGGCGATGGGATGCTCCGGGTCGGTGGCCTTGGGCAGGTAGCGGCCTGAATGGATGTGGACTTCGCTTTCCAACTCCGCGCCCAGCTCCCGGGCGATGGCGACGTGGTCCAGGTTCGGCGTGGTCCGCAGGTCCACGAAGAAGACCGCCTCGTCGGGGATCTGGTTCCGGGACAGGCCGCCGTGGATGGTGGTCACCTGGGGGCTCGTGACGCCCAGCAGGGCGTGGCCCTCGAAGCGCTTCGCCGTCAGCTTCGCGATGTCCCGGGCCGCCTTGTGGATGGCGTTGTCCCCCAGGGCCGCGTGGGCCACGTGGGCGGACTCGCCCTTGGCCACGCAGCGCAGAATGAGCATGCCCCGCTGGGCGATGCAGGGCTTCAGGCCCGTGGGTTCGCCGACAACCGCGGCGGTCAGCGGTCCCAGATCTTCGAGGATCGTCGCGATGCCGTTGCCACCGACCTCTTCTTCCGCGGTGAAGGCGAAGACCGCGGTGCCCGGAAAATCGCCGGGCGCCTTGGCCAGTTCCAGGGCGGCGCTGATCATGGCGGCCACGCAGCCCTTGGCGTCGTTGGCCCCGAGGCCGTAGAGCCGGTCCTCCCGCCATTCGGGGACGTGGGGATCCGTGTCCCAGCCTTCGCAGGGGGGCACCGTGTCGAGGTGGGAGTTCACCAGCAGCCGTGGCCCGCCCTGCCCCACTTCGAACCACAGGTTGTTGCCCCGCTGGTGCACGGTGAAGCCGTCGCAGCGCAGGGCGTTCGCCAGCTGCATGGAGAGCAGGCCCTCCTGCTTGGAGACGCTGGGGGTGGCGACGAGGAATTCCAGGAGTTCGGAAGGATTCATACGCCCGTCCCGACCGCCGCAGGGGCGACCCCGTTCGCGGTCTTCAACGCTTGGGTTGAAACCAGCATCGTCCCGCTGCCCTCGTTGGTGAAGACTTCCGTCAGCAGCGCGTCCTTCACGACGCCGCTCACCAGGTGGACGCTGGCCACCCCGCCCTGCAGCGCGGCCTTGGCGGCGTCGACCTTGGGCCGCATGCCGCCCTTGATGGCGCCCTTCGCCTCCAGCGCCGCCAGGGAGGCGAGGTCCGCCAGGGGCACGAGGCTGGAGGGCTTCTCCTTGTCCTCCAGGAGGCCGGGGACGTCCAGCAGGAAGAAGAGCTTCTCCGCCCTGAGGGCCACGGCCACCGCGGAGGCGATGGTGTCGGCGTTGGTGTTGAAGACCTCGCCTTCGGCGCCCCCCGAGAGGGGCGCGATCACCGGGACGTAGTCCGCGGCGAGGAGGTGGTGGATCAGGGCGGGATCCACCGCCTGGATGTCCCCCACCAGGCCGAAGTCCACCAGCAGCCGCTCCCCGCCGTCGTCCACCACGCTCACCGGGGGCCGCTGCACGGCCTGGATCGTCCCGCCGTCCACGCCGCTGAGGCCCACGATGGGCAGGCCCGCGCCCTTCAGGCCCGCCAGCAGGTCCATGTGGGCCTTGCCCGCGAAGACCATCTTGGCGGCGTCGAGGACTTCGGGGCTGGTGACGCGCCGGCCGGCCACCTTCCGCACGGGGATGCCGAAGGCGGCGCAGGCCTCGTCCAGGCCCGCGCCGCCCCCGTGGACGATGACCAGCTTGATGGAGAAGCTCCAGAGCAGGGCCAGCTGCTCCGCCACGGACTGCAGGGCGGCCTTGTCCGCCAGCAGCTCGCCGCCGAGCTTCACCACGAAGGTCCTGCGCCGGAAGCGCCGGACGTACTGGGCCGCGGAGCGCAGGGTGGAATAGGGGTTCGGGGAGAGGGGCATGGGAGCTTCCTGGGCAGGATCAGGACTGGAGGCTGAGGGCCTGGGCGTCGAAGTGGAGCAGGGTGGCGGAGTTCAGGAGCCAGTCGAGGATGGCCCGCTGCACGTGGAAGCGGTTCTCCGCCTCGTCCACCACCCGGCAGCTGGGGTGGTCGAGGACCGCGTCGGAGACTTCCACGTTGCGCCGCACCGGCAGGCAGTGGGTGAAGATGGCGTCCTTGGAGGCCAGCTCCATGTGGCGCCGGGAGGTGAGCCACTGCGGATGCTGCGTGACGGCATCCGCGCCGAGGCCGGCGGCGGTGCTGGGCCCCCAGGCCTTGGCGTAGACCGCGGCGCTGCCCTCCAGGGCCGCGTCCTGGTCGTGGGTGAAGACCACCTTGCCGCCGGTGGAAGCAGCGTAGGCTTCAGCCTCGGCGATCACCGCCGGATGCAGCTCGAAGCCCTTCGGGTGCGCCACCCGCACGTCGCAGCCGGCGGCGGCGGCGCTGAGGAGGAAGGAATTGGGCACGGCCTTGGGCAGGGGCTTGATGTGGGGCGCCCAGGTCAGGGTGACCGGCAGGCCCCGCGTCGAACCGTGGACTTCCCGGATCGTCAGCAGGTCCGCCAGGCCCTGGCAGGGGTGCTCCCGGGCGCTCTCCATGCTCACCACCGGCACGGTGCTGAGGCGGCGGAAGGCGTTCATGACCGGATCGGCGTGGTCCGCGTCGTCGTCCACGTTGGCCGCGAAAGTGCGCACGGCCAGGGCGTCCACGTAGCGGGCCAGCACGGGCACGGCCTCCTTCACGTGCTCGGCCCGGTCCCCGTCCATGACGGCGCCCGATCTGTCTTCGAGTTTCCAGACGCCGTTGCCCACTTCCAGCACGATGGCGCCGCCGCCCCCCCGGGCCATGACCGCCTCGAAGGAGGCCCGGGTCCGCAGGGAGGGATTGAAGAAGACCATGCCCAGGAGCCGGTCCACCAGGTGCTTGGGGTGGGTGCCCTTCCAGGCCGCGGCCTGGGCCAGGACCGCCTGCAGGCCAGCCGAGCCGAGGTCGGCGATGCCGGTGAAGTGCTTCATGTCAGTGGCCCTTCCCATAGGCGTGGATGGCGGCGAGGAGGGCGTCCATCGCCTCTCCGCTCAGGTTCAGGGGCGGCATCAGGCGCAGAACCGCGGGATCCGTGGAAGCCCCCACGAGGATGTGCCGGTGCTCCAGGTGCCGCTTCAGCGCCCCCGCGTCGGCCCCGGCTTCGAGTCCCAGCAGCAGGCCTTCGCCCCGGACCCGCGTGACCACGCTGCCCTCCAGGCCCCGCCGGAGCCTCGCGGCGCAGGCGGTGGCGTGGGCCATCAGGCCCTCGTCCCGGATCACCCTCAGGGTCGCGACCAGGGCGGCCATGGCGAGGGGGCCGCCGCCGAAGGTGCTGCCGAGATCGCCGGGCTTGAGCCGGGCCGCCATCTCCGCCGTCATGAGGAGGGCGCCCACGGGCACGCCGCTGGCAAGGCCCTTGGCGGAGGTGATGAAGTCGGGCCGCACGCCGTAGAACTCCGCGGCAAAGGGGGCGCCCAGGCGGCCCACACCGGTCTGCACTTCGTCGAAGACGAGCAGCGTCCCGGAGGCCGTGCACTTCTCCCGCAGGGCCCGGAAGAAAGAGGCGGGCGCGGTCCGGATGCCGGACATGCTCTGGATGGGCTCCACGATCACCGCCGCCGTGCCGCTGAAGTCCACGGACGGCAGGATGGACGCGTCGCCGAAGGGCAGCCAGGCGGTGGGCGCGAGGCGCTCCTTCAGGCCGGCGTGGAGCTTGGCATCGTCGGAGACGGAACGGGCCAGCAGGGTGCGCCCGTGCCAGCCGCCCTGGAAGGCCGCGAAGGCGCTCCGCCCGGTGAGCTTGGCGGCGAGGAGGAGGGCGTTCTCGTTGGCTTCGGCGCCGCTGTTGCAGAAGAAGACCGAGGCGGCGCCGCTGCCCCGCGCGAACTCGACGAGGGCCTCGGCGGCCTCGGTGCGGATCCGGAGCTCCCCGGCGGTGGAGTAGAAGAGGAGTTCGGCCGCCTGGGCCGCCAGGGCCGCCACCACCGCCGGGTGGCAGTGGCCGGTGGAGGCCACGCAGTGGCCGCCGTAGAAGTCCCAATAGGCTTCGCCGGCTTCGGTGAAGACCCGGTCCTCCTTTCCGCCCGCCAGGGGGAAAGGAAAGGGCGCGTAGGTGGGCAGCAGGGCGGGCTGGAGGGTCGAGGTCATGGTCGATGCATAGGTCTGCATGAAGCGGGGGATTCCCTTCATGGAATTGCATAATATGCTCATTCATGCAGAGTGTTGTCAATGGACATTTTTCCAATCCCCCCTCCTGCGCCCTTCCCTTGCATTTCCATGCATGAATATGCAGACTTCCTCCACCCCCGAAGGGGCCCATGACGCAGCCCAGGAGGGCCACGTGACGGTCGACCAGGTCATCCTCCGACTCATCGAGAAGCACGAGATCCCCGATCAGTCCGCCCTGCTGAAGCACCTGGCGCGGGAGGGCTTCGACCTCACCCAGAGCACCCTGTCGCGGCACCTGAAGAAGCTCAGCGTCCAGAAGCGGGAAGGTCGCTACCAGCGCGTGGAACCCCAGCGCCTCGGCCTGCCCGCCTTCCGGCTCCGGGAGGCCCCCCCGAACCTCCTGGTGCTCACCACCACCCCGGGCTTCGCCCAGGCCATGGCCGAGATGCTGGACCAGCACCAGCACCCCGCCATCGCCGGCACGCTGGCCGGGGACAATACGGTCTTCATCGCCCTGGCGGATGGGAAGGCCATGGGAACGGTGCAGGAGGAGATCCGGGAGATTTTGCAGGCGGCGAGGTAGTCCGACGCTCCACGGAGGCCTTCGGACGAGCTTGAAGGGCCGCGTGGGTCGAGCCGCCGAGGTTTTCAACGGAGCGCCTCGATCAAGTTCGATCCGCGGGGTGTGCGGGTCGAACTTGATCGGGGCGCCAGACTCGCGAAGCGAGTCGTAGCCGCGATGGACGGGAAGGATCCTGGGTGCGCCTCCCGGCCGGATGAGGGGATGAGGGTCGACGATCCCCGGCGGTGAGAAGCCCCCATCCTGGCTCGCTCCGCTCGCGTGGCGCCTTCGCAAATCGCGGCCAAAGGTCGGCCGCGATTTTCTCAGGCGCTCTTGTTTTCCGTATCGGCCCCTTCGCTTCGAACCAGCTCTGTAGCTCCTCGGTCCCGGGTCGGTCGAAGACTTCGCCCCGTCCTACTCGAACAGCGGCCCGGCGCTGGGCTTGAGCCCGAGGTAGGCCCAGGCCCGCTCGGTGGCCTTGCGCCCCTGCAGCGTCCGGTCCAGGAAGCCGATCTGCATGAGGTAGGGCTCCACCAGGTCCTCGAGGCTTTCCCCTTCGACCTCCCCGAGGGCCGCGGCCAGGGTCCGGATGCCCACGGGCCCGCCCCGGAACTTGTCGCAGAGCGCCTCCAGGTAAGCGCGGTCGAGGCCGTCGAGGCCCAGTTCGTCCACTTCGTGGAGGGCCAGGCAGGCTTCGGCGCTGGCGGCGTCGATGACGCCCTGACCCTTCACCTCGGCGTAGTCCCGGCAGCGGCGCAGGAGGCGGTTGGCGATGCGGGGGGTGCCCCGGGAGCGCCGCGCGATGGCCTCGGCGCCTTCGTCCTCGATGGGGATCCTCAGCACGTTGGCGCTGCGGTGGGCGATGACCTCCAGCTCGGCGCGGGTGTAGTAGTCCAGGCGGTGCACCATGCCGAAGCGGTCGTGGAGGGGCTTGGAAAGCAGGCCCGCGCGGGTGGTCGCGCCCACCAGGGTGAAGGGCCGCAGGTCCACCTTCAGGGTCTGGGCGCTGGGGCCCTGGCCGATGAGGATGTCCAGCTTCCGGTCCTCCATGGCGGTGTAGAGCAGCTCCTCGATGGGGGCCGGCAGCCGGTGGATCTCGTCGAGGAAGAGGAATTCGCCCTCCTCCAGGTTGGTGAGGATGGCCGCCAGGTCGCCCTTCTTCTCCAGGGCCGGGGCCTGGATCACCTTGCAGTTTTGCCCCATCTCGTTGGCCAGCACGTGGGCCAGAGTGGTCTTGCCCAGGCCCGGCGGGCCGAAAAGCAGCACGTGGTCCAACACCTCGCCCCGCTTCAGGGCGGCCTGGAGGGCGATGTCCAGGCGGGCCTTCACCTTCTCCTGGCCGATGTACTCCCCCAGGCGCTGGGGGCGCAGGGAGAATTCGAAGGCCTCCTCCCCGCTCGTGGGATCCAGGTCGGGATGGCGGTGGGGCTCCATGGCTCAAGTGTATTTTCGATTCGGCCCTTCCGATTTGCGTTTTCTGCGCCGGGGGGGAATTCGCAGGAAAGGCCGGACCTTGCTACCGTGGAACACCCTTTCCGGGAACCCCGATGCCCGAGCGCCATTTCCTGCTGATCCGCGACCGCCACGGCTTCGAGCGCTCCGTGCCCATCAACCGCACGGTGACCCTCGGCCGGCAGAGCCACTGCGACATCGTGCTGAGCGACAGCATGGTGAGCCGCACCCACCTGAAGATCGAGAACCTCAGCGGCGAGTGGTTCGCCGAGGACCTCAGCAGCTCCCACGGCACCTTCCTGCAGTACGAGCGCCTCACCCGCTCCAAGTGGGAGCCCGGGGCCACCCTGCGCATCGCCGACGGGGCCTACTTCCTCACCCTGAAGCGGGAGAGCAGCACCACCTCGGAGATCCACCTCCAGGCCATCCTCCAGACCGCCCAGCTGCTGGCGGAGGATGTGGACCTGGACGAGGTGCTGGAGCAGTCCCTGGAGCGCCTGCTGGCCATCTCCAACACGGACCGGGGCTTCATCATGCTGCTGGAGGGCGGCGAACTGACGCCTAAGGTCCAGCGTAACCTGGGCAAGGAGCTGGTGCGGGACATCCAGCTCTCCATGTCCACGGTGCACGCGGTCTTCGAGAAGGGCGACCCCATCTGGATCCACAACGTGGGGGCCGACGAGAAGCTCAGCAGCCACCAGAGCATCCTGGACCTGCAGCTCAAGACCATCCTCTGCCTGCCCCTGGTGATCCAGGGGCGGCGCACCGGCGTGGTCTACCTGGACAGCCGGCGCATCATCACCGAGCCCGTGGACCGGCCCACCTTCGAGGCCATCGTCAGCCTCTGCGCCATCGCCATCGAACGCACCCGGCTCTCCGAGGACAACCTGCGCAACCAGGTGCTCGCCACCGTGGGCCAGGTGGCCAGCTCCATCGTCCACGACTTCAAGAACGCCCTCTTCGTGGTGCGCGGCCACGCCGAGCTGCTCGAGGTCGTCTCCTCGGATCCCAAGATCCACCACCACAGCCAGGCCATCCTGGAGGCCGTGGAGCGCCTCAGCTCCCTCAGCATGGACGTGCTGGACTACGCCAAGGTCCGCGAGCCCCACCGCCGCAACCTCGAGATGGGCCCCTACCTCACAGGCATCGTGGAGCCCCTCAAGCAGCGCGCCAAGGAGCTGGGGGTCACCCTCGAAACCGATGGGACGCCCTGCACCGCCAACCTGGATCCCAACCGCTTCACCCGGGTGGTGGAGAACCTCCTCGCCAACGCCCTGGACGCCACCGCCGAGACCCAGGGGCAGGTGCTCCTGTCCTGGGAGCGGGTCACCGGCGGCGTGCAGGTGCGGGTGAAGGACACGGGCAAGGGCATCCCGAAGAAGGTGATGCGCCGCATCTTCGAGCCCTTCTACAGCTACGGCAAGCGCAAGGGCACGGGCCTCGGCATGGCCACGGTGAAGAAGATCGTGGAGGAGCACGGCGGCTCCCTGGAGGTGCTCAGCGAGGAGGGCCAGGGCACCACGGTGATCATGACCATCCCCGACCACGGCCCCAGCGCCCAGAGCAGCGGCAGCTCGAAGATCACGGGCTCCTTCGATTCCCTCAAGGGGACCGGCGAGCACCGGCGTCCCGGCTCCGGGGAGCACAGCGTGCTGGCCTCCGGCGAACACCACATCCCCGGCGCCTCCGGACCGAAGGCGCCGCCCGCGGAGGGGCCCAGGACCCCGGCGCCAGGAACCCCGAACGTCCAGGGGACGCCTTGAGCCGCACCCCCCTGCGGGTGGGCCAGGGCTTCGACGTCCACCGCTTCGCCACCCCGGAGGAGGGCCGCCCCCTCCTGCTCATGGGCTGCGAGATCCCCCACGACCGGGGCCTCGCGGGCCACAGCGACGCCGACGTGATGCTCCACGCCCTCATGGACGCCCTGCTGGGCGCCGCGGGCCTCGGCGACATCGGCCAGCACTTCCCCGACACGGATCCCCTTTACCGCGGCGCCGATTCCCTGAAGCTGCTGGAGCGGGTCATGGCGGGCCTCCTGGAGCGCGGCTTCATCGTAGTGAACGCCGACGTCTGCCTCATCGGCGAGCGGCCGAAGATCAGCCCCCACCGGGAGCGCATGCGGGACACGGTGGCCCCCCTGCTGGGCCTGGATCCCGAGGACCTGAACGTGAAGGCCACCACCTCCGAGCAGCTCGGCTTCACCGGAAGGGGCGAAGGCCTCGCGGCGATGGCGGTGGTGCTCATCGAGCGGGCGACTGGCTGAGGCGGGCCTGTCCCAGCCGGCGGCGCTACCCGCGGCTCTCCGGGTCCGGCCCTGGACCTTCTGAATTGGCCGCGAGCCATTCCTGGGCGAGGGCGCGGAGCGCCGGCCCGGTGTTCAGCTCCGGAGCCTCGAGCACGGCGTCGAGCAGGTGCTTCTGAAGGCGCCCCAGCCAGGGGCCGCCGGGGCGTCCGGCGAGGTCCATGAGGGCGCGGCCCTGGAAGGCAAGATCCGCGGTGCGCAGGGGCGGCCGGGCGGACTCGATGGCCCGCAGGCGGTCCATCACGGCGTCGTGCTCGCTGCGGCATGGCTCCTCGCCGAAGCCCTTGCCCCGCTGGTCCGCGAGGCGGAAGGCGCCCCAGCGTTCCAGGCCGAGGCCATCCTCGCCAAGGCGGCGCAGGAAGCGGCGGCACGCGGCGTGGCTCCAGGCGCCGTCGGGATGGGTGCCGTGGTGACGCACGAGGGCCAGGACGTCCGCGATGAAGTCATTGCTGGCCTTCAGGCGCCGCAGAATCGTTTCGGTGAGCTGCAAGGAGAGGCCTTCGTGACCGAAGAAGTGGACCTCGCCATCCGGCCCCACGGAGCGGGTCCCGGGCTTGCCGGTGTCGTGGAGCAGGGCAGCCCAGCGCAGGCCCGCGTCCGCCGGCGCCGCGGCCACCACCGCCAGGGTGTGCTCCCACACGGGGAAGCGGTGGTGGCGGTTCTGGCCGCAGCCGATCAGGGCGCGCAGCTCCGGAGTCCAAAGGTCCAGCAGGCCGGTGTCCGCGAGGAGCTGCAGTCCGCCCTCCGGCTCCGCGCCGGAGAGCAGCTTGGTGAACTCCACGAAAACCCGTTCCGCGGCGACCCTGGCGGCCACGTCCAGGCAGCGGGGAATGGCCGCGCGGGTGCCAGCCTCGAGCTGGAAGCCCAGCTGGGAGGCGAAGCGGCAGGCGCGGAAGGGCCGCAGTCCGTCCTCACGGAAGCGCTGCTCCGGGTCGCCCACGGCGCGGATGAGGCCCGCGTCCAGGTCCGCGCGACCCCCGAAGGGATCCACCAGCAGGTCCTTCCAGCCTGGCTCTTCCAGGGCTTCCACCGGCAGGGCCAGGGCGTTGAACGTGAAGTCCCGGCGGGCCAGATCCTCGCGGAGACCTACCCCCAGCCGCACTGCGTCGGGGCGGCGCCCGTCGCTGTAGCCCTCGTCCCCGCGGAAGGTGGTGATCTCCACGGCGTGGCCCTGGGACAGCACGGTCACTGTGCCGTGCTGCAGGCCCGTGGGGATGGCGCGCAGGCCCGCGGCCCGGGCCCGGCGCAGGACCTCCTCGGGCATGAGGGCCGTCGCCAGGTCCCAGTCGTCCACCCCGCGGCCCAGGAGCCGGTCCCGGACGGCGCCGCCCACCGCATGGAGCTGGGCGTCCGGGCCGAGGGCCGCCGCGATGGGTTCGAGAAAGGCCGTCAAGGGGCGCCGTCGGCGAGCTTCCGCAACGCCTCGCCCTCCACCCGGCACGTCAGCCAGTCGTGCATCACCCTCGCGCCCATGGCCTCGTAGAACCGAATGCTCGGCGTGTTCCAGTCCAGGACCTGCCAGACGTAGCGCGTGCAGCCCGTGTCCACGGCGATCCGTGCGAGGCGCTGGAGCAGGGCCTTGCCGATGCCGCAGCCCCGGAACTCCGGGCGCACGAAGAGGTCCTCCCGGTAGAGGCCCGGCTTGCCCTCCCAGGTGCTGAAGTTGAAGAAGTAGAGGGCGAAGCCCGCGTCCCGACCCTCCCACTGGGCCAGTTCGCAGTGGATGAGCGGTGATTCCCCGAACATGTGCCGGTGGATGTCGCCGGCGGTGGCGACGGCCTTCTCTGGGGCGCGCTCGTAGTCCGCCAGCTCGCGGATGTAGGCCAGGATGAGGGGGATGTCGGCGGGGGTGGCTTGGCGGACCGTCAGCATGGATCCATGCTACCTCCATGGACCGCGCCGCCGCCCTAGCCCTCCACGAAGCCATGCTGCTCACCCGGCTCACGGAGGAGCGCCTGGTGTCGCTCTTCCGCCAGGGGCACACCATGGGCAGCGTCTACCGCAGCCTGGGCCAGGAGGCCACCGCCTGCGCCACCGCCATGGCCCTGGGGGAGGAGGACCTCATCGCCCCCCTCATCCGCAACCTGGGTTCCATGCTGGTGCGGGGTGTCAGCCCGGAGGAAATCTTCCTCCAATACCTGGGGCGGGGCACCGGCCCGAGCCGGGGCCGGGAGCACAACAACCACTTCGGGGGCATCGAGCGCGGGATCATCGCCCCGACCTCCATGCTCGGCGCCCTCATCCCGGTCTGCGCCGGCGCGGCCCTGGCCATCCAGCAGCGCCGGCAGCAGCGGGTGGTGATGACCTGGATCGGCGACGGCGGCTCCTCCACCGGCGCCTTCAGCGAGGGCCTGAACTTCGCCGTGGTGCGGCGCCTGCCCCTGATCGTGGTGGGGGAAGCCAACGGCTGGGCCTTCAGCACCCCCCCCGAGCGCCAGATGAAGGGCCATCTGAGCACCCGCTCCCAGGGCGCCCACACCCTGGTGGTGGACGGCAACAATGCGGAGGAGGTCTACGAGGCCGCCTCCGAGGCCCGCACCATCTGCCTTTCCGGCGAAGGCCCGGTATTTCTGGTCTGCGAGACCTACCGCCTCAAGGGCCACGCCGAGCACGACGACCAGCGCTACGTGGACCCCGCGGAACTGGAGGCCTGGAAGGCGAAGGATCCCCTGCCCCGCTTCGAGGCCCGCCTGAAGGCCCTGGGCTGGGAGCCGGAACCGGGCCTCGCCGCCCGCCTCGAGGCGCGCCTCGCCGCCGACGCGGAGGCCGCCCTGGCGGCCCCGCCGCCAGATCCCTCGACCCTGATGGAGGGCGTGTTCGGCGGGTGAGGCCCGCCCTCGCCGCGCCCGGATCACAGCCCGGCCCGGCCGTGGAATTTTTAAATGGCGTCTGGGGTTCCCGGGAGGAGGACGGCCGATCCGAACCCCAGCGCCACTGCCAGCCTCACGCCCCTCATGAGGGTCCTCCCGCAAAGATCCTGGGGAGATACGGCCGGGAGGCCCGGGATGGTTATCCGGAAAGCCACTCGCCGGTGGACGGGGACCGTTGGCCTGGGCCCCGGCCTCCCTCGCCGATGGGGCCGGGCCGGGTCCCCTAAACGCCCCCATGCTGGCCCCCGTACCAATCACAGCACGTCCGACAGGCTCGGAGTCTTTGGAATCGGGGGAAGCCATGAACAAGCGCTGGTTGGCCATCGGTGCGGTGGGCGTCGTCATCGTGGGCGGCGTGGTCACGGCCCGGGGCGGGGACAAGGACACCAAGAAGGGTGGACAGAACACGCCCTTCCGCCTGGGCAAGGTCCAGGCCGAGGATCTGCAGGTGAGCGTCCGCGAAGTCGGCGTGGTGGACCCCGTCACCAAGGTGGACGTGAAGAGCTCGGTCAGCGGCCGCGTCGTGGGCCTCAAGGTCCGCGAAGGCGCCGTGGTCCATTCCGGGGAGGTCCTGGCCGAAGTCGAGCCCGATGTGACCCAGGCCCAGAGCCTCAGCGACGTCCAGGGCAGCCTTACCCAGTCCAAGCTCAAGTTCGCCGATTCGGAGCGCGAGTACAGCCAGCAGAAGGCCCTCTTCCAGGCCGGGCTCATCAGCGAGCAGCAGCACCGGGACGCCAAGACGAAGCGCGACCTCTCCGAGGAGAGCTTCAAGTCCGCCCAGATGCGCTACCAGATCGTCGAGGACCGGGGCATTCCCATCAGCGGCAACGCCGCCAGCCAGAAGGCCCGGGTCACCTCGCCCATGAACGGCGTGGTCATCAAGAAGGGCGTGGAGCTGGGCGACACCATCACCAGCGGCGTCTCGAGCTTCAACGCGGGCACCGTGGTCTTCACCGTGGCCGACCTCAAGAGCCTCATCGTGCGGGTGAACCTCAACGAGGTGGACATCGCCAAGGTGAACGTGGGGCAGCCCGTGCGCGTCACCCTGGACGCCTATCCCCAGAAGTCCTTCACCGGCAAGGTCCGCTTCGTGGCCCCGGCGGCCAAGCTGGTGGAGAAGATCAAGGTCTTCGAGGTGGAAGTGCAGCTCGACGAGCTGGGCGACGCCTTCCGCACGGGCATGAGCGCCAACGTCGAGATCCTCGGCGAGAAGCGCGTGAAAGCCATCTCCGTGCCCCTGGAAGCCCTCCAGCGCAAGGATGGCGCGACGGTGGTCTACCGCCTGAAGAAGGACCTGAAGCCCGAAGCCTTCAAGGCCGCGAAGGAAGGCCTCTCGGGCCGGGGGAAATTCGTCTGGCTGAGCGACCACTGGCAGGAGTACTTCGATCGGGTGGACGTCAAGGCCGGCATCGCCACCCTGGAGCGGGTGGAGATCCTGTCGGGCCTCAAGGCTGACGACCAGGTCGCACTGGAGGATCCCAGCCGCAAGAAGGTCGAGAAGGACGACGAGAATAACTAAGGACGAGGGGGACCGCGCGCTCGCTGCGCTCGCTCTCCGTCCCCCTCGTGCTCCCCACGTTGGGCCCGGGCGGAGCCCGGCCCCAACGTCACGCCCCCGACAACCGCCTCCCATCACCCTTCAAGCAACGCCGGAGAACGCGATGTCCCACGTCATCCAGACCCGCGGCCTCACCAAGACCTACGGCACGAAGGACGCGGCCGTGCACGCCCTGCGCGGCATCGACCTCACCGTCGAAGCCGGCGAGTTCGTCGCCCTCATCGGGCCCTCGGGCTCGGGCAAGTCCACCCTCATGGCCATCCTGGGCTGCCTGGACTCCCCCTCCAGCGGCACCTACGCACTGGATGGCCATGAGGTCCAGGGGCTGAGCGGCTCCGAACTGGCGGCCATCCGCAACGAAAAGATCGGCTTTGTCTTCCAGAGCTACAACCTGCTCCCCAAGGCGAGCATCGTGCGCAATGTCGAGCTGCCCATGCTCTACGCCGGCGTCCCGGGCCGGGAGCGCCGGGAGCGGGCCATGGCCCTGCTGGAGAAGGTGGGCATCGCCGACAAGGCGAAAGCGCTCCCCGCCAACCTGAGCGGCGGCCAGAAGCAGCGCGTGGCCATCGCCCGCGCCCTGGCCAATCATCCGGCCATGCTGCTGGCGGACGAGCCCACCGGCGCCCTGGATTCCCGCACCGGCGCCGAGGTGCTGCAGCTCTTCCAGGAGCTGCACGCGTCCGGCAACACCCTGCTGCTGGTCACCCACGATCCTTCCATTGCCGCCCTGGCCCAGCGCCGGGTGGAGATCCGGGACGGGCTCATCGCCACCACCGTCGAGGGAGCGGCCTGACATGTTCACCGGCGCCTTCCGCGAACGCCTGCACTCCGCCTGGACCGAGGTGCGGGAGAACCTGGGCCGCAGCACCCTGCAAGCCCTTGGGGTGATGCTCGGCGTCGCATCGGTGCTCGGGGGCTTCTCCATTTCCGACAGCCAGCGCAGGCGCTCCGACGAGATGTTCGTGAAGATGGGCGGCATGGACAAGCTCAACGTCCAGCCCCGGGCCCTGGCCACCGAAGGCCGCCCCAGCGCCCTCCAGCAGGCCAACCTGGGCCTGCGGCAGATCGACGCCGAGGAAGGCTCCGAGGCCAGCAAGGGCGCCGTCAAGGGCGTGAGCGTCCAGCGCAACGCCCGGGCCCGGGTCCGCTCGACCTACGCCGACCAGGAGCGCCCGGTCACCGGCATCGCCGCCGACTTCATCCCCACCAACGGCTACGAGCTCGCGTCGGGCCGGGGCTTCTCCGCCGAGGAGCTGGCCGGCGGCGCCCCCGTGGCCGTGCTGGGCACGGAGGCCCTCTCGGTCTTCTTCCCCAACGGCGACGCCGTGGGCCAGCACCTCCAGGTGGGCGACGTGCCCCTCACCGTCATCGGCACCTTCCGCGAGCGCGTCTTCTACTTCCGCAAGCAGGCCGGCCAGCGCAACCAGTTCCGCCGGCAGAACCGCATCATCGCCGTGCCCGCGGCCCTCGTGGCCCGGCGCATGCAGGGCGATGCCTACCGCCGAATGGACCGCATCACCTTCAAGGTGCCGGACCTGAACGCCATGGAGGTCTTCGCGAAGGACCTTGGCTCCCTCCTGAAGGCCAACCACCGCCAGCAGGAGGACTTCCGCCTGGACGACGTGGCGGCCCGGGTGCGCAAGAACCGCAGCCAGGGCGACGTCTACAACATCATCTTCATGCTCTCCGGCGTCCTTTCCCTCCTGGGGGGCGGCCTCGTGAACGTCAACATCCAGATGGCGAGCCTGAAGGAACGCGTCCGGGAGGTTGGCGTGAAGATGGCCATCGGTGCCTCGGGCCGGGAGGTCTTCAAGGAGTTCATGACCGAAGCCCTGGTGCTCACCCTCTTCGGGAGCGTCGTGGGCCTGGTCCTGGGGGTGGCCTTCTCCAAGTTCATCACCTGGTTCATCGGCATCCCCCTCTGGATGCAGGCCGACAGCTTCCTCTGGGCCACGGTGATGGCCTCGGTGTTCGGCTTCGTCTTCGCGCTCTTCCCGGCCTGGAAGGCCTCAAGGCTGAGCCCCATGGAGGCTTTGCGCTATGAATGAGAACACCTCCATCCTCCCAGCCCCCGGCCCCTCCCTCCTGAGCGAAGTCGAACCCGCCCCGGCGCCGAAGTTCCGCCGCCGCGCCCTCTCCGCCCGGCTCGCCCTGGTCTGGGAAGTGGTCCGCACGGGCCTGGTGGAGCTGTGGAGCCACAAGCTGCGCTCCATGCTCACGCTGACCCTGCTCATGCTGGGCGTCTTCGCCCTGGTGGTGATGACCTCGGTCATGGACGGCGTCATGGACAAGATCGGGACGGGCTTCGCCGGCATGAGCTGGGACGGCACCGTGATGGTGGCCCCCAAGACGCCCGAGACCACCGAGGAGCAGAAGCGCTTCCAGATGAGCCCCGGCCTGCGCATGGAGGACCTGAGCCGCCTCACGGCGCCGGATCCCAAGGTGATGGCCTTCCTGCCCCGGGCCACCAAGCCCCTCACGGTGCGCACCCTGGGCGGCAGCGAGCGCTTCTTCGCCGTGGGCGTGACCCACGAATACTCCCGCTACATGAACCGGCCGGTCGCTCTTGGGAGGGGCATCACCGAGGACGACACCCGGCGGCGCTCCCCCGTGGCGGTGGTGAGCGGCAGCGTGGCCAACGCCTTGACCGGCGGCGCCGATCCCATCGGGCAGAACGTGGTCCTGGACGGCCAGCCCTTCCGCATCATCGGCGTGCTGGCGCCCATCAACATCATCAGCGAGGACACCTGGATCGATTCCAACGGCGTGCTGGTGCCCCTCGAAGCCTACATGGACCGCCTGGAGCCCAGCCACAGGCTGAACCAGATCGCCGTGAAGCTCAACGCGACCCGGGACATGCAGGAGGTCAGCGCCATGATGCTGGGCCGCGCCAAGCAGGCCCACCACGGCATCGAGGACGTGGAGGTGCTGGACCTGGACGCCGAGCAGGCCAAGAGCTGGAACCAGTTCCTGGAGCAAATATTTGGCTGGCGCGTGGTGCTCATGAGCCTCGCCGGGACCGTGCTCCTGGTGGGCGGCGTCGGCGTGCTGAGCGTCATGCTCATCAGCTTCAGCGACCGCCGCTTCGAGATCGGCCTCCGCAAGGCCCTGGGCGCCTCGGACCAGGAGATCTTCATCCAGTTCCTGCTGGAGAGCCTGGTCCTCGCGGCCCTCGGCGCCCTGGCGGGCACCCTGGGCGGCGCGGCCCTCTGCCGGGCCCTCAGCGACAACTTCCCCTACGGCCTCATCGTCAATCCCTTCGGCCTCCTGGCCGCCTGGGTGGTGGCCCTGGGTCTCGCCCTCGTCTTCGGGCTGTATCCGGCCTTCAGGGCCTCGCGGCTGAGCCCCATGGAGGCCATGCGGTAGGGCGTTCGAACGGAGGTGAAGGTGGAGGATCCAGCCCTCGCGACAGCTGCCCGGAACGGCTGAACCCATGGACGCCCGCCTCGCCCGCCTCATCGCCGACTACCTCGAAGCCGTCGAGGCGGCGGTGGCGCTGCTGGAGGCAGCCGGAATCGAGCGGCCCGCCTCCAACATCGCCTAGGCGAAGCACCGCCTCCCCTCCGCCGGCGAGCTGCCGGGCGGCATCCCGTACCTGAAGCACGGCTACGGCTGCGCCGTGCAGCTTCCGGAAGCAACCGTCGAGTTCGACTTCGGCCCGCGGGGGGAGATCAACGGGTTCGACGACTGGAGGCTGGCGGTCTTCGCGGGGGAGCGGCTGGGGCAATACGGGTTCACCGGCGAGGAGGAGCTCGCGTCCGTCCTCAGGCGGCACGTGGCCCTTGGCGAGGTGGTCCATTCGGGATTCGTGCTGCACTTCGTGAACGGGCTGCCTTCCTGATCCCCAGATGCGGCGGGGCGCTTCGAACCATGCCGCAGGAAACCCCCGCGGGCACGGCCTCGCGGGGGTTTCGAGTTCCGGTGGACAAACCTACTCCATGATCCGCTTGTTGCGTTCCAGGACGGGCGACTCGCCCCCGGCGCCGACGGTGGCCCAGAGCTCGACGTCCGTGAGCGGCCGGAGGGTGGATTTCTGCAGCTCCAGTTTGGGGATTGCGGTTGTGGGGTTCAGCTTCTGCATGGGGACTCCGCGCCGCGTGCGGCGAAGGGGATCCGGGGGCCGAAGGCCCTGGATCCGTTCTGGACATCCGCGGGCGAGGCCCGGGGGTAGGTCGGGGGTTGCAAGCAGGCTAGGCAGCGAAGGCCCGGAGATCAACAGGATTCCGGCGATCCGTCAGGCGAAGGGAAGACCCCCGGTCCTCAGGGCGCAGCCTCCGCCGGCTGGAACATCCGCATGAGCGACGCGATGAGCGCGATCCCCATGACGAAGGGCGGGATCACCTTCGTGGCCTCGGGGTAGCCCAGGGCGAAGTCCCCGAGGATGAGGATGCCGTAGCAGAGCAGCGGCAGGATGATGATCCAGTTCTTCATGTGCACCATGGGTTTCAGCTTGATGCGGTGCTCGATGAGCCTGTAGGCGAAGCCGGCCAGGAAGGTGGTCAGCACCCAGCCTGCGAAGTTGCGCAGGGGGATGTTGAAGTAGGGCCCGCCGTCCACCCAGACCCACGCGTTCTGCTCGCCGGCCATGTAGGGGTCCATGCTCAGGTCCCAGGCGCTCATGATCATGGCCGCCAGGAGGGCGGCGAAGAGCGACCCCTTGAGGGGCAGCTCGTCGGTGACCACGGTGCCGTGCAGCAGCAGGTTCGCCATCATGGTGGCGGGATACAGCACCATGAAGTAGGCGAGGGGGATGGGCCACGAGACGGTCCCGAGGATCTTCCAGCCCAGGACGTCCGTGTAGTAGTAGCGGCCAAAGATCGCCCCGGTCTTGACGCCGATGAACTCCATGGTGAAGCCGATGAGGGCCGTGGCGAGGAAGAAGGCCAGGGCCTGTCGCCAGCCCAGCATCAGGCAGGCGTGGGTGATGACGAAGAGGCTGAAGAAGACCGTCATCTGGTCGAAGGGCAGCTTGGAGCCGGTGACCAGCTGGGTCCCGTGGAAGCCCACGTGCCCGAAGAAGAACACCAGCATCAGGATGATGAGGGCCCATTCGCGGCCCGACCGCAGGAGGGAGGGGGATCCGGTTTCGCTCATGATTCAGGCTCCGGGAAGGCGACGGGCTGCTGCATCTGGGTGAGGCGCCCCAGGGCCGCGAGCACGGGAATGCCCATGGCGAAGGGGGCGAGGACGCGGGTGGCCACGGGCACGCCGATGAAGACGTCCGGCAAGCCGATGAGCGCGTAGCTGAGGACGGGGATGGCCGCGGCGGTCTTAGTCAGGTGTTCGCGGGGCGGCGGCGGCAGGGAGGGCTCGATGAGGCGCCAGGCGATGGAGATCATGAAGACGGTCTCCACCCAGGAGAGGTAGTTCGCGAAGGGAATGCCGAAGTAGGCGCCGCCCTGCTCCCAGATCCAGGCCTTCTCCTGGATCACCATGTAGGGGTCCAGGGTGAGGTCCCAGGCGGTCATGACCAGGGCCGTGAGGAAGGCCAGGGAGGCCACCCACCAGCCCTTGGAGATCACCGCCACTGGCTTGCCCTCGGCGATGAGGTTCACGATCACCGAGCTGTAGTAGATCATCATGAACCAGCCGATGGGCACCACGATGGGCACCTGTCCGAGGCGCGGCCCCAGGGCCTCCGTGTAGGTGTAGGGCGTCGCCAGGAAGGTGGCGATGCTGAGGCTTTCCGCGGACCAGCTGGCCACGAAGATGAAGCCGAACATCGCCGCCGCCCGCTGCCAGCCCAGCATGTACCAGGCGTGGGCGAGGGCCAGGGCGCCGAAGATGAGGTTGCTGAGGGCCAGGCTCAGCTTCTCGCCGGTGCCCGCGGCGTGGATGATGTGGGCCGCCGCGCCGAGGAAGAAGAGCGCCAGCAGGAGGGCTGTGATCAGCCGGTCCTTGGAGGAAGGATCGTCCATGGGTGCGCCTTTCGGGGGATGTGGCGCCAGCATACTGCAATTCGCGCGCGCGGGCGCGGCTCCCCCGGGATCCCGCCTGGAATCCCCCAAAACCGCGCCGGCGGCCCGCGATCCGGTAGTCTGATACCCAATCCGAATGAACTCCGAAGGCTTCCAGGGAACCGACCGACTCCTGATCCGGCGCAGCATCGGGTCGGGTTCCTTCGGCATGGTCTTCGAGGCCTTCGACCATGAGCGCCAGGGCGTGGTGGCCCTCAAGACCCTCACGAACATGGGTCCGGAAGCCCTGCTCCAGTTCAAGCGGGAGTTCCGGGCCCTGGCGGACCTGAGCCACCCCAACCTGGTGGGCCTCTTCGAGCTCTTCGCCGAGGAGAGCCGCGCCTACTTCACTATGGAACTGGTGGACGGCCTGCCCTTCGCCGCCTGGGTGCGGGAGGAGTCGAAGCTGCCCAAGGGCGGCCAGACCTCCCGCCACCGCACCGTGGCCGAAGGCCTGCCCGGCCGCCTCCTGAACATCCAGTCCAGCCACGACCAGTCGGCCCTGCAGGCGGAGGACATGGCCACCTGGCTGTCGGATTCGGACCGCACCCTTTCCGTCCCCCTCACCGGCCCGGGACGGCCCGTGCGGGATCCCGAACGCCTGCGCTCCGCGGCCTCCCAGCTCGTGGAAGGCGTTTACGCACTCCATGGCGCCGGCAAGCTGCACCGGGACCTGAAATCCAACAACGTGCTCATCGCCCCCGATGGCCGGGTGGTCATCCTGGACTTCGGCCTCGTCCTCGACCTGGCGCCCCAGGACATGTGGGCCCTGGGCGCCCCCACCAAGCTGGTGGGCACCCCCTCCCACATGGCGCCGGAGCAGGGCGCCACCGGCGTGGCCACGGAGGCCAGCGACTGGTACAGCGTGGGCGTGATGCTCTACGAGTCCCTCAGCGGGCGCCTGCCCTTCCAAGGCTCGCCCATGGAGATCATCCAGGCGAAGAACGAGATGGAGGCACCCCACGTCCTCGAGCTGGCCCCCGGCGTGCCGGAGGATCTGGCGGCGCTCGCCATGGCCCTGCTGAAGCGCAACCCCGCCGCGCGGCCCGAGGCGCCGGAGATCCGCGCCCGCCTGGGCCGGGGGGTGATCCCTGAGCTGAGCGCGCCGTCCACCGCCCGCCGCGCCCTGGTGGGCCGGGAGGCGGAGATGGCCGGCCTGCTCCAGGCCTTCGAAGAGGTCGAGGGCGGGGAGGCGCGCACCGTGCTCCTCCACGGCAGTTCGGGCCTGGGCAAGACCTTCCTCGTGCGCCGCTTCCTGCGCACCCTCCAGCAGGACCATCCCCGCGCCGTCCTCCTCTTCGGGCGCTGCTACGAGCAGGAGTCCGTGCCCTTCAAGGCCGTGGACGGCCTCATCGACGCCCTCAGCCAGGTCCTGCGCTACCTCCCGGCCTCGGAAGTCGAGGCCCTGCTGCCCCGGCACATCCACGCCCTCGCCAAGCTCTTCCCGGTGCTGCAGCAGGTGGGCCCCATCGCCAGGGCCGGCGCGCGGGTGGCGGAGATCCGGGATCCCCAGGAGCTGCGGCGCCGCGCCTTCGGCGCCCTGCGGGACCTGCTCGCCCGCCTCGGGGAATCCCGTCCCCTGGCCCTGGTCATCGACGACCTGCACTGGGGGGACCTGGATAGCGCCGCCCTGCTCTCCGAAGTCCTGCGGCCCCCGGACCCGCCGCGGGTCCTGATGGTGCTCTGCTACCGCAGCGAGGAGGAGGAGACGGCGCCGGCCCTCACCGCCCTCCTGCCGGAACTGCGCCAGCAGGGGATCGCCCTGGCGGAGTTCAACCTGGCCCAGCTCACCCAGGAGAGCGCGGAGGTCCTGGCCCGCAGCCTGGTGGACGATCCCGCCCGGGCCGAGGAGATCGTCCGGGAGGCGGGCGGCAACCCCCTCTTCATCGGCGAGCTGGCCCGGGCCCAGGCGGCGCCCGCGGGGGCCGCGGCCGCCGGGACGGATGTCGGGACCGCCTTCGACCGGGCCCTGCTCGCCCGGGTGGACGCCCTGCCCGTCAAGAGCCGGGACGTGCTGCGCCTCCTCGCGGTGGCGGGCTACCCGGTGGAATGGGAGACCCTGCGCCGGGCCGCGCGCATCGATCCCAGCGGCGCCGATCCCTTCGCCCCCCTGCGCACCGCCCGCCTGGCCCGCATCCGCGGCGTCCCGGGCCGGCGCATCCTCGAGCCCTACCACGACCGGGTGCGGGAATCCGTGGCCGCGAGCCTTCGCGCCGAGGACGCGAAGACCTGCCACCTCAGCCTGGCGGCGGCCATCGAATCTTCCAGCCGCCCCGACACCCAGGCCCTGGCCTTCCACTACGACGCGGCGGGCCTGCAGGACCGCGCGGCCCACTACGCCGCCCGGGCCGGCGCCGAAGCCGAGGCCGCCCTGGCCTTCGAGCGCGCCGCGGCCTTCTACGAGCGCTCCATCACCCTGCGGGAGCCCGCGGATCCGGAGATCCCCGCCCTGCGCCTCGCCATGGCGGAGGCCCTCAGCCACGCGGGCCAGAGCCCCAAGGCCGCGGAGGCCTTCCTGGAGGCCGGCCGGAGCGCCACGGGAGCCGCCTCCCGGGAGCTGCGCCGTCGCGCCGCGGAGGAGCTGTTCAAGAGCGGCCATCTCAGCGAAGCGCTGGCCATTTCGACCGAGCTCCTGGCCTGGACCGGAACGCGCATCCCCAAGGGCAACGCCGCCGCCCTTCTTTCCCTGCTCTGGTCGAGATTCCGCCTGAAGCGGCGCGGCTTCGCCTTCACCCCTCGCGCCGCCGGCGTCATCCAGGAAGAGGTGCGGGAGCGCCTCGACATCCTCTGGACCGTGGCCCACGGCCTGGGCCCCTACGACCTCTTCCGGGCCACGGACCTGCAGGCCCGCCAGTTCCGCCTGGCCCTCGACGCCGGCGATCCCCAGCGGATCATGCGGGGCCTCGCCCACGAGACCGTCCTGCAGGCGGCGGAGGGCGTGAAGGCCCGCCGGGAGGTCCAGCGCCTCCTGGCCCTCACCACCTCCCTCGCGGAGCGCATCGGCAGTCCCGACGCCATGGCCCGGACTCACATCGCCGCGGGCCTGGTGGCCCTGCAGCAGGGCCGCTGGGCCGGCTGCCTCGACCACATGGAGAAGGGCGAATCCATGCTGGTGGCCGGCGCCTCCTACGAGTTCCACGTGGCCCAGTACTACGGCCTGCGGGCCCGCAGCATCATGGGCGGGTTTCACGACGTCGCGCGCCGCTTCCACGAGCTCATCCAGGTGGCCCGGCACCAGGGCGACCGGCTCATGGAGGCCAATCTCCAGATCGTGCTGGGCGCCCACCTGCGGCTGCGGGAGGACGAGCCGGAGGAGGCCCTGGCGGAGCTGGACGAAGCCATCGCCCTCCTGCCTTCGGACGGCTTCTTCATCCCCCACGTCGACCATCTCATCCAGCGCGGCAACGTCCTCCTCTACCGGGGCCGCGGGGAGGACTGCCGGGCCTGGCTCGCGGCCCGCCGCCGCGGCCTGGAGCGTTCCTTCCTCCTGAAGGTCCAGGGCATCCGGATCTCCATCTCGGACCTCCGCGCGCGGTGCGACCTCGCCCTCCTCGCCGGCGGTGACCGTGCCGCCGCCGGCCGCGCGAGGTCCGCCATCAAGTCCCTCCAGGGGGAAGGCAGCGACTACGCCGCCGCCTTCGCGATGAAGAACGAGGGCCTCCTCCTCTGGATGGAGGGCCGGCGGGAGGACGCGCTGGCGCTCCTCCTGGAGGCCGTCACGGCCCTCGACGCCCTCCAGATGGGCCTCCATGCCGCCGCCGCGCGCCGGGTGCGGGGACGCCTCATGGGGGGTCCCATCGGCGCCGACCTCGTGGCCCAGGCCGAGGCCTGGATGCGGGATGAAGGCATCGCCGACCTGGACGCCATGACGGGGATGGTGGCGCCGGTGAAGGCCTAGAAGGAGTAGCGCACCCCGAACTGCCACTGGCGCCGGTCGCCGGTGCGCGTGGGGGTGCCGTAGGGCGGCTCCGCGGAACTGCGGTTGTTCTGCACCGCCAGCACGTTGCCCGTGTTGAAGAGGTTGAAGATCTCCACGGTGGCTTCGAGCTTCGCCGTGCCCACGCGGAAGGCGCGGCCGATCCGGAGATCCACCTCGCTCTGGGAGGGCAGCGTCTCCGAGGTGCGGCCCACCCCCTCCGGGCGGTCCGAGGTGCCGTCGCCGTCGTAGTTGCGGTCGAAGCCGGCGAGCTGGGTGTAGGGGCGGCCCGAAGCCCAGCGGGCGATCCAGCCCAGGGTCCAGCGCCGCGTCCAGGGATTGCTGCGGTCGCCGCTGGTCCAGACGCCGCTGGTGAGGAAGCGGTGCCGCTGGTCCTGGGCGCTGGGGCCGCGCTCGGTGGCCGGGTCGAAGGTGTTCTGGGGCGTGAAGTCCGAAGTCCAGTCGATGAAGTTGTCCCGGGTGCGGCTGTGGGTGTAGCTGGCCTTCAGCAACAGGCTGGCGTCCGGCCTCCAGGTCCAGGCCACGCTCTGGCTTTCGTGGCGCGCCTCGCCGCTGCCGTCGGCCCGGTTGAGGGTGCTGTAGCGCAGGTCGGGACGGCGCTGGATGGGCGCGGCGCCCACCAGGGGATCCGCGTAGAGCACGTAGGCGTTCACGTCCCGGACGTTGAGGAAGCCCGTGGCCCGGGACTGGAGCAGGTCCACCACCACCTGATGCTTCGGGCTGGGGTTCCACTCGGCGCCGAGGGAGGCCGTGTCCATGCGGGGCATGGCGGCGTCCCCTGGGAGGACGAAGGTCGTGGGGCCCGCCGGCAGGGCGGTGTAGCGGTGGTTCGCCGCGGCGCCGTCGGCGTTGGCCCAGGTGATGAGGGGGCTCTGCAGGGCGGGGTCGATGAAGGTACGGATGACCGTCTGGACGTCCTGGCCGTTGTAAAGGCGGATGCCGTAGAGCAGGCCCTGGTTGATGGGCCCGCTGTAGCGGCCCCATCCGCCGTAGACGCGCAGGTTCTCCTTTGGCGACCAAGTGGCGTGGAAGCGCGGGCTCACCCTGCTCGAGCTCCAGTCCCGGCTGATGCGGAAGTTGGCGGGATAGTCGTAGCCCCCCAGAGGCGCCCCCGCCGGGAGCTGCACGGGGCCGAGGCCCGGCACCGTGGTCTGGGGCGGGTTCTGGATGGCCCGATAGTCCGCGGTGTCCGGAAAGGGCGGCTGGACCTCGCGCTCGAAGCGCAGGCCGGCGCGAAGGAGCAGCCGGGGCGTGACCTGCCACTCGTCCTGGAGGAAGGCCGCCTCGCTCCGGGCTGTGTAGGACGCCTGGTCGTGGCCGTAGCTCTGGACGAAGGCCACGGGGAACCCGGTGCCCCCGAAGGGGTTGGGCGCCTGGAAGGCGTCCAGGCTGGTGGGGAAGAAGATGGGCACGCCGTAGGGCCGCAGGTCCAGGGCCTGGAAGCGGTAGATGCCCGCGAAATTCTGGGGCACCCGGGCCGAGTTCTCCGAGCGCAACAAGTCTACGCCGGCCTTCACCGTGTGCGCGCCGAGGAGGGCCGTGAGGGTGTCGGTGAAGTGGGTTGTGGTGACGGCGGTGGACTGGCCTGTGAGGCGCTGGGTGCCGAAGCTGGCGGCCCCGGCGATCTCCACGAACACCGTGCCGGCGGGATCCAGGCTGTCGAGGCTGCTGCTGCGCCGGCTGCGCAGGAGCCGCGCCTCGTTCACGAAGGCGCCACCGGGGACCCAGGTGTGGGAAAGCGTGAGGGTGCGGTCCGCGGTGCGCCGCGCCGCGCCCGCGGACTTGGCCACGAGGCCGCCCCACCGCACCGCGTTGCCATCCTCCTCGCCGCTGTAGAGGTACCGGAGGGTGAAGCGGCTTTCGGCGCTCTGCACCCAGTCCAGGCGCAGGAACACGTTGAAGCCCTTCTCGTCGTAGGGCAGCTTCCCGGTCTCGAGGGAGAAGCCCGCGGCGCGCACCGCCGAGGCCACCGCGGGCGTGATGGCCACGTCGTTCTCGTCGGTCTTGCGCAGGCGCTCGAAGGCGGCGAAGTAGAAGAGCCGGTCCTTGATGACCGCCCCGCCGGCGGAGGCGCCGGCCTGGTGCAGGTCCAGGCTCTTCCGGTCCGCGGCCAGGCTCCCGGGGCGGAGGAAGTAGAAGGCGGAGCCCGTGAAGTCGTTGCCGCCGGATTTTGTCACCGTGTTCACGATGCCGCCGAGGGCGCGTCCGTACTCAACGCCGTAGGCGCCGGTGACGACCTGGAATTCCTGCACCGCCTCCTGGCTGATCCCCGAGCGGATGGCGCCGCCGCCGAGGTCGTTGTTGTCCAGTCCGTCCAGCATGAAGTTGTTCTGTCGCGCGGGCATGCCGTTCACGCTCAGGCGCGAGCTGGGGCTGCCATCGTTCACCGGCGCGTTGCTCAAGGCCACGGCGGGGGTGGTAAGGGCGAAGTCCGAGAAGCTGCGCCGCGCGATGGGCAGGCCCGAGACCAGTTCGGGGCCCACCACCGTTGCCATCATGGTGCGGGTGGGGTCCGAAAGTTCCCCTTCCGCCACCACCTCCACCCTGGCCCCGGCTGCCGGGGCCAGACGCACGTCGAGATGGGAGCTGGTACCGACCACCAGATCCAGGGCCGCGGCGTTCCACGCCGCCAGGCCCGCCGCCTGCACGTCCAGGCGGTAGCGGCCCGGCGGCAGAAGCCGGAGGACGAAGCCTCCGCCGGCGCCGGACTGGCCCAGGCGGACCTCTCCGGTGCCTTCGCGCAGGAGGCGGAGCTGGGCTCCCGGCACCGCCAAGCCACTGGCGGTCACGGTGCCCCGCAGGTCCGCGGAGGTCGGTCCCGTGCTCTGGGCGGCCAGGGTGAGGGCCAGGGGCGCCAGCAGGAGGGCCCTGCGGCGGGTGGAGCGCGGAAACAGGGTCACGGGTCCCTCGGAAGGCTGGGAATCTTGTACCACGGACCCGGCCCGGTCCGCCTCAGAGCCCCGCCCGCCGCCGGACGGACTCGATGGCCTCCTGAAGGCTCGCGTCGTCGCCGGCGATCCAGGTGGCGTGCGCCTTGGAGGGCTCCACGAAGCGCTCGTGCATGGGCTGGACCTGGCGCTCCCACTGGACCTTCACGCCTTCCGGGGTGCGGCCCCGCTCGGCGATGTCCCGGCGCATCCGGCGCTCGAAGCGGACCGGTTCGGGGATGTCGAGGAAGACCGCCGCGTCCAGCTGGGCCCGCACGTCGGGCTGGCCCAGGAAGAGGATGCCGTCCACCAGCACCACGGGCTTCGGCTCCAGGCGCAGGGTCTCCCGGCGGCTGCGGGTGTGGGTGGCGAATTCGTAGATGGGCACCTCCACCGTGAGGCCCGACCGGAGCGCCCCCAGGTGCCGCGCCAGGAGGCTGAACTCCAGGGAATCCGGGTGGTCGAAGTTCACGGCACCGCCGTCCTCGACGAACATGGCGCTCTGGTCGATGTAGTAGTTGTCCTGGCTCAGGACGGCGCAGCGCTCCGGCCCCAGGTGCTCCACGATGCGCCGGGCGAAGGTGGTCTTGCCCGAACCGCTGCCGCCGGCGACGCCGATGATGGTGATGTTGAACCCGGCCATGCGTCCTCCCCTAGACCGTGTTGTACAGCCGGTCCCCGGCGTCGCCGAGGCCCGGCAGGATGTAGCCCTTTTCATTGAGCTGCCGCTCGATGGAAAGGCAGGTGACCTCCACATCGGGGTGGGCCTCCCGGACCAGGGCCAGCCCCTCCGGCGAGGCCAGGAGGCAGACGAAGCGGATGGGGCCCACGCCGTACTGCTTGAGCCGCGCGATGGCCGCCACGGCGGTGGCGCCGGTGGCCAGCAGGGGATCCAGGAGCAGCACCGCCCGGCCCTCCACGTCAGCCGGGAGGCGGAAGAAGTACTCCACCGTGCTGTGGATGAACTTGTCCCGGTAGATGCCGATGTGGCCGACGCCCGCGTTGGGGATGGCCTGCAGCACCCCCTCCAGCATGCCGTTGCCCGCCCGCATGATGGAGACCACCACCATGCGGTGGGCCAGGAAGGGCGCCTCCATGGCTTCGAAGGGCGTCTCGATGGGCTCCAGGCACAGTTCCTGGTCCCGGGTCACCTCGTAGGCGATGAGCTTGCTCATCTCCGTCATGAGGCGCCGGAACTCCGTGGGCCGCGTCTCCTTCCGCCGCAGGTTGGAGAGGTGGTGCTGGAGGATGGGGTGCCGGATCAGGTGGACGCCGGGGGGGGCGCTGGGATTCATGCGGGCTCCAAGGGTTCGAGGGGGATCAGAAGACGGTGCCGTCGCTCTGGATGTTGAAGGGGGGCCCGCCGTCCGGGCGCTTTTCCGCCGCCAGCCGCCGCCCGGCCCACCAGGTGCCGCCTTCGAGGATCTTGGCCAAGGGGAAGGCCTCCGCGCCGCGGCCCAGGCGGGAGCGCACGGGATCCGCGAGGCGGTCCAGGAGGGCTACGGTGAGGGCGCGCCACTCGATGACCATGTCCGAGCCCGGCGCGCGGGGGATGTGGGCGAGGTTGGGATAGCGCAGTTCCAGCAACCCCGAATCCAGCATCAGGCCGCCGTTGCGGTACTCGGCGAGGCCCGTGAGGCCGTCCACGTCCGAGATGGCAAGGCCCGCCTCCAGCAGCGGCTCCAGCAGGGAATAGGCCAGCCACTGGGAGAGCTTGTGGAAGGGCATGATGGTGTCCGCCGTGGGTTCCGTGCCCCAGGGGGCGTAGTGCCAGGCGTCCCCCAGATTCACCGTCCCCGAGGGCGTGGCCAGGGCGAGGCGGCCCGGCCAGATGGGCCCCAGGCCCCGCTGCAGGGCCCTGAGGATCTGCGGCGCGCGCACGCCGGGGCCTTCGCCTCCGGCGGCGAGGCTCAGGAAATGATCCAGGAGGTTGCCCGGGCGGGGATCGCTGAGGCCGAAGAGCTTCGTGTCCCGCGTCAGGGCCTCCCCCAGGGCGCGCAGCAGCTGGAAGCGGCCTTCCAGCCCCACCAGCGGATTATCCCTTGAAACCTGGAAACCTTCCCGGAGGTCGTCCAGGGACAGGCCCGCGAGGCCCACGGCATCCACCCGCAGGGGTTCGTCCTTCCGCGAGGAGAAGCGGCCCGCCATGAAAAGGTTCCAGCTCGCCACCGCGAGGCCTTCGGACCGCGAGCTCTCCAGGCCGCTGCCCGGCTCCCGGTAGCGCCAGGCCATGCCGGCGCCGGCGTCCAGCAGGACGCTGACGATGGCCAGGTCCAGCTTCGCCCGGCCCCGGGCCGCCGGGTCCAGGTCCGCGAGCCGCGCGTCCAGCTCCCCGTTGCGGTCCCGGCCTCCGGCCTGGAAGTGGTTCCACCGGGAATGGTAGGGGATGGCGAGGTCCGGGTAGTTGGCGAGGGTCACTTCGCAGACGAGCTCCGCCACCGCGTCCAGGCGGTCGGGGCGCACGGCGAAGGCGGTGCCCCCGGCGAGGGCCGCGTCCAGGATCCGCCCGGCCCGGGCGCGGATGGTGGCGGGGGCCAGGAGGAGCTCCAGCTCCTCCGCGGTGCCGGGGAAGGCCTCACTCATCGAGGCCGCGCCCCTTCACCTGGTGCAGGGCGGCATCCCCCTTCACCTCGTCCATGGTGAAGTAGCCCGCCGCCTTCTTGGCTTCCATCTCCACCTGGGCGTCCTTGGGCACCAGCTCGTCGGGGATGGGCACGCGTTCAATCACGCGGATGCCGGAACCCACGATGGCGTCGTGCTTCATGTCGCTCATGGAGATGAGGCGGTCGATCTTGGTGATACCCAGCCAGTGGAGGGCGTCGGGCATGAGCTCCTGGAAGCGCATGTCCTGGACGCCGGCCACGCACTCCGTCCGGCGGAAGTAGGTGGCGGCGCTGTCCCCGCCCTCCTGGCGCTTCCGCGCGTTGTAGACGAGGAACTTGGTAACCTCGGTAGTACACGATGCACCCCGCCCCGCCCTCCTGGGCCGAGCGCACGGCCTCCTCGATGCCGTGGCAGAGGTAGGGCCGGCAGGTGCAGATGTCGGAACCGAAGACGTCGGAGCCGTTGCACTCGTCGTGGACCCGCAGGGTGAGCTTCTTCGAGGGGTCGCTGATGAACCGGGGATCCCCGAACATGTACACCGTCGTGCTGCCGATGGGGGGCAGGAGGACCTTCAGGTCCTGGCGGGTGATGAGCTCGGGGAACATGCCGCCGGTCTCCTCAAAGAGGACCCGGCGCAGCTCGCCCTCGTCCACGCCGAAGCGCTCGGCGATGCCCGGCAGGTACCAGACCGGATCCAGGGCCGCCTTGGTGACGGCGATGTCGCCCTGGGCTCGGATGATCTTCCCGTCGATCTTCAGCCGGCCCCTCTCGATGGCCTCGGTGAGCTCGGGCATGAGCATGTGGGCCTTGGTGACGGCGATGGTGGGGCGGATGTCGTAGCCGCCCTGGAGGTGGTCCCGGAAGACCGTCGCCACGCTGGCGCCCCAGGGATCGATGGAGACGATCTTCGAGGGGTCCTTCCAGCTGTCGAAGGGGCCGATGTCCACCACCGGGTTCGTGTTGGTGAGGTCGGGGCGGTGCTCCGGGGTCAGGTCGCCGGCGGCGGTGGCCAGGGCCCGGTAGACCGAATAGCTCCCCGAGTGGGTGCCGATGGCGTTGCGGTGGCTGCGGTTCGTCAGGGTGGCCACGATGGGGCCACGCAGGGCCGGATCGGCGGCGCCCCAGCGGATGGGGAGGGCCTCCTTGAAGATGCTGCCGGGGTGGGAGGTGAGGCCGACGTGGGAGGTGGTGGTGGTCATGGGAGTTGGTTCCGGGCTCTGGAAATGCGGTTGGCGGAGGGTGGGCTCGGCTAGGTGATCATCCATCTCGGCCGGGAGGGCGACGACTCGCTGCGCGAGTCTGCATCCTTCGCCGGCGCGGTCCGGAAGGCGCGGACCGCGTCGACGAAGGATGTCTCTTTGAAGGTCAAAGACGTTTCCGCTTTGGAGTTGCTCGGAAGGGCTCGTCCCGTTCGTGGGGCCACCATGCTCAGCTCATCCAGTTCATGTCTTTAGGCATGGCCCACTTCAGCGTCACCTTCTTCTGCTGGCTCCAGAAGGCCACGCCGTCCTCGCCGGTGATGTCCCCGCTACCGAAACGGCTCTGCTGGAAGCCACCGAAGGAGAAGGGCTCCCGGGGCACGGGCACGCCGATGTTGACGCCGATCATGCCGGCATGGGCGCGGTTGGCGACTTCCTCGGCCACGGCGCCGCTGCGGGTGAAGACCGAGGCCGCGTTGCCGTAGGGGCTGCTCGCTTCGATTTCCAGGGCGGCGTCGAGGCTGGGCACGCGCACCACGGAGAGCACGGGGCCGAAGAGCTCGTCGCAGGCGGCCGGAGCGCCGGGCGCCACGTGGTCGAGGATGGTGGGGCCGAGCCAGTGGCCGCCCGCGAGGTCGCCGCCGGGCTTGGCGGCGCGACCGTCCACCTTCACGTCGGCGCCGTCCGCCGCAGCCTGGGCGATGGCGGCTTCGAGGCGCGACCGGGATTCCCCCGTGATGAGGGCGCCCATGTCCCGGCCCACCACCACGGCCTTGGCGCGGGCGGCGAGGTCGTCGAGGATGGGATCCACCGGGCCCACGGCGAGGAGCACGCTGCTGGCCATGCAGCGCTGGCCGGCGCAGCCGGTGAAGCTGGCCAGGATGCCGCTGGCGGCGATCTCGGGATCGGCGTCGGGCATGAGGATGATGTGGTTCTTGGCGCCGCCCAGGCACAAGGCCCGCTTGCCGGACGCCGTGGCCCGGGTGTAGACGGCCTTGGCCACCGGCGTGGAGCCCACGAAGGCCAGGGCCGCGATGTCGGGATGGTCGCAGAGGGCGTCCACCGCTTCCTTGCCCCCCTGGACGACGCTGAACACGCCGTCGGGCAGGCCGGCCTTCCGCAGCGCGTCCGCGATGAGCAGGCTCGTCAGGGGCGTCTTGTCCGAGGGCTTCCACACGAAGGCGTTCCCCACCGTGAGGGCGATGGGGATCATCCAGAGGGGCACCATGGCGGGGAAGTTGAAGGGCGTGACGCCGGCGACCACGCCCAGGGGCTCCCGGCGCACTTCGCAGGTGACGCCGCTGCTCACCAGCACCTTGGCGCCGTCGTCGAGGTTCTGCAGGCTGAGGGCGAACTCGAGGACCTCGATGCCCTTCAGGACGCCGGCGCGGCCTTCGGAGGGCAGCTTCCCGGACTCCGCCGCCACCGAATGGGCGAGGCGGTCCAGGTCCGCCAGGAGCACCTCCCGGAAGCGGAACATCACCTGGGTGCGCTCCTTGGTGGGCAGCGCGCCCCAGGCGCGGCCCGAGGGAAGCGCCGCCGCCACCGCCTTCGCCACATCCTCCGGCGTGCTCTCGAAGACCCGCCCGATGGCCTTCCCCGTCCAGGGGCTCCGGATCTCCCGCGCCGCGCCGGCCCCCTGCTCCCACCGGCCGCCCACGAAGTTGCGGGCTTCCAGGAGTCCAGGCTCGAACCGCACGCGCTCGGAATCGGACATCGGACCCTTTCGAAGGCCAAGGCGGCGTGGGGTTGGAGGAGGTCAGGACGGTTTGGAGGAAGGGAGGATGGTACTGAGGACCCCGCCCGGAGGCAAGGCCGCGGCCCGTCGGCGGCCTTCCAGAACGAGGAAGGGGCCCGAAGGCCCCTTCCGGTTCACGCGCGGGGAAGGTCTACTTCTTCTTCGCGGACTTCTTCATCGCCGCGCCGGCCTTGAAGCCGACGGACTTGGAGGCGGCGATCTTGATGGCCGCGCCGGTCTGGGGATTGCGGCCGGTGCGCGCCTTGCGCTCCTTGCAGGAGAAGGTGCCGAAGCCGAAGACGCTGACCTTGCCGCCGGAGAGGGCGGTCTTGCCGATGGTCTCGAAGACGCCGCCCAGGGCGTCGTAGGCCTTCGCCTTGGACACGTCCAGGGATTCGGCCAGCTGGTCAGCCAGGTCGCGGAGGGAAATGGAGTCAGCCATGAAGGCTCCTTGTGGAGAGGGGTTTGGGGGATCTTAGCTGAACCGCGGCGCCAGGGCTATGGGAGGGTGGAAAGCGCGAAAACCCAGACCCCGGGCGGGGGATCTGCTGGGCCATGGGTTCGGTAGGACAGGTGTCCACGGGCTTGAGCCCAGGATCCAACCTCCCGAGCGGGTCGCGGAGCGCGCGCCAGCGCGGCGGAGCGGGGCCCCAAGTGGGGGGTGATCACCTGCGGTTCTGCAAACCCGATGGTGTCGAGCAGGGCCTCACGGGGACTCCCTCCGCGCCTTCGGCGCTCCGGCCGCGGCATCGGCTGCGCCCGCGGTTTTCGCTTCGCGAAACCGGCTCCGGACGCTCGCGCGTCCTACGCCTACCGCTACCGGCGCGCCGTTGCCGTTCGAGTCCCTGAGAGACCACCGCCAAAAAAAGCCGCCCAGGGGGCGGCTTTTTTGGTGGTCTCTCAGGGACTCGAACCCTGGACCCGCTGATTAAGAGTCAGCTGCTCTAACCAACTGAGCTAAGAGACCGACAATCCAGGGTAGCGGATCCGGGGGGAATGGCAAACCAAAAATCCCGGCGGCGGCCCCTTCAGTAGCTCGGCATCCGCATGGCTTCGCGGACTTCCACCATGGTCTGGCCGGCCACGGCCCGGGCCCTGGCGCTGCCGTCGTGGAGGATCTCCCGCAGGCGGGCGGGGTGGGCGAGGCCTTCCTCGATCTGCTGGCGGACGGGCTCGGTGCGGGCGGTCACGGCCTCGGCCACCTTCTTCTTGCAGTCGAAGCAGCCGATGCCGGCGCGGCGGCACTCCACGTTCACCATCTCGACGGTCTCGGGCGTCGAGAACAGCTTGTGGAACTCGAAGACCGGGCAGATGTCGGGGTTGCCGGGATCCGTACGTTTCACCCGGGCGGGATCGCTGGCCATCTCCCGGGTGCACTTGTGGAGGATCTGCTCCGGCGTGTCCCGCAGGTAGATGCAGTTCCCGTAGCTCTTGGACATCTTCTTCCCGTCCAGGCCCGGCACCTTCGGCGTCGGGGTCAGCACGGCCTGGGGCTCGGGGAAGACCTCGGCCTTGAACAGGAAATGGAAGCGCCGCGCGACCTCCCGGGTGAGTTCCAGGTGGAAGAGCTGGTCCTCGCCCACGGGCACCTTGTGGGCCTTGTAGATGAGGATGTCCGCGGCCTGGAGCAGCGGGTAGCCCAGGAAGCCGTAGCTGCCCAGGTCGGCCACGGAATTCTGCAGCTTTTCCTTGTAGGTGGGCACCCGCTCCAGCCAGGAGAGCGGCGTGATCATGCTGAAGAGCAGGTGCAGCTCCGCGTGCTCCTTCACCAGGCTCTGGACGAAGATCGTGGCGTTCGAAGGATCCAGCCCCGCCGCCAGGTAGGTGGCCGTCAGCTCCTCCGTGGCGGGGCCGATCTCCTCGACGGATTCGTACTTCGACGTCAGCGCGTGCCAGTCCGCGATCATGTAGAACGCGTCGCCCTGCCCCTGGAGCCGCGTGAAGTTGTCCAGGGCCCCGATGAGGTGGCCGATGTGCTGGGAGCCGGAAGGCTGGATGCCGGAGAGGACGCGCTGCATGTCAGAGTCCGAGAAGAAGGCTGGCCAGGGGAAGGATCATGTAGTTGATCACGAAGCCGAAAAGGGGCCCCAGGACATAACGGGCACCGCCGGTGAAGACGAGGATGAGCAGCACGAAGCCCATCTGGGCGCGGTACTTCTCGAACTTGTTGGCGAGATTGTGGGGGAGTATCCCGATCAGCACCCCTGCGCCATCGAGCGGTCCCACCGGGAGCAGGTTGAAGAGGGCAAGCCCGATGTTGATGAGGATCAGGGTCCCCCCGAAGGAGAGCAGCAATTGCCCCGAAGGATTCGCGACCCTGGACGCCACGGATTCAAAACCCCCGAGGGCGGCGAGGAAGAGCCCTGCACGTTCATGGAGACCTGGGATGGAGAACCTCAGGATGAGGCACGTGGCCGTCAGGAAGATGAAGCTCAGGGCCAGGTTGGAAACCGGACCGGCCGCGCTAACGATCGCGCCGCCACCCCGGACCGTCCACTTGCGGTCGAAGTTCAGCGGGTTGTAGGGCACGGGCTTCGCCCACCCAATCATGGGGATGCCCGTGGACATGCCGATGAGCGGGAACAGAAAGGTGCCGATGGGATCCATGTGGGCCAGGGGATTCAGGGTCATTCTGCCCAGGCGGCGGGCCGTATCGTCCCCAAGCCAGTAGGCGGACGTGGCGTGGCTGGCCTCGTGGACGCACAGGCTGAACAGCAGGGAGAGGTAGCCGACGATCAGGCCAAAGAGGGAGAAGTTCTCGAACATCAGATGACGATCTTTTCGTGCACGAGGGAGCCTTCCTGGAACCTCACCCAGCGCAGGGGCGTGCAGTCCACGGTCTGGTACTTGCCGGTGATGATCAGCTCGGCCAGGGCGATGCCGACGGCCGGGCTCTCCATGGCGCCGTGGCCGCTGTAGCCCACCTGCAGCAGCAGGCCGGGATGGTTCCCGTGCCAGCCGACGATGGCGTTGTGGTCGGCGCTGTTGGTGTCATAGAGGCTGCCCCAGCCGGACTTCAGCTTGCACACGGCGGTGCTGGGGATGCGCTCTTGCATGGGCAGGTTCACCTCGTCCCGGTAGTAGTCCGGCTCGAAGGTCGTGTCGAAGCTGTCGGGCGCGTCCTTGCGGGCCTTGCCGATCATCAGGTTGCCGGCCTCGTGTTTGAAGTAGATGCCCTGGTCGATGATGGTGAGCGGGATCTGGTGCCAGCGCTCGTCCTCGCGGGGGTGGCCCGGGAAGTCGGTGATGAACATCATCCGCTTCTGGCTGATGACCGGGCAGAGGTCCGACTCCGGCAGGCCGCTGCGCTTCAGCAGCTCGTTGATCCAGGGGCCCGTGCAGCAGGCGACAATGCCGGCTTCAACCCGTTCCTCGGTCCCGTCGGCGTCCTTGAGGACGACGCCGCTCGCCTTCGCGCCGTCGAAGGTGACCTTCAGGACTTCCGTGTTGAGCTGCAGCACCGGCTTCGCCGCATAATCCGTCATGGCCCGCTCGAAGTAGCCCACCGCCGCCTGGCTGGGATCGAAACTGCCGCAGTCCCGGCCGAAGACGCCGCCCACGATGGGCTCGAAGCCCAGGAACTCCCGGACCTCCTCGTCCATGTGGTCCACGGCGCACTTCAGGCCCGGGATCTTCGCCTCGATCTGATCGGGTGTAAGGAGGTCGAAGTTGACGCCGTTCTTCGACCAGATCTCGGCGGCCATGGGGATCTTCGCCCAGCCCTTGGCGTAGTAGGTGAACAAGTAGCCGCAGGGGTCATAGCCGCAGCTCACACCCATGTCGTCCTGGAAGGACTTCAGCAGGCCGATGGCCTTGGTGCAGAGCTGCTGGTTGATCTCCGTGGTCCACAGGTTGCGGAAGCCGCCGGCGCTGAAGGCCGTGGGGCCGAAGGCGATCTTGTCCCCCCGCTCGACCACCAGGATCGAACCCGTGAAGCCCTGCTTGAGCAGGTTGAAGACCAGGGAGCCCGCCGAGATGCCGGCGCCCACCACCACCAGATCGAACTTCCGCACGAGCCCTCCGCGGCGCGAAACATCCAGCTTAACCGTGGCGGCGGGAAGCCGCCAGGACGCGGAAACCGTGGGCGGGGGCGCCCATGTCTCAGCGCGTGAGCACCGGCAGGTAGTCGATCCACGGCCCGGTTTCGACGGAATAGCGCTTGGCCATCACCCGCGCCGCCTGGGCGAGGTGACCCAGGTCATGGACCACCCAGGTGGCCAGCAGCTGCTCGAGGGTCACGGGTCCCAGGCCGGGATGGCTGCCGCGTCGTGCCAGCTCCGTCGCCGATAACCGGAGCCCGGCCAGGGCCTGCAGGTTCTCCTTCCGCAGGGCCTCGAATTCGTCCAGGAGCGCCTCCAGCCTCCAGGTGCGGGCCTCCTTCAGGAAGCCCCAGCGGTCGAAGGGTTCGAAGGACCGCGCCTCCCCGTGTTCCAGGATGAGGCGCGCGCGGGGCATCCAGTCCGTGCGTTCCCCGTGGATGAGGTGCGCGAGCACGTCCCGCGCTCCGAAGGTGCCCGGTCCCTCATTGGAGGTGAGCCAGGCTTCGGAAAGCCCCGTGAACCAGGCCCGCAGGATGGCCGGCGTGCGGGAGAGCAGGGCTTCGGCTTCGTTCAGATCCAAGGACATGCCTCACCTCTTGGAGTTCAGGGTCGGCGCAGGCATCGCCCCCTTCCAGGGCTTTCCGCAGAGCTTGACGCTTCGAAAGGACCTCCCCATCCCGCTCAGGCCTCGAGGATGCCCGCCGCCAGGGGCTCCAGGCGCACCAGGGCCTCGGCGATGGCGGCGTCGGCGAGGTCCCGGTGGGTGATGAACCGCAGGCTCGAACCCACGGGCAGCACCCGCACGCCCGCCGTTTCCATGAGGGCGATGGCCTTCGCGGTGGAAGGCACCGGCACCAGGAGGATGTTGGTCTCCGGTTCGGGCAGCGTGAAACCGAGCTTCCGAAGGCCCGCCGCCAGGGCCTTCGCCTTCCCATGGTCCTCCCCGAGGCGCGGCAGGTAGTCCAGGGCCACGAGGCCCGCGGCCCCCATGACACCGCCCTGGCGCACGCCGCCCCCCAGCATCTTGCGGACGCGCCGTCCCTCTTCCACCAGGGCCCTGGAGCCCGCCAGCAGCGAACCCATGGGGGCGCCGAGGCCCTTGCTGAGGCACACGCTCACCGTATCCGCGCCCGCGGCGAGATCCCGCAGGGCGCAGCCCTGGGCCGCCGCCGCGTGCCACACGCGCGCGCCGTCCAGATGCACCGCGAGGCCCTTCTCCTTCGCCGCGGCGACGAGGGCGCGGTGCTCGGCCGGGGGGATCACGGCGCCGCCGGCGAAGTTGTGGGTGTTCTCCAGGCAGAGCAGGCGCGTGCGCAGGACGTAGTAAGGGCCCGCGACGCCCGCAGCCCGGCGCACCTGATCCGCCGAAGGCCTCCCGGGACCGCCCTCCCAGGGCAGCGCTTCGGGCATGCCCCCCGCCAGCCAGGCGGCGGTGCCCAGCTCCGAGCCCAGCACGTGGGCCTGGGCCGGGGCCAGGAAGCGGTCGCCGCGCTTCAGGTGCAGCATCATGGCGATGCCGTTGGCCATGCAGCCCGTGGGGGTCCAGAGGGCCGCCTCGGTGCCCAGCAACTCCGCCACCCGGGCCTCGAGCCGCAAAAGGGTGGGATCGCCTTCCAGGACGTCGTCGCCCACCTCGGCCGCCGCCATGGCGGCGCGCATCTCCGGCGAGGGCTTGGTCACGGTGTCGGAGCGGAAGTCGAGGGATCGCATCCGAGCAGGATTCCATAAACGCGGAACCTTCCGCGCCCGTATGACTGAATTCAACGAATTCCTTCGTAGGAGCCTTCGTGACCCCGCCGCGCCTCGCCCTGCTCGCCTCCGTTGGCCTCGCCGCCCTCCTGCCCCAGGTTCCAACCGCGGACCCCATGGACGAAGGCCGCGCCCTCACGGCGAAATTCCTCAAGGGCGAGGACCTGGCGGGCCTCTTCGCGCGCCTCTCGCCGGCCCTGAAGGCCCGGATCCAGACCCTGGAAGGCCTCCAGGCCTTCCGGCAGAACGTGGTCCAGGGCCTGGGCCCCGCGCCGGAACTGGTCCGCGAGGACTTCGACGCCTCCGGCCCCGCCCGCATCTACCGTCGGATCGTGAAGGGCAGCATCCCCGTGCCGCTGGAGATCGTCTGGGGCCTCGAGGCCGATGGCACCATCAGCACCTTCGCGGTCCGTCCCCAGGCGAAGAAGGTCGAGGCGGCGCCCTCCCGCTTCCTCGACTACCCGACGAAGACCGCCTTCCGCCTGCCCTTCGAAGGGGAGTGGACCGTCTTCTGGGGCGGGCGGACCCTCGAACAGAACTACCATGCCGCCAACGCCAGCCAGCGCTTCGCCATGGACCTGCTGGTGTTCAAGGAGGGGAAGAGCCATGCCGGGGACGGCAAGCGGTGCGAGGACTACTTCGCCTGGGGGCGGAAGATCCTCGCCCCCGCCGACGGGAAGGTGGTCGCCGCGGTGGATGGCCAGGACGACGCCACCCCCGGCGTGATGATGCAGCCCGGGACCGGCAATCCGGCGGGCAACCACGTGGTGCTCGATCATGGCAACGGGGAGTTCAGCCTCCTGGCCCACTTCCGGAAAGGCAGCCTGAGGGTGAAGGCCGGCGATACGGTGAAGGCGGGCCAGTACCTGGGTCTCTGCGGCAACAGCGGCAACACCTCCGAGCCCCACCTCCACATCCACCTCCAGACCGGCCCGGACTTTCCCGGGGCCACCGAGGGCCTGCCCATGGCCTTCACGGACTTCCTCGCCGACGGGAAGCCCGTGGCGCGGGGCGAACTCGTGAAGGGCATGCGGGTCCGCCCGCGATGAGCATGTAACCTGGAGGATTCGGGAGTTCCTCCATGCAGCTGTGGCACGCGATCCTGCTGGGCCTCATCCAGGGCCTGACCGAATTCCTGCCGGTCTCCTCCACCGCCCACCTGACCCTGGCGGAGCACCTCCTCATCGGTCGCGGCATGCCCCTGGCCTTCGACGTGCTGCTCCACGTGGGCACACTGCTGGCCCTGGTCGTGTACTTCCGCGCCGAGTTGGGCCGCGTGGTCAAGGGCATGCTGGGCAAGGACGAGGAAGGCCGCCGCCTGGCGATCTGGCTCTTCCTGGCCATGATTCCCACGGGGATCCTCGGCCTCCTCACACGGACCGTGAAGGAAGCGGCAAAGGACCATCTCTGGGTCTACGGACTCGGCCTGCTCCTCACCGCCTGGATGCTGTTCGCCGCCAATGAGCGCTCCAGGGAGAAGCCCGGCAAAGAGCTGGAGGCCCTGACCGCAAGGGACGCCCTGACGGTGGGTGCCATCCAGGGCCTCGGCGGCGGCTTCGGGCTCTCCCGCAGCGGCAGCACCATCGCCGTGGGCGTGTTCCGGGGGCTGAAGCTCCCGGCCTCGGCGCGCTTCAGCTTCCTCCTCGGCATTCCCACCATCGCCGCGGCGGCCGTGCTCGAGCTGAAGGGGCTGGTCAAGCCCCTGCTCACCGGCCAGCCCCTGCCGGCGGAACTGGCCTTCCCCGGCGGGAGCGTGAGCCCCGCCCTCGCCTGCCTCGTCGGCGTCCTGGTGAGCGCCGCTTCCGGCTACCTCGCCATCGGCCTCCTGGACCGCTTCACCAGGGAACCCAAGCTCAACGGCTTCGCCTTCTACTGCCTCTGCGTGGGCGCCATGCTGCTGGTCCTGGGGACCGTGGGCGTCGAGGGGTTCCGGTACGTGCACGGCATGCCGGCCACGCGCTGAGCGCTGCTGAGCCCCTTCCGGTCCCCGTTCGCCGGTGCTCGGCGCCATTCCGCCGACGGTCCGGCGAAGGACCGCCGGCCTCCCTAGACTGGGACTTCCCCGCTGAGGTCCCCATGATCCGTCTTGTTGACGTGCACAAATCCTTCACCGTGAAGGACCGCAAGACCCGCAAACCCAAGCGCATCGACGCGGTGCAGGGCATCTCCTTCCAGGTGAAGGCGGGCGAGATCTACGGCCTGCTGGGGCCTAACGGCGCCGGGAAGAGCACCACCCTGCGCATGATCGCCTCCCTCATGAAGCCCGACGCCGGGTCCATCGAGGTGTGCGGCGTGGACGCGGTGCGGGAGCCGGACCGGGCGCGGGCCACCGTGGCCTACCTGGCCACGGACATGAACGTCTACGAGCGCTTCACCCCCCGGGAGCTGCTGCGCATGTTCGGCGAGTTCCAGGGCGTGGAGGCCACCGTCGCCGAGCGCCGGGGCCTGCACCTCCTGGAGAAGCTGCACCTCACCGAATTCGCCGACGTGAAGATGGACGGCTTCTCCAGCGGCCAGAAGCAGAAGGTGGGCATCGCCAGGGCCCTGCTCCACGATCCGAAGGTCGTCGTCTTCGACGAGCCCACCACGGGCCTCGACGTGCTGACCGCCAAGACCGTGCTGGACCTGTTGCGGGTCATGAGGGCCGAGGGCCGCGCCGTGGTGGTGAGCACCCACGTCATGCCCATGGTGGAGCAGATCTGCGACCGGGTCGGCATCATTTACGACGGCCTCCTCCACGGCGACGCGCCGCCCCGGGAGCTGCTGCAGTCCCGCAACGCCTCCTCCCTGGACGAGGTCTTCTTCCAGCTCGCCGCCGAAAGCGAAGCGGCCGCCATGGCGAAGGGAGCCTGAGATGAACGGTGCCTGGCTCGTCTTCAAGAAGGAAATGGTGGAGTTCTTCAAGGACAAGAAGACCGTCCTCTTCGCCTTCGTGATGCCCCTGGTCCTCTATCCGCTGATCTTCACCATGATGGTCAAGATGGGCAAGCGGGACGCGGACCAGCGCCGGGGGCAGCCCAGCAAGGTGGTCCTGGTGGATCCCGAAGGCACGCTGCGCCCGGCCCTCGAGGCCGACCGGTCGAAGTTCCAGATCATCCCCAGGCCGGAGGGCGAATTCCTGAAGGCGGTGACCGACGAGAAGGCGGACCTCCTGGTGGAGGTGGAGGCCCAGGCGGCCGGCAAGAAGGCGCGGATGGAGACCTTCTCCGTCAACGCGACCTTCGACGAGAGCAGCAGCGCCTCGAACCTCGCGCTCAAGCGGCTTAAGGAGGCCCTCAAGGGCCTGGACGAAGCGGTGATCAAGGAACGCCTCGCCACCCTGAAGGCCCCGGACGCCCTCGCCAGGCCGACGAAGGTGGAGACCAAGGACCTTTCCGACGTCGGGCGGCACCTGCGGAAGGCCCTGGGCTCCTTCCTCCCCTACGTGCTGCTCATCGTCATGTACGCCGGCGCCATGCAGCACGGCGCCTACCTCAGCGCCGGGGAGCGGGAGCGGGGCACCCTCCTGAGCCTCCTCGCCACGCGCATGCCGCGCTCCCAGATCATCCTCGGCAAGCAGCTGGCCCTCTTCGCCCTCTGCATGCTCACCGTGGTGGTGAACCTCCTCAGCATGGCCTTCAGCATGGGCCGCATGGGCAGCGAGATCGAGGCCGCGCAGGCCGCGGGCACCGGCGGCGGCGCGGCCATGAGCAGCCTGGGCAGCATCGCCCAGCCCTCCACGATCCTCCTCTCCCTCCTGCTCCTGCTGCCCTTGGCCTACTTCTTCTCCGCCTTCATTCTGATGGTCGGCACCCAAGCCAGGACCACCCGCGAGGCCCAGACCGCCCTCACGCCGGGCATCTTCGTGGTGATCATGCTGGGGGTCTTCTCCATGGCGCCGGGCATCGAGAAGATGGCCGCCCTGCCCTATGTGCCCATCCTCAACATCAGCCTGGCCATCCGGAAGCTCTTCAGCCAGCAGGGTAACGCCTTCGAGTACGCCGTGGCCCTCCTGATGACCATCGGCCTGGCGGCCCTCACCACCTGGCAGAGCTCCCGCGTCCTGAGCCGGGAATCGGCGCTGTTCAAGGGCGGGGACTGAGGCCCCCGCTCCCTCCACCCCGGTCCCCCGCCGGGGAGCCGCGGATGCGGTATCATCAGGTCCATCCACCCCTGAGGATCCGAATGGCGACCAAGTCCAAGTCCACCGCGACGTCCACGCTGTCCAAGGCCCTCGGCGACAAGCTGTCGAAGGCGATCGGGCTGGTGGACGCCAAGAAGCACGGCGAAGCCGAAAGCCTGCTGCAGGAACTGGCCAAGGAGGCCGCCGAGGGCCGCAACCTCGGCGTCGAGCGCACCGTCCGCACCTACCTGCGGGTCTGCGAGATGGCCAAGCCCCAGAAGGGTGGCGCCCCCGGACCCGAAATGCAGGCCCAGCTCCACCTCAATCGGCGGGAGACCAAGGAAGCCCTGGAGGTCCTGGACAAGGCCCTCAAGGGGCACAAGGACCGGGCCCAGCTGCACTACCTGAAGGCCCTCGCCCACGCCCAGCTCGGCGAGGCGGCCAACGCCGCCGCGGCTCTGGGCCAGGCCGTGGAGCTCGACAACGATCTGCGCTTCATCTACCGCCTCGAGCCGGACTTCGACGCCTTCCGGCGGGAAGCGGCCTTCGTGACCTTCGAGACCTAGTCCGCGGAGTCCCATGGCCCCGAGCCCGAACCACCGGAGCCTGGATCCCGAGCGCCCCCTGCGGGTGGTGACCCTGGGCGGCGGGACGGGGCTCGCGGCGCTGCTCCGGGCCCTGAAGCCCGAGGCCGGCCGCTCGAAGGACCCCTGGAACCTCACGGGCATCGTCACCGTGGCCGACAACGGCGGGTCCAGCGGCAGGCTTCGGGCGGAGCTCGGCGGCATCCCGCCCGGGGACCTGCGGAACTGCCTCGCGGCCCTGACCCGGGAGGAATCGGTCCTCTCCGAGCTGCTCAACTACCGCTTCAAGGGCGAAGGCTCCCTGGGCGGCCACGCCCTCGGCAACCTGATGCTCCTGGCCCTCGCGGACCTCACCGGGGACTGGGTCCAGGCCATCCGCCAGCTGTCCTCGGTGCTGGTGACCGTGGGCCGGCTCTACCCGTCCACCACCGTGCCCGTGACCCTCTGCGCGGAGGATGCGGAAGGCGTCCGCTACGAAGGCGAAACCGCGGTGAACGCCTGCGCCGCCCGCATCCGCCGGATCTGGATCGAGCCCGAGGCCCCGGATCCCCTTCCCGAAGCCATGCTGGCCCTGCTGCGGGCGGACCTCGTCCTCCTGGCGCCGGGAAGCCTCTACACCAGCACCATCCCCAACCTGCTCATTCCCGACCTGCGGGAGATGCTCGGCCAGGCCCGCGCCCCCATCGTGTACGTGGCGAACCTCATGACGGAGCCCGGCGAGAGTTCGGGCCTGAGCCTCGAGGACCACGTGAAGGCCATCCAGGGCTACGGCCGCGTCAAGCTCGCCGGGATCTTGGCCAACACAACACCCCTCTCGCCCCAGGTCCGCCACCGCTACGACGAGGAGGGCGGCGCCGAGCTCCGGCCCGACGCGCCCGCCTGCGCCGGCGTACCCGTCCACGGCCACGGGCTCCTGGACCCGGAAGGCCTGCAGGCGCGGCACCATCCGACCCTGTTGAACCAGGCCATCCGCGAGCTGGTCGCGAGCCTCTGACGGGCCCTGGCCCCGCGCCGCAACCCCCTGGGCCCAGGCCGCCTTCGCGGGATTGAGGTAGAGTCGTGGTCGGGGCTTCGCCCCGCCGGGAGACGAATGGGCATCAAGGGCGATCTCGCCACCATGGGGCTGGAAGACATCTTCCAGTGGCTCGCGGTCGGCCGGAAGACCGGGGTGCTCCACCTGAACGGCACGAGCCACCGGAAGAAGGTGGACTTCCACGATGGGAGGATCTCGGGCTGCTGGTCCTCGGATCCTAGGGAATACCTGGGGCAGTTCCTCCTCAGCTTCAACCGCATCTCCGAATCCCAGCTGAAGGAGGCCCTTGCCGCCCAGGAGGACGAGAACCAGCTGCTGGGCCGCATCCTCGTGAACCGCCAGCTCCTCACGGAAGGCGAAATCAAGCAGATCCTCCAGCAAAAGGTGGAGGAGAGCATCTACAACGCCTTCATCTGGAACGCCGGGCATTTCGAGTTCATGGACGGCGAGGCCCCCGCGGACAAGGCCACGGCCCTCAACCTGGACGTCACCGGCATCGTCATGGAGGGCACCCGCCGCCGGGACGAGTGGCAGCGGATCCGCGGCGTGCTCAAGGGGCCCGACGCGGTCCTCGACGGGGTGTCGGAGGTCATCGCCGAATTCCTGCCCCTGCCCCCGGGGGACATGTTCATTCTCTCGCTCGTGGACGGCCAGCGCACCGTGGAGGAGCTCGCCGACGAGCTGAAGTGGTCCGAGTTCAAGGTGAGCCACCACCTCATGGACATGGTGGACAAGGGCATGCTCGCGGTGGTGGATCCCGGGGGGCACGCCCACGAGAAGACCCAGGCCCAGATCCTCAAGGCGAAGGAGCTGGCGAAGGCCAACCAGCTGGACGAAGCCGAGGCCCTGATGAAGGAGCTGCTGCGGAACGTGCCCTCCAACGCCCAGGCCCTGGCCATGCTGGACGAGATCGACAACCTGCGGGGCGCCCTCCTGCCGCCCCCCAAGGACACGGACGTGCCCATCCTGGCCATCAGCCTCGACCAGCTCATGACCTCGAACCTGTCCGCCAACGAGGGCTTCCTCGCCAGCCGGGTGGACAGCATGAGCACGGTGGGGGAGATCATCGCCATCAGCCCCCTCCCGCCGGAGGAGTGCCGAGGCATCTTCACGCGGCTGATCCGGAAGGGCATCCTCCGCGTGGACGGGACGCCTCCTCCAAAAGGCGGCCTCCGGCATTTCTGAGGGCCTGCGGGGGCCGCGGCCAGGCGCGATAGGATGGGGGCATCCCCTTGATGAGGTTGCCATGCGCCCGACCCTGGTCCTTTCGCTCCTGTTGCCGGCCCTGCTGGGCGGCGCCGCCCCGCAGAAGAAGTCCCGCCGCCCCGCCGCGAAGTCCTCTGCGGCGAAGCCCAGCGTCTCGGCGCTCCAGGCCCAGATCGCCCGGCTCACCGCGGAGCGCGAGGAGCTGAAGGCCCGGCTGGCGGCTCAGGACACCAGTGGCGGCGATCTGGCGGACGCGGTGAAGAGCCGGGACCTGGCTCGGGAGGAGGCCGCGGCGACGCGGAAGGAGCTCGACCAGCTCAAGGCCACGCTCCTGGAGAACAAGGCCGGCGGCGAGGACATCCTCAAGGACCTGCAGGCGGCCCGGCGCGACAACGCGGCCCTCCAGGAACAGAATGCCCAGCTCAAGCAGGGGCTGGAGGCCGCCACCGCGAAGCTCCAGGGGCAGGTGCCGGAGGGCAGCCTGGTGGGCTACAGCCCGGACATCCTGCCCGCCAAGCCCATCAACCTGAACCGCGTCACCCCCAAGGTGAAGAAGGTGGACCGGGGCGTCGTGGTGGTGAACGTGCTGGTGAGCGAGAACGGGGAGGTGGTGCAGACCAAGCTGCTCCAGGGCCTGCCGGGCGAGGACAAGTACGTGCAGGCGGCGAACGACGCCTGCGTGGAGGCCGCCAAGCGCCTGGTCTTCGATCCCGCCCGGGCCAAGGATGGCGTGACCCGGGTGAAGGTCTGGCAGGGCGTCGGCTTCTACATCGAGTAGGCGGTCCTCGCCGGGGGCCTTTTGGTCCTACTTCCCGCCGCGGAGGTCCTTGCCTGGCGCGCCCACGGCGCAGGCCACGTCGCCCTGGGCCCAGGCCTGGCAGGCGAGGCGCTGGCCCGGTTCGGCCTTCAGGATCTGGAGGATGCGCTTTTCCGCCATGAGGGGCTCGCTCACCTTCTCCAGTCCCGCCTCGATGGTGACGAGGCAGGTGCCGCAGCGGGCGTGCCCGCCGCAGCGGTGGGTGAGGTCCACCCCGATCTTGGTGGCGGCGGCCAGCAGGCTCAGCTCTCGCTCCAGCTGGACTTCGGCCGGGGCTTCCCCGCCGGACTTGCGCGTGAACGTGACGGTGAACATGGATCGGTTCTCGAAGGAAGGGCCAGGAAATCGCCCAGTGCGGGCCTCACGGGATCGGGGCGCTGCCACACTGGGCGTGGCCCGATTCTAGCACCAGGACACGCAGCAGGGGCCGGCGGGCGAGACGGGGGAGCGGTGAAGACGAGGCTGGCGCAGCACACGGTGGATTGCAGCGGCGATGCGGAGACCGCGCGGCAGAGCTGGAGCTCCCAGGGCACGGCCTGGTTCCCCCTCCCGGCGGGGGAGTGGCGCCTCGCCCCTGCGGAGCCCGGGAGCCCCTCCTGGACCTGGACCTGCGAACGCTGGGGCGCGCAGCTCCGGCTCATCCAGCTCGTGGAGCCCGGGCCCCACGGCTCCCGCATCCACGCGAGGGCCGAAGTCGAAGGTCCCCTGGCCTGGCTGCACCGTCTGCGGCTCCAGCCGGATCTGCGGGCCAGGCTCCCGGAAGCCCTCCGGGCCGTGGCCCGGGGCCTGGCCCGCGCCTCCCAGGCCTGAGGCCGATCCTTCGGGCTTCCGGTGGGCAATGTCCAGGGGCCGTGATCGCCCGTCAGGCCCTCAGCCAGCGCGCCATGACGGGAAAGCGGCCCGGGGCGCCGGCCTCGGGCCCCCAGGCGGTGAGGCCCATCCAGGCCAGCAGGGGCTGGCCCAGGGTGCCTCCGGCAGCGTAGGTCTCCAGCAGCCAGGCCGCGTCCCCCTTGTAGCCGCCGGGATGGAACACCGTTTCCGGCGGCAGGCCGAGGTGGAGGCAGGCGGCGTAGGACCACGCGAGCGCCGCGATCTCACTCCCCGCGTCCCCCAGTCCGGCCGGTCCCAGGGACCCGCGGTCCGCGGCGGGGGTCACCGCGAGGTGGCCCGCCTCGTGGAGGATGTCGCCCGGGTACGCCAATCGCGCCGCGTCCACGCAGAGCCTTCCCGCCTGGATGCTGAGCCCCGGCAGGAAGGTGGCTTCGGGCAGGTCCGCGAGTTCCCACCCGAGACCGATCTCTTCCATGAAGGCGAGCATGCGGGAGGCCGTTTCGGGCAGGGCCAGGAGGTCCCGCAACCAAGCGTTCAGCTCCGCGTCGATCACCAGGTGGAGGCGTTCGCCGGGCCCAGGGTTTTCCACCGCGTGGGGATCGCTGAGGCGCAGGAACCAGCATTCGCCGGCCCGGAGGGGCACGGCCGCGCGGTTCAGCAGGAAGCGCACGCCACCGTGGGTGAGCAGGGGGATGTGGAGGCGGATCGTGTCCCCGCCGCCGTCCAGGTCGGGATCCCGGTGCTCCCGGATGAAGGAGCCCGCGCCCAGCGCCATCACCCGCACCGACCGGAGACCGCACCGGAACCGGTCCAGGACGCTGCGGAAGACGGGCGCGCGGGCCAGGAAGGGCGTATCGGCAAAATCCTCCTGCCCGGGATGGGACGTGGCCATGCGGATGGGATGGGTCTCCCCCGCGGGTCCGCGCAGGGGCAGGATGCGCCAGGTGCCCTCGTAGTTCGCCGGCACGAAATGGTCCACCCAGGCTTCCGCCGGCAGGGTCCGGAGTTCGGCCAGCAGCTCCTCCACGGGAAACGCCATCGGCAGCCGCCGGCGGTCGCCCATCGTTTCCATCCGCCCCGTCACGTCCATGCTTTTCCTCTGGATCATGGTGGCACCCCGGGAACCGGTCCAGGAATCCCCTTCGCCGGCGGGCGCGAAGCCCCGTCAATAGGCCGTATACACTGGCCGGGGAGGCAGCATGGAAGGCGTCGCGCAGGGGCATCCGCTGGCGGGCTGGATCCCGTGGAAGGTCGTGGACCCTGGTCCCACCCTCGCCTGGCTGCCCCTCGACGGGGAGCCCTTCCACGAGCCCTTCTTCCAGGAGAGCCTCCTGCGGTTGAAAGCCCGGGGGCCGGTCTTCATGAGGACCTGGACGTCGCCGGAGCTCCTGGATGCGGACCTGGCCGGCCTCGAGCGCCTGGAACCCGCCCTGCTCGTCTTCCATGTCTCCCGGTGCGGTTCGACCCTCCTCGCCCAGATGCTGGGCCTCGATCCGGCCAACGTGGTGCTGTCCGAACCGCCCCTGCTGGACCATCTTCTGCGCGAGGGCCAGGACGGGCGCATCCTGCCCCTGCTGGCGCTGCTGGGGCAGACGCGGTTCCCTGAATCCCGGCGCCTGATCCTCAAGCTGGACAGCTGGCACCTCGCCTTCCACGGACGCCTGCGGGCCCTGTTTCCGGAGATCCCCTTCCTGCTGCTGTACCGGGAGCCCGCCCGGATCATCAGCAGCCAGCGCAAGGCCCGCGGCATGCACGCCCTGCCGGGGGTGCTGGAGCCTTCGCTCTTCGGCTTCCGGGAGGAGCTGCTGCCCTCGCCGGAACAGTTTCCCGACGCCTGGAGCTACCTGGACGCCTACCTGGAACAGGTGCTGGCGCGCTACTTCGAGTGGATGGAAGGCATCGCCCGGCGGGATGGGAACGCCCTGCTGCTGGATTTCGAAGAAGGGCCCGAGGCCTGCTACCAGCGGACCCTCGGCTTCGCGAACCTGGATCCGGGGGAAGCCATCCGGGCGGCAGCCCTGGAACGCTGCGCCTTCCATGGCAAGCGCCCCTGGGAATTCCACCAGGAGCCTCCGGTGCTGGACCCGGCCCCGGTCCCCCTACAGGAGGCCTACCGTCGCCTGGACGCCCTGCGCCAGGCCTTGCCCTCCGGAGAACCTCATGAGCGCTGATTCCGGCTGCACCGTCCTGCGGGGTTTCCTGGGCGGTGAGGCCCTGGCGGCCGCCCGCCGCCTGATGGATGGAGCGCGGTTCCAGGAGGGCGCCGCCACCGCCACCGACGCGGCCCGGGAGGTGAAGCAGAACCTCCAGGTCGATCCCTCCGACCTGCGCTCCATCCAGCCCCTGCAGCAGCTGCTGCTCCAGGCCATCAACGGGAGCCGCGCCTTCCGGGAGGCGGTGCTCCCGAAGGACGTCCACGATCCGCGCTTCGCCCTCTACCGGACGGGCATGGCCTACGGCTGGCACGTGGACAGCCCGCTGATGGGGCAGCCGCCGGTGCGGACGGACTTCGCCCTCACGGTCTTCCTGGACGGGCCCGAAGCCTACGAGGGCGGCGAGCTGGAGCTGCAGACCCCATGGGGCCTGGTGTCCCACAAGCTCCCGGCGGGGGACGCGGTGGCCTACCCCTGCGGGTATCTCCATCGCGTGGCGCCGGTGACGTCAGGGCAGCGCCGGGTCATGGCCACCTGGATCCAGAGCCTGGTCCCCGATCCCGGCCACCGGGCCATCCTGGCGGCCCTCCAGGCGATCCACGCGAACCTCGAGCCCCAATCTCCTGAGGCCCTGGGCCTCCAGCAGCAGGTGGCCAACCTGACGCGGCTGTGGGTCAGATCCTGAGGCGTCGGACACTTCCTGCCTTCAGACGAACCTGGAACCTGGACCGACCCCCAGCGATCTCAGCCGGGCTCCGGTGAAGAAGCCCTCCTCCAGGCGGAGGATGTCGAGGCGCAGGGCGAGGCCGTCGGCGCAGGCCACCGCCAATCCATCCTCCCCCGCCAGCCCCAGGGAACCCGGCGCGCCGGAAGGGACGGGCGTGTCCAGCAGACTGACCTCCACCACCCGGCAGGGCTGGCCCTGCAGGCTGGTCCAGGCTCCCGAATTCCAGGGGTTGCAGGCCCGCACGAGAGCCTGGACCTGCCGGGCGGGCATGGCGGACCAAGCAATGCGCACATCCTCCGGGCCAGGGCGGGGCCAGGTGCGGCCTTCACCCTGCGGACGGGCTCCCTCCAGGAAGGTTTCGCCCTGGGAATCCAGGGCCTGAAGCAGGGACTGGAGGAGACCGGGGGCCGCCTGGGCCAGGACCTGGGTGAGGGCCCCGAAGGTGGTGTCCGGCGGGATGGGAATGGGCAATGCGGCCACGATGGGGCCCGTGTCCAGGCCCGCGTCCATGCGGTGGGCCACCAGGGCCGAGGCCGGTTCGCCATTGCGGATCTGCCAGAACACGGGCTGGGGGCCGCGGTAGGCCGGCAGGGGCCCGCCGTGGAGGTTCAGCCAGCCCAGCCGGGGAAGCCCCAGGACGTCCGGCGGCAGCCGCCAGGGCAGACCGAAGACCAGGCCCAGATCCGGCGATGAACCGGAGAGCCACGGGCCGAGCTCGCGCCCCTCCGAGGCCGCCAGGAAGGGGATCCCCTGCTCCGCGCACAGGCCGCAGGCCCAGTCCCTACAGGCGGGGTCCGAGGGGCCCCAGGCCACCGCGGCGAGCCGGCCGGTGGACGCAAGAAAGGCCGCGGCGGGCGCGCCGAGGCTGCCGTCCGCGAGGAAGACCAGCCGCATCAGTTCCGGGAGGGGAAGATGCCCTCGACGCACATGATGTAGTTCATCCCCAGGTAGGGCTGCAGGTTGTTGTGGGGCTGACTACCCCCCGAGTTGCCGACCACCGGGGGAGCCGCCAGGTTGGCGGTGGGGGCTCCGAAATTCTTCGACACGCCCGCGCCCAGGGTCGCCGGCCCCGGCGCCAACGCATTGGTGGGCGTGGCCGTGGTGGAGGCGGTGGCGGCCGGGGCCGTGGCCGGATGGGCGTGGGCGGGGAGCTCATTGGCGGTCAGGGTGTGGCTCACCTCCCCCGCCATCTCGCCGAGCTGGAAATCCGGCAGGCCCGGGCCTTGGCCCGGGCCGACGGGCACCCGGCCCCGCAGGTCCGGCACGCCGAAGGTGGTCTGGCCATTCCCGCCGTAGGTGGTCCCCACCAGGGCGAACACCGCGGTCCACTGGGCGATGCTCAGCAGCTGCCCGTTGCAGAACACCCAGCCGCGGGGGGCGAAGTTCCCGGCGAAGGATCGGATTTCCGCCAGCGTTCCTTCCATGGTTCACGCTCCTCGGGATCTAGTTGCGGGAGGGGAAGATGCCGAAGAGGCAGATGATGTAGTTCATGCCCAGGTAGGGCTGCATGTTGTTGTGGGGCTGGCTGCCCCCGGTGTTGCCGATGACGGGCGGAGACGCCAAGTTGGCGGTGGGCGTTCCGAAGTTCTTCGACACGCCGGCGCCCAGGGTCGCGGGCCCGGTGGCCAGCGCATTGGTGGGCGTGGCGGTGGTGGAGGCGGTGGCCGCCGGGGCCGTGGCCGGGTGGCTGTGGGCCGGCATCTCGGTGGCGAGGAGGGTATGGGTGGGTTCCCCGGCAACCTCTCCGAGCGTGATGTTGGGCAGGCCCGGCCCCTGGCCCGTGCCCACGGGCACGCGGCCCCGCAGGTCCGGCAGCGCGAAGGTGGTCTGGCCGTTGCCGCCGTAAGTGGTCCCCAGGAGCGAGAAGAGGGCCGTGTTCTGGGCGATGGACATGATCTGCCCGTTGCAGAACGCCCAGTTCCGGGGGGCGAAGTTCCCCGCGAACATCCTGATTTCAGCGATGGTGCCTTCCATGGGCTTACCTCCAGATGGAACGGAATGGGAGCTAGTAGATGGGGTAGGGATTGACCAGCGCCGGCCGCGGGGACCGCTGCAGGCCGTCGACCTCCGCGGCGCGGTTCCCCAGGCCCGGCTCGCTCTGGATCACGGAGGCCCTGAGGCTTCCGAAGGAGAGATCGAGGCGGGAGAGATGGATCTCCCCCTGGGCGATGTGGCTGGCGGCGTCCATGGCGCGCTTCCCTCCGGGCCCGTCCCAGGCCGCCCGTTCCAGGGCCTCCCGCACGAAGCGGACGTGGCCGCCGGAATCCTTCAGGGCCGCGAGAAGCAGGCAGCCGGTATCGAAACCCAGCGCGGCGAAGGCGTCCGCCTCCTGCCCGTTCCGCCGGCGGTAGTCGGCGAGGAAGGCGCGGTTGGCCGGCGTCGGCAGGCCCGCGGACCAGGCGCTGGCGGTGGTGAAGCCCGCCAGGATCTCTCCCAGGCCGGCGGCGGCGGCCTCCTCCGCGAGGAAGGCGGAACCCACCAGCGGAATGGCGCCCAGAAGGCCCGCCTGCTGGAAGGCCTTGAGGAACTCGAGGCCTTCGGAGCGTCCCAGCAGGACCACGACATAGGCCGGCGCGGTGCGGCGGATCAGGTCCACCGCGAGGGCCGGAGCCAGGCCATTCCGGGCTTCGCGGAGCGGCATGCCGGGCACGTGGAACCCCTTCTCGCCGCTTCCCGCTGCCGCGACGCCCAGCCGGAAGGCCCGGAGGGAATCGTGCCCTCCTTCGAAGGCCGAGGCCACCATGAAGCCCTCGCCTCCGTACGCGCCTGCGGCCCAGCGGCCGAGGGCCCACGTGGATTCCCACTGGCCCAGGGTGTTGTAGAAGACGTGGCTGCCGAGCTCGTTGGAGCGGACCAGATTGGCGCCCCCGTCCACCATCAGGAGGCAGCATCCCGCCTCCTCGAAGGCCGGGGCCAGGGCGGAGGCCGCGCCCGGCTGGGCCAGGGCGATCACGAGGTCCGCCTCCTGCTCCCCGAGGAGCTTCGCGCCCGCCTTCCGGTAGGCGGAAGGTGAGAGGGACGTGGAAGCCCGCACCACCTCCACCCGGAACGCGCCCCCGGCCTCCCGGGCCCGGTCCAGGGCCAGCTGGAAGCCTGCTACCAGATGCTCGTCCAGACCATGGCAGGCCTGGGCCGAAGGCAGGAGCAGCCCGATCCGCCCTTCGGCGTTGAGGGGCGCCGGAACCTCCCGGGGGCGGGCGGGCGTTTTAGCGGTGGCGGAAAGGCCGGCGAAGGCGGAGCCCCACAGCCCCAGTTGGGCCAGGAAGGACCTGCGGCCGGAAGACCCTGGAAGGAAACGCGTGGATCTAGCCATGAACAGCCTCGCAGCAACCTGATGGGTGAGGTTCAGAAGCCACTGGAACCGCTCACCGGGGAGCCCGGGCGGCCAGGAGCTGCTCGAGACGCTGGAGCCGCTCCTCGAGTCCCTGGATCCTGGCCTTCTGTTCCTGGATGACCGCCTGCTGCTTCTGGACCTGGTTCACCAGCATGGGGGCCAGGAAGTGGTAGTTCACGGAGAAGGCCTTGCCTTCCCGGTCCCGGACCACCAGGTCCGGCGAGACCTCCTCGACCTCCTCGGCGATCAGTCCGAACTGGGTGGGCTGGGCGCCCCCGAACTTGGCGGTGTAGGCGAAGGTCACCGGGCGCAGGCGGAGGATCGCGTCGCTCTGGTCCCCCATGTCCTGGATGTTCTCCTTGAAGCGGCGGGACGAATTCAGGACGCCCAGGGTGTTGTTGCTGTCGATGAAGACCGGCAGCCCCGAGCTCTGCATGAGGGCGCTGTTGAGGTTGGCCCTGACGTTCGGCCAGACGGCGTTGCCCGCGTTCAGCGTGATGCCCACGCCGCTGGCGTCCGTCGCACCGGTGGCGCCCGTCGCTCCGGTCGCGCCCGTCGCTCCGGTCGCGCCCGTGGCCCCGGTCGCTCCGGTGGCCCCCGTGGCGCCCGTGCTCCCCGTCGCGCCCGTGGATCCGGTGGCGCCCGTCACCCCCGTGGGACCGGTGGGTCCGGTCACGCCCGTGGCACCCGTCGATCCCGTCGCGCCGGTGGTGCCGGTGGCACCTGTCGCGCCCGTCGCGCCGGTAGGTCCGATGGGCCCGATCACGCCGGTGGCGCCCGTCGCGCCCGTCGCGCCGATGGGGCCGGTGGCGCCCGTCGCGCCGATGGGACCCGTGGGGCCGACCACGCCCGTGGCGCCGGTGGCTCCCGTGGCGCCCACGGGTCCCGTCGGGCCGATCGGGCCCGTGGGGCCCACGACGCCGGGAATGCCCTGGGGGCCGGTCGCGCCGGTGGCGCCCGTCGCGCCCACGGCGCCGAGGGTGACGTCCATGGCGTACATCTGGAAGTCCGGAGTCATGGCGGTGACGAGGTAGGTCCCCGCCGTCGTCCCCGCCGGCAGGGGACAGGTGACTGTCTGCGGCGGGCCCGGCGCGTAGGTGACGCTGGCGAGCTGGACGCCCTTGAAGTAGACCCGGTTGGGGATGGAGGCCGGGTCCGGCCAGACGCCGGTGAGGGTCAGGACGGTCCGGGCCGGATCCGATTTGCCGGTGAGCAGGGACGGGTTCTGGGCGAAAGCCATCGCCGATGCCCCGACGACGACCATGGCGATGCGGGAATTCCGAGATGCGGTCAAGGCTTCCTCCCTAATCCGAATTGTCCGGGTGACGAGAACTTTGATCATCATCACAACTTCCACCGGGCCGTCCAGGGGCATTCGCGCCCTCCCAACAAATTTTTATTTCGGACCCCTCGATAGCATTTCATCGACCTGACACAGGCTCCCCGGCTCCACGCCGGCCGGCTGGCGTGGAGCCGGCCCGGGATCCCGAGTCCAAGCTCCAACCGCGCTTCCATTTCGCTGGTTGAGTCTGGATGATTTTCCAAGGAAAAGACGGGGCGATCGCCATCCACCCCGGGCACGGGAGCTGTCAACACGGGCCCCGCGCGAGGGGCCCTTTCCGGTGCGCGGGATTTCAGAATCCGATCTGGAAGACCGCCACCACCGTGTCGCCGCCCTGTTCGCCGGCCTGGCCGGCCCTGGGGAGCAGGAAGTTCTTGCTGCGGTGCACGTAGTTCAGCTTCACCTGGCCCTGGGCGTGCATCCCGGGGTTCAGGAGGTAGTTGTAGTCCAGGACGACCTCCGTGTGTTTCGGCGTGCAGTCGGCGCCGAGGGGCGCGCCGGAGGTGCTGTTCAGGGTGGAGGGGGTGTAGGAGATGCAAGCGCCGTACCCGTCGTCGCCCTTGTTGCAGGTCATGAAGTTGTAGCGGCCCGTGACCTGGTGCCTGCCCCACTTGTAGACGTCGGTGAGGGTGTGGCCGAGGAACTTCTGGTCCAGGTGTTGGCGCAGGGCGGCCGTGATGCCCACGGAGGTCCAGCGGCGGCCGAGGAGACCGGTCATCACCTCGGCGGACCCTTGCCACGTCGGGGTGTCGTGGGCCTCCTCGAGCCCCGTGGTCCTGTCCTCGTCGTCTCTGACGGATCGCTTGGAAATCGGACCCCGTGTTCGGCGCACCGGCGAAGATGCCGACCGTGAGGCCCCCTGTCGGCCCGGTCCGTGACGCACGTCCGCCGCCGGGATCCGCTATCGTGTCCATGACCATCCCCCTGCGAACCCAATGCCAACGCTCCCGAGGTGCCCATGAGCCAGGACCTGTACCCCGTGAAGCAGAAAATCCGCGACCGGGCCCACATCGGGAGCATCGAGGAGTACGAGCGGCTCTACCGCCTTTCCCTCGACCTGCCCGAATGGTTCTGGGGCGAGCAGGCCAAGGCCCTCACCTGGTACCACCCCTGGCAGTCGGTCTTCGACGCGGACTACGACGAAGTGGACTTCTCGTGGTTCTCCGGAGGCCGCCTCAACGCCTCCTTCAACTGCGTGGACCGCCACCTCGCCGCCAAGGGCGACAAGACCGCCATCATCTGGGCCAAGGACGAGCCCGGGGACTACAAGCACATCACCTACCGGGAGCTGAAGCACAACGTCTGCCGCGTGGCCAACGTCCTCCTGCACCACGGCGTGCGCAAGGGCGACCGGGTCTGCGTCTACCTCACGATGGTCCCCGAGCTCATCTACACCATGCTGGCCTGCGCCCGCATCGGCGCGGTGCATTCCGTGGTCTTCGGCGGCTTCTCCTCGGAGGCCCTGCGGGACCGCATCGTGGACGCCAAGTGCAAGGTCATCGTCACCGCCAACGAGGGCCTCCGCGGCGGGCGCAAGGTGCCCCTGAAGAAGACCGTGGACCGGGCCGTGGAGGGCATGTCCATGGTGGAGACGGTCCTGGTGGCGCGGCGCACGGAGACCGACGTGCCCATGGAGCCCGGCCGGGACCATTGGCTGGACGAGGAGTGCACCAAGCAGCGCTCCACCTGCACCAACGCCTGGATGGGTGCCGAGGACCCCCTCTTCATCCTCTACACGTCGGGCAGCACCGGAAAGCCCAAGGGCCTGCTCCACACCACCGGCGGCTACCTCACCTACGCCGCCTTCACCCACAAGATGATCTTCGACCTCCAGCCCGACGACGTGTACTTCTGCGCCGCGGACATCGGGTGGGTCACGGGCCACAGCTACATCGTCTACGGCCCCCTGGCCAACGGCGCCACCACCGTCCTTTTCGAATCCACGCCCCTCTTCCCGGACCCCGGCCGCTACTGGCGCATCGTGGACGACCTGGGGGTGAACACGCTCTACACGGCGCCCACCGCGCTGCGGGCCCTGGCCCAGGCCGGAGACGAGTGGGTGAAGAAGTACGACCGCACGTCCCTGCGCATCCTCGGCACCGTGGGCGAGCCCATCAACCCCGAGGTCTGGCGCTGGTACCACGACATCATCGGCGACGGCCGCTGCGCGGTGGTGGACACCTGGTGGCAGACCGAGACCGGCGGCGTCCTCATCACGCCCTTGCCCGGCGCCATCCCGACCAAGCCGGGGAGCGCCACCCTGCCCTTCTTCGGCGTGAAGCCCGTCATCGTCGATCCGGCCACCGGCGAGCCCCTGGAGGGCAACGGCGTCTCGGGGGCCCTCTGCCTCGGCACCCCCTGGCCCGGCCAGGCCCGCACCGTGCATGGCGACCACAACCGCTTCAAGGAGACGTACTTCACCCAGTACCCCGGCTACTACTTCACCGGCGATGGCGCGCGCCGGGACGAGGACGGCTACTACTGGATCACCGGCCGCATCGACGACGTCATCAACGTCTCCGGCCACCGGCTGGGCACCGCGGAGATCGAAAGCGCGCTGGTGGCCCACGAATCCGTGGCGGAGGCCGCGGTGGTAGGCTTCCCCCACGACATCAAGGGCACGGGTATCTACTGCTACGTGCTCCTGAACACCGGCTTCGACAAGGAGGACCCGGAGCAGCTCGCCGGCGCCCTGAAGGAGCAGGTGCGCCAGGCCATCGGCGCCTTCGCCGCCCCGGACCGCATCCACCTCGCCTCGGGGCTGCCCAAGACCCGCAGCGGCAAGATCATGCGCCGCATCCTGCGCAAGATCGCCGCGTCGGAGTACGACGGCATGGGCGATATCAGCACCCTCGCCGAACCCGACGTGGTGTCGCGGCTCATCGAGGAGCACAAGGCCCTGCACGGCTAGCTTCCAGGCCCCTCGTGGAGGTGCGGCCAGCGGAGCGACCCCAGGCTGGCCGTCGGGGCGGTCAGCGGGACGGCCCTGGTTCCGTCCGCCGGAGCTCCTCGGCAAGGGTTCCGGGATCCACATAGGGTCCGCGGCAGGTGCCGTGGCCGCACAGGAAGGCCGCGGGTGTTCGGAGGGCCGGAAAGCCGAGCTCCGGGTTCCGCGGCGGGCCGTCGGCGGGATCGTGCAGCACCACAACGCGGTTCGGGGCCGCATCGGCGAGGGCCGCCGCGAAGAGGGCCCGGGTGCGGCCGTCCCCCCTTGCCCCCACGACCGTGAGGTGCGCGGGATCCCCGGCGAGCTCCAGGGAGGCGCTGGCGAAGTCGCCGATCCAGCGGCCCTGCTCCTCGACCCTACCGGGCGCGCCGAGGGCGGCGAGGATGCCCGCGGCCCTTTCCTTCCAGCGGGCCTCGCCCGTGAAGGCGTGGAGCCGCAGGAACTGGCGCGCCAGGAGGGCGTTGTCCTCGAAGGGCGTGCGCACTTCGGCGAAGGCGCCTAAGGCGCCCGGCTCGGCGGGGCGGGCGCGGAAGAGTCCCGAAGGATCCACCAGCCGGGCCTCGATGAAGCGGCCCAGGACTTCGGCTCGGTCCAGCCAGCGCGCCTCGCCGGTGGCTTCGTGCAGGGCCAGCAGACCCTTCAGCATGGCCGCCTGGTCGCTGAGGAAGAAGGCCCCGGCCTGGCCTTCGCCGTGGAGGTAGCCACCCCCGCTGGCGAGCCTTGCCTCGGCAAAGGCCGCGGCGCGCCGGGCGTGTTCCAGGGTCCCCAGCTCCGGGGCCGCGCCGTGCAGGGAGGCCAGGGCCGCGATCAGCAGGCCCTGCACCTGGGCGTAGCGGCGCCCGTCGACGCGCGGGATCCCGCGCTGCACGCGGCGCGCGTCGGACAGCGCGTAGTAGGCGTGGCCGTCCAGGGCGTTGCGCCGCCGCTCGTAGCCGCCCAGATCCGCGTCCATGGTGGCGGCGTAGCCGCCGGTCTTCGCCTCGAAGAAGCGCCCCAGGAAGCCGAGCACCTTGCGGGCGTCCGCCAGCCAGTCCCCATCCCCCGTCAGCCGGTGGGCCAGGGCCAGGTTCTCCAGGTAGCCCGCCTGGAGGACTGCCAGGCGCTCGAAGTGGACGTCGTGCCACGTCGGACCCACGGAGTACTGGTAGATCCCGCCCCACACGGGATCCGTGAGGGCGCGCTGCTGGCTGAGGGTGAAGAGGCCGCGCAGCCGCCAGGCCGGCCCCTTCCCCGCGGCTCCGGCCAGGAAAGCGGCCTCCACGTTCTGCGCGATGGGGTACTTCTGTCCCGTGCCCCAGCCGCCCCGGGCTTCATCGAAGGTCTCCGCCAGCTGGTCCAGGGCCCGTTCCAGGGCCTGACCGGATTCCCCGGGCTCCGGAGCCCGGGCCGGATCCCCGCCCGCCTCCTTCCAGGGCTGCAAGGTCCCCGCCGCCTGGTCCGCCAGCAGGGCCTGGACCACCTTCTTGAATTCGGCTGCGTCGAGGTAGCCGCGGTGGCGGTAGAGCACCGCGCCCGCCGGGGAATAGATGGCCGTGCCGGGCCAGCCGATGTCTTCGTAGAGTTCCTTGGCGTCGGGATGCACATCGATGTCGGCCTTCACCGCCACCACCCGGTCCCTCAACAGGTCCGCGACGCCCGGATCCCCGTAGGTCTTCTCGTCCATCACGTGACACCAGTGGCACCAGGTCGCTTCCGCGTCCACCAGCACCAGTTTGCCTTCCGTCCGGCCCTTCTCGAAGGCCGCGGGGGACCAGGGCACCCAGGGGATGGAAGTCCTCGCGCTGCCCTGCCCCCACAGCGCCCCGCCCACCAGCGCCATCCCCACCACGGCCGATCGAAACCTCATCTCCCGCCCTCCTGCGGCCTGGGATGCTATCCGTCCAGGTTCCGTCGCAGGGTTTTCTTTCCCATTCGGGCTTAGGGTGGAGCTTCACGAGGCATCCATGGACGCGCATACCCTATCGAAGGTCGTGCTGGCGGGAGGTAGCGGCCTCATCGGCCGGCACCTGGCCGAGGCCCTGCTGGCCTGCGGTTGCGCCGTGGTGGTGTTGAGCCGCGATCCGGCCCGGGCCAACCTGCCGGCGGGGGTCCTGGCGGCAGGCTGGAACGACCTGCCCCGCGCCCTTGACGGTGCCGACGCGGTCATCAACTTGGCCGGCGAGAGCATGGCCGACGGGCGGTGGACCGCGCGCCGCAAGGCCGCCCTCCTGGCGAGCCGGGTGGAGAGCACCCGCCGCCTGGTGGAGGCCATGGCGGCGATGGGGGCGCCTCCCAAGGCCCTCGTGAACGCCTCCGCCGTCGGCTTCTACGGCGGCCGGGACGGCGCGCCGGTGGACGAGTCCACCCAGGCCGGCACGGGCTTCGTCGCCGCGGTCTGCCGGGCATGGGAAGCGGAGGCGGACCGCGCGGCGGCCTCCGGGATCCGCGTGGTGAAGCTGCGCCTGGGGGTGGTGCTGGCGAAGGAGGGCGGCGCCCTGCCCCGGATGGCCCTGCCCGCGAAGCTCTTCCAGGGCGCCAAGCTGGGCCACGGCCAGCAGGGCTTTCCGTGGATCCACATCGACGACCTGGTGGCCGTCTTCCTGCGGGCCGCGGCCGATCCCACGTTCGAGGGTGCGCTGAATGCCACCGCCCCCATGCCCCTCACCAACGAGAGCTTCACCCGGGCCCTCTGCAAGGCCCTCCACCGGCCCTACAACGGGCTCGTGCCCGGATTCGCCACGGCCCTCGGCGCCCGGATGCTCTTCGGCGAGATGGCCGGAGAGATGCTCCTGCAGGGCGCCTTCGTGTACCCGCGAAAGCTCCAGGCCGCCGGCTTCAAGTTCAGGTTCAGGAGCGCCCCCTCCGCCCTGGCAGACCTGCTCTGACGGATCCGGAAGCGGAGGTTCAGGCCACTTCGGCCCGGAGGAAGTGGGGTCCCGCTTCGGTGATGGTGACGTCCACCAGCTCGCCGAAGGGCAGGACGCGCCCCTCCCCGGCGGCGAGGTGGATGTTCTTCCAGGATGCGGTGCGGGCCAGCCAGTGGCCGCCCTCCACGGGGGCGGGGCTCTCGATGCGGGCCTTCAGGGTGCGCCCCACCTCCCGGCGGTTTGAGGCCAGGGTCAGCTCCAGCTGGCGCCGCTGCAGCTCCATCAGCCGCGCGGACTTCACAGCCTGCGGGATGTCGTCCTTGAGGCGCAGGGAGGCCGTGCCCGGCCGCGGGCTGTAGATGAAGCTGAAGGAGGCGTCGAAGCGCACCGCGTCCAGGAGGCGGAGGGTGGCCTCGAAGTCCTCGTCGGTCTCGCCCGGGAAGCCCACGATGAAGTCCGTGCTCAGGGCCAGCTTGAAGCGCCCGTCGCCAAGGTAGCCCAGCCGCTCCAGGTACTGCTCGATGGTGTACTCCCGCAGCATCCGCCGCAGGACCGCGTTGGACCCGCTCTGCACCGGGAGGTGGAGGAAGGGGGCGATCTTGGGGTTGCCCACCAGGACCCGGGCCAGCTCCCGGCTGAAGTTCATGGGGTGGCTCGTGGTGAAGCGGATCCACTCGAGGCCCTCGACCTCGGAGACCCGTTCGAGGAGGTCCGCGAAAGTGCAGCCGCCGGCGTAGCTGTTCACGTTCTGCCCCAGCAGCTCCACTTCGCGGTAGCCACCGGCCGCGAGCCCGCGCACCTCCGCCACGACGTCCTCGAAAGGGCGGGAACGCTCCCCGCCGCGGGTGGTGGGCACGATGCAGTAGGTGCAGGCGTGGTTGCAGCCCTCGATGATGGTGACCATGGCCTTGGCGGTGCCGCGGCGGCGGGTCACTTCTGGCGGGAAGAGGTGGTTGTCCGGATACTCGCCGGTGTCGATGACCTTCTTCCGGCCGGCCCGGGCCTCCTCGACGAGTCGCGGAAGCTGCTTCAGGGCCATGGTGCCGAGGACGAAGTCGATGTGGGGGGCGCGGCGAAAGAGGGCGTCCTGCTCCTGCTGGGCCAGGCAACCGGTGACGCCGATGAGGAGGGGCCGCCGCTCCTTCTCCTCCCGCAGCCGGCCCAGCTCGGAGTAGACCTTGTGGACCGCCTTTTCCCGGATGCTGCATGTGTTGAGCAGCACCAGGTCCGCTTCCTCAGCCGTGTCCACGGCGGTGAAGCCGTCCTGCGCCAGCAGGCCCGACAGCTTCTCGCCGTCGTGGTCGTTCATCTGGCAACCCCATGTCTGGATATGGAACTTCATCCTTTTTCCCCCAACCCTCCATGCTATCGTCCACCGGATTTTCGGACGTGTGAAAATCCGTGAAGGCAGGGCTCTTCTGAGGCTGGTCTCGAAAAAATCCTAGGCTTTGTTCATCGAATTTCCTTCGAGGTCTGGCGCGAAGGGTTGAGTGCGCGTTAACTTAGGGGCGATTTCCCACTTCGAAAGGTGTCGGCGGCATGCAAGCCCAGCACAAGCGCCTTGGCGAGCTGCTCGTGGAAGCGGGCTTGATCAATGCGATCCAGCTTCAGGAAGCCCTCCGATATCAACGGATGATGGGCGGCCGCATGGGCGGCGCCATGGTGGCCCTTGGTTACATCCCCGAGGAGGTTCTCATGGACTTCCTGGCCCACAAGACCGGCGTGCCCCGCATGGACGTAGCCCACCTGGATGTCGATGTGGATGTCCTGAAGCGGGTGCCCCGCCGCCTGGCGGAGCAGCTCACGGTGCTGCCGGTGGAATTCAAGGAACCGAAATCCCTCGTGCTGGCCATGGCGGATCCCCTGGACCTGAATGCCATCGACAGCGCGCGCTTCGCCTCGGGGATGTCCATCGAACCAGTGGTGGCCTCCCACAGTTCCCTCAAGAACGCCATCGCGGAGCAGTACCGCAAGCTGGACCGCACGTCCCTCACCACGGTGGAGGTGGGCGGCGCGGCCCTGCCCCCGGACGGCGGCCTCCCTGTGAACTTCAACTTCCAGGAGATCCCCATCCAGCGGAAGGAGGAGCCGGCGAGCGCGAAGCCCTACGGGCGGGATCCCTTCTTCGACAAGCTGCCAGAAGCCGCGGCGCCCCCGGAGGCCCCGCCCCTGGACCCCTTCGGCCTCTTCGGCGCGCCGAGCCTGCTGGCCGCGGATCCCGACCTCATCCCCGATCCGGGGGTGGTCGTGTCCATGCGGGAGGACACCCTTCCCGCGGTGGTCCACGATCCCACGAAGGCCACACCCCCCAAGAAGCGGCTCTCCGCCTTCCGGACCCGCACCATCGTCTTCGGCCTCATCAAGCACCTGGAGCAGAAGGGACTGATGAGCGAGGACGAGCTCTGCAACACCATCAACGACCTGCTGGATTCCGGCATCCTCAAGGACGACGGCCGCACCGGCAGTTTCCGGATCATGCCGGAATAAAGGGAAGGGCGGGATCCGGCCTCAGGCCCGCTCCTTCCTCGCCTCGTACTCCTTCTTCAGCGCTTCGAGCCTGGCCAGGGTGCACCCGCCGCTGCCGCAGTTGGCGCAGCCGCCCTCCTCGCAGCCCTTCCCTAAGAGGCCTGAGAAGAAGCCCCGGCCGAAATAGGCCGCCGCGGCCAGGACCAGCGCCACCACCACCATCATCTGCACGGACAAGCGTCGCCCTCCCTCACATGAATCCCATCATACGGCCAGCCTGCACCGTGCCGAAGGCGAGTGCCCAGCCGAGACCCAGGCCGTAGGCCACGGTGAAGCCCGCCCACCTCCAGGAGCCCGACTCCCGCCGGATCATGGCGATGGTCCCGAGGCAGGGCGTATAGATCAGGATGAACACCATGAAGGCCAGGGCCGTGAGGGGCGTCCAGCCGGTGCGGTCCCGCAGGTTCACCTGGAGGGGACTCAGGCTGCCGCCCCGCTCCGGTTCGTCGCTGGCCTGGTGGATCACCGCCATGGTGCTCACCACGATCTCCTTGGCGACGAAGCCCGCCGTCAGCGCGATGACGTCCTTCCAGGCCTCCGGGCGCTTGTGGTCCGGGTCCATGATGGGCCGGAGCACGGGCTCCACGGCGCGGCCCATGCGCGCGGCGAGGCTGCTGTTGACGATGCGGCTCTCGAAGGCCAGGTCCAGCTCCTTCACCTTGGCTTCCTCGGCGCCCTTGTCCAGCTTCTGGGCGAGCACGGACTGGACCTGGCGATGGTGGTCGTAGGCCCATTCCCGGTTCGCGATGCCGGGATAGCGGCTCAGGAACCAGACCAGGGTGGCGCCGGCGAAGATGGTGGTGCCGGCGCGGGTCAGGAAGACCGAGCCCTTCTCCCACATGTGGATCACCGTGGTCTTCAGCACCGGCAGCCGGTAGGGCGGCAGCTCCATGACGAAGGGCGCAGAAGGCCCGGAGAACATGGTGCTGCGCAGCAGGCGGCCCATGACCATGGCCAGGCCGAACCCCAGGAAATGCATCGCGACGATGACCATGCCCGCCTTCCAGGGCACGAAGAAGGTGCCCGCGACGACGATGTAGACCTGCAGCCGAGCCGAGCAGCTCACGAGGGGCGTGACCAGCATGGTGATGAGGCGGTCGGAGGCGCTCTCGATGGTGCGCGTGGCCTGGATGGCCGGCACGTTGCAGCCCGAGCCCATGATCAGCGGGATGAAGCTCTTTCCGTGGAGCCCCATCAGGTGCATGACGCGGTCCATGATGAAGGCCGCCCGGGCCATGTAGCCCGTGTCCTCCAGGAAGCTGATGCAGCCCATGAGGATCATGATCACCGGCAGGAAGACCACCACCGCCGAGACGCCGGGGATGATGCCGCCGGTGAGCAGGCTGGTGAGCTCGCCGGGGGGCAGCGTCCGGGCCAGGACGTCCGCGAGCGCCTTGAAGGCCGCGCCGATCCAGTCCTGGGGATACTTCCCGGCCACGAAGGAGACCGAATAGATGGCCACGAGGATCGCGCCGAAGATGGGGATGCCCAGGAGGCGGTGGGTGAGCAGGGCGTCCAGGCGCTCAGTGCGGCTGGAACGCGGCGCGTCGTGGAAGCGCATGGCTTCCAGCACCAGGCCGTGGGCGAAGCCGTAGCGGCGCTCCGCCAGGAGGGTCGCGCATTCGTCGCCGAGGTGCCGTTCCAGGAAGTCCAGGCTCGCCTGGACCTGGCGCGAGATCGCATCGCGGGCGTGGCTCGCCTGGGCCCGCTCCGTGGCGGCCGGGTTGCGCTCCAGGAGCTGAAGGGCCAGGGCGCGGGGCATGATCTCCCGGGCCAGGAGCTCGTCCTTGGCGATCTCGGCCTCGAGCTTCAGCAGCTCCCCCTCGATGTCGTGGCCGTAGTCCACCCGCAGGGGCCGCACCCGGGGATCCCGGCCCGCCGCCACATCCACGATGGCTTTCCGGAGCTCCTGGATGCCGTCCTCCCGGTTCCCCACCGTGGGGATCACCGGCCCGCCCAGCAGGGTCTCCAGGGAGGGCAGGTCGGCCTTCACGCCCTGCTTCTCCGCGTCGTCCACCATGTTCAGCGCGAAGGCCATGGGCTTGCCCAGGTCCAGGAGCTGGGCGGTGAGGTAGAGGTTGCGCTCGAGGTTGGACGCGTCGAGCACGTTGACGATGACGTCCACGTCCCCGCTGGAAACGAAGCTGGCGGCGATGCGCTCGTCCTCGCTCTTGGCGCTGAGGGAGTAGGTGCCCGGCAGGTCCACCACCTCGACCTTCGCGCCCGCATCCTCGAATTCCCCGCTGCGGCGCTCCACCGTCACGCCGGGCCAGTTGCCCACATGGTGCCGGGCGCCGGTCAGCCCGTTGAAAAGGGTGGTCTTCCCGCAATTGGGATTGCCGGCGAGGGCGACGGTCGGGGGCTGTCCAGGTCCCGCGCTCATGGCTGCGCCGGCGCGGGGACCAGGTCCTCCACCAGGATGCAGGCGCTTTCCTCCCGGCGCAGGCTCAACTGGTAGCCCTTGATGAGGAGCTGCATGGGATCGCCCAGGGGCGCCAGCTTCACCACCTTCAGCCGCGCGCCCCGGACGAAGCCCATCTCCAGCAGCCGTTGCCGGATGGCGCCTTTGGCGATGAGCTTCGCCACGGTGGCCTCCTGCCCGGGGCCGAGTTCGCTCAGGGGCTTAAGGACCGGCGAAGGGACCGGAGCGGGAAGGTCGATAGGCTGATTCTGAGTCATTGTCTCAATACCGGACCTCCAGTCTAAGCCCCCTGCGATGGGGAACAACGGCAAAAGGAGGGATGGGGATCACAGGTACAATCTGGACTGCCCATGACCCTTCCCAACGCCTTGACGCTGCTCAGGATCCTCGCGATCCCCTTCTTCGCCATCGCGGTGTGGTACGGGCACCTGTGGGAGGCCCTCATCCTCTTCGTCGCGGCGGGCCTCACGGACCTTCTGGACGGGTGGATCGCGCGGCGCTTCAACCAGCGCAGCCGCCTCGGCGCCATCCTGGACCCGGCGGCGGACAAGCTGCTGATGACCACCGCCTTCATCCTCATGGCCCTGCCCAAGGACCACCTCCGGATGCCCATCCCCGCCTGGGTGGCCATCCTCTCCATCAGCCGTGACGTGGTGATCTCGCTGGTGGGCCTCGTGGCCTGGCTCAAGGACGAGCAGCTGGACCGGCGCCCCAGCTTGCTGGGCAAGTTCACCACCGGCGCGGAGATCGTGGCCCTCGGCATCGGCCTCCTCGCCAACGCCCTGGGCCCCACCTGGTGGCAGGGCTACGTGATCCCCTGGATCTACTACGCCATGGCGGCCTTCGTGCTGGCTTCGGGGATCCACTACTACCACCGGACGAATCTCGAGCCCGCCGAGGACGGCCCGGAGTCCGGTTCGTGAACGACCGGCCGGACCGCACCCTTTTCGGCGGCTTGCCGCTGCGCTACGCGGCCCTGGCCATCGGCGCGCTCGTGGCCGTCTGGCTGCTCCGCGGGGCCCTGATGCCCTTCTTCGTGGCGATGACCCTCGCCTACCTCCTGGGCCCGCTGGTGGCCCGGCTGGAGACGCGCATGCCCCGCCACCGGGCGGTGGCGCTGGTGCTCCTCCTCACCGTCGGCGTCGCCGGCGCCCTGCTGCTCTGGACCCTGCCCTTCCTGCAGGACCAGGTCCTGCGCCTGGTGGAGTCCCTCCCCGGCTGGAAGGTCAAGCTGGACGCCCGGCTCGAGCCCCTGTTCCGCGCCCACCCGGAATGGGCCGAGCGGATCCGGAAGGCCATCGACGAGGCGGACCTGGCCGCGGCCTTCGGCGGTCTGCTCTCCTTCTCGAAGGGCGTACTGGGCCTCTTCCTGAGCCTCCTCGAGCTCATCCTCGTGCCCCTCATCCTCTACCACCTGCTGGAGGACGGGCCGGGCATGCTGGCCTCCCTGGAAGCCCTGATCCCGCCCCGCCATCGCGGCCGGGCCAAGGGGGTGGCCGCGGAGATCAACGAACGCCTGGGCGGCTACATCCGCGGGCAGATCGCCGTCGCCACGGTGATGAGCATCCTGCAGGGCGCCGCCCTCTTCGCCCTGGGCGTGCCCTACGCCTGGATCCTTGGCCTGGTGTCCGGGGCCTTCAACCTCATTCCCTATTCGCCCTACGTGGTGGGCCTGATCCCCGCCCTGATCCTCGCGGGCATCGAAGGCGGCGGCGGCGGCCGCCTGCTCCTCATCGCCCTGGTCTTCGGCGCGGTGCAGAAGGTCGAAGCCCTCTACCTCACGCCCGTGTGGGTGGGCCGGGCCAGCAAGCTCCATCCCCTGGAAGTGCTCCTCGCCCTCATCGCTTTCGGCCACTGGTTCGGGGTCCTGGGCCTGCTCTTCGCTGTGCCCCTCATGGTGTGTGTGAAGGTGGCCCTGGAGCGGATCCTGGAGGACTACCGCCAGCACCCGTGGTTCCAGGAGGAAAGCACTCCTCGCATCGAGGTGCCCTGAGGGGCATACTTGAAGGTTCGCGTCGGGAGACGCCAAGGAGATGCCCATGGCCGCAAAGCCACCCCCCAAGCGCGGCGGCGCCCGCCCCGCGAAGCCCGCGAGAACCGCGAAGCCCGCCAGGACCGCGGGTCCGAAGCCCCCGGCTGGGCGCCCGACGAAGGCTTCCGCCCGGCCCCTGGGCAGCCCCCGGCGGCCGGCGGCCGCGAAGGCCCCGAGCCCCGCTCCGGCCCGCCCCGCCGGCAACCCGCCGAACACCGGCGAAGGTCCCCGCAAGCTGGCCATCCGACGCCCGGCGCGGCCGGCGGGTCCGAGACCCGCGCCCAAGCCGGCCCCGAAAGCCGGCCTGGCCGGGCCGAGAGCCGCGAAGCCCCCGGAGGGCGAGCGCCTCCAGAAGCTGCTGGCCCACGCGGGCATCGATTCCCGGCGCAAGTGCGAGGAGCTCATCCTTGAAGGCCGCGTCCACGTGAACGGCGTGCTGGTCACCGAGCTGGGCACCCGCGCGGACCCGCGCCGGGACGAGATCACCGTGGACTTCGTGCCCATCGCCCGGGAGCGGGCCATGTACATCCTGCTGAACAAGCCCAAGGGCTACATCACCACGGTGAAGGACGAGGAGGGCCGGCCCACGGTGATGGCCCTGCTCCATGGCGTGGAGACCCGGGTCTATCCCGTCGGGCGCCTGGACTTCAACACCGAGGGCCTGCTCCTCATGACCAACGACGGCGGCCTCGCCAACCGGCTCATGAAGCCCGACCACGAAGTGCCGAAGGTCTACCTGGCCAAAGTGCACCGCACGCCCACGAAGGAGCAGCTGGATGAGCTGCGGGAGGGCTTCCGCCTGGACGGCCGGCGCCTCAAGCCCTGCACCATCGAGATCGCCGAGAAGGGGGACAACCCCTGGCTGCGCATCATCCTCACCGAGGGCAAGAACCTGCAGATCCGCCGCATGTTCGAGGCCATCGGCCATCCCGTGAGCAAGCTGCGCCGCATCCAGTTCGGGCCTCTCGCGGATCCCGCCTTGAAGCCCGGGGAGTGGCGCTTCCTCAGCCCCCAGGAGATCGCGGCGATCACGTCGCTGTAGGAAGGGCTGGACGAAGGACTGAATCACCAAACCGCGATTTCAATCGCCCTACGGGTCCCGGCTTCGCCGCGCTTTCGCGCGCTTCGCCATCCGTCACGGGCGATTCCTACAGCTCCTCTTCCCGGAAGCTCAGCATGTGCCCGCTCTTCTTGGCCTTGGTCTTGAGGTAGCGCAGGTTGTGGGGATTGCTGGCCTGCTGGTGGGCCTCCCGGTGCACCTCGATGCCGGCGTCTTCAAGGGCGGCGATTTTTTTCGGATTGTTGGTGAGCAGGCAGACCTTGCGGATGCCGAAGAAGCGCAGCATTTCCACGGCGGTGCCGTAGGTGCGGAGGTCGTCGGCGAAGCCCAGGGCGTGGTTGGCCTCCACTGTGTCCATGCCGCCCTCCTGGAGGGCGTAGGCCTTGAGCTTGTTGAGGAGGCCGATGCCGCGGCCCTCCTGACGCAGGTAGAGGACGATGCCGCCGGACTGCCCGATGTGGCGCAGGGCGCTTTCCAGCTGGGAGCGGCAGTCGCACTTGAGGCTGCCCAGCACGTCGCCGGTCCAGCATTCGCTGTGGATCCGCACGGGGATGCGCTTCCGGGCGTCGATCTCGCCGGCCACGATGGCCATGTGCTCCTTGCCGGTGGACTTCTCGAGGAAGCCGTAGACCGTGAACTTGCCGAAGATGGAGGGCACGTCGGCCTTCGCCACGAAGGGCACGGTCTCGGTTTCGAACTTGGTGACGCACTCCAGGCGCGGGGCCGAGCTTTCGTCTTTGGGGGACATGCGGGATTCCTGTCGGGGAGGGGGTCGAAAATGAAGGCGAAAGTCGTGATCTGAATGGGCCGGATGCGGGCTGCCCCTGAAGTCTGGCGGGATCCGGCGACCCGGCCAAGGAATATGTATAGTTTAAACTTTGGACAAATCGGATTCCATCTGGGCCAGCACCGCTTCCTGGAGGGATGCCCGGGCGGCCTCCAGTGTTCCATCCAGCTTGCAGCCGGACGCCAGGCGATGCCCGCCCCCCTGGAAGCGCTTGCAGACGGCGTTCACATCCACCGCCTCCCGGGAGCGCAGCGAGACCTTCACGCGACCGTCCTGGGTTTCATACAGCAGGGCCCCGACCTCGATGCCCGCGAGCTTCATGGGCTCCTGCACCAGCTCGTCCAGATCGTCGTGAGTGGCGCCGCAGGCGGCGAGATCCCCGCGGCTGACGGCGAGCAGGGCGAAGCGGCCCTCCGCGGAAAGCTGGATGCGCGCCAGGGCATGGCCGAAGAGCCTCAGTTTCGCGGGGGTGAACACGTTGTATAGGTTCGAGTAGACCCGCGCCGAGTCCACGCCCTGGGCGATGAGGTCCGCCGCCATGCGGTGCGCCTTCGGCGTGGAATTGGAGAAGCGGAAGTTGCCCGTGTCCGCCACCAGGGAGCTGTAGAGAGCCGTGGCCATGGCGGTCGGCAGGGGGGCGCCCATGCGGGGCAGCGCCAGGTCGTAGACCAGTTCGCCGCTGGCGGTGGCCGTGCTGTCCGTGAACTCCGCGTCGAAGCCTTTCGGGGCTTCCTTCAAGTGATGATCGAGACAGGCCTTCACCCCCGGCGTCGCCTCGAAGGCGCCGTGCAAGGGGCCGAGGCGGTGGGGCTCGGAAGCGTCCACGAGGAGCCACACGTCGGGCCAGGCCGCCAGGTCCGCGTGCCCGCCCTCGGTATCGAAGGCCTCGATCCAGCCCGCCGGATCCAGGAAGCGCAGGTTCGGCAGGAGGTGGGGCGCCACGACGATGCGCACCTCCTTGCCGAGAAACCGCAGGTAGTGGGCCAGGCCGATGGAGGCGCCCACGCCGTCCCCGTCCGGATTCTCGTGGGTGGTGAGCAGGAAGCGCTGGTGGCGGTCCAGGAAGGCCGCGAAGCCGTCGAGCATCTTGACCTCTAGGGTCAAGAATACCCCAAGACCCGGGAGCCCTCAGTCCACGGTTTCGAAGGAGCCGATGCGCTCCTCCCGGAGGGTGAGCAGCTCGCAGGCGCGGTCCAGGATCTCGTAGTCCCGCTGCTTCGCCTCGTAGAACGCGTCGAAGGCCGCGCGGGAGCGCCAGCGGTCCACGGTCAGGTAGCGGTCCGGGGCCTTCGCATCGCGGAGCAGCTCCGTGCCCAGGAAATCCCCGGACTGGTGGAAGAGCTCCGCCCAGGACCCCGTCGGACCATAGGCCGCCTCGAACTCCCGTTCCAGGCCGGGCTGGGGGCTGAAGGCCCACACGATCACGAACACCACGCGCACCTCGCGGGGATTATCCCCTGTCCTCCCCGTTCCGGAAGCTCAGCCTTCGAGGCCCCAGCGTTCCAGGAAGCCGGCGCGGTAGGTCCGGCTCAGGACCACCTTGGAACCGTCCTTCAGCACCAGGAGGCCGTCTCCGTGATCCCAGGGCTCCAGGTGGGCCACGGCGTCGAGGGCGACGATCTCGCCGCGGTGGACCCGGATGAAGCGCCGGGGATCCAGGCGGCGTTCCAGTTCCGCGAGGCTCGTGCGCAGGACGTGCACGGCGCCCTCGGCGTGCACCTGCACCTGCTTGCCATCGGCGCAGAGGCGGCGGACGGCCCTGAGGGGCACGGGGAACCAGCGGTCCTCCCCCTTCACCAGCAGGCGCTCCAGGGGCGCCTGGGCCACCCGCGCCAGCAGGGCCTTCAGCTCCCCGCCCTTCCGTCCGCCGTGCAGCGCCCGGGCCCGGTCCAGGGCCTTGGCGAAGCGCGCGGCGTCGTAGGGCTTCAGCAGGTAGTCCACCGCGGAGGCCTCGAAGGCGTCGAGGGCGAAGCGGTCGTAGGCGGTGGAGAAGATCACCTGGGGCAGGGGCGGCTCCAGGGCCTGCAAGACCTCGAAGCCCGTGAGCCCCGGCATCTGGATGTCGAGGATGAGGAGGTCCGGACGCAGGGCCCGGACCTGGTCCGCGGCGGCCAGGCCGTCCCCGGCCTCCCCCACCACCTCGAAGCGCGGATCGTCCTTCAGCAGCCGCCTCACCTTGGCCCGGGCGGGCGCCTCGTCGTCCGCCACCAGGACGCGGAGGGCCTCAGCCATGGCCGGCCTCCCGGGGCAGCAAAATGACCACCTCGGCGCCGCCCCCCGGGCGGTTGCCGATTTGCAGGCTGGCGCGGGAATCGTGGAGGAGGTCCAGGCTCCGCCGGAGGTTGTCGAGGCCGATCCCCATGGGCTGCGCGTCCCGGAATCCCGTGCCGTCGTCGGTCACCGAAAGCCGCGCCATGGCGCCGTCCGCCTGGACGGAGACGGTCACCTGCAGGCTCCGGCCCACGGCGTCCTCGTTGTGCTTGAGGGCGTTCTCCACCAGGCGCTGGAGGGCGAAGCGGGGCACGGAAAGCCGGCCCAGGCCCGGAGCGATGGTCCGGGTGACCTGGACCCGGTCGCCGAAGCGAGCCTCCACGAAGGCGAGGTAGTGGTCCAGGTAGGCCAGCTCGCGGTCCAGGGTCCAGGTGGAGCCGCCGGATTCGAGCCCGTCCCGCAGCATCAGGCCCAGGTCCCCCAGGAGCCGGTCGGCCTTCGCGAGGTCCTCGTACATCACCGAGCTCAGGGTGTTCAGGGCGTTGAAGAGGAAGTGGGGATCGAGCTGGGCGGAAAGGGCCTGCAACCGCGCCTCCCGGAGCTCGGATTCGAGGCGCGCCGCCGCCAGCTCGCCCTCGGAGCGACGGCGCCGGATCTCCACCACGTGGAAGAGCGCGGCGAGGGCGGCGAAGCCGATGAGGTCCTTCAGCCCCTCCATGGGCGCCCGGAAGGCGATGTTTCCATAGTCGTAGGCGCCCCAGCCCGCCAGGCGGTACACCACCGTGCGCAGGGACCACATGCCCGCCACGTGGAGGATCCAGAAGAGCAGCGCGGCCCCGAGGTGCACCGCGAGGAAGCGGCCCCAGCCCGTGCGCCGCCAGGGCGCGTTGAGGGCGGCGATCTGGGTGAGGGGGAGCATGGCCCAGACCACCAGGGCCGAGGTGAGCTCCCACACCAGGGGTTCCTGCCAGGGCGTGGGGGAGCCCGAAGCCTTCAGGTCCAGGGCCACCGTCAGGGCCAGGCGCAGGGCGTTGAGGAAGAAGAAGGCCCCGGACATGAGCGCCCACCGGAGCTGGATCGTCGGCCAACGCCAGGGGGGACTCTGTTCGCGGAAGGTCTCCATTCAGCGGGCCTCGTCGGAGAGTATGGCCTCCAACTGGCTTTCCGTGAGCCGCTGGGGGCCAGGGGGGCGCGAGGGCGCGGGCTTCGGGCCCATGCCCAGGCAGGGCCGCAGCCAGGGGATGGCGGCCACCAGCTCGCACAGCGCCACGGTGATGAGGAAGGAGGCCGCCGTGAGCGCGGCGAGGAAGGTCCACGGCCCGAGCTGCAGGCGCAGCATCCACCAGCCCAGCACCACGATCACGGTCTGGTGGAAGATGTAGAAGGGGTAGGCTCGGGACTGGGCGCGGGTGAGCCAGGGCGTTGGGACGGTGACCTTCGCGCGGGCATAGCCCAGGGCGGCGCAGAGGCTGGCCCAGACGAAGCCGTAGATCGCCAGGTGCTCCAGGGGGAACGGGAATTCGTTCGGCGGGAGCAGCGCCGCCAGCAGGCCCAGGCTGAGCAGGAGGTTCCACTGACGGAGCTGGACGAGGCGCTCGGCGAGGCCGGCCATCCTGCCGAGCAGGTGGCCCGCCAGGAAGAGCCCGCCGTAGAAGGCCAGGTTCTTCGGGTCGTGGATCAGGTCGTGGGTCTCCCGGTGGTGCCGCAGCAGGAAGCGGGCGCCGAAGATCCCCAGGGCCAGCCACCAGTGGTTGGCGCCCCTCACAAGGAAGGCTTCGAGCCGCGCCAGGAAGGTCTTTCCGCCCTCGCCCCGGAACCATGCGAAGAGGGGCAGGGCCGCCAGGCAGAACACGAAGAGGTAGGCCACGAACCAGAGGTGGTGCCAGCTTGTGCTGCCCTTGGGATAGGGGACGCCCTGCAGTACGGAGGGCCAGAAGGCGAGGTAGGAGCCGCTGAAGGCCCCGGTCCACACGCGCTCCACCCAGATCTGGGGCGGCACGATGACCAGCATGCCGAAGGCGAGGGGCAATAGCAGCCGCTTCGTCCGGTCCCACGCGAAGGCGCCCACGCCCCGCTTGCGCAGGGCGAAGGCCGTGGCCGCGCCGGCGATGAGCATGAGGAGGGGCATGCGCAGGAGGTGCAGGATGTCCATGGTCCCGTTCAGCACCGGCAGCAGCACCGGCGCCTTCACGTGCCAGGGGTCGTCGGCGTTGAACATGCGAGCCGAATGGTAGAGGTGCAGCAGCAGGATGCAGGCGACCCGGAGGAAGTCCAGGTCGGGGCGGCGGCGCTCGGTCGGCGTGGCGGTCATCGGATCACCATGGATTTCCTCGAAGCATGAAGGTCACGAGTACAGTGAGGACGCGCTGGACAGCAGGCCGTCCAGGCCGCGTGCCAGCGCGGTGCGCCGGGGGTGCCGGCGGCCGTTCAGCCAGGCCCCGATCCAGGTGGAACGGACTAGCCAGTGGTAGGAGGCGAGCAGGATCGGCACGGCCACGGCCAGGGTCACGGCGAGCTTCAGGGAGCCCGGCCAGGCGGTCCGGAAGACGAGGAGCTGGACCGCCAGGAGCACCGGCGAGTGGGCGAGGTAGAGCCAGTAGGAGCTGTCGGAGAGGTACTTCAGGACGCGGTGCTCGGTCCCCAGGTGGCGCTGGAAGAGGCCGAGGAGGGCGAAGAGCATCTCCCACACGCAGAGGGACCCGGCCGCCACCGTCGCGGCGAAGGCGGCGGTCTTCCAGGCGGGATTTCCGAGCTGGATGGAGACGGCGCCGAGGGTCGCGGCCATCCAGAGGAGGCCCAGGCCGAGGTGGCGCCAGGCGCCCGGAACGAAGCCCGGAAGCAGGTGCCGGCGGTGATGGAGCGCCCATCCGAAGCCGAGGAAGGGGCCGTAGACGGCGAGGATCCTCAGCTCCGGAACGAAGCCCTGGGGGGCCGGAAAGACGCCTGCCGGCACCGTGGCCAGTCCCGCCATGGTCAGGAGGGCCAGGACCGGAGGGCCCCAGGCGGAGGTGAAGACCCGGTCCGCCACCCTGGCAGCCGCGGCAGCGGCCTTCCCGCCCTCGAACAGCCTTCCCAGGGGCCGGAGCAGCAGCGCCAGCACATAGAAGTGGAGCAGGGTGAGGAGGAACCAGTAGGGACCCGCGTTGAAGTCCGACAGCATCCGCGGGTACCAGGCCAGGAAGTCCTGGGCCCGGACCTCGCCGGTGGCGGCCAGGAGGCGCTGGACGAGCTGGAGGGCCTTGAGGAGCGGGATGCCGAGGGCCAGGGCCGCGAGGAGGGGCAGCAGGATGCGCTGGCCGCGGTTCCGCATGAACGCGGCGGGGCTCTGCCGCGCCAGGAGCAGGGCGCCGAAGAAGCCCGCCATGGCGAAGAAGACCGGCATCCGGAAGGTGTGGATGATCAGCAGCTGGAGGTCGAAGGCCGGGCCGGCGGCGGCATCCCGGTACCACCAGACATCGGGCAGGGTCGAGAAGGGCGCGACCGCGTGGATGTGGATGCCAAGGAGCATCGTGGCCGCGCGCAGGCTGTCGAGGCTGCTGTACCGCTCTGGCTTGGCTGCAGGTTCCATGGCGCCCTCCCGGGGAGTCCGGCTTGGGCAACGTTACGGTTCCGGAGCGGTCCCAGGCCGGGCCGGCGGCGCGAAGCGGACAGGGAGGGCGCGAGGCGGATCCACTCGTCCCCAGGGGCGTGTCAGGCGGGAGCTTTCCTCCCGCGAATCCGACGTGGTTCGAGGATGTTCGGGCGAACCGACCACACTCAGGGAGGTCCCCGGTCAGCGGTTCCTGAGCCTACCGCTTAGAGCTGCTCGCGCTTCGATTCCAGGCTCTTCGGTTTGAACGCCTTCAGCTCCTCCACCACCTCCGCCAGCATCGCCCGCTTGATGGCGTAGGGGAGGAAGGCGCTCTTGAAGCCCATGATGATGATCTCCTTGATCTCGTCGAGGCTGAAGCCGAGCTCTTCGTGGATGGTGAGGTACTCCTTCGACACGCTCGTGTTGGTCATGAGGCGGTTGTCGGTGTTCACGGTCACCCGCAGGCCCAGGTCGTAGAAGAGGCGGATGGGGTGGTCGCCGATGCGCTTCACGGCCTTGGTTTGCACGTTGGACAGCGGGCAGCACTCGATGGGGATGCGGTGGTCATTCACATAATTGAGCAGGTCGCCGTCCTCGATGAGGCGCACGCCGTGGCCGATGCGGTGGGCGCCGCAGAGGTGAATGGCCTGGTGGATGCTCTCGGGGCCGAAGGCTTCGCCCGCGTGCAGGGTGCAGTTGATGTTGTTGGCCAGCACCCGCCCGAAGGCGTCCTTGAACTTCTTCGCCGGGAAGTTCTCCTCGGCCCCCGCCAGGTCGAAGCCGCACACGCCCTTGTTCTTGAAGGCCACGGTGAGGTCCGCCAGCTTGTTGCTCATTTCCGGGCTGATGTGGCGGATGCCGCAGATGATGACGCCGGTCTGGATGTTGTACTTCTTCTTGGCCTGCTTCAGGCCCTCCAGCACCGCCTGGACGATGCTGTGCAGGGTCATCCCCTGCTGCTGGTGGAGGATGGGCGCGTAGCGCACCTCCATGTAGCGGACGTTCTCCTTGGCGGCGTCCTCCGCCAGCTCGAAGGCCGTGCGCACCAGGGCCTCGTAGGTCTGCATCACGCTCAGGGTCACGTCGAAGGCTTTGAGGTACTCGACCAGGGACTTGCACTCGTCGCCCACCTGCACGAGGGGCCGCAGCCGGTCCACGTCCTCGGCGGGCAGCTTCACCTTCTGCGTCTCCGCGAGGTCGAGGATGGTCTCCAGGCGCAGGGAGCCGTCCAGGTGGACGTGGAGGTCGGTCTTGGGGAGGCGCTGGATGTCGTGATAGGAGAGCTTGGGCATGGGGAATCTTACAACCTCCCGCCCCGACTGGAGGGTCACACCTGCGGCCTACCGCCAGCTCTTCTGGGGCCCGGTCTTGCGGACTTCCCCCTTCTCCGCCGGGGATTTCCCGTCGGGCTTGGGTTCCGGCCTGGCCTCGGCCTTCGGCGCCTCCACCTTGGGGGGCTCCATCATCTTGTTCCAGTCGATGGGAGCGTCGCCGGCCTCCTTGGGGCGGCCCCGCCCCCAGACCCGCACCTCCGCCACGGCGTTGTGGGCCTTGTCCCGGGCCTCCCGGATCCGCAGAATGGCTTCCGCGGTGCTCTCGTCCTTGGGGGCCGTCCCGGGGGGGAAGGCCAGGCTCAGCACCTTGTCCGTGGTGGCCCCCCCCGCCAGGAGGCCCGTGTAGCGGTCCACCCGGGCCCATTCCATCCCTTCGGGAGCCTTGAACTCCTCCCTGGGGGTGCCCTGGACGGCGGTCTTCATGAACTCGGTCCAGATGGGCACCGCCACCTTTCCACCGTCGGCGCCGCGGTAGATGGTCTTCTTGGCGTCGAGGCCCACCCAGACGCCGCAGGTGATGCGGGTGGTGAAGCCCAGGAACCAAGCATCCGTGTGCTCGTCGGTGGTGCCGGTCTTGCCCGCCACCGGCCAGTTCAGATCGTTGGTGCGGGTGGCGGTGCCCTGGGTGGCGACGCCCTGGAGGCACTGGATGAGCTCGAAGGCCACCTTGGGATCCACCACCTCGTCACCCACCACGCCCTCGTGGACCTCCAGCACGCGGCCGTTGCGGTCCACCACCTTCTTGATGAGGAAGGGGGCCGGGGCGAGCCGGCCGTAGTTCGAGAAGGTGGCGTAGGCCCGCACCATGTCCCGGAGGGGCAGGTCCGCGGCCCCCAGGGCCAGGCTCGGATAGGGCGGAATGGTGCCGGCCACGCCCACCTTGGCGGCGAAGTCCCGCACGTGGCCGATCCCCACCTCGTCGAGGGTGCGCACCGCGGGCACGTTCCGGCTGTCCCGGATGGCCTCCCAGATGGGGATGGGACCCCAGTTGTCCCGCTCGTAGTTCTTGGGGGCGTACTCCTTGGCGCCGGGCCGGGCCGGGCGCGCGTCCAGCCGGCCATCGGGGCCTTCCACGACGTTGAACATGACCGGATCCACGAAGCGGGTGGGCACGTCGTTTACCAGGGTCGCCGGGGTCATGCCCTGCTCGAAGGCGGTGCCGTAGACGAAGGCCTTCACCGTGGAGCCGATCTGCCGCTCCGCCTGCCAGGCGCGGTTGAAGCGGCTCCGGGCGTAGCTGTAGCCCCCCACCATGGCGCGCACCTCGCCGGTCTTCGAATCCACCGCCAGCAGCGCGGCCTCCACGTCGGGCTCCTGGTCCAGCTCCACCTGCAGGGGCCGGCCCTCCTCGTCCGTGTCCTTCACGAGGAAGAGGGGCGCCGCGCCCCGGGGCAGCAGCTTCGCGATGTCCTTCCCCGCCCAGGCGAAGGCGGCGACGGGGACCTTGAGGGTGGCCGCGCCGAAGCGGACCCGGGCATGGCCGTCCTTGGCGCCCGCATCCTTCCATTCCAGGATCACGCCCTGCACCTGGTCGCCGTCCTCGATGAAACGCCGCCAGCCCGGCAGCTGGACCTTGTCCGGGTCCTCCACGATCTGCACGGTCTCCTTCCGGAAGCCGCGGCGGCGGTCTACGGCCCGCAGGCCCGTGCGCACGGCCTCGTTGGCCGCCACCTGCCACGCGGAATCGATGGACGTGTAGACCTCCAGGCCGCCGTTCAGCACCGCGTCCTTTCCGTACTTCTCGTAGAGGTACTTGCGCACCTCCTCCACGGCGTAGGGCGCCACGGCCTCCTCCACCGCGTTCTCCCGGGCCAGGCGGATGGGGCGCTCCATGAAGACCTTGGCGTCGGCCTCCTTGAGGTAGCCTTCCGCCACCATGCGCCGCAGCACGTGGTTTCGCCGGGCCTTCACCGCCGCGCGGACCTTGGGGTCCGGGTTGTAGGGGTGGTACCAGCTGGGGTTCTGGACGAGGCCCGCCAGGAGGGCGCACTCCTCCACGTTGAGCTGGGGGGCGCTCTTGCCGAAGTAGTACTGGGAGGCCGCCTCGATGCCGTAGCGGCCGCCGCCGAAGTAGACCTCGTTGGCATAGGCCTCGAAGATCTGCTTCTTCTTGTAGGCCTTCTCCAGCTTGCGGGCCAGGACGATCTCCTTGAGCTTCCGGTTCAGCTGCTTCTGCCGCTTCGCGGTCACCGTGCGCACCAGCTGCATGGTGAGGGTGGAGGCGCCCTCCTTCCGCTTGCCCAGGGAGGTGACCATGTTGAAGCCCGCCCGCAGGAAGCCCCGGCCGCTCACGCCGTCGTGGCTCCAGAAGTCCGCGTCCTCCGTGGCCACCAGGGCGCCCACGAAGGCCTTGGGGATGTCGCCGTAGGGGATGACAACCCGATGCTCTTCAGCGAAGACGCCGATGACGTCGCCGTTGCGGTCCAGCACCTTGGTGATGGTCTTGGGCACCCGCAGGGCGAAGAGGGTGAGGAAGCTGTCGGCCTCCCGGGAATAGGAGCTCCAGAGCCACGCGAGGAAGCCGCCGCCCCCCACCACCGCCAGGGCGAAGAGGACGAGGAAGGCCTTGAGGACGCGACGGGAGCGCCGGCCACCGGACTTGGGGACGGGCTTGGCGGGAGGTTTGGCGGGCATGCATCCAGCCTACAGCCTCCGGCCCTCGCCTTTCAGCCCTCCGCCGCCCACCCCTCCGCCCGCGGACAGGTATGCTGGCTCCCATGTCCCCCCTCCGCCTGACCCTGGTGGCCAAGACCAAATCCCCGCTGCTGGCCCAGACCCTGCAGGCGGTGGTGCCGCCCTTCCTGGAGCGGAGCTATGTCGTCCACGGGGACGCGGAGCTCCTGCCGGCCTGGGGCGCGGCCCGACTTCCGGAAGCAGCCCTGCAGACTGGTCCCTTCCCGGAGCGGTCCGAGCTCTGCCTCGTGCTGGGGGGCGACGGCACCCTGCTGGCCGCCGCGCGGCGCGTGGGGATGTCGGGCACGCCCCTTCTGGGCATCAACCTCGGCTCCCTGGGCTTCCTCACCGCCCATCCCGCCCCCGAGGCGAGGGCCATGGTGGACGCCTACTTCCAGGGCGCCCTGCACCGGGAGGTCCGCGGCCTCATCCACGCCGAGCTGCACCGCGACGGCGAGGTGATCATGGCCCAGGGAGTGCTGAACGATGCCGTCATCGGCAAGGGGGCCCTGGCCCGCATCATGGACCTGGACCTGCAGGTGGACGGCGAGGACGCCGGGGACCTCAAGGCGGACGGGCTCATCGTGTCCACCCCCACCGGTTCGACGGCCTATTCCCTCAGCGCCGGCGGACCGATCCTGCACCCGGCCCTGGAGGCCCTGGTGATCTCGCCCATCTGCCCCCACAGCCTCACCCTGCGGCCCATGGTGGTGCCCAGCGGCCTGGACGTCACCATCACCGTGGGCCACGCGGAGGAGGGTTATCTCACCCTCGACGGCCAGACCGGCCACGCCCTCCAGGCCGGCGATCGCATCCTGCTGCGACGGTCCAGCGCGACGGTCACCCTGCTGCAGAACCCCGACCTGCCCTTCTTCGCCCTGCTGAGGGAGAAGCTGCACTGGGGAGACCGATGAGCCCCAGGCCCCGGGTCCTCGTCCTGCTCCAGCGCTATCCCCAGCTCTCCGAGACCTACATCAAGACGGAACTCGAAGCCCTGCGGGACGACTTCCAGCTCGAGATCCTGGGCTGTCGGCCCGTGGAGCTGCCGGATCCGGAATACCTCCCCTTCGAATTCACGGAGCACTTTCACGAAGTGCTCAACGCCCTCCGGGCCTTCAAGCCGAAGGTGATCCACAGTCACTACCTGGTCTGGGCCGGGCCGGTCTTCGAGGCGGCCCGGGCCGTCGGCGTCCCCTTCACCCTGCGGGCCCACTCCTTCGACACCGCCTGGACCGAGGGGACGCCCCTGCCAGACCACCTGGCCCAGATCGGGGCCATCGCCGCCCACGAGCTCTGCCTCGGCATCCTGGCCTTCCCCTACAGCCTGCCCCTGCTGGAGCGCCTGGGGGTGCCCCGGGCGAAACTGCACCCGGCGCCGCCGGTGGTGAACACCCGCCTCTTCCACGATCCGTCCCCCAACGGGGAGGGCGTCCTCAATACCGGCTCGGTCTTCCCGAAAAAGCAGATGCAGGATTTCATCGCCGCGGCGGTCCGGCTGCCCGGCCGCGACTTCCACCTCTACCCCCTGGGCTACGACGTGGCCGACATCGAGGCGGTGAACCGCGCCGCGGGGAACCCCGTCCGGATCCATTCCCCCGTTCCCTTCCGCCGCATGCCCGCCATCTATAAGGCGCACCAGTGGCTGCTCTACACCGCCAGCTTCGAGCTGAAGGCCGTCGGCTGGCCCATGGCCGTCGCCGAAGCCCAGGCCGCCGGTGTCGGCGTGTGCATGGCGGGGATCCGCCCGGATCTGGAGGACTACCTCGGGGGCGGTGGTTTCGTGTACCGCTCCGTCGACGAGGCCGTGGAGATCCTGCGGGGGCCCTGCCCGCCAGAGGTCCGCGAGCGCGGCTTCGAGAACGCCCGGCGGCTGGACTTCCAGCGGCACCGGCACCGGCTCACGGACCTCTGGGGGCCGGTCCTGTAGCCGTTCTAGGGCGCGCCGCCTACAGTCCGCCCCGCAGGTTCGCGGAGGTCCAGAGCGCCCCGTCCTTCTCCCGCAGCAGGGCCACCAGCCGGCCGAGGTGCAGCCCCCGGAGCGGCGCCTCGGGTTCGGGGAATCCGCCGGGCATCCGCCACGCCGGCGGTTGGCATTCCCCCATGGGAATCGGGCGGCCCTGGAGCAGCGCGGCGGCCTCGGCGTCCTCGAGCAGGCGGGACCGGCACCAGGGAATGAGGGCCTCGCCGCGGATCCACGCCCGGTTCCCTTCGCCGGGATCCGACCAGGGCCCAATGGCCGTGCGGTGCAGGGCCGCCAGGTGGGCGCCGCAGCCGAGGAGGGCGCCCAGGTCCCGGGCCAGGCTGCGGACGTAGTAGCCCCCCTTGACGGTGAGCTCGAGGGTGCTCGTCCGCGGCAGGTCGTGGCGCAGCCAGCGGGCGCGATGCAGGAAGACCCGGGAGGGCGGCAGGATCACCTCTTCGCCGCGGTGGGCCTTCTTGTAGGCGGATTCTCCGCCGACCTTCTTGGCGCTGGTGGCGGGGGGAACCTGGTCGCACCAGCCGAGGAAGGGCTGGAGCGCCCCGTCCAGGGCGGCGGTGTCCAGGCTCGTCGCGTCGCCTTCCCGCACCACCATGCCGAGGTGGTCGCCGGTGTCCGTCTCCGCGCCCCAGGCGATCTCCGCCACGTAGGTCTTGGGCAGGGGATGCATCAGTTCCATGAGTCGCGTGGCCTGCCCCGCCAGGATGAGCAACAGGCCCTTGGCGAAAGGATCCAGGGTGCCGCCATGGCCCACGGGATGCTTCTTCAGCCCCGCCTCCCGGGCTTCGTGGGTGAACACCTTCACCATGCCGAAGCTGCTGGGACCGACGGGCTTGTGGACGAGGCAGAGGCCGCTGAAGGGGACGGGCTCCATCAAGCTTTTTCTTCCCCGCCGCCTTCGACCGGGTCCTCCGAAGGCGGCCTCGAGGCCCGCTCCTTTTCCAGTTCCGCGAAGAGGTCCTCCATCTTGTTCCCGGCCTCCAGGGTGGCGTCCGGGAAGAAGCGCAGCTCGGGCACCCGCCGCAGCTTGAGGCGCGCGGCCAGTTGGGTGCGCAGGAAGCCCGCTGCCCGGCCCAGGGCCTTGCGGCTCCGCGCCGTCGTGGCCTCCTCGTTCTCGCCGGCCAGGGGCATGACCGTGTAGTAGACCTTGGCCACGCCCCGGTCGCCGCTCAGGCGCACCGCGGTGATGGTCAGGAAGCCGAGGTCCGGATCCCGCACCTCCCGCTGGATCAGCGTGCTGAGGAGGAACTGGACCTGGTCTTCGAGGCGTTCGGGTCGGAGCATGGAGGGACAGTGTAGCCGGACGGCCCTACCTCAGCTTCAGCGAGGCCAGGGCCAGCACCGAGCAGATGATCGCCGTGATCCACAGCCGGATCACCACCTTCGTCTCCGCCAATCCACCCAGCTCCATATGGTGGTGGAAGGGCGCCATGCGGAAGATGCGCTTGCCGTCCCGGAGCTTGTAGCTGCCGATCTGGAGGATGACGCTGATGGCCTCGATGACGAAGAGGCCGCCGGCGATGGCCAGCAGCAGCTCCTGCTTGATCATGCAGGCCACGGTGCCCAGCGCGCCGCCCAGGGCGAGGCTGCCGGTGTCGCCCATGAAGACTTCCGCCGGGTGGGCGTTGAACCACAGGAAGCCCAGGCAGGCGCCGCACATTGCGGCGATGAAGACCGACAGCTCCGCGGCGCCGGGCACGTAGGGGACCACGAGGTAGGTGGCGATCTTCACGTGGCCCGCCACGTAGGCCAGCACGGCGAAGGTGAGGGCCACGATGAGGGTGCCCCCCGCGGCGAGGCCGTCCAGGCCGTCGGATAGGTTCACCGCGTTGCTGGTGCCCACCATGACGAAGGCGATCCACGGAATCAGGAGGACGCCCACGTCCGGCACGAAGTTCTTGAAGAAGGGGACGGAGAGCTGGCTGGTGGCGCTGCCCCGCAGGCCGAAGTCGAGGATGAGGAAGCCCACCACCACGGAAATCGCCGTGAGGGCCGCCATCTTCTGCCAGCTGCTGAGGCCCAGGTTCTGCTTCTTGAGGAGCTTCTTCGCGTCGTCCAGGGCTCCCACGGCGCCGAAGCCCACGAGGGAGATGAGGGCCACCCAGATGGTGCCCGCCTTGAGGTCGCACCAGAGCAGTGTCGAGAGGGTGATCACCAGCACGATGAGCAGCCCCCCCATGGTGGGCGTGCCCGCCTTCCCCTGGTGGTGCTGGGGCCCCTCCTCCCGGATGTGCTGGCCCATCTTCAGGCGCCGCAGGGTTCGGATCACCATGGGTCCGAAGAGCAGGGCCAGGAGGAAGGCCGTGGCCGCCGCCATGGCGGCGCGGAAGGTGACGTAGCGGAGGACGGCGAGGGCGCGGAGGGAGTCGCGGAAGGGGAAGAGCAGCCAGGGGAGCATCAGGCCTTCAAGGAGGACGGGGTCGGGGCGGGTTGCGTACCCCACATTCTCACCGAAATCAGTCCGCGCCCCCATCCGCCGGGCGCGGATTTCCGTAAGGCTCCCCATGCACCGGATTCCGTCTTGACCAGCCGACCTTTCCGCCGTCTCACCAGCCTCCTGGGAACCCCCATCCTCCTGGGCAGCCTTTGTCCCTTGGCGGCCCACGACTTTTGGATCGAACCCTCCCGGTACCAGGTCCGGCCCGGCATGGGCGTGGCGCTGCGCCTGCGGGTGGGCACGAGCTTCCAGGGAGACGGGGTCCCGCGCAATCCCCTCCTGCTCCAGCGCTTCGCCCTCGCCGGCCCCGACCGGGAGATCCCCGCCGCCGGGGCCGAAGGCGCCGATCCCGCCGGCCTGGCCCGGGTGGAGGCGCCGGGGCTCCACTGGGCGGTCTACCAGTCCACCTACAGTGCCGTGGAGCTGGAAGGCGCCAAGTTCGAGGCCTACCTCCAGGAGGAGGGCCTGGACGCCGTCGCCGCCGCCCGCCGGAGGCGGCACGAGACCGGGAAGCCCGTGCGGGAGCGCTTCCTGCGCTGCGCCAAGGCCCTGGTGGACGCCGGCGGCGAAGGCCGGGGCTTCGACCGCGTCCTGGGCCTGGAGCTGGAGCTCGTGCCGGAAAGCGATCCCCGGAAGGCGGATTCGGACCTGCGTCTGAGGCTGCTCTACCGGGGCCGGCCCCTGCCGGGCGCGCTGGTGCAGCTGCAGCGCAAAGGTTCCGCCGCCTCCGTCCAGGCCCGCAGCGACACCGCCGGGCGGGTCCGGCTGCCCTGCCGCGGCGCGGGGCTCTGGCTCGCCAAGGCCGTCCACGCCGTCCGCAGCGAGGATCCGGCCGCCGACTGGCAGAGCGCCTGGGCCTCCCTCACCTTTGAGGCCCGCTGATGCGCCCCCTCCTCATGCTGGCCCTCGCCTTCGGCCTCCTGCTCCCCCTCGGGGCCCACGAGCTCGGCGCCGCGTCGGTGCACGTGAGGATCGGCGTGGACCGCCGGGCCGACGTGCGCGTGGAGGTGGACCCCGAGCACCTGCCCCTCGCCCTCAACCCCTTCGCAGGCCTGGATCCGTCCGCCCCGGACGCCGAGCGGCGGGCGCGGGCGGAAGCCTTCATGCGGTCCTTCATGGCGCACCTGCGCCTCGATGGCGGGGGGCGGGCCCTGCATGCCACCGCCGTCCTCGAGCCCCTCGCCACCGACCTCACCCAGCGGCGCTTCGCGTTCCGCTTCGCCTTCGAACTGCCTGCGGGAGCCCGCGCCCTCGTCTGGAAGGAGGAGCTGCCCCTGGGCCAGTACTTCTTCACCATCGGCGGCGAAGGGCGCGGGGAGGAGCAGAAGCTCTGGATGGAGGGCGCGAAGGCGCGGGAGGTGCCCCTCGATCCGCTTCCTCCGGAAGCGGACCGCGGGCTTCTCGTCCTCAGCTACGTCCGGCTCGGCTTCACCCACATCCTGCCCGAGGGCCTGGACCATATCCTCTTCGTGCTGGGCATCTTCCTGCTCAGCCTGAAGTGGCGGCCCATCCTCTGGCAGGTGACGGCCTTCACCCTGGCCCATTCCATCACCCTCGGGCTCTCCCTCTACGGCGTCGTGTCCCTGCGGCCCGCCATCGTGGAGCCCCTCATCGCCCTCAGCATCGTGGCGGTGGCGGCGGAGAACGTCCTCGCCCAGGACTTCCACTGGCGGCGGCTGGCGGTGGTCTTCGCCTTCGGGCTCCTTCACGGCCTGGGCTTCGCCGGCGCCCTCCACGACCTGGGCCTCCAGCGGGGCGACTTCCTCACCGCCCTCCTGGGCTTCAACGCCGGGGTGGAGCTGGGCCAGCTCAGCGTGGTGGCCCTGGCCTTCGCGGCCCTGGGCCTGCCCTTCGGCCGCCGCGCCTGGTACCGGCCCCGGGTGGCCGTCCCGGCCTCCGTCCTCATCGCCGCCGTGGGCCTCTACTGGACGGTGCAGCGGGTGTTCTTCGCCTGATCAGCCCTGCCTGGCGAGCAGCCAGTCCACGGCGCGCTCGCTGCGCCAGAAGCGGCTGCCCTTGACGAGGACGCGGGCGCCCGCGGGGATGGCGCCGAGGCCCGCGGGATCGTCGCGGAGACTTTCGAAGTCCGGGAAGGCCTGCGCGCCGATCCCGAAGCCGGCGGCGAGGCCGGAAGCCTCCGTGCCGAAGACCCAGAGCCGGGACAGGCCCCGGGCCTTGAGCTCGGCGCCCGTGGTTTCGTGGATGCGGAGGGATTCGGAGCCCAGCTCCCGCATGCAGCCCAGCACCGCCACCGGTTCGCCGCCCTCGAGCTCGAGCAGGGCCTCGGCGCAGGCGAGGATGGAATCCCGGCTGGCGTTGTAGCTCTCGTCCAGGAGCCAGCCGCCGTCCCGAAGCGGGTGGAGCCGGCCGCGGCCTTCCTCCGGTTCCGCCCGGCCCAGGCCCGCGGCCACCGCGTCCCGGCCGAAGCCCGCGAGGAGGGCGATGGCGCCGGCCAGGGCCGCGTTGCGCACCTGGTGGGCGCCCTTCAGCTTCAAATCCACCGGCAGGCGGTACTCGGGCGTGCGCAGGACGAACCGCTCTCCTTTCGGGCCCAGGGACTTCACCGACTCCCACCCGAAATCCGCGCCCTCCCCCACGGGCACCGCCAGGACGTGGGCGGCCCATGGCTGCTCCGCGATCCAGCGGCACCAGGGATCGGAGGCCAGATGGGTCCAAGCGCCGCCGGGTTTCAGCCCGGCGACCAGTTCGCCCTTGGCCTTGGCGATACCCTCCTGCCCTTCCGCGAAGAATTCGACGTGGGCGCTGCCGATGGTGGTGACGAGCCCGAAATCCGGCGGCGCGATCTCCGTGAGCCGCCGGATCTCCCCCGGCGTGCTCATGCCCATCTCCAGCACGGCGGCGCGCTGGCCCTCCGGCAAAGTGGCCAGGGCTTCCGGCAGGCCGAGGGCGTTGTTGCGGTTGCCCGGCGTCTTCCAGCCCCCCGTGGCCGCGGCCAGCAGCTCCTTGGTGCTGGTCTTGCCGACACTGCCGGTGACGCCGAAGACAACCCGGGGCCGCACCGCGGCGAGGCGCGCGGCGCCCCAGGCCTGCAGGGCCGCCAGGGTGTCCGGCACGACGAGCTGGGGGATTTCCAAAGCCAGCGCGTGGTCCACCAGCAGGGCGCAGGCGCCCCGCTCCACCGCCTGGGCGGCGAAGGCATGGCCGTCCCGCTCCGCCCGCAGGGCGACGAAGCAGGCCCCGGGCTGGAGGGTGCGCGTGTCGAGGGACAGGGTGGCCGGCACCACGCGTCCGTTGCCGATGAGAGTTCCGCCCCCCAGGGCGTCCCGGACCTGTGCGAGGGTCCAGAGGCTCACGGGCGGCGCTCCTTCAGCGCCGCTTCCACGGCGCTCCGGTCGCTGTAGGGATACTTCACCCCGGCGATCTCCTGGTAGGGCTCGTGGCCCTTGCCGGCGAGGATGAGCAGGTCGCCGGGGCGGCAGTCGGCGAGGGCCAACTGGACCGCCTTCCCTCGATCGGCAATGCGGTGGTAGAGCATTGAATCGTCGCGGACGGAGGATCGGATGCCGACCGCCGCATCATCGAGGATTTGTTCGGGGTGCTCACTGCGTGGATTGTCGGAGGAGTGCCAGATCACGTCGGCCTGGGCGTCCACGGCTGCCGCCATCAGGGCCCGCTTTGTACGATCTCTATCCCCTCCACAGCCGAATAGGACGTGCAATCGTCCACCCTTCAACAGCCTTCTCCCCTCGATCAAGATCTTTTCAAGAGCGTCCGGCGTATGGGCATAGTCGATCACCACGCCGAAGGGCTGGCCCCGGTCCACGCGCTCCAGGCGGCCCGGGGCGCCGGTTAGCCCCGCGATGGCCGGGAGCAGAGGTTCAAGTTCGAAGCCTGCCAGCGAGAGCGCGCCAAGGGCGCCGATGAGATTCGCGACGTTGAACGCACCGAGCAGCGGGCTTTCGATGGGGAAGATCCCCCCAGGGGACTCGAGCTGGAATCGGGTGGATAGCGGTGTCAACTCAAGGGTGCCTTCTCTCAACCAGAAATCGGCAGGCACGTCCGGGTCCATTCCGTAGGTTGCGCCAGGCTTGAACACCTTGGACAGGCGGTCCGATAGCTCGATGCCGTGTGGACCATCCGTACATACCAGGGCGGACTCGCATTGATCGAAGAGGCTGGCCTTGGCGGCGAAGTAGGCCTCCATGTCGCCATGGAAGTCCAGGTGATCCTGGGTAAGGTTCGTGAAGACGCCGACCTTGAAGCGGGCGCCGTGGACGCGGCCAAGACTCAGCGCGTGGCTGCTCACCTCCGCCGCCACGGCCACGTCCCCGGCGTCCAGGCTGCGGCGCAGCCAGCGGTAGAAGGCGGGGCTTTCCGGCGTGGTGCGGGCGGCTTCCTCTTCGAAGTCGCCGGCGGCATTCTGCACCGTGCCGATGAGGCCGCAGCCGATGCCGCTGCCCCGCAGGAGCTGGCGGATGAGGGTGGTCACCGTGGTCTTGCCGTTGGTGCCCGTGACGCCGATGAGGGCGAGCTTCTCATCCGGCGCGCCGTGGAGCCTCCGCGCCGCGGTGGCCATGGTGTCGCGCCCCTCGGAGAGCACGCCGAAGGCGACGCCGGGGGGGACGTCAATGTCGCGGTCAGACAGGACCGCCGTGGCGCCCCGCTGCACCACCGCGGGGATGAAGGCGGCCCCGTCGTGCCGTTCGCCTTTCAAGGCCACGAAACACCAGCCGGGCCCGATCTCGCGGCTGTCGCTGGAGACATCCGCGACGTCCGCATCCAGGGGTCCGCGCCGCCCCGTGATCGCCAGGCCTTCGATCCATTCCCCGAACTTCAAGGCCCGCCTCCCACGCGGAGGACGACCGTCCCTCCGGGCTTGAGACCCGCCCCGGCGTCGGGGCTCTGCCCCTGCACCCGCGCGGCCATGGACCCGCCGGGAGCCCCTTCGATGCGGGGCTCGCCGCCGGCCATGACCACCCGCTGGATGGCGGCCTTGAGGGAGAGATCCTTTACGTTCGGCACCTTTCCCACCTCCACGTGGATGGCGGCCTCGCTGCTTTCGCTGGAGGGCCAGTCCCGCAGGGAGAGCTTGAGATCCGGCTCCCGCTCCCCGGCGGTGGCGCTGGCGCGGTAGCGCAGGATGCCATCGCCGATCTTCTTGAACAGGGGCGCCGCGACGTCGCCCCCGGTCACATCCCCGGCGGGGTCGTCCAGCATGAAGAGCATCCCGAACTGGGGCTTGTCCGCGGGAAAGAAGCCCAGGAAGGAGGCGAAGTGGCGGCGGGGATCGTACTTGCCGTTGATGATCTTGCGGGCGGTGCCGGTCTTGCCGATGGCCTCCGCGCCCTCGAGCTTCGCCTTCTTCCCGGTGCCATTGGTGATCACGCCCTTCAGGGTCTCGCGCATCAGGCTCGAGGTCTCCTCGCTGATGACCTGCTTGCGCACCACGGGCTCGAAGGGCTTCAGCAGGGCGCCCTGGTCGTTGAACATGCGCCGCACCAGCAGGGGCTGCATGAGCTTGCCGCCGTTGGCGAGGGCGCAGCCCGCCATGAGGATCTGCAGGGGCGAAACGCTGAGGCCGTAGCCGTAGCAGAAGGTGGGCTGGGTGGTCCCGCTCCACCGGTCCGGCGCCATCATGCTGCCCGAGGTTTCCCCGGGGAAGTTGAGGCCCGTCTGCTGGCCGAAGCCGAAATCCCGCAGGTAGCGGTAGTGCACCGCCGGATCCAGGCGCAGGCCGATCTTGGCGGCGCCCACGTTGGAGCTCTGCCAGAGCACCTCCTCGAAGGACAGGATGCCGTGGCTGTGGGTGTCGTTGATGGTGAGGGTCTTGTCGAAGCGCCAGTGCCCCCCCATGCAATCGATCTTCTCCCCGAGGTGCACCTTGCGTTCCTCCAGGGCGATGGCGGCGGTGAAGATCTTCATGGTGGAGCCCGGCTCGTAGGCGTCCTCCACGGGATGCACCTTCCGCGCGGCCCGCTGCCGCTCCAGCTCCCGGCGGTATTCCTCCTTCTCCGCGGCCGTGAAGTCCTTGGGATCGCGGTTACGGAACCGGAGGGGCAGGACGTGGTTCGGGTCGAAGGTCGGTGTCCCGCCCATGGCCAGGATCTCGCCGGTGTTGGGATCCACCACCACCGCGTAGGCCGTGGCGGGGCGGCTCAGCTTCACCGCGTCCTCGAGGGCCTCCTCCACGATGTGCTGGATGGTGCCGTCGATGGTGAGCTGGAGGCTGGCGCCGTTGACGGGGATCTTGGCGTAGTTTTCCTGGAGGATGAGGAGGCGGCCCTTGGCGTCGCGGGGGGCGAGCAGCTCCCCGGGCTGGCCGGCGAGCTGGTCCTGGAAGGTGCGCTCGATGCCCAGCTGGCCGTTGCCGTCGATGTCTGTGAAGCCCAGGATCTGGCAGGCCAGGCTGCCCCGGGGATAGTAGCGGCGGCTTTCGGGCAGGAATTCCAGGCCCTCGATCTCCAGGGCCTTGATGGCGGCGGCCTTGCCGGGCTCCAGCTGGCGGTCGATCCACACGAAGGGCTTCCTGCGCAGCAGCCGGTCCAGGACGACGGACTTCGGCATCTCCAGGATGGGGGCGAGCTTCCCGGCGATCTGGGCGGCGAGCCTCCGGTCCGGATTGCCCCAGACCGCCTCCTCGCCCTTGCCGCCCCGGTAGTCGGGGTAGAAGGCCGGGGGATTGCAGAAAAGGCTTTCCACCTTCAGGGAGATGGCCAGGCTTTCCCCGCGCCGGTCGCGGATCTCGCCCCGGATGGGGGCGATGGGCACCTTCACCTGGTGCTGGGCGTCGGCCCGGGTGCGGTAGCGCTGGTGCTGCACCCCCTGGACCCAGACCAGCCGCAGCAGCACCGCCAGGGCCCAGACCAGGACGAGGCCGAGGATCCAGGGCATGCGGGCCTCGACGCGCTCCTCCGCGCCCGGGGCGCCGAGGAGCGGACGGGGCCGCGTGGAAGGGAGGAGGAAGGCCATCGCCCGGTCAGGAAAAGCCCCGCGGAAGCGGGGCTTCCCATCCTAACCCCTAACCTCCTAGAGCCGGTCCGAGGGGACCGGATGGAGCTTCGCCAGCTTCTGGTCCTCCGCCGTGAAGGCGCGGCGGATCAGGTGGCTGGTCTTGCGGGGCTGAAGCCCCGCCTTGATGGCGTACCCGCTGACCTCCTCGTCGCGCTGGAAGCGGCTGCGCTCCAGGAGCAGCTTCCGCTGGTTCTCCTCGGCGGTCTTGATCTTGTCGCGCACCTCGTTCATGGCGTAGCTCATGCGCGTGTTCTGCACCTGGATGTAGATCATCGACGCGAGGGGCATGGCGAAGGCGGCGGCCAGGAGGAGCAGGCGCAGGATGCCTTCGCCTTCGACCTGGCGGCCCCGGGCGTGCAGGGTACTGGGCTGGATGGACATGGGCGGCTCCGGGTCAGGCAAGGCGCTCGGCCACGCGCAGGCGGGCGGAGCGGGAGGGCGGGTTGGCGGCGCATTCGGCGTCGCTGGGGGCGAAGCCCCCGGGATGGATGAGGCGGACGAGCTTGGGCAGTTCGGCGGGGGCGTGGCGGCCGGGGCCGTCGTAGACGCCCGCGAGGCGCCGCAGGGTCTGCTTCGCGATGCGGTCCTCGAGGCTGTGGAAGCTGATGACGCCCAGGCGGCCGCCGGGGCGCAGGGCCTCCACGGCCCGCTCAAGGGCCGGGGACAGACCCTCCAGTTCCCGGTTCACGGCGATGCGGATGGCCTGGAAGGTGCGGGTGGCGGGATCCAGGGGCACCCGCCGACCCTTCACCACCTTGGGCAGCACCGTGTAGATCGCGTTCGCGAGGTCGGTGGTGGTGGCCAGGGCCCCGGCCCGCAGGGCCTTCAGGATGGCCCGGGCGATGGGCCGGGAGGCGCGCTCCTCGCCGAACTGGTAGATGGCGTCGGCGAGGCTGGCGTCGTCCTGCTGCTCCAGCCAGTCGAGGGCCGTGGGGCCGTCTTCCGTGTTCATGCGCATGTCCAGGGGCCCCTCCTCCCGGAAGGAGAAGCCCCGCATCGGCGTCCGGAGCTGGAGGGTCGAGACCCCGAGGTCCATGAGCACGACGTCCAGGCCCTCGTGGGCCTGCAGGCTCATCCAGGCCTGGAAAGCCGGATCGTCCCAGACTTCTTCGTAGGTCCCCGCCAGGATCGACAGCCGCGCGTCCTGGCCCAGGCGCTCCCGGGCGGCGGCGCGGGCCTCCGGGTCCCGGTCCACGCCCAGGTAGCGGGCATCCGCGTCGGCGCGGGCCAGGAGGGCTTCGGCGTGGCCTCCGAGGCCGAGGGTGAGGTCAAGGATCCGGGCCGCCGGCGGCACGGGCAGGCTGTCCAGGACCTCCTGGAGAAGCACGGGGACATGGACGGGGGTCGCGCACATCACGGCTAGATCCCCAGGGACGCGAGGGCGTCGAGGTCATCCCCGGTGAGGGGTTCGGCAGCCAGGCGCCGCTCGAAGCCGCCCTTGTTCCAGATGGCCAGGTGGTCCATCTGGCCCAGGATGGCGACCTCCCCCATCAGCTGGGCGGCTTCCCGGAGGGTGGGCGGTATGACGAAGCGGCCCTGGGCGTCGGGCTCAACTTCCGAGCCGTAGTAGGCGGTCACCTCCAGGAACTTGCGCTTGGCCGGGGAGGTGGCGGGCAGGCCCGCGAGCCTCTCCTCGATGGATTCCCACACCGGCATCGGATAGAGCCGGGCGGAACGTCCATCGAGGGAGGTGAGGTAGTGGCGGGCGATCTCCCTTCCCACGCCCAGGGCGTGGGATTCGAGGTCAGCCTTGAACGTGGAGGGGAGCTTGAGCCGTCCCTTCTCATCCACGGTGGCCGGTGAATTGCCGCGCAGTCGCAGCACCGAACCCGCCTTTCAACAAGTGGTCCAGGAGCCTTGAACAGAGAGAGGGGCCGAACCATTTCGAACCACTTCATTCCATTTTTAGCCACTGATTGCCACTCACGAGTGTAGGGATCAGGAAAAGCCCCTCAAGCCAAAATAAAAGCGAAATCGATTGCTGATAAAACGAAATCGGCGGTCTTAAGGCGCAATGATCACCATGACCCGCATGGGTTTTACTTGATTTCGCCCCGGGGATGCCTTGGAACGACGCGTCTCCATGGAGCCCTCGGACCAGACCCTAACCCGGCGGGATCGTCCCCGAAAACCAGGAAGGGGTGGGCCTGGCCGGCCGCCCTGGCCCGGCCCGGCCTGGCCCGCGACGGGGTCGTGACGCATGCCCGTTTCCAGCGCCCTTGTCCAATGATGGCGGGGACTAGGCTGGGGTATCCGGGAGGCCGTGATGCTCCTTCCCCTCACCCTGGGTGTGCTCCACGCCTTCGATCCGGACCACGTCGCTGCGGTGACCGGCGTGTCCCTGGAGCATGGGAACCGGGGCGCCTGGAAGGTGGGGCTCGCCTTCGGGCTTTCCCACATGCTCGCGGTGGCGGTGCTGGCCACGCTCTCCGTGCTGCTGGGCCGGGCCCTGTGGGGTGATGAGGTCTTCGCCTGGCTGGACCGGGGCGCCTGGGCCTTCGTGATCCTCCTGGGGCTCTGGAACCTGGCGGCGGCCTTCGGGATGCGGGCCGCAGCGGTCCACGCGCACAGCCACCGGCATGGGGCCCTGGAGCACGCGCATCCCCACCGAGCCGCTGCCGGCCACCATTTCCACCACGCCGCGGCGTGGCTGGGGGCCTTCTTCGGCCTCGGGGGGGTCCGGGGCTTCCTGTCCCTCTCCCGCCACGCCGGCGAGTGGCCCTTCGTGTCCGCCCTGCTGCTCTTCGGCGCGGGCATCACCGCGGCCTTCATCGCCCTTAGCTGGATCTCCGGCTGGGCCGCGGCGAAGCTCGGCGCCGCCGGGAGGTGGCACCGCCTCCTGTTCGGGCTAAGCGGCGTCGGCAACCTCACCGTGGGGCTCTGGCTGCTGCTGCGGTCCTGACGGCCCCCTCAGCAGATCCGGGGCAGCTGCTCTCCGGCGAGCAGGTCCAGGAGCCGCTGGGTGCCCATTCGGGTGCGCAGGGTGACCAGGCCGGCGGGACCCTCCGTCACCCGTCCGATGATCGCGGCGCTTCGGCCTTCGGGGTGATCCCGAAGGAGGGCCACTGCCGCGTCCGCCTGGGTCCCGTCCACAAAGGCCACCATGCGGCCCTCGCAGGCCACGTAGAGGGGATCGAATCCGAGGATCTCGCAGGCGGAGGCCACCCCGTCGGACACGGGGATGTCCCGCTCGACGACCTCGATGGCGAGGCCCGCGTCGGCGGCGATCTCATTGAGCACCGAGGCCAGGCCGCCCCGGGTGGGATCCCGCAGGCAGTGGACCCCGATGCCGCCCTCGAAAAGGGCTTGCGCCAGCTCGTGGACCGGTCCGCAGTCGCTCTCCACGGGGGTCTCGAAGGCCAGGCCCTCCCGCACGGACATCACCGCCACGCCGTGGCGGCCGACGTCCCCGGACACGATGACCGCGTCGCCGGGGACTACCCGACGGGGTGCCACCTCCGCACCCTCGCGGACCCGCCCGACACCCGCAGTGTTGATGTAGAGACCATCCCCGTGCCCCCGGTCCACCACCTTGGTGTCCCCTGTGACCACGGCAACGCCGCAGCGGTCTGCGGCAAGGCGCATGGAAGCCAGCACGCGGCGCAGCTCCTCGAGGGGGAAGCCCTCCTCGAGGATCAGGCTGCAGCTCAGGAACTGGGGCACTGCGCCACCCATGGCCAGATCGTTCACGGTGCCGCAGACCGCAAGCTTCCCGATGTCGCCGCCGGGAAAGAAGCGGGGATGCACCACGAAGGTGTCCGTGGTGAAGGCCATGCGCATGCCCCCGAGGGACACCACCGCCGCGTCGTGGCGGACGTCCAGGGCCGGGTTCCCGAAGGCCGGCAGCATCAGCTGCTCCAGCAGGTCCCGCATGATCCGGCCGCCGCCGCCGTGGGCCAGCTGGACGGTCTCATGGCGGAGGGGCAGCGGGCAGCTGAGGTCGGCGAGGGGATCGGTCATGGGGGACTGCCGCTGGAAGGGTGGGACGGAGTGGAAGGGGCGCAGGGGCCGGTTCAGCCGGCTTTCGCCCGCCGGTACCGGTAGTAGGCGGCACAGGCCCCCTCGCTGCTGACCATGGTGGCGCCCAGGGGGTTCTCCGGTGTGCAACGGGTGCCGAAGGCCGGACAGTCCGGGGGTTTAAGCAGCCCCTGGAGCACGAGGCCGCTCTGGCACTCGGGGGATTCGGGCCCCCCCACCGCTTCGACGCCGAAGCGGGTTTCCGCATCGAAGGCCGCGTAGCCCGGGCGCAGGCCGAGGCCGCTGTCGGGAATGGGGCCGATGCCCCGCCAGGTGCGCCGGACCACCTGGAAGACCTCGCGGATCAGGGCCTGGGCGGGCCGGTTCCCCTCCGCCCGCACCAGCCGCTCGTACTGGTTCTCGACCTCGTGGCGGCCCTCCTCCAGCTGCTTCACGCAGAGGTAGATCCCCTGCAGGAGGTCCAGGGGCTCGAAGGCCGTGACGACGATGGGCACCTTGTACTTCGCGGCGAGGGGGAGGTACTCCTCGGTGCCCATGATGGTGCAGACGTGGCCCGCGGCGAGGAAGCCGTTCACCCGGGAGCGGGGGGACGCCATGAGGGCCTCGATCGCCGGCGGCACCAGCACGTGGGACACGAGGATGGAGAAGTTCCCCAGGCCCCGCTTGCGCGCCTGGCTCACGGCGAGGGCGTTGGCGGGGGCGGTGGTCTCGAAGCCCACGGCGAAGAAGACGACCTCCCGATCCGGGTTCTGCTCGGCCACCGCGAGGGCGTCCAGGGGCGAGTAGACGATGCGCACGTCGGCCCCCTCGGACTTGACCCGCAGCAGGTCCCGCGCCGAGCCCGGCACCCGCAGCATGTCCCCGAAGGAGCAGAAGATCACGCCGGGCGTCGCGGCGATGGCCAGGGCCTTGTCAATGAGCTCCACGGGCGTGACGCAGACCGGGCAGCCAGGACCGTGGATCAGGGTGATCTCCCCGGGCAGCAGCTCATCGATGCCGAAGCGGACGATGCTGTGGGTCTGACCGCCGCAGACCTCCATCAGCGACCAGGGCCGCGTCACCGTGCGGCGGATGGCCTCCACCAGGGGGCGTGCGGCCTCGCCATCCCGGTACTCGTCGAGGAATTTCATGGGAGTCCCTCCGCGCCTGCGGCGTCAAGCTCGCGGAGCACCTGGAACACGCGGCGGGCGGCCTCCTCGTCGATGACCTCGAGGGCCATCCCCGCATGCACGACGACGTACTCGCCCACCTGCGCCTCCGGGACGAAGGCCAGGCTGATCTCCTTGACCAGGTCGCCGAAGGCCACCCGCCCCATGCGGAGGTCGCCCTCCTCGAAGCTCAGGACCCTGCCCGGCACGCCAAGGCACATCTCAGACCTCCATCGCCGACTGTCCGTCCCATTGTGCCGCCACCCACGCCTGCCCGAGGGAGATTCCGCCGTCATTGGGCGGGACGAGGGCCGGGCGGCGGACGCGGAAGCCGCGGGCCTGGAGCGCCCGGGTGCAGAGGCCGGCCAGCAGGCGGTTCTGGAAGCAGCCCCCGGTGAGCGCCACCTCCTTCCGGCCCGCCGCCTCCGCGAAGGCCACGGCGAGGCCCGCGAGGGCATTGTGGAAGCGGCGGGCCATCCGGGCCGCGGCGACGCCCCGGCGCCGGTCCTCCAGGAGCGCCTGCAGCAGGGGGGCGGGGTCGGCGACGCCCTCCTTGAATTCAAAGGCGTAGGCCCCTTCGTCCTCCACGCCCGCCGCGGCGAACTCCAGGGCCATGGCGGCCTGGCCCTCGAAGCCCGCGCCCGTCTGCAGTCCTGTCAGCGCGGCCACCCCGTCGAAGAGGCGGCCGATGCTGGAGGTCATGGGGGCGTTGAGGCTCCGCTCCAGCATGCGGCGGAGGAGGGGCCGCTCCGCGTCGGAGAAGAGGTCCGCTGCGGGCGCGTCGTCGTGCAGGAGGGCCCAGCAGAGCCCCAGGGCCGAGCGCCGGGGCTCCCGCACCGCCCGTTCGCCGCCGGGCAGCGGAAAGGCACGGAGGTGGCCGACGCGCGAGAAGGAGGGTCCGTCCACCGCCAGGGCCTCCCCGCCCCACAGGGTGCCGTCCGTCCCGTGGCCGGAGCCGTCCCAGGCCAGGCCCAGGACCCTTCCCCCGAGGCCAGCCTCCGCCAAGCAAGCGGCCACGTGGGCGTGATGGTGCTGCACACGCACCAGGGGAAGGTTTCGGTCCCGGGCCAGGGTCTCCGCCAGGCGCGTGGAACCGTAGTCCGGGTGGAGGTCGCAGGCAATCCGTTCGGGTTCCGTCTGGAGGAAATCCAGCAGGTCGTCCACCGTGCGGGCCAGCAGGGCCAGGCCCTGGGGCGAGTCCATGTCCCCCAGGTGCTGGCTCACCACCGCCTGGCCGTCCGCCAGCAGGGTGAGGGTGCTCTTGAGGTGGCCCCCCAGGGCCAGCACCGCCGGGCCCACCACCGCCACCGGCAGGGGCAGGGGCGCGTAGCCCCGGGCCCGGCGCAGCAGGCGCAGCTCGCCCGCCTCCACCCGGCCCACCGAATCGTCCACGGGGCGCAGCACCGGCCGGTCGTGGACCAGGAAGGCGTCGGCGACCTCCCCCAGCCGGTCCAGGGCCTCGGCATCCCCGGTGGCCATGGGCTCGTCGCTGAGGTTGCCGCTGGTGCAGACCAGGGGGCCCGCGGCCAGGCCCGTGAGGAGCCGGTGCAGGGGCGTGCAGGGCAGGAAGGCGCCGACGTCCGGATTGCCGGGGGCGACCCCGTCGGCGAGGTCCGTCCCGCGCCGGGGCAGGAGCAGGATCGGCGCCTCGGGGGACTGCAGGATCCGAGCCTCCTCGTCCGTGACCGCGCAAGCGCGTCGAAGGCTGGCGAGGTCGGGGAACAGGACCGCGAAGGGCTTGGCCTCCCGGTGCTTGCGGGCCCGAAGAAGGGCCACCGCCGCCTCCGAGGTCGCATCCACCAGGAGCTGGTAGCCGCCGAGGCCCTTGAGGGCAAGAACCTGGCCGGCGGCGAGGTCGGAGACCGCCCCGCGAAGGGCCGCCTCCCCTTCGGACCGGAGCCTTCCCTGGGCGTCCTTCAGGAGGACGTTGGGCCCGCAGACCGGGCAGGCGATGGGCTGGGCATGGAAGCGGCGGTCCCCGGGGTCCGCGAACTGGGCGGCACAGGCCGCGCACAGCGGGAAACCAACCATGGCGGTGCGGGGGCGGTCGTAGGGCAGCCCGGCGATGATGGAGTAGCGCGGGCCGCAGCGGGTGCAGTTGGTGAAGGGGTAGCGGAACCGGCGCTCCCCGGGAGTGTCCATCTCGAGGACACAGTCGGGGCAGACCGCGAGGTCCGCGGGCACCGAGGGGCGCGTGCGCTCGGCGGTCCCGCTGGCCCGGATGTCGAATCCTGCCGCGCCGGGGACTTCCGCGCCCCCCCGGGCCCGCCGGGCCTCGCCCCCCGCGGCCCCCCGCGGCTCGGATTCCAGCGCGACCAGGAAGGCGTCGAGGGAGGGCTCCGCGCCCTGGACCTCGATCTCCACGCCGTCGGGCCGGTTGCGCACCCAGCCTGCGAGGTCCCGGGCGCGGGCAAGGCGGTACACGAAGGGCCGGAAGCCGACGCCCTGCACCACGCCCTGGACCTCGATGCTCAGGCGGGGCATGGGCGTCAGGCCGGCCCCGGCAGGGTGACGGCCTCCGGAACCGGACGGCAGGCCACGCGAGCCCCGGCCTCGATCCAGGCGGTCCAGGCCTCGAGCCCCTCGCCGGTGGTCGCGCTCACGAGGATGACCTCGAGGCGCGGGTTCACGCGCCGGGCGTAGTCCAGGCACCGCGCCACGTCGAAGGCCAGGTGGGGCAGGAGGTCCACCTTGTTCAGGAGCAGCAGGTCCGCGGCGGCGAACATGTCCGGGTACTTCAGGGGCTTGTCCTCGCCTTCGGTGACCGAGAGGATCACCACCTTGTGGGCCTCGCCCAGGTCGAAGGCCGCCGGGCAGACCAGGTTCCCGACGTTCTCGATCATCAGGACCGAGTCCGGCGGCAGGTCCAGGCGCTCGGCGGCGTGGCCCACCAGGTGGGCGTCCAGGTGGCAGCCCCGGCCGGTGTTGATCTGGATGGCCCGCGCGCCGGTCGCGCGGATGCGATCGGCGTCGAGGGTGGTCTGCTGGTCCCCCTCGATGACCGCGATGGACAGCCGGTCCCGGAGGCGCTCGAGGGTGGCCGTGAGGAGGGTGGTCTTCCCCGAGCCCGGGCTCGAGACCAGGTTCAGGGCGAAGATCCCCCGCCGGGCGAAGGCCTCCCGGTTGGCGCGGGCGTAGGCATCGTTCTTCTCGAGGAGGCTGCGTTCGACCCGCACGCGCCGCCGGCCCGGGCCAGGCCCGCGCCCGTCGCCGGCGAGATGGTCGTGGTCCTGCGCCGTGCCGCCCGCGTGCACGTGGTCCTCGCCTTCGAGCCGACCTCCGCCCTGGCAGCCGCAGGTGGTGCACATGGTCCCTCCTATTCGACGTCGATCGCCTTGACGCGCAAACCGGTCCCTCCGGTGATCTGCAGGGGCAATGTACCGCACCGGGGACAGGCATCGTAGCGGGCCGTGACCTTTGTCTCCTCCCCGCATGCCAGGCAGCAGCCCCGGCCCTCGGGCTCCTCGATCTCCAGGGTGGCCCCCTCGGCCAGGGAGCCCGCGGTGACCACGTCGAAGGCGAAACGCAGGGCCTCCGTCTCCACCCCCGCCAGCCGCCCGACCTCCAGCACGACGGTCCGGACGCGGCCGCAGCCCTGGGCCCGGGCGCTCTCCTCGACGATGCGGAGCATGTCTTCCATCAGGGACATCTCGTGCATGGGGTCTCCCGGGCGCGCCTGGAGGCGGCCTCAGGGCATGCTGGCACGGTTGCCGGGCGCCGTCGCGAGCTCCTCCAGGATCATGGCCGCCGCCCTGGGCACCGCCGCGGCGACCGCCGGGGAGAGGTCCGTGGTCATCTCCTGGAAGTCCGCGATGGACACGGTGAAAAGGGTCACGTCCGGGGGCGCGTCTCCCAGAAGGTAGAAGCTATCCAGCAGATCCTTGAGACCGATGTCGTGGGCGGCGAGGCTCGGCGGGAAATCCGCGGCGAACTTCGGGACCAGGCGCCGCAGGGTTCCCGGAGGATTCCCGTCCTGGGTGGCGTCCACCAGGAGGAGGCGGCGGGCGGTCTGCAGGCATTCCAGGAGCGCGAGGCTTCCCGTGCCCCCGTCGAGGCAGTCCACCCCCGCCGGCAGGAGGCCCTCCTCCAGCAGGTGCCGGGCCACGGCGACCCCCACGCCCTCGTCCCCGAGGAGCGTGTTCCCGATGCCCAGGATGCGGACCGGCACCTCAACGGTTGAGGGCATCGTCGCGTTCGAACTTCCAGCCGCCCACCATGGACGACGTGGTGCCGCGGCCTTCCACGTAGTCGTGGTAGAAGACCAGGTACACGTGGACCAGGGTGAACACCACGTAGAACCAGAGCATGGCGTGGTGCCACGAGCGCACGACCATGTCCCCGCCCATGAGCGGGACGACCCAGGCCGCCAGCCTGGGCAGCGGGCTCAGGCTCATGGCCGAGTAGAGGGCGAAGCCCGTCAGGGCCTGGAACAGGAAGACCCAGAAGGAGAGGAAGTAGGTGGCCCCGGCCAGCATGTTGTGGCCCACGCTGATGGCCCCCCGCAGGCGGGTCTGCAGCACGTCCACCCGCAGCACGTCGAGGATCTCCTGGAACTGCCGCCGGCTTGTGGGGATGAACTGGTTCCACCGGGCGTAGCGGTTGCCCACGAAGCCCCAGTAGACGCGCACCAGGAAGTTGAAGAGGAAGACGTAGCCGGTCACGAAGTGGATGAAGCGCACCGTGCCGAACCAGGACTGCTGGGAAGCCTCGGACATGTAGGCCAGGGACAGGGGCCGCCCCATGAGGAAGCCCGTCACCCCGAGGACGACGATGGCGGCCGCGTTCACCCAGTGGTAGAAGCGGACCGGCAGCTCCCAGACGTACAGTCGCCGGTAGCTGGGATGAATCGCGGAGGACTGGCTCATGGGACCTCCCGCTCAGTAAAACTGGACCTGGTGGACCGGCCGGCCCTCCGGGTCGTAGAGATGGACCGCGCAGGCGAGGCAGGGGTCGAAGGAATGGACGGTCCGGAGGATCTCCACCGGCTGCTCGGGATTCGCGACGGGGGTCCCCACCAGGGAGGCCTCGTAGGCGGAGCGCTGGCCCTTCGCGTCCCGGGGCGAGGCGTTCCACGTGCTGGGGACCACCAGCTGGTAGTTGTCGATGGCCCCGTCCTTGATGCGGACCCAGTGGGCCAGGGCCCCCCGGGGGGCTTCGGTCATGCCCACGCCCTCGGCGGCGACGGGCCAAGTGGAGGGTTCCCAGCGGTCGCGGGTGAAGGTGCTCATCTCCCCCGCCTTCAGGTTGGCCACGAGGTCGTTGTAGAAGGTCTTCATCCAGTGGGCGACGATCTGGGTCTCGACGCCCCGGGCCGCCGTGCGCCCCAGGGTGGAGAAGAGCACGGTGACGGGCACGTCCAGCTTCTTGAGGACCGCCCCCACCAGCTCCTTCACGTCCGTGCTGCCCTTGGCATAGGCCACCAGCATGCGCGCCAGCGGCCCGACCTCCATGGGGTGGTCCTTCCACCGCGGCGTCTTCAGCCAGGAGTACTTCCCCTCCACGTTCAGGTGCTCGTAGGGCGGCTTGGGCCCGGTGTAGTCGAACTCGGTCTCCCCCTCGAACGGATGCAGGCCCGTCCCGTCGCCGGCGGCGTATTTGTACCAGGAATGGGAGATGTACTCCTTGATCTCGGCGTGGTCCTTGCCATTGACCTCGTGCACCTCGTTGAGGTTGCGGCCGAGGATGGCGCCCCGGGGGAGCAGGAAGGAGCCGACGTCCCCGTAGCCCCGGGTGGGCAGGTCGCCATAGGCGAGGTAGTTTTCGAGCCCGCCGCCGATGGCGGCCCAATCCTTGTAGAAGCCGGCGATGGCCAGGAGGTCCGGGATGTAGACCTGCTCCACGAAGGCGATGGCCTCGTTGATGAGGCTGCCCACGTGGTTCAGGCGCTCGGTGTTGATGGCCGCGACCTCGTCGAGGTTGAAGGAGCAGGGGACGCCCCCCACCAGGTAGTTGGGGTGCGGGTTCTTGCCGCCGAAGATGGTGTGGATCTTGACCAGCTCCTTCTGCCATTCCAGGGCGTCGAGGTAGTGGGAGACAGCCAGGAGATTCACCTCCGGCGGCAGCTTGTAGGCCTTGTGCCCCCAGTAGCCGTTGGCGAAGATCCCCAGCTGGCCGCTCTCGACGTACTTCCGCAGGCGGCCCTGGACGGCCGCGAAGTGGCCCGGCGTGTTCTTCGGCCACGGGGAGATGGACTGGGCGATCTTCGCGGCGGCCACGGGGTCGGCCTTGAGCATGCTCACCACGTCCACCCAGTCCAGGGCGTGCAGGTGGTAGAAGTGGACCACGTGGTCCTGGACGTACTGCGCGCAGAACATCAGGTTGCGGACCAGCTCGGCGTTCTTGGGAACCGTGATGCCGAGGGCGTTCTCCACGCTGCGGACGCTGGCGAGGGCGTGGACGGTGGTGCATACGCCGCAGACGCGCTCCGTGAAGGCCCACGCGTCCCGGGGATCCCGGCCCTTCAGGATCTTCTCGATGCCGCGGACCATGGTGCCGGCGCTGAAGGCGTCCGTGACGATGCCGTTCTCGATGGTGGCCTCGATGCGGAGGTGCCCCTCGATGCGGGTGACGGGATCGATGACGATTCGGTTGGCCATCACTCCACCTCCCCTTCCCCGCCGACCTTCGGCTGGACCGATTCCTGGACGTGCTCCTGGATGAGCTGCCGCTTCCTCAGGTTCGTGCTGATGGCGTGGGCGGCGATGCCCAGGGCCGCGCCGATGCCGACCGCCGCGCCGATCTTGTCCGCCGTGGACTCGATCCCGAAGCCCGGCGCCGAGGGCAGATGCCGGTAGAAGGGCCCGTTGTCCCAGAAGCCGTTCTCGCTGCACCCGATGCAGCCGTGCCCCGACTGGATGGGGTAGCTCGTCCCCTCGTTCCACCGGGTCACGGAGCAGGCGTTGTAGGTCACCGGGCCCCGGCAGCCCATCTTGTAGAGGCAGTAGCCCTTCCGCGCCTTGTCGTCGTCGAAGGTCTCCACGAACATGCCGGCGTCGTAGTAGGCACGGCGGTAGCATGTGTCGTGGACGCGCCGGCCATAGAACTCCTTGGGCCGTCCCTGGGCATCCAGCTCCGGCATGTGGCCGAACATGAGGATGTGGGTCACCACGGACACCATCACGTCGGCGATGGGAGGGCAGCCCGGGACGTTGATGACGGCCTTGTTGATGAGCTTGTGGATGGGCGTGGCGCCCGTCGGGTTGGGCTTGGCGGCCTGGACGCAGCCGTAGGAGGCGCAGTTCCCCCAGGCGATGACGGCGGCGGCCCCCTTGGCGGCCTCCGCCAGGATGTCCTTGGCGGTCCGGCCGCCGATGGTGCAGTAGACCCCGTCCGCGCCGCTCGGTACCGAGCCTTCCACCAGGAGGATGTACTTCCCGGCGTACTCCTTCATGGTGTCGTGGAGGCACTTCTCCGCGGCGTGGCCCGCGGCGGCCTGCAGGGTCTCCGTGTAGTCCAGGGAGATGGCGTCCAGCAGCACGTCCGCCACGATGGGGTGGGAGGCGCGGATGAAGGATTCGCTGCAGCAGGTGCACTCCTGGAAGTGAAGCCACACCACCGGGGGGCGCTGCTTCTTCTCGAAGGCATCGACGACGGCAGCGGCCGCCTTGCCGCTCAGGCCCGCCGCCGTCGCCGCGAAGGCGCAGAACTGGACGAACTCCCGCCGCGAATAGCCCTTCTCCTGCATGACCTGCCAGATGGATCCTTTCGAATCGCTCATGGGTCCTCTCCTTGCAAGTGGGAAACGGGAAGCGTCTCGTCAACGCCTTGAAACCAGCAGTTCCTGCAGGACGGCACCGGCGGCAGGCGTCGACTTGGCCATTCGCACCTCCGCACGGATCCCTCCCAGGCTCGATGAAATTGACGACAATGTAGGCCGCGCCCAATGGAGCCCCGCGTGATTGAAATCACATGGGCCGGGCGGTGTTCACGGAGGGCTCGAGCGAACCCCGCGGGGGGGCCAGCTGGCCTCCGGGGCGCCCGGGCGGCCACGCGGCCTCGAGGTGCGTCGAGGCTTCCGAGCCGTATGGGCGAGCCCAGCTAGATGTCATGGCCCCGGTCGCTGAGGAGGCAGGCCGGCAGGGGCTCCTGGCGCGGGGTTTGGCCGGCCGGCATGGAGCCTCGCCGCGGGGCCGAGGGCATAGGCGGTGAAACGGGGCTCCGGACCGGGGACCACCCGTTCGAACACGAAAGGCGCCCCGCAGGCCACCCTCGCGTCGATCATCGAGGGCCTGGCCCCGCCCCTCCAGGTCCTGGGCGCGCGCCCCCTGGAATGGGAAGCCGCCGCTGGCCCGGTCCCATCGAGCCTAGTGGAGATTCCCGGGAAAGCCGCCCCAGCCGGGCACAGAGATCCAAGCCCGGGACAACCGTTTTTTCGCTAATTATCCAGGGCGGCATTCGCCAATCTTCCGGGCCAGGCTCCGGAAGCAGGGTCCTGACCGGCACCGGTTCCAGGGGAATGCCAGACAGGTTGAGGAAGGCCCCAGGGATCCGTGTGGCCCCCCCGGCCATCTCTGGGTGGAAGTGCCCTGTTCGCCCTGAGAGGATGGCTTTTCCCACCCCGCCCCCCGTTTCAAGGCCGCCATGCCGCCCATCCCGCCACTCCGCCCGGATCCGGGCTCCGCGCCTCCGCCGGGGGCGCGCATCCTCGTGGTGGAGGATGAGCCACGGCTCCGGGGTCTCATCGCTTCGGACCTCGCCGCCGAGGGCTACTCCGTCGAGGCCTGCCCCGACGGGCTCCCGGCCCTGGTGGCGCACCGGAGCCGGCCGGCGGAACTGCTGGTCCTCGACCTGATGCTGCCGGCGATGGACGGCTTCCAGGTGCTCCGCGCCCTGCGGGATGCGGGGGATGAGACGCCGGTCCTGATCCTCACCGCCCGGGGGGAGGAGCCGGCGCGGGTCCAGGGCTTCCAGCTGGGGGCGGACGACTACCTGGTGAAGCCCTTCTCCATCCTGGAGCTCCTCGGGAGGGTGAAGGCCATCCTGCGCCGCAGCCGGAAGGCGCCGGAGGCCAGGGCCTCCCGCTTCCGCTCGGGGCCCTTCCTGCTGGACCGGGGCCGCCTGGGGATCCAGCGCGACGGCGCCTGGCTGGACCTGGGCATCCAGCGGGTGCGGCTCCTGGAGGTGCTCTGGCGCCGCTCCGGGCACACCCTCGCCCGCACGGAACTGCTGAACCTCGCCTGGGAGCCCGACGCGCGCCCCGGCCTGCGCACCGTGGACGTCCACATCGCCCAGCTGCGCAAGCAGCTGGGCGAGGAATGGATCGTCACGGTGGAGGGCATCGGGTACCGGTGGACGGCTCCCGTGGAGCCCGTGGACTGAGGCCTCTCCTCAGCGGGCCAGGGCCAGGGTGTAGGGCGCGGTGGTGGAGAAGGCCCCGCTCCAGCCCACGACCTTGATGTAGAAGGTGGCCGCGGCCGCGGTGGTGTTGGTGTAGGCGACGGATTCGGTGGAGCCGCTCCCGGCGCTGCTCTTGAGGACGCTGCCGGTGCTGCTGAGCAGGTACAGGTCGTAGTCCTTGGCGGGCCCCGTCATGTTGACCGTGAGGGTGCGGCCGGCGGGAAGGACGAGGCGGAAGAAATCCTGGTCGGTGGCGCTGCCGATGGTGCCCACCACCTTGGTCACCGCATCCGCCAGCGCATTGGCCGCAGCGGTGCTGCCGTTGCTTTCGACCTCGCTGAAGGTGGTGGAGACCGGGTTGTTCACGGTGAAGGCCACGCCGGAAGAGGTTCCCACGTTGCCGGCGGCGTCGTAGGCCTTGGCCATGAGGGTGTGGGTGGCGTTGGTCAGGGTGGTGGAGTCGAGGGTCAGGCCGTAGGGCGCGGCCGTATCCGTGCCTTTCAGCACGCCGTCCACGGTGAACTCCACCTTCGTGACGCCCACGTTGTCCGTGGCGGTGGCGCCGAAGGTGATCGTGCCGCTGGTGCCGCTCTCCGAGGCCGACACGGATGGCGCGGTGGTGTCCGGGCCCGTGTTGCTGACGGAGAAGGGCACGGAGGCTGAGGTGCCCGCGTTCCCGGCGGCGTCGTAGGCCTTGGCCACCAGGGTGTGGCTGCCGTTGGCGAGGGTGGTCGAATCGAGGGTCATCCCGTAGGGCGCGGTGGTGTCCGCCCCCTTCAGCACGCCATCCACGGTGAACTCCACCTTCGTGACGCCGACGTTGTCCGTGGCCGTGGCGCCGAAGGAGATCATGCCGCCGGTCCCGCTCTCCGAAGCGCTGACGACGGGAGCCGTGGTGTCGGCGGTCCCGCCGCCGGTGACCATCAGGTTCACCTTGTCCAGGAGGAAGCCCGTGGAGATGGCGGCGTCCTCCGTGCCCAGGAAGGAGACTTGCACGGTCTGTCCCTTGAAGGCGCTGACGTCGAAGGTCTTGATGGCCCAGGCTGCCGATGCGTCGAGGTTGCTGTAGGTCGCGAGGGTGCCGAGCACCGCCGCGCCTGAGGCGTCGCGGACCTGCACGGCGAAGGTGTCCCGGGCGCCGGTGGAGGTCTCCTTGGTCTCCACCTTCAGGGCGAAGCTGAGGGTCGCCGAGACCGTGTTGGCGGGAATCGTCACGGCCTGGAAGAGCCGCACGTTCATGGCCGATCCGCTGCCGCAGAACTTCGCGCACTTGGTCCCATCGAAGGAGGGCGTGTTGAGGATGGCGCCGATCTGCATGCCGCTGGTGTTGGACCAGCCCACGCCGTAGCCCTTCTCGAAGCTCGCGTTCTTGACGAGCTGTCCGTTGGCGATGGGGAAAGCCATGGTGGCGTTGGTGAAGAGGCCCGCGGTGTCCGTGGCCCGGGCCGTGAGGGTGTGGCTCCCGTCGTCCTCCAGGAGGGAGTCGTAGGTCATGGCGTAGGGCGAAGCGGTCTTGGTCCCCACCACCGCGCCGTTCAGGAGGAAGTCCACTTTCGCCACGCCCTTGTCGTCGGTGGCGGTGGCGCTGAACGTGACCATCCCCTTCGAACCGCTTTCCGAGACCGACACCACTGGGGCCGCATCCACGCCGGCCCAGGGCCCGCCGACGTTGATCCCCGCGAAGGCGTTCCAGACGGCGATCTCCTCGGGCCCGGAAAGGGGGTACAGGTCGCGGACCGCCTGGATGCAAGCGATGCGGGCGGCGGCGTAGTCCGTGGAGGGGGTCATGTAGGTGGTCAGGGCCCGGTACCAGATCTTCGCCGCCTTCTGGTTCCCGATGCCCGCCATGCCCTGGGGCAGGTAGGTCGTCGAGGTGTCGCCCGACGTGGTCGCGCCCTGGCTCATGAAGTAGAAGCAGCGGTTCATAGGTCCGGAGCTGTAGTGGACGTTAAGGGTGGAGAGGGTGGAGCTCCATGCGTCGGCGCTTTTGCCGTCCAGGCTCGGCTTGTACATCACGCGGAACTTGGGCGAGGCGGGGGTGGCGATCTGCTCCCCCTGGGTCCAGTTCCCGCCGGTGTCCGGGATGACGCCGCCCTGGCCGTTCGCGCCCCGGACGTAGAACTCGGTCATGACCCCCATGATGTCGGAATTGGACTCGTTCAGCCCGCCGGACTCCTTGCTGTAGATGAGCCCCGCCGTCGTCGAGCAGACCCCATGGCTGTACTCGTGGGCCGCGATGTCCACGGGGGTGTAGGGCAGGCGCTTGGTCCCGTCGCCGTAGGTGATGCACATGCACTGGTCGGAATAGAAGGCGTTGTCGTAGCCGTTGTCGTAGTGGACCCGGGCGTAGGTGGCGCGGCCCTGCCCGTCGATCCCGTTGCGGCCATGGACGTTCCTGTACATGTCCCAGGCCGCCTGGAGCCCGAAGGCCGCGTCCACCGCCACGGTCTGGCCGTTCGCGGAGGTGGTGGGCTCCGGAGCCTCCCTGTAGTCCAGCCCGTCCCCCCAGCTGTTGTCGGCGTCGGTGTAGACGGTGCCGGTGCCGGAGGTGGCGTGGTTCATGTCGTTCACCGTGTTGCCGCCGCTCGCGGGCCGGGTGGTGTCCCTCAGCTCGTAGCCGCTCGCGGTCGTGTTGGTGTTGAGGGCCACCGTGCCGCTGAACTGGCTTTTCCCGGTACCCACCGCCCCGGCGGCCTGGAGGCTGTCCCAGGTGTCGAGGATGGCGCCGGTGTGGGCGTTCACCAGGTAGTCCACGTGGCGGGTGTCGTCGGGGTTCTCGAGCTCCACGTGGATGTGGTAGGCGAGGGTGTGGCGGACCACCTGGTTCTCGAAGGCGGTGGCGTCCAGTTCCTCGGGAGCCCTGCGGAGGCCCCGCCGGGGGACCCGGACCTCCTGGGGAAGGATCACCAGTTCCACCACCGGGGGATGGGCGTAGGGACCCTTGGGGGCGAGATGTGCCTGGACCACGCCAGCCGCTTCGGCTTCGCTGAGGGAAGGCGTCACGTTCAGGACGATGGAGCCCTTGTGGGCCAGGGTCAGGGGCAGATCCTCGCCCTCCCGGCCCTCGTGCACGATCACCTCGCCGCCCCATACACGGACGCCCTGGTGGAACTGGCGCAGGCGGGTGTGGGTCTGGCCCAGCTCGTCGGTCTGGATCCGGTGCACCAGGAACCGGTCCAGATCGCCCAGGCCCAGCTCGGGGCGCTGGGCGTGGAGCCGCTGCTGGGCCCGTTCGCCACGCAGCTGCAGCATCGGATCCGCCGCGGGAATCGGCCCGCCGGAACGCAGCGGTGCCGCCGCGAGGAGCACCGCGATCAGGGACAGGGGTCGGGGGAGCATGGCCATGCAAGCCTCCAGGGTGTAGGTAAGGCGGGGTGCCGCCGGGAAGCCCGGCGGTCGATCAGCGGCCGTCCGGCCCTTGGACTTGGGGGTCCAGGGGAGGCCAGCGCGCGCCAAGGAACGGGAGAATGGGTCAGGCTAGGCCTCGATGTCCCGGGCAAGGGCATGAAAGGTTATGAAATCTGGAACCGTCTCCCGGGCCCGGACCGGCCGCCGCGGCAAGGACATCGGCCGGGACGATTTCACAACCTTTCATGAGGGAAGGACCAAGGCCGGGCGGGATCTTGGTCCTCAACCCCCAAGCTCCTTCCACGCGCCAAGTCCGCCGCGGCCCCTTCGGGCCGCGCAGGATTCCTGGCCCGATCCCTCCGACGCCGGATGGGCGGGCCCGGCCGCCGGACGTTCCCTCCCTCCCCTTTCCGAAAGGAGTTGCCGATGGCAACGAAAGCCCACTCCGCCGTCTCCACCTTCACCGCCCTCCTGGTGGCCGGCGCCCTGGCTGCCGGCGCGCCCCTGGCCGCGGACCGCCCCGACGGCCCCTTCCGCCAGGACGGCCCCCGGCCCATCGTCGAGCTGCGCCTGGACGCCCGCGGCCGCCTCGCCGCCGAAGGCACCCGCCCCGTGCACGCCGTCGCCCGCGAGATCCTCGTCCAGTACCGCCGCGGCGCCAGCGCCGAGACCAAGGCCGAGGTCCTGGCCCCCCTGGAGGGCCGCGCCCTCGAGGCCGTGCATCGGGAGGACGCCCGCCTCGCCCCCATCCCCTTCGGCGCGCCTGTGGCGGACGTCCGGGGCGACCTCGAGCGCGTGCGCATTCCCGCCGGCCTCTCCATCGAGGAGGCCCTCCGCCGCGTCCAGGCCCACCCCGACGTCGCCTACGCCCAGCCCAACTTCATCTACCGCCACTGCGCCGCCCCCAACGACCCCCGCTATGGCGGCGGCAACCTCTGGGGCCTTTACGGCCCCGCCACCAGCCCCTCCAACGCCTACGGCCTCAACGCCCTGGCCGCCTGGAACGCCGGCTTCGTGGGGTCCCGCAACGTCTACGTCGCCGTCATCGACGAAGGCGTCCAGTTCAACCACCCCGATCTGGTGGACAACGTGTGGACCAACCCCTTCGAGACCGCCGGCGACGGCATCGACAACGACGGCAACGGCTTCATCGACGACGTCCACGGGTACGATTTCGGCAACAATGACGCCACCGTCTACGACGGCCCCGCCACCGGCTCCACCAGCACCGACCAGCACGGCACCCACGTGGCGGGCACCATCGGGGCCACGGGCAATAACGGCGTCGGCAGCGTCGGCGTCTGCTGGCAGGTCTCTATCATCAGCTGCAAGTTCCTCCTGGCCAACGGCGGTACCGGCGCCGACATGATCCGCGCTATCGACTACGTCATCGACCTCAAGAACCGCCACGGCCTCGACATCGTCGCCACTAACAACTCCTACGGCGGGGATCCCTTCGCCCAGGCGGAGCTGGACGCCATCTCCCGCCTCGCCCAGGCGGGCGTCCTCTACTGCGCCGCCGCCGGCAACGACTCCCAGAACAACGACACCTCGCCCCACTACCCGAGCAACTACGACACCACCGCCCAGGCCGGCTGGAACAACATCATCGCCGTCGCCTCCATCACCAGCACCGGCGGCCTCTCCAGCTTCTCCGACTGGGGCGCCACCACCGTCCACCTCGGCGCGCCCGGGTCCTCCATCTCCTCCACGTCCCCGGCCAACAGCTACGCGACCCTCAGCGGCACCTCCATGGCCACCCCCCACGTCACCGGCGCCGCGGCCCTCATCGCCGCCGCCACCGGCAAGCGGGGCAACGACCTTCGCGCCGCCATCCTCGCCGGCGTGAAGCCCCTCGCCAGCCTCTCCGGCCGCACCACCACCGGCGGGCGCCTGGACCTGAGCTTCCTGGGCTCCACCGCCACGGCGCCCACCATCACGGGCCAGCCCAGCAGCGCCACCGTCACCGCCCCGGCCACCGCCACCTTCACCGTGACGGCGTCGGGCACGGCACCCCTCAGCTACCAGTGGCGGAAGAACGGCGCCGCCATCGCCGGGGCCACCGGGTCCTCCTACACCACCCCCGCCACCTCCGGCGCCGACAACGGCGCCACCTTCAACGTGGTGGTCTCCAACAGCGCCGGCAGCGCCACGTCCGCCAACGCGACGCTCACGGTGAACGCGGTGCCCCCGAGCACCACCTTCACCGAAGCCGAGCCCAACGACACCGTCGCCGGCGCCGATGCGGTGGCCTCGACCTACACCGCCATCAAGGGCTTCCACACCGCCACGGGCAACCCCGACTTCTTCGCCCTGACCTTGGCCGCGGGCCAGAAGATCACGATCAACATGACGGGCCCGGCCGGTCCGGACTGGGATCTGGCCCTGAAGAACAGCGCAGGGACGAACCTGGCGAGCAGCACGGGCAGCACCACCACCGAGAGCGTGACCTACACCAACAGCGGCGCCTCGGCGATGACGGTCTACGCCAACGTCTACGTCTACAGCGGCACC